>JAQCAD010000064.1 GCA_027621915.1 Pseudomonadota bacterium
TCGGTTGCTTCGGTCTGCTTGGTAACAAACCATTTCAACCTGATACGCCGCCTTTTTCAATTCAGCCAAACACTACTTTCGAGCATAGCTCGACGGTAGCCGGTGATTCCGTTACCAACGAAACCTGGTAAGGCACATCGAAACTGACGTAACCGATTTTTGCTTTGGCGTTCAAAACCAGACTGCGGTAAAACGGTGGTTGTCGGCAATTTACGTAATGAGAACCTGATCCAATGAGCCTTGATAAATTTCGCAACCAATTATCGACAATCGACCGAAAAATCGTCGAACTAATCGCGGATCGTCAGCGAGTGGTTGGTGAGATCGGAAATATCAAGCAGACTGCAGGGCGAGCCACCCGGGATTTTGAACGAGAGAAAGATGTCCTCGAAATGGCGAGGGGTCAGGCTGAGTCTCTGGGTGTGGATCCTGACCTGGCTGAGGAAATCATGACTGCTCTGATTCGGGCCTCGCTGACTCACCAGGAACAAAGTCGGGTTATCGCTGAAGGTCGGGGTGACGGTCGCCGGGCGCTGATTATCGGTGGAGCCGGCAAGATGGGTGGCTGGTTCGTCAATTTCTTCAGCTCGCAAGGATTTCTGACAGTCATCGCCGATACCGGCGTTGTACCGGGGCCAGGCAAATGCAGAGACTGGCGTCAGGCAGGCACGGATTATGACGTCATCGTCGTCGCAACGCCGATGGCTATTTCGGGAGAAATTCTGATCCAGCTTGCGGAACTCAAACCGGCCGGACTGATTTTCGACATTGGGTCATTGAAATCACCGTTAAAAGCCGGGCTGGAAGCACTCCGCAGAGCTAAATGCAGGGTCGCATCCCTGCACCCTATGTACGGTCCGGATACTGAACTTCTGTCCGGTCGCCACCTTATTTTTGTGGACGCAGGCTGTCCGGAGGCAACGGCTGCGGCGAAGGAGCTCTTCGCTGCCACGATGGTGGAAGAGCTCGAAATGGGGCTCGACGATCACGATCGACTGATCGCGTATGTGCTTGGCCTGTCGCATGCGCTGAATATTGCTTTTTTTACCGCACTGGCCGAAAGCGGGGAAGCGGCACCGAAACTCGCACAATTGTCGTCCACGACGTTTGACGCACAGTTGCTCGTGTCCGGCGCTGTCGCTCATGAAAACCCAAAGATGTATTTCGAAATTCAGCACCTGAACGATTTTGGCCTTGGACCGCTGGATGCTCTCTGCGAGTCTTCAGCCCGGATTCGTGAGCTCGTGGCATCGGGAGACGAGGCTGGCTTTGTAGATCTCATGCAAAAGGGTCGCGACTACCTGGCAACCCGACGATGACTCAACGACAGCGAGTGTCTCGATCGTATTTTGTCTTGATTGCGGTAGCCCTGTCAGGAGTGTCCTGTAGCCAGGCGGACGTCGAAAATAAACCTCTGCCGATGACCGAACCTGCTCTGGAAATGGATAGGGCGGTTACTGTCTACGCAACACTCCCAGCGTCTCAAATCAGACCGGTGCTTGACGCCTATACAGCGGAAACGGGGAAAAGCGTTAAACTTGTTGCGGAGCAGACAGATGATTCGACTGCGGATCTTTTCCTGGTATCAAACCTTACAGAGCTTTGGAAGTATGCCGAGTCGGATACGTTTCGTCCGACTTACTCTGCGACCATCGAAAGTAATATTCCGCCGGCGCTACGCGATTCCGAATTCCGCTGGACTACGCTGGCCACGCGTAAGCGGTTCATTGTGTACAACACAACACTTGTCAATGCCGCTGATCTAAGTGATGTCGATGACTATTTTGCACTCGGTCATGAGAAATGGCGCGGGAAGCTCTGTATGTCGTCGTCTGAAGTACCTGGCAACCGAACACTGGTCGCCTTTCTCATTGCGCAGAGCAATCTTCGCGAAGCCGAAATAACGGTTCGCAACTGGCGCGCGAATTTTGCAACGGGTGTATTTGTCGATGATGCAAGCCTGTTACATGCGATTGCCGATGGTCAGTGCGCGATAGGAGTTGCCAACAGCAATGTCCTGACGGCGTTCGGCTCGGCGAATGCCGACGCTGCGATTGCACCACATTTTTTCGCCGATCCGGGAAAGACGATTGTCGACGCGAGTGGCGGGGGTGTTGCCAGGCACGCGAAGAGTCCCGAGGGTGCAGTGTTACTGCTGGAGTGGCTCACTTCAAACTCGCCCAACGCCCTGTATGCAGCGCTTGGTAATGAATTTCCAGGCAATGTCGTATCCCCGGTAAGCCGGTCCATCGAAAAATGGCGCAATGCTATGGTGGATCCGGTTCCTTTATCGCAACTCGGATTTCTGCACGAAGATGCTGTTTTACTGATGGAACGCGCCAGGTACCCCTAGGAAACTTCTGCTCATGTCGAGTGGCGGGAGCGACTCATCAGGATAAGAAAGAGTGGTACGCCGAGAGTTGCCGTTAAAGCGCCAACAGGTAACTGGCGGGGCGCAAGTATCGTCCGCGCCAGCGTGTCTGCAATAACCAGCAAAATGCCGCCGGCGAGGGCGGACGCCGGCAAAACAATACGATGGTCACTACCTGCCATGATTCTGATCAGATGCGGCACGACCAGGCCGATAAATCCAATTACACCAACTGTTGTCACCGAAATCGCGGTTGCTAATGCGGTAACGGCAAACACCAGCAGGCGAAATCCTGCGACTGGAAGTCCGACAATCGCTGCCTGCAGATCACCCCTGGCAAGTACGTTCAGGTCTCTGGCAGTGACGATCCCTATTGCAGTAATGATGGTCAGCAAAATCAGGCTTTGCGTTGGCGAATAGGCGTAATTGAGATCACCCATCAGCCAGAACAACATGCCCCTCAAATTCTGGTCGGGACTTAAGGCGAGCAAGAGTGTCGTTGCCGCACTGAATCCTGCCGCCAGTACGACGCCGGTCAGCAGCAGTCGCGCTGGCGTCCAGGAACCACTGCCCTGGGCGATGGAAAATACGAGGAGCGTTGCCGCCATGGCGCCACCGAAAGCTGCGGCGTCAATCGCGAATGCACCCAGGCCGAACATCATCGCGAGCAAGGCCGCGACGGCGGCACCGCCGGAACTGCCCAGAATGTAGGGTTCGGCCAGCGGGTTTCGCAGGAGTACCTGCATCAGTACTCCGGAGACAGCTAACAAACCGCCAACCCCGAACGCGGTTAATGCACGGGGAAGCCGAAGATCCACAACCAGCCTGCGAACGTTATCAGGGGCGTCGCCGGTCAGCGACCGCCAAACTTCCACAGGGCTGATTTCTGCGCTCCCGGATGTCAGCGCGAAGACCGCAGCGATGAGGCCGAGCAATATCAGCAACGGGAAAAGGGTCTGAGGGCGGATAAGTTGCAAAGAAACCTCCGGGAATCCCGGGTCAAAATTGACGAGTGTTCAGCGCATTGTAGTTGATTGGCACGGGCTTCTGGACAGGCCGCGACAATAGTGCACAATTTGGCGAAAGGCGCGCCACGACTATGAACAACGACCACATTGACACGGAAGGCTTTCGGGCCAACGTCGGCATCATTCTGTCGAATGACGAGGGCAAAGTTATGCTTGCGGGTCGGGTCGGCAGCAAGGGCTGGCAGTTTCCCCAAGGTGGAATGTTGCATGGGGAAAGCGCCGAAAAGGCCATGTACCGGGAGTTGCATGAAGAGGTTGGGCTGCTTGAGACAGACGTAGCGGTGCTCGGCGCAACCGACGATTGGATTCGATATCGATTGCCGGACCGTTTCGTCAGAAGGGATAGCGAGCCTCTTTGTATTGGGCAAAAGCAAAGATGGTTCCTGCTTCGATTATTGGGCTCAGATAGCCAGTTGAGATTCGATTGCTCGGAGACGCCGGAGTTTGACCGATGGCGCTGGGTGGATTTCTGGCGACCCGTCAACGAGGTAATTTATTTTAAGCGGCGCGTCTACGCTCTTGCCCTGCATGAGCTGGGTCCGCACCTTTACCCCGACGGCATGCCGCCACCGCCGCGGTGGTGGCCGAAACGCTGGCGGATCGTATTTGAAAAGGATAGAGAGAAGGCGGGCGTCGCTCACTCGCAAACCAGGTTAGAAAGGTTTCACAACAGCCAGGATGATAATTCCCAGGAGGAATAACGTGGGCACCTCGTTAAACCAGCGCAGCCACTTTGTGTCGGGAGGAATTTTGCCCGCGCTGAGCAAGCCTATCCAGCGCCAGCAACGAGCATGATAAACAATCAGGGCGCCGAGCAAAAGCAGCTTCACGTTGAACCAGCCTTGTGCCAGCAATGCATGATTGATGCCTAGCAGAGTCAGCCCGAGAATGGTTGTCAGGATTGCGCCGATCGTCATGATGATGAAAAGGCGCCTCTCCATGATTTCGAATCTTATCCGCGCAGTGGCCTCAGCTGCTTCACAGTGATAAATAAACAATCTCGGCAGGTAAAAAAGCCCGGCGAACCACGTCACCATAAAGGCGATGTGCAATGCTTTGAACCACAAATACCCTGCGGATAACTGCATTCAGATGAACCTCTCCGGAATCGAGTTTAAGCGTTAATAGTGCCGGCCAGCCTGATTTATACCCAATTCCGTGACCTGCCGCACTTCTGTTTGTCCCGGACGGCGCGTAACATAACCCGTCATGATCGGACCGAAAACCAATGAGTTATAGATGAAATCAAGATCTTACATGCCCGGACCAGGGTTGAGCGTCAGCATGCGGGCAGCGGTGATCCTGGTAATCCTGGTCAGTGCTTATCTGATTTTTGAATTTGGTCGTATTCAGGCAAATTACAACATTGTGGATGCCATATCTGATCGTCAGGAGCTGGCGAGCGTAGTCGATGGACTTGAAAACCAGATTGTCGAACTCAGACAAGAGGTTGCGTTACTGAAAACTCATCGGGAAATCGAGCGCGAGGCCTACCAGGTCGTCGAGTCGAATCTGACGGACATGCAACGCAAAATACAGGAACAGAAAGATGCGATAGCGTTCTATCGTGGCATAGTTTCACCACAGGATGGCGGTCGCGGTCTGCGGGTTCAGGATCTCAAACTCACGCGTGGTAAAGAGGAACGACATTTCAATCTCCGGCTCGTTCTGGTACAGGTTATGCAACATGACCGCAGCGTTAACGGCGACGTTGATTTCAGTCTGGATGGAACACAAGACGGCGTTTCGACCACATACAAGCTGGAACAGTTGTTACCAAATGACGGCGACAGCAGCTGGTCGTTTGCTTTTCGTTATTATCAGGATTTCGAGCGTGAGCTGATTCTTCCGGATGGGTTCCTACCAGAAAAAATCAATATCGAAGTCGTCTCAAGAACAAAGTCCATTGCGAGTGTCAAACAAAGTTTTGATTGGCTCGCCGGGCGGAGCTAGATACAGGAGTAGTGCTAAAATGTTTCAACGCAAAGGCAAGTCAGACAACAAAGAACTTACATTGGTTGGATCGAACTCCAGGATCGATGGCGATATCAACTTTTCGGGGCGATGCCATGTGGATGGAACGGTCAATGGTAATATTCGAGCAGATCTTGAAAGCGAGTCGCTGCTGACGGTTGTTGGTGACGGAACGGTTGAGGGCGGTGTTAGAGTCCCCTATATTGAACTAAACGGCATAGTGCGGGGAGATGTTGTCGCGAGCCGGCACGTGAAACTTGGTTCGTCGGCGCGGGTCATAGGCAATGTGTATTACAATCTGATTGAAATGGCGATCGGTGCCGAAATTAACGGTAAATTGATACATCAGCCAGAGGGTAAGGTACCCTTGCTGGAGCAGAAGAAGACAGTTATCGGCGCCGCAGCGAAAATTGCGTCGGCGACCTGATCGCAAAATACGGACTGAATCACTATGAATATTGATACTCCTTTTATTGGCACTGCCGCAGCGCCTACGCCGATCGTTTTTACGGATGCGGCGGCAATCAAAGTCAATGAACTTATCAAGGAAGAAGACAACCCGGCTCTGATGCTGCGCGTGTTCGTTGCAGGTGGCGGCTGTTCCGGGTTCCAGTACGGATTCACATTCGATGACAGCCGGGAGGAAGGCGACTCAAGTGTTGAGAATCAGGGTGTGACGCTGGTTGTTGATCCGATGAGCGTCCAGTACCTCATGGGTGCTGAAATAGATTACAAGGAAGACCTGCAAGGCGCCCAGTTTGTCATCCGCAATCCCAACGCGGCGACGACTTGCGGGTGTGGATCGTCATTCACCGTTTAGTCTGATTGGTTAACAAACAGGGCAAGGCCAACACGATAGAGGCCACCTCTCCACATTCGGCTAGTCCCGGGTCGGCCGATCGACGGGCCCCGGACGTGCTCGCCGCCGTTGATTTGGGCTCCAATAGCTTTCACATGATAGTTGGCGAACTTCGCTACGGACAGCTGACTATTATCGACCGGCTTAAAGAGACCGTCCGTTTGTCTGAAGGGTTGAAAGATAAAGGTGCCCTGTCGCATGCGGCTCGGCAGAGGGCGCTTGACTGCCTTTCGCGATTCGGCGAACGATTGCGAGACATGCGCGCTTCCTCGGTAAGAACCGCTGGTACCAGTGCACTTCGACGGGCGAGCGATAGCGGCGATTTTCTTCTACACGCAGAATTGGCATTGGGCCATCCGATCGAAATTATTTCGGGCATCGAAGAGGCCCGCCTTATTTACGTCGGAGTTTCGCATAGCATGCCGCCATTTGATGGACCGCGCCTTGTCCTGGACATTGGCGGGGGTAGTACCGAGTTGATTCTCGGTCATGCTGATACAACCCGCGCACTTGAAAGTCTGCACATGGGCTGTGTTGGCACAACCGAAAAATATTTTCCGAACGGCGAGATCAGCCGGAAAAATTTTGAAACTGCCCGGCTTGCTGCCCGACTCAAATTGAGACCGGTAAAGGCGTTTTTTCGCAATACCGCCGGAGTCGAATCAATCGGAACGTCCGGAACGATTATCTCGACCGAGATTGTTGCGCGGGAACTGGGCGTGATCGAGTCCCATGATGTCACGCCGGACAGCGTGGAGAAACTGATCGATCGTGTGGTCGATTTCGAGAACACGTCGTGCCTGGCGCTGCCAGGATTACCGGTCAACCGCGCGCAAGTATGGCCCGGTGGTCTCGCGATACTGGTCGAGTTACTGGAGGTCCTTCGGATTGATCGCCTGAAAGTTTCGGACGGGGCGCTTCGAGAAGGCCTTTTATATGACCATTTAGGGCGACTAATGCACAAAGACGCCCGGCAGCGAAGCGTTCAGGCACTGGCTAATCGGTTCAATGTCGATCAGGGGCAGGCGGATCGAGTTGCACAGACTGCGCGGCAGCTGCTGAGTCAGGTCGCCGCGGGTTGGGAGTTGCAGTCCGAGCTGGCAGCGCATGCGATCGACTGGGGGGCCCGGCTGCATGAGATCGGGCTGGATATTTCTCACGACGGGTTTCAGCGGCATGGAGCATATATCGCGGAAAACGCGGATTTGCCGGGTTTCCCGCGTTCGGAACAGAAGCTACTTGCTTGGCTGATCGCATCGCAACGCGCCGGTTTTGACAAGTCGATCCTGCAACGCTTGCCGTCTGGCTGGCAGAATCGGGCACTTAGGCTTTCAATCCTGTTGCGGGTTGCCGTTCTATTGAATCGTAGCCGGGCGTCTGATGACCTTTCCGGTATAGATGCAAGCGTCGAGCGCGAAATACTTCGATTGAAGTTTCCACGCGATTGGCTGGATGCCAATCCATTGACAGTTGCTGACCTGTGTCGCGAACAACAGTTTGTCGGTACGGTTGATCACGAATTGCAATTCGGGTGAGCGGAGCCTCTCAGGCAGGAACGCTTAGCCGCTCGAGAAATTGTTGTTGAGCTGAGACAGGTAGTTCGTTTCCTGGCGTGAGACGTTCATAAGTTCCATCGCTCTGCAGAATCCACGCACCTGTATTGTCCGCAAGAAACAACTCCAGATCAGTCCATAACCGTTCTTTCAGTGGCTTTTGTTTGATTGGAAAACAAGTTTCGTTTCGATGGAAAAAGTTTCGATCCATCCAATCGGCACTCGAGCAATAGAATTCTTCTTTACCTT
Organism: Pseudomonadota bacterium; assembly: GCA_027621915.1. Classification (GTDB taxonomy): domain Bacteria; phylum Pseudomonadota; class Gammaproteobacteria; order Steroidobacterales; family Woeseiaceae; genus SZUA-117. Next base: position 8,035 of record JAQCAD010000064.1, read on the forward strand.
CATTCCGAAAATAATACACCCTCGAGTGCTCCAGAAAGCGACCGACGATCGATCGAACGTGAATGTTCTCCGAGAGACCAGGAATTCCGGGCCGCACGGAACAAATTCCGCGTACGATCAGATCGATTTTCACGCCCGCAGCTGATGCTTCATAGAGTTTATCGATAATCTGCGGTTCAACAAGCGCGTTCACTTTCGCAACGATTCTTGCCTTTTTCCCGGCTCGGGCATGTGCAATTTCCCTGTCTATTTTGCTAACGAGCGAGTCGAAAAAGTCGAAAGGCGCTGTCATGATCTTGACGAGATTGTTAGATTCAGTGAGGCTGGTTAGCTGCATGAAAATTTTGTGTACGTCTTCGCCCAGACTCTTGTTGCTACTCATGTAACTGTAATCGGTATAGACCCGGGTCGTTCCGGGATGATAGTTGCCGGTCCCTAAATGCACATATCGCTGAATTCCGGACTCCTCACGGCGTACGACCATCGACATTTTTGAATGCGTCTTGAATCCCACCAGACCATAAACTACATGCGCGCCGGCCTCCTGAAGGCGATTCGCCGACGTGATGTTTTCCGCCTCGTCGAAGCGCGCCATTAGCTCGACAACAACGGTGACCTCCTTGCCATTGCGGGCCGCCTTCACAAGGTGGTCGACAATCGGAGAATTTGCGCCCGTACGATAAAGTGTTTGTTTAATCGCAAGCACATCCCGATCGGCAGCGGCTTCGCCGACGAATCGGATTACGGGCGCAAAAGACTGGTATGGATGTTGGAGCAAAACATTCTGACTTTTCAGAATCTTAAAAATGCTCTCATCGGTCTTCAGCTGCGTTGGCAAGCCCGGCGTAAACGGCGCATACAATAACTCAGGGCGTTCAGTAATCGCGCACACATGCGCGAGCCGATTGAGATTGACGGGGCCATTTACGGAAAACATATCTGCTTGATCAATATGAAAATGATCCAGGAGGTATTCACACAGATCAGCCGGGCACCGATCGCTGATTTCAAGCCTTACCGCGGCGCCATAACGGCTTGCAGCCAGCTGGCCCTCCAGCGCGCGAACAAGATCTTCTACTTCTTCCTCGTCAACGTAGAGATTACTATTTCGGGTAACTCGAAATTGATAACAACCGTCGACTTTCATGCCTGGAAACAGGTCTGCGACATTGTCGTAGATTATTGACGATAAAAGAACGTGGCTGACTGACCCCGCTTCCACCAGATGTCCGGGCATTCGGATAATTCTGGGCAACGAGCGCGGAGCCTGCACAAGAGCCCGGTGACGTTTTCGACCGAAAGCGTCCTTGCCGTTAAGTCGAACAATGAAGTTCAAGCTCTTGTTGAGAATTCGGGGGAAGGGTCGCGATGGATCGAGTGTGACCGGAGTTAACACAGGTACGATTTCGTTATTGTAGAAACTGCTCAGCCATGCTTTTTGTTCTTCGTTCCATTCAGATGAATTGAGAAAATAGATTTTCTCTCTCGCCAGTTCGGGAAGAATCGTATTGTTCAAGAGATTATATTGTTGGCTGACCAATCCTACGGCTCGACGTCGGATCTCATCGAGGAGCTGTTGCGGCGTCATATGATCAGGTCCGTCAGACGGCGCACCGATTTCGAGGCGCTGCTTCAGGCCTGCAACGCGAACCTCAAAAAATTCGTCCAAATTTGTGCAGGAAATGCACAGAAATCGAAGCCGTTCCAGTAAGGGCACAGCAGGATCGTTTGCCTGTGCGAGCACGCGATAGTTGAACTCGAGCAAGCTGAGGTCGCGATTTATATATCTGTCGGCAGGCAGTGTAAGCGGTTCGTCCAACGACGTTTCCTTGAAAAGGGGTCAAGTAGTATAGCAACCGTCCGGTTCTGGAAAGGCTATGCGCTTCTCAAATAAACTGCACCGAGAATTTCGGCACGCCTGGCGCCGGTTACCCCGGGGAGATTCCCGGGTTTACCTTCGAGGCGGCGCTTGGCGAGCCAGGCGAAGGCGACGGCTTCTACCCAGTCGGGATGCAGGCCGAATGCATCTGTCGTTGTAACCTGTGTACCGGAAAGATTACTTCTCAGACGTTGCATGAGGTCGGTATTGTGGACGCCGCCGCCACAGACCAACACCTCCTCAATTGCAGGTGAAAAATGGAGAAGCGATTTCGCGATGGTACTGGCACTTAACTCTGCCAATGTCGCCTGAACGTCTGCGGCAGGCAGGTTCACGACAGAAGCTGCTGAAATTTTCGATCGAATCCAGGCTCCGTTGAAATACTCAAATCCGGTGCTTTTTGGCGGTAACAAACTAAAATATGCATCGCGTAACATTTCGTCGAGCAAGACTTCGGATACGGTTCCGCTGCGTGCCCAGTTTCCCTTATCGTCGTAGGGCTGGTCGAGATTGTTGCGTATCCAGCCATCGAGCAACGTATTACCGGGCCCGGTGTCGAAACCGATTACAGTCGGCGATGACAACATGGTCACATTCGCTATTCCACCGATGTTGAGCACTGCACGGCCTTTCTCCGGGTTCGAAAAGAGCCACTGGTGAAATGCTGGCGTCAAAGGCGCGCCTTCTCCACCGACGGCGATGTCTCGACGACGAAAATCAGCGACGGTTGTAATACCTGTTCCGGCGGCGATGATGTTTGCGTCGCCAATTTGCATGGTGAAAGGGCGAGCCGCACGTGGTTGATGACGGAGTGTTTGGCCGTGACTGCCAATCGCATTTACGGACTTCGGATCGACCTTTGCCTGCGATAGCAATTCGAGCGCTGCATCCCTGAAACATTCACCTACCCATTGATCGAGGTGGCCAATTTTGTCGATCGTGCAGTTCGCCGGAGTTCTTGATTCCCGTAGAAGTTCGACACGCAGCTTGGCCGGATAGCTGACCGCGGCCGTTGCACGGACTTCGCATCGATGATTGCCAAACTCAACTAATGCCGCGTCTATTCCGTCCATGCTGGTGCCGGAGATCAGTCCCACGTAGAGAGACGAAGGTTCGGCTTCGATGGGCATATTAGTCAGTCAACGGCAATCGATGCGACTTGCGTTCTCTTGTACTGCAGGAGTTCGTCGAGAATCGGTTCCACTGACGAAAGGAAATCATCCCGATACTCATCACTGATAGGGGCCGCTTGTGGCAAGTTTACTGTGCGTGGATTTCGGTGCACACCATTCAATCGGTACTCGTAGTGCAAATGATTTGCAGTTGCCAAGCCTGTTCTTCCTACATACCCAATTGTCTGGCCTTGCACAACTCGTCGGTTTATTCCAGCTTTCTTGTCAAACGCCGACATATGAGCGTACAGAGTCGTAATGTTGCCTCCATGTTGAAGTATTACAACATTTCCATATCCATTTTTCACACCGCGAAAGATCACCTTACCGTCTCCGGCAGCCTTGATTGGTGTCCCCCTGGGAGCAGCGTAGTCGACGCCACGATGTGCCCGGATCGTATTCAGAATAGGGTGTTTCCTGTTCGGATTGAAACTTGAACTGATGCGGGTGAAATCTACAGGTGCCCTGACGAATGCTTTTCGAACGCTACGTCCGTCAGGCGTGAAATAATCGGAGCGACCAGTGCTGTCAACATAACGAATCGCCTGTATGGTCCGACCATTGTTGTTGAATTCGGCCGCGATGATTTCGCCATCGCCAACGTAATTGCCATCCTGAAAGAGTTCCTCTACCAGGATGTAGTAGTCGTCACCTGACCGGATGTCGAGCACGAAATCGACATCCCAAGCAAAAATTCCCGCCAGATTCATTGTTGTTTTGTCTGGGAGACCGGCGTCCATAGCGCTTTCAAATAGTGAACTGTCAATTCGGCCGTAAGCAAGTTTCTTGCGAATCTCCAGCGGTCGGTCAATCAGCTCTGCAGAAAAACCTGTTTCCATCCTTGTTATTTTCAGCGAAGTGGTCAAATCAAGTTCGCGATTGAGACTGATAAGTGATCCCTCATCGTGCTCAATCGTCAATTCGTCACCAGGGAGCAGTTTCTTGAGGTAAGGGGCTGCTTCTGGCACTTTCAGCATCATCGCCAGGTCGCCGATGCTTAAGTTATTACGACGAAAAAGCTGGTCCAGCGTGTCGCCTCGCTTGATTGTCAGTCGAATGCGGTCATATTCAGGGGACAAAGCAAGTGGCGGATGAAAATCAGCTAGTGTTATTCCATGGCCATCAATCGTCGACGGCGCGGCGTCGCTGCTGACCGTTTCGGCCACTTCGCTGTCAGTGACTTGAGGTAAGTCCGGCCAGTCGACCTGGATTTCCAACTCACGTGTTTCGGATTCGCTTACACTATCGTTGTACTCAGCGACTTTCGTCGTGACTGAATCAACAAGGACGGTCTCAACGGGTGATTTCGCCTGCGACAAAACAACAGCAATACCGATAAACGGGAGTCCGAGTCCTGCGGCGAACCATGGCAGCACGCGCTTTCTATTAACCTGTTTTCCGGCAGACGGTTTGTAATCGTGATTTATTGGACTTAACTGACGATTCAAGTCTGCGTCTCCCCCCAATCGTTTGACACCGCTACTCTACAGCGAGTTATTCATAAGGTCAAAGAAAACTGTTATAACTCATAGTCTTAACCTTAAAACATGATTGAAAGTCTCTCTGTTGGTGTCGCAACACGCAAATGTAGCAACACACAAAGCGGAGAGTGATAAAGTTCCGCTGCCAATTCGAACGTCAAAACCGGAATGACACTTGTTCATGACCAGTCTAAAAGAACAACTTGCGGAGCTAAGTCGCGGAACAGATGAAATTCTTCCTGACGGCGGTCTGGAAGCAAAGCTGAATCTCGGACGGCCGCTCAATATAAAAGTGGGGTTCGATCCCACAGCGCCCGACTTGCATGTTGGACATACCGTAATTATCAACAAAATGCGCCAGTTTCAGGAATATGGCCACAACGTCGTATTTCTGATTGGCGATTTCACCGGAATGATTGGCGATCCGAGTGGCAGGAACGCCACTCGCCCACCGTTGACCCCGGAACAGATCGAAGCGAATGCAGCCACATATAAAGAGCAGGTGTTCAAGATTCTGGACCCGAAGAAGACGATTGTTGATTTCAATTCACGCTGGCTTAACGAATTGGGCTCGCCGGGCCTGATCAAGCTGGCAGCGAGGTACACGGTCGCCCGAATGCTGGAGCGTGACGATTTTAGTAAGCGATTTGCCGCGGGCCAGTCAATCTCCGTTCATGAATTCCTCTACCCCCTCGCACAAGCGTATGACTCAGTTGCTTTGAATACTGACGTCGAGATGGGCGGCACTGACCAAAAATTCAATCTTCTCGTCGGACGGCATATCCAACAGAGTTTCGGTGTAGGGCAACAGATTGTCATTACATTGCCACTGCTTGAGGGGCTTGACGGCGTGCAAAAAATGTCGAAATCCACTGGGAACTACATCGGTATAACCGACCCAGCTGGTGACATGTTCGGCAAAATCATGTCGATTTCTGATGCCTTGATGTGGCGATATTTCGACTTGTTAAGTTTCAGGCCCCTGGCTGAAATCGAGAAGCTTAAAAAGTCGATTGAAGATGGGCGTAATCCGCGAGATGTGAAGTTCGAATTGGCCAAAGAAATGGTAACTCGTTTTCACGACGCGGCCAGTGCCGAGAGAGAGCAGGTGGAATTCATTTCCCGTTTTCAAAAAGGTGCTTTGCCGTCAGATATACCTGAAATCTCAGTCGCCAGCGCGGACGGATCCTTGGGCATCGCTCGTCTCCTGAAGGATGCCGGGCTGGTTGAAAGTAATTCAGAGGCGTTCCGAATGATTGAGCAAGGTGCCGTGAAGATTGATGGTGAAAAAATTGAGGATCGTGAAATCAGAATACCCGCCGGAACCAGTCATATTTACCAGGTAGGCAAGCGAAAATTCGCCAAAGTATCGTTGATCTGAATTTGAGATATCTTCGCGCAAAGGGAGGAAGAATTTCCAACCACATCGCCACGACGTCATTATTTATCGATCGATCATGCCGGTGTGGGGGGGGTGCGCCGACTGCAAACTGGCCAATCGAACGGTCAAAACCGCGCGTGAGCAGTAATTGGGTCGATTTCTGACCTGATGACATACCATAAATCAGGGCCAGCTCCCGTCGTGATTTAGGACAAAACCTTATGTTTTTGGGTGAATAACAAGGTTTTCGTATTCGAGTTGGGCTTAGGATCTTGCGATTGCCGGGCCAACCTGAAAATGTCCAAATAAAGTGTTGACCAGCGCGGTTTCGCCGCTATAATGCCCCGCTGCGTGAGGGACGGTGTCCCTTGGCCAGACCCCGAAAATTAAGAAATACAGGCATTCATGGGCTGTCATTTGAGTCCGGTTCGCCTGTATAATTATGGGTCTGCTCGGCGAAAGCCGAAATCGCTCTTTAACAACTTAATCAGATAATTTGTGTGGGTGCTTGCGTTGGAGTTTGCCAAAGGCAAAATCAACGTAAATACCCGAGTTTAATTTGTAATTAAAGTTGGGGATTACGTCTTTAGATAAAGCTCAAAGCTTTAAACTGAAGAGTTTGATCCTGGCTCAGATTGAACGCTGGCGGCATGCCTAACACATGCAAGTCGAACGGTAACGCGAGAAGCTTGCTTCTTGGCGACGAGTGGCGGACGGGTGAGTAATACTTAGGAATCTGCCCATTAGTGGGGGACAACTCGGGGAAACCCGAGCTAATACCGCATACGCCCTACGGGGGAAAGCGGGGGTCTTCGGACCTCGCGCTAATGGATGAGCCTAAGTCGGATTAGCTTGTTGGTGAGGTAAAGGCTCACCAAGGCGACGATCCGTAGCTGGTCTGAGAGGACGATCAGCCACACTGGGACTGAGACACGGC
>JAQCAD010000016.1 GCA_027621915.1 Pseudomonadota bacterium
GGCCCCGCTGCATGTCCACACGCGTCTCGAAGCGCATTCCGTTGAGAGATATATCCTCGGTTCGACCAACGAACCCGGTCGCTTGTGGCCAACGCGTGTAGAAAATAATGTCCTGGCGCTTATCAATTCTCGCGACTGCGCGTTGACCTTTCATTTCCAGCTTGTGATTACCGGCCAGGAAGAGTGGACTTCTGCAGGTACTGCATGCCGTGGCCTCGGCGATGGACTTACCATGCTCGTGTTCTGCCCTGCAGAACATGCAGGCGCGATGTGGATCTATTTTCTCGGGGGCCGAACGTTCTGTGCCGTTTCGCGTGGATTCGAAGTCGACTCCACTGCCGGCCAATTGCGCGGCCACGAGGAAAGCGTCGTATTTGGCACGTCGCTCAGCATCGCACAGTACCGCGTAGGCCTCATTGATCAACGCAGCAGTAGCCACGTCACCACCGAGATCCGGGTGGTGCTTGAGCTTTTGCATTAATGTTCGATAGCTCGCCCGGATGACCTCAACAGGTGCCTTGCGGCTCACGAGCAGCAATTCGTAATAATCGATGTCTATTCTGGGCAGAGTCATACCTGTGTATCGGCAATTTACGCCTATATCTTAAGAACCAGCGCCCGTCTCCCGAAAGTGATGCCGGGTATCGGCTGGATGTCGCCTTTGGGTAGACTACCAGCTGTTTCAAATAGTCCGGCATGACACATGCCAGTGAAATCCCGATATTTTCTAAACTGATCAATTACGAATTCGGTCCATCCAGGAGAATGAAATGCACATTCGCTACCGCTTCGCCATAGTTTCTCTCTGCATCGCGCTGGTCTCATTGGCAGCAGCAGAGGGCTCGAGGACCGAGCGCCAGACCTTCCGGCTTCCCGAACTGGCGGCCCTGAATCTGCCTTTTAGCGATGCAGTACTTGTCGGCGACACGCTGTACCTGTCGGGAAATGGTGGCATTGACCTGTCGACTATGTCCGCACCGGAAGACCCGAAAGATGAGGCGAAACTGCTCATGGAGAATTTCAAGAAAACGCTCGCGATGGCAAATATGACGCTTGACGATCTTGTATCCGTAACCGTGTACTGCCCCGATCTCTCTCTCTATGCCGACTTCAACGAAGTTTACAGAAGCTATTTCGCGGGCGAATTTCCCGCTCGGGCATTTATCGGGTCAGGCCCACTTCTGTTCGGAATGCGCTTTGAAATGCAGGCAATTGCGGTGCGATAGGCGCGCAGAGTGGGCGACTGTTCTGGTGCGCCAACGGTGGTTTGTACCAGTGGTTCCCTAAACAGAGCGGGTAATTCCCCCATCGACTCTGAGATTCTGACCCGTGATGTATCCGGCACCATCAGATGCCAGGAATGCAATCACATCGGCAATCTCTTCCGTTCTTCCGTAACGCTGCATCGGGATGCGGTCACGAAATTCTTTCTTTTCCGGCAGACTGTCAATGAAGCCAGGCAGTACGTTATTCATACGGATATTCTCGGCCGCATACTGGTCTGAAAAAAGTTTTGCGTATGCCGCGAGTCCCGCACGAAATACGCCCGAGGTTGGAAAAACGGAATCCGGTTCGAACGCGGCGAAAGTAGAAATATTGATAATCACACCCGATTGTTGCTGTTGCATGATTGGCGTCACGAGTCGTGTCGGGCGGACAGCGCTCAGAAAATAGACCTCCATGCCTGTGTGCCAGTCATCGTCCGACAACTCGAGTATCGGTCCTCGTGGCCCATGTCCCGCGCTGTTCACAAGCACGTCGATTCGACCCCATTTTTTCATAGTCAGATCGGTCAATCGCTTGAGATCTTCACTCGACTGATTTGATCCCGTTACACCGATGCCATTCAATTCTTCTGCGAGCGCTTCGCCTTTGCCAGACGAGGACAGGATCGAGACGTGATATCCATCAGACGCGAGCTTTCGTGCCGCCCCCGCTCCCATACCACTTCCGCCGGCTGTAATGATCGCTACTTTTTCTGTTGACATCGTTTTTGCCCACTTATATTGAATGACACCTGCAGATCATACGCGACTTTGTTTGCCATTCCGCGGAACGGTTCGATTAGACTAACCCCTGTGCGATCTAACTCAGGGGAATGAATATGGCGAGAATAATTCGGGGACTGACGATCGTCCTGTGGCTCGCTGTTGCAGGTGGGCCGACGTTTGCACAGACTGACGTAAATGGCGTTGTTAGCGCGATCAATGTTTATCGAAGCGCTCATGAAAAAGCCATCGTCTCGGATTTCGTCGACCTGCTGTCGATGCCAAACGTTGCGACAAGTATTGCCGATATGGATCGCAATGCCGATTTCATTACGGACCTGCTGGTCGCCAGAGGGTTTAAGACCCAACGCCTCAGGGCGGGCGGTGCGCCGTATATCTATGCCGAATTGATGAGTCCCGGTGCTGCAGAAACGATAATGATCTATGCACATTTTGACGGGCAACCGGTGCAGGAAGAGAACTGGACGCACCCGCCGTTTTCACCAACGCTGCTCGACGCATCGCTGCAGGAGAATGGGAAAGTTGTCGACATTGACGCCATCGACGGTGCCTTTGGTCCTGAGTGGCGGCTGTACGGCCGTTCCACCGGCGATGACAAGTTGCCGATCATCGCACTGGTACACGCGCTTGATGCAATGAAAGAAAACGGCATCGGGCTTTCCGTTAATCTCAAGCTCTTGCTGGACGGAGAAGAGGAGCGAGGCTCGCCCACCGTCGGGCGAATACTTGACGAAAACCGTGACCTGTTCGATGCGGATCTCTTGCTGTTCTGCGACGGGCCGATGCACCAGTCTCGACAGGCGCAACTCGTGTTCGGCGTGCGTGGCTCCACGACGCTGGATATTACGACGTACGGACCGACCAGGCCTTTACATTCCGGCCACTATGGCAACTGGGCGCCTAACCCGATCATGCGGATGGCTTACCTGCTGACCAGCATGCGTGACGAGTCCGGCCGGATATTGATCGACGGCTATTACGATGATGTCCTGCCGCTGAGCGAACTGGAACGCGACGCGATTGCGTCGATGCCGGACACGACCGAGCAAATGAAAGATGAACTGTCCATCCACACACCCGAAGGTGATGGCGCCCGGCTGGAGGAGTTGATTACGTTGCCCGCGCTGAACGCGCGAGGAATGGTGGCGGGTGGCGTCGGCGTCAATGGGCGCAACATTATCCTGTCGACCGCAACAGTTTCGCTGAACCTCAGGCTTGTGCCGGGACAGACGCCCGAAAAAGTGCGTAAACTTTTCGAAGTTCACATTGCCGGGGAGGGTTATCACATCGTGCATGAAGAGCCGTCCCACGACACGCTTCGCAACCACGCGAAAGTCGCCAGGCTGGATTGGCGCGGTTCAGGTTATACCGGGTTGAAAACAGAACTGGATCTTCCGACCTCGCTACGACTAACCAGATTGCTGCGCACAATTTACCCGGACCTGATCGTCACGCCATCAATGGGCGGCAGCCTGCCGCTGGTTGAGTTCGGAAATCGTTTGTCAGCACCCATCATTATTTTGCCGCTCGCCAACCATGACAATAACCAGCACGCGGAAAACGAGAATGTTCGACTGCAGAATCTGTGGGATGCGATAGCTACGATTGGCGGTGTGTTAGCGACGTTTGGTGAAATCTAGCATCGGTGGGTTCTGTCGACGAATGCTCGAGCATTGCTTAGTATAGGCGGCTGGACCTACAACAAGGTCGTCAAACCATGACTTTTCGCCTGACCTATTCAACGATGTTCAATCCGCCGCCGGAACTGCATCAGCGTTTCGATGCCGCGCTCGCCAATGTTCGAAATACCCTGGGAAAAAATCACGACCACTTCATCGATGGCGCAGATGTTGCGGCGAGTATGCGCATTGACGACACCAGTCCAATCAATACCGATTGGGTGCTTGGAAAATTTCCGGTCGCCGGCCAGGCTGAGGTCGACGCTGCCGTCGCCGCGGCACGTGCCGCTTTACCCGGCTGGCGCGCGACACCCATGAAAGAACGAAACCGGATACTGCGGCGCGTCGGCGAACTCATCGAAGAACGGGTTTACGAGATCAGCGCGGCAGTGGCACTCGAGGTCGGCAAAAATCGGATGGAAGCACTCGGTGAAGTCCAGGAAACGGCGGACTTCTTTTACTGCTACTGCGATGATTTTGAAAAGCACCAGGGTTTTGACCATGTACTACCGGATGATCCCTTGCCGGATTTCGCGAGTCATAATCGTTCCATCATGAAGCCGTACGGCGTCTGGGCCGTCATTGCACCTTTCAATTTCCCATTTGCACTCGCCGGCGGGCCCGTCGCCGCCGCATTGGTTACAGGGAACACGGTCGTAGTCAAAGGGGCGCCGGACACGCCGTGGGCGGTGCGCCTGTTGGCGGAGTGCTTGCGCGATGCCGGCATCCCGGCTGGCGTTTTCAACTATCTGGCAGATCCCGAAGATTCAGCCGGGCCATTGCTTGTCGATCACCCGGGCGTCAATGGCATAACGTTTACGGGCTCATACGACGTGGGCATGCAGATTTGCCGAAAATCTGCGGAAGGTGCGTTTCCGCGACCGGTAATTGCGGAGATGGGCGGGAAGAACGCCTGCATCGTAACGGCGAATGGTGATCTCGATCGTGCTGCGCTGGGCATCATGCGATCGGCCTTTGGCCTTAGTGGCCAGAAATGCTCGGCGCTGTCGCGTGTGTACGTTGACGAGTCCGTTGCCGACGAGTTCATTGCCAGGTTGAAGCCGGTCGTTGATGCAATTCGAATTGGTGATCCGACCAAGCCGGAAAATTACATCGGCCCGGTTGGAAATGCAGAAGGCTATGCAAACTACAAAACGTTTGTTGGCCAGCTGAGTGACGGGAAAACGACAGTTATCTCGGGTGCCGATGTGCTCGCTGACGGCGAACTGAAGAAAGGTTACTTCTGCATACCTACCGTTGCGGAGGCACCGCTCGATCATCCGTTATGGAACAAAGAAATGTTCGTGCCGATCGTGATGCTGGCGCGTGTACCGAACAAAGAAACCGCAATGGCGCTGGCAAACGACACGCAACTCGGATTGACGGCTGGTTTTTACGGCGACGCCGATGAAACCCAGTGGTTCTTCGACAATATCGAGGCCGGTGTCACTTATGCGAATCGCCCGCAAGGCGCGACGACAGGCGCCTGGCCCGGATACCAGCCTTTCGGTGGCTGGAAAGGATCGGGCAACACCGGCAAGGGAATTGCATCGTTTTACTATCTCGCCCAGTACATGCGCGAGCAATCACAAACATCCGTAGAATAATTATTCGCAGCGGTGCAAAACTCTCAGGCAGTCTCGCGCTGCCGGCTGTGCGTCGAAGCACATGACGTTTTCACTTCGCATCACCGCCCGATAATCGGAGGCTACTCGCACCTGCGGGTACTCGTCGGAAGTAATGTTTGTCAGTACCAGCGTGCCATCGTCTTCCGTTTCGATATTGAAAAGTGCAGGGACGGGATCCAGGTCGTCGTCCGAATAAAAGGACTCAAGGACCAGTACGCCCGTGTTTTCTCGCAAATGAAATCTCACCGGATCCGCGCATTGATCTTCCAGACTCAACCAGTCCCATTGTCCGGGCAAGTGCGATAGCGGACTGACAGGAACATTCCTGCCATGTCGAAGGTCTGCATTGTCTTTCAGAAATTTTAGTATGGGGTGAAACTCGTCTTCGATAGCAACGGATGACTGAAAGTCCGGGTCTATTAACGTCGGGTCAAAAACATATTCCTGGTTCCGAATTTGCTTGAGATAAGGCTGTAGGTGGCTCTGCCAGAAATCAGCCGCTGTTTTCCCGAACGCCTGCATAAAGGCGGCATTGGCGGGTATCCCATTGTTCAGGTTCGAGAAATAGAGATTCAGTTCGGACGCATAGTCAGGGGATTTATTCAGCGTCAGGTAATGAACCAGGAGCCAATCCTGCGCGTAAGCGCTTGCTGTCCGATTGGGGTCGCCAAGTGAATGTGCATTGAATTCACTTTGTACCAGGTCGTTCCAGTCGACAGTCGGTTTCCTTACTTTCTCAATAAGATCCGGCCTGGTGCCGATCGTGAAAGTGCTGTTCTTATGATCAATCGTGATAGACGAGGCGATTTCCGCGAATCCCTCGGCGTACCAGGATGGATAAGTAAAATACTCATTGAGCAACAAGGTGTGCGCGAATTCGTGACCGACTATTACCTGGATATTGAGGTCGTGATCGCTCGCCGGCAAAACGATTGTTGGTTGCCCGTCGAGTACGGCCGCAAAGCCCGCAATAGTCTCGTAATAGGCAAATGCAAGGAATTCCTTGTGCGTAGCGGGAAGAATGACCAGCGTTTTTGGCCGCCCTTCTGGAACAACGAAGGTCGGAACCAAAGACGCGGCCGCCCGAAACTGTTCCAGCGATTCGAGAATGTTCTCAACATTTTTCTGTGAGGCGTTGCTGTATGCGATGAAGTGAGAGTTTTCGTAGCGATGCCAGATCGGTTCTGCCGCAGTGGTTGCAACAAAAACAATATTGCACAGCAGTGCCAGGGAGTGCGCAACTTTTCTGGTTATCGGTTGCACCGGCCGCATTTATGACTGACGGGGCTCGAAGCAGGGCCTTTTTCAAGGGCCGCGCCGGTTGGCGCTGCGTGCTTACTCGGCGACCAGGTGTGTTTCTTTAATCCCGAGTCGATGCAGTTCTTCAATAATTGAGTCATATTCAGTCACATCACCAATCGGCCCAATTCGTACGCGATACAGGGTAGGTGAGACGCTACTGTCCTTGTGAACAAATGCCGACTTAACTCCCCCGTCGCGCAAGGCTGTAAAGCGGCGCCGCGCGTTTTCAATCTCACCGAACGCTCCAACTTGGACAAAGATCTTTTCACCTTGTTCCGTGTTAGGTCGGACAGCGCTGGCCGTAATAACAGGTGGTGATCCCGATTCACCAAAGTTGATTGCGGTCACCTCGACGAGACCCGTCCCTGCTTTCACCAGGTCCAGTTTTGTCGCTGCAGCATAAGACAGGTCTATCAGGCGATTATCCACGAACGGTCCCCTGTCATTAACGCGAACGATGACAGTCCGGTTATTCCTGAGATTTCTCACGCGAACGTATGTCGGGAGCGGCAGTGTCTTGTGTGCCGCCGTCATGGCGTACATGTCGTACGGTTCCTGGTTAGAAGTCATCCTGCCGTGAAATTTCTTGCCGTACCACGACGCTACCCCCCGCTCCTGGTAGCCACTACTGGAATTCAGTACTTTGTATGTTTGACCCAGAACCTTGTAATAGGGACCATTGCCGTACCGGCTCCGTGGCTCTTCGCGGGGAATCGCGTCGCCCGGCAACTGACTTGGAATGCTGCTAGCTGCCCGAGGCGGCCCGTCGGAAGGCGGTCTGGAAGCGCAAGCTGCGATCAGTGATGTTGCGATTAGAAATGCGATGAGCGGCAGTCGCTCATGATTCAGCATGTTTGACCTCGGCTGATGCGTCCGTTTTTTGCTGATGAACCGCAAGAGAAATTTCCTGGCCAAGTTGATGCGCTGCGAGCGCATACATGACGCTTCGGTTGTAACGGGTAATCACGAAGAAATTGTGAAATCCCACCCAGAACTCTTCGCCGTCTTCGCCGATCAGGGTTAACAGCTGGCTTTTCTGATCACCTGGCAACTTCGTCATGAACATCACGCCCTGATGGCTGAGCGACGTAACGGATTCCTGTGGAGTAAGTGTATTTTCCGGCGTATTGCCTTTCCACTGATCTCCAAGTGTTGCCGGGGATACGACTTCCTCACCACGTTTCCATCCGTGCCGAACGAAATAGTTTGCAACGCTGCCGATCACGTCGCTCCAGTTGGTCCAGATATCACGTTTGCCATCATCGGTGGAGTCGACGGCGTAGGCTCGATAACTGGACGGCATAAACTGTGGCCGTCCCATTGCGCCTGCATATGATCCGGTCGCATCAGTTGCTTCCATTCCTTCCTCACGGATCAGCAGCAGGAACTGCTCAAGTTCGCCGCGGAAAAATTTCGACCGCGGGGGGTAATCAAAGGCAAGCGTCGACAACGCATCGAGCACGCGGAAGTTGCCGGTAATCCTGCCGTAGTAGGTTTCGACGCCGATGATGCCGACCATCATTTCGATGGATACGCCGGTCTCATCGCTAATACGTTGCAACTCATCCTGATTTTCCTTCCAGAATTCCATTCCTGCCTCAATTCGGGCGCGCGTAATGAATATCTTCCGATAGTCTTCCCACTCGAGCGTTCTCTCCGCAGGTTTTGCGATTGCTTCAAGAATGTTTTCCTTGGATTCGGCCTGCAACAACATCGATTCGAGTTTTGCGCGATCGTAGGAGTGTTTCTCGACCATCGTATCAATGAAGCTTCTGATATCGGGACGGTCGATATCGATGGCCATCCCAGGATGGCAGGCAAAGAACAGAAAGAGAGCGGGCAACATCCTGTTTTTATTTGATGGTTTCATTAGTGAGGCAATAATTTCCGATGGCGGTGAATCGACATAAGAATACCGAAACCGGCCATAAGGGTCACCATCGACGTGCCACCGTAGCTGACCAGCGGCAACGGGACGCCGACGACAGGGACAAGTCCTGTAACCATCGCAGTATTCACAAAGACACAGACAAAAAAAGTAAGGCTGATGCTCCCGGCGAGAAGTCTGGAGTAGGTATCGCGCGCCTGGATCGAAATGTAAAGGCCACGTCCGATGACAAACAGGTACAACCCGATCAGACTAAGTACACCCAGGAGGCCAAGTTCCTCGCCCATGACCGCGAATATAAAATCCGTGTCGCGCTCCGGCAGGAACTCCAGCGGAGCCTGGCTGCCATTAGTCCAGCCCTTGCCAAAGAGACCCCCCGATCCAATTGCGATCTTAGATTGAATGATGTTGTAACCAGCGCCGAGCGGGTCCGAGTCCGGGTTGAGCAATGTCAGTACTCGTTGCTTCTGGTAGTCCTGCATGAATTGCCATAGGACGTATCCGCCCGGGATGGACGCAAGTCCCAGCAATATCATCACGCGAATCGACAGCCCGGCGAGAACGATGACGAGCACACCGGCCGTCGCGACCAGTATTGAGGTGCCAAGGTCTGGTTGCATGGCGATCAGAACGGTCGGCACAGTAATCACGATGCCAATAACAAGGAGATTCAGAAATTTCGGCGGCAACTGCCGCTCGTGCAAATACCACGCTGCCATCATCGGCACGGCAAGTTTCATGATCTCGGACGGTTGAAAACGAATTCCGATATCCAACCAGCGGCGTGCTCCCTGTCCAATATCACCTTTAAAAAGGACCAGTCCCAACAGACACAGGCCGGCGAGAAATCCCCATGGCGTCCAGCGTCGCAGCAGGTCAGGCGGGAGCTGCGCGACAATCAACATCGCTACAACCGCGATGAAAAGTCGAATGCATTGCTGGATCCAGAGATCCATGTTTTGCGCCACGGCGGAGTATAGGACGACCAGGCCAAGTGCCGAGATGAGGCCAATGCCTCCGAGTAGCGGCCCGTCAAGATGGAGGCGCTGCAAAGTATTGCCGACGTTGCTGTACGGTTCCGACCTGCCGGAAAACAGTTGCGGCGTGTCGCTAAAACGCATCGACGCTTCCTTTCAGATATTGATCCATGATCGTTCGTGCGACAGGTGCAGCGATACGGCTGCCACTCGAGCCATTCTCGATAATGACAGCGACAGCGATTCGTGGATTCTCCAGCGGTGCGAATGAAATAAATAGCGCGTGATCGCGCAGTCGTTCGTCTATTTCCTCTTCTTCGTACTTTTCCTCCTGGGCGATCGAAAACACCTGTGCAGTGCCACTCTTGCCGGCCATTTGGTAACTGGCTTTCGCCCCGGCCGAGCGAGCGGTGCCGGTCGGACTCTGCATAACGTCGTGCATGGCTGCGATGACGTTTTCCCAGTAGAAATCATTGTCGATTGACACGCGAGGCAGGCGTTCCGGCACGACAATCGTCCGCTGACCAGAGATCGGGTCCTCGAACGCGGCTACAAGGTGTGGTTTGAACCGTTCCCCACGGGCTGCCAACGTAGCTACGGCATTGGCGAGCTGCAGCGGAGTGACCAGTAAGTACCCCTGGCCGATAGAAGCGATAATCGTTTCGCCAGGGAACCAGACCTGATCTGCACGCTCTCGAAACGCATTGCGTTTCCATTCGCGCGATGGATTGAGTCCATCTGACTCGCCGGCCATGTCCAGCCCGCTTTTCCTGCCGAGGCCGAACTCGTCGAGGTACATGTTCATGTTGTCGATGCCAATATCGCGACTGATCTCATAAAAATACACATCGCAAGACTGCGAAATCGCATCGTGAAGGTCTACTTCGCCATGACCTTCGGGTCGCCAGTCGCGATAGCGGTGCGAGCTACCCGGCAGGCTGTACCAACCTCTGCAGACCGACCGTCGTGTGAGATTCGTAGCGCCGATTTGCAACGCGGCAAGAGCCAACATCGGTTTAATGGTAGATCCGGGCGGGTAAGTACCACGAACAGCGCGATTAAACAGCGGCCGGCCCTCATCGTTTTGCAGCGCGTTGTATTCGCTTGGGCTCATGCCGGTTGCGAATGCGTTGGGGTCGAAAGTCGGTGCGCTGACAAGCGCCAGGATCTCACCGTTTGCCGGATCAATAGCGACAATAGAGCCGCGGCGCCCTTCCAGTGCATTGGTTGCTATGCGCTGCAGATCAAGATCCAGGCTGAGGTAAATATTGGAACCAGGTACGGGCCCTTCACTTTCCGGCAACGCATCGGAAAAATCTCTCGTCTCTGCCGGGACCTGTCGGCCAAGCGCATTTGTGACGACCTGCTGAAATCCGACGTCACCGTGCAGCGTTTCTTCATTGAAATTCTCAACGCCTGTCTTTCCAGTGTGAGATGTCGCCGCGTAATCCGCGCCATTCAGTCTTCCGAGGTCAGCTGTACTCAATGCACCAACATAGCCGACTGCATGTGCAACGAGTTCACCGTCCGGATAATGTCGAACCAGGCGTGGCTGCAGGTCGACGCCGGGAAAACGAGGACGTTGTACAGCGAATCTCGCGATCTCATCTTCAGTCAGGCGGAAACGAAGCGTGATCGGCTTGAATCTTGGACCAGTACGACTAAGCCCATTAAACCGCGGAATATCTTCTTCTTTTATCAGTCCTATCCGCGCCAATTGCGCCAGCGTGTCCTCCAGGTCCGTCACCTGTTCAGGAATCAACTCGAGCTGATAGGCCGGCAGGTTTTCTGCCAATATGCGGCCGCGACGATCGAATATTAATCCCCGGGTGGGCGGCACAGCCTCCGTTCGAATGCGATTTCCGAGAGATTTCTCAGCGAATATCGCGTGATCATAAATTTGCAATTGCACGAGCCGGGCAATGACAGTGCCCAGCAAAATGATCGCGATGACTGACGAAAGAATAATGCGCCCGACAAACATGTGTCTTTCAGAGTGATGGTCCTTGATCGATGCGATCAGGCTCAAAGAATCATCCTCGGGCTCGCTGGCGGATGCCGACAAATACGATATTCAGTAGCGGCCAGATTAAGGTGCCCGTCAAAACAGGACCCCAATAAATGACAGATTCGGAATTGACACCAGCTACGCCGTTGATCCAGAAAAGAATGAACTGATAGAGCGCGAGCAGGGCGAAGACGGTAATCGAAAGCTGCATCATGGGAAACTGCCGCAGCTGTAAATGAAACTTTACCGTGACATAGATGACAAGACTGAGCCCGATTGCGTGTTGTCCAAGCAAAGTACCCTGGGCAACGTCGAGAATCAGACCGGCTATCCAGGCGCTGCCCACACTGTAGTTGTCCGGCAATGTCATAGCCCAGTATATAAGTGTCAGCAATACCCAGGTTGGGCGAAAAGGTTCAGCCGAGTCGGGTATCGGAGCGATCGAGAGCAGCAATGCAACAGCGATACTGAAGATGATGGGCAAATGCGACGATATGCGGGCGTCACTCATTTTCGTCACCCTCGTTATCAACAATTACCGGATCAGCGGCGATAGGATCCATCGTCTCTTCCGCTCGATCGAGCACTTCGTCATCAGAAAGCTCACTTTCAGATGACCAGATCAGCATGACCTCACGAACCTGATTGAGTGCAGCGGCCGGCGTGGCAGTTACGGCCGCGAATGGTTCCTGCGGGATTCGGGTAACTGACTCTACTATGGCGACAGGGTACCCAGCAGGAAAAGCACCACCGCGGCCAGAGGTTACGAGCAGGTCGCCAGGCTCTATATCGGCGTTGTTGGGCAGGAACGGCAGATCAAGACGGTCATACTCACCGGTACCCCTGGCAATCGTTCGCAAACCGTTGCGGTTGACCTCTATCGGGAGATCGTGCCCGGGATCGCTGATGAGCATGGCTTGTGATGACAATAAACCGGCTTCTATGATCTGGCCGACGATTCCTTCGGCATCAATAACCGCTTGTCCGTCGAACACGTTGTCACGCGTCCCCTTGTCGACAACCAGGACGTGCCGAAACGGGTCGGAGCTGACAGACATTATTTCCGCAACGCGAACCCGCTCGTGAACCTGTGACCTGGCCTCGAGCATCGCACGAAGCCTGGCATTTTCCGCTTCGAGCGACGAATACCGCTGCAGCCTGGCTCGCGTGATAAGACGTTCAGTATTCAGCCTGCTGTTTTCGAGTTGCAATTCATTGCGAGTCGCTGCTGCGTCAATGACCCATCGCCACGCAGATACCGGCGTGTCGACAACCACGCGCAGCGGATAAACGGTGGCGCCAATAGCTTTACGAACAGTATCGAGATGGTTGTCCCTGTGATCCACCACCATCAGGAGGATGCTCAGCCCGGCGAGCAGCAGGAAGCGCAGGCCAAGCGCAGGCGAGAAAGGGGTTCCGAACCGATTGTTAGACTTTGAGGAGGCCATTAGCGCTGTATGTTCGCATAACGGGGCCCGATTCTCTTGTAACGAATTCTCGTATGGCTATTCCAGCCCAAATACCGCCGGACCATGTTCATCGATGAGCTCAATGACGCGGCCGCCACCTCTGGCGACGCAGGTTAGCGGATCGTCCGCAATGATGACTGGCATTCCGGTTTCTTCCATCAGCAGCTTGTCGATATCGCGAAGCATTGCTCCGCCGCCAGTGAGGACAATACCGCGCTCCGCGACATCAGCGCCGAGTTCGGGAGGGGTTTGTTCGAGCGCCTCTTTGACTGCGCCGACAATGCCTTGCAATGGTTCCTGCAGCGCCTCCAGAATCTCGTTGCTGTTCAGTGTGAAGCTGCGGGGCACGCCCTCGGAGAGGTTACGGCCCTTGACCGATATCTCCCTGACTTCCTGACCCGGAAACGCCGAACCGATTTCGTGCTTGATACGTTCAGCAGTGGCTTCACCAATCAGGATGCCGTAGTTGCGTCGCACATAGTTGGTGATTGCTTCGTCGAAACGGTCTCCACCGATACGAACTGATGCGGCATAGACGATTCCGTTCAGTGAAATTACGGCGACTTCGGACGTGCCACCGCCAATGTCAAGCACCATCGAACCGCGAGCTTCGTGAACCGGCATTCCGGCGCCGATTGCTGCCGCCATTGGTTCGGGAATCAGGTGCACTTTACGCGCTCCTGCGCCTTCTGCGGATTCACGAATGGCACGTCGCTCAACCTGGGTTGAACCATATGGCACACAGATCAGGACGCGTGGGCTCGGCCGGAAATAACGGGTTCCATGCACTTTGCGAATGAAATGCTGCAACATCTTTTCCGTAATCGTGAAATCCGCAATTACGCCATCTTTCAGGGGGCGAATTGTCGTGATATTGCCCGGCGTTCTGCCAAGCATATTCTTGGCCTCCATGCCGACGGCTTCCACGACGCGGCCGCGGCCGCCGCTCTCTTCCCGGATGGCAACAACGGAGGGTTCATTGAGCACAATTCCGTGCCCGCGGGAGTAGATAAGAGTGTTCGCTGTCCCAAGGTCGATCGACAGATCGTTAGAGAAATAACCTAGAATATTCTTTAGCATTTGGGGCCAGAGTCCCGCGAAGTAAAATAACGGTGCAATGTAGCAATGGACACGACATTGCACAAGGCGCCATGTATCATTGCCGGCCTTTGGTCCGCCCGACGTCTCGTTGGGTTAGAAAAGCTGGAAATTCGGTGCCACTAACGAAACTTGAGGTTCAGCACGTCGCAATGCTCGCGCGCCTCCAACTGGAGGATCGAGATGTCGATGATGTAGTCGCCAAGCTGTCCAGAATTGTCGAATTTGTCGATCAGTTGCAGGCAGTAGCGACGGATAACGTGCTGCCGATGGCGCACCCGCTCAACATGTCCCAGCGATTGCGTGCGGATGACGTAACTGAGCCGAACCAACGCGATTTCGTACAGCAAAACGCCCCTTCCACAAAGGAGGGTTACTACCTGGTTCCAAAGGTGCTTGAATGACGGCGGACCCGGCAGGCCTTGCACTGCACCAACGCACGCTAAGCGAGCTCGCATGGGGCCTCACGAAAGGCGACTTCACATCGCGTGAATTGACCGAGTTGCTTCTTGGACGGGTGGCACAACACGAGTCTCTGAACGCATTCATTACCGTGACGGCTGACGTTGCGCTGGAGCAGGCGGATCGTGCCGATCGTGCGCGAACGCGCGGCGTTGCCGGGCCATTGAATGGCCTGCCGATCGTGCACAAGGATCTGTTCTGCACGAAGGGTGTTTTGACAACCTGTGGGTCGAACATCCTCAGTCACTTCGTGTCTCCGTATGACGCGACGGTCGTCGAACGAATGGCGGAAGCTGGCGCCGTAATGCTTGGCAAGACCAACATGGATGAATTCGCCATGGGATCTTCCAATGAAACCAGTTTCTACGGGCCAGTGATGAACCCGTGGGATACGAAATTGTCTCCTGGCGGATCGTCGGGTGGCTCGGCCGCGGCTGTTGCCGCACGCCTGGTGCCTGCGGCTACCGGCACCGATACCGGTGGCTCGATTCGTCAACCCGCCGCATTAACCGGGACGGTGGGACTGAAACCGACCTATGGTCGCGTTTCTCGTTACGGCATGGTCGCGTTCGCGTCCAGTCTAGACCAGGCTGGCGTAATCACCCGGTCGGCTGAAGATGCCGCTTTATTGCTTCGGGTAATCGCAGGCATTGATCGTCGCGATTCGACGTCTGTCGATCATCCGGTGCCGGACTATGTCGCAGGAATTTCAAAACCGGTTAAAGGCCTCAGGATTGGCGTCGTTCGTCAGCACTTTGATGAGGGACTCGATCCCCTTTGCGCCGAGCGCGTCAAAACGTCCCTCGATGCGCTCAATGAGGCGGGTGCAAGCCTCATTGAAATCGATTTGCCAAGTATCGGTTTGTCGGTGCCCACCTATTATGTCGTCGCGCCTGCCGAGTGCTCATCGAATCTTTCGCGATTCGACGGCGTGCGTTTTGGTCATCGAAGCGCAGATCCTGAGGATCTGCTCGACCTGTACTGTCGGAGTCGCGGAGAAGGTTTTGGTGCAGAAGTGAAACGTCGCATCATGACCGGCACCTACGTATTGTCCGCCGGCTATTACGATGCGTATTACCTCAAGGCGCAGAAAGTTCGGCAACTGATCAGTCAGGATTTCAAAAACGCATTTGAGCGCGTAGACGTAATCGCGGGGCCGACTGCGCCTACAACCGCGTTTGCCATCGGCGAAAAAACCGATGATCCGATTACGATGTACCTCAACGATATCTATACGATCGGTGCGAACCTGGCGGGCTTGCCCGGCATATCTGTCCCCTGCGGATTTGCAACAGGTTTGCCGGTTGGCCTTCAGCTGGTAGGGCCGCACTTCGCAGAAGAGCGCATCCTGGCGTGTGCGCACCAGTATCAGCAGTTGACTGACTGGCACAAGATGGCACCGGAGGACTTCGCGTGAACGGCAAGTGGGAAGTCGTTATTGGTCTCGAGGTGCACACGCAGCTTGCGACAAATAGCAAGATTTTCTCAGGCGCATCAACAGCTTATGGCGCAGCGCCGAACACCCAGGCGTGCCTCGTGGATCTCGGTTACCCGGGTGTGTTGCCGGTCCTCAATGCAGAAGTCGTGCGCATGGCCGTCAAATTCGGGTTGGCCGTGAACGCAAAGGTTGCGTCGCGATCGATTTTTGCCCGCAAGAATTATTTTTATCCTGATTTGCCGAAGGGTTACCAGATCAGCCAGTACGAACTGCCGATCGTAGGCCATGGCGAGTTGTTCATTCTGGATGACAACGGCAATGAAAAGCGAATCGGCATTACTCGAGCCCACCTGGAAGAGGATGCGGGCAAGTCCGTACATGAGGGATTTGGCGAACATTCCGGCATTGACTTGAACCGCGCCGGAACGCCGTTGCTCGAGATTGTGTCTGAACCGGATATGAGGTCGGCCAGGGAGGCGGTGGCCTACATGCGAAAAATTCATACGATCGTACGGTATCTGGAGGTCTCGGATGGGAATATGCAGGAAGGATCGTTTCGCTGTGATGCAAACGTTTCAGTAAGGCCACGCGGACAGAAAGAACTCGGTACTCGCGCTGAACTGAAGAATCTAAACTCCTTTCGCTTTGTCGAGAAGGCGATCAATTTCGAGATCGACAGGCAGATTGCGCTCATTGAAGACGGCGGTGAGGTAGTTCAGGAAACGCGCCTGTACGATTCCGATAAAGACGAGACGCGGCCCATGCGTTCCAAGGAGGAGGCGAATGACTATCGATATTTTCCTGATCCGGACCTGTTGCCAGTCGAGATCGACGACTCCTTTATAGAGGCCGTCCGGAAAACGCTCCCGGAGCTGCCGGACGCCAAGCAGCAGCGCTTCACGAATCAATATGGGCTGAAGACCGCCGATGCGGAGATTCTGACCGCCAGTCGGGCGGTGTCTGATTATTTCGAGCAAGTGGCCGAAGCGACCACTGCTGGTCCGCAGGTCGCAGCCAATTGGGTTATTGGTGATTTATCGGCATTGCTCAACAAGGAAGGTATCGAGATTAAGTCCAGCAAGATCGGAGCGGGCGCTTTGGCCGGTCTGCTTGATCGAATCGCTGACACCACGATTTCCGGAAAGATCGCGAAAGACGTCTTCGAATCGATGTGGACCGGTGAGGGCAGTGCCGACGAAATAATTGCGGCAAAAGGTCTGACACAGATTACCGACACATCCGCGCTGGAAAGCGTCGTTGATGCGGTTATCGCGGCGAATCCGGAGCAGGTTGCCGAATTCCGTGCAGGAAAAGGCAAATTGCTCGGTTTCTTTGTGGGGCAGGTCATGAAGGAGACCGGCGGCAAGGCGAATCCCGGCCAGGTGAACCGGATCATCAAACAAAAACTCGGATAATTCTGCGCCCGTGAACGACTCTGTCCTTCCATTCATTTTCGAATCGTTCCCGGTTCGTGGTGCGTTGGTACAGCTTGAGAATACATGGCAGCGAATGCAGCAGGACCACTCATACGCCAGTCCGGTGTCTGAAGTCCTGGGTCACGCGGCTGCCGCGACGTCGCTCATTGCCCGGAGTCTGAAATTTGAAGGCTCTGTAACACTGCAAATATCGAGCAACGGGCCTCTTGGAACGCTGGTCATGCAAAGTACCGACGGTCTCAGTCTGCGCGGCATGTCGACCGCGGCTGACGTTGCAGATGGCATATCGTTCGCAGATTTGGTAACCGGTGCCCGGTGCGCTGTCACTATCGATACGGGGTCGACGGAGCGGCCCTACCAGGGCATCGTAGAAATCCGCCCGGAGTCGCTGGCCGCCAGTCTGGAAAACTATTTCGCAAAGTCAGTACAGGTATTGAGCCACCTGGCTCTGATTTCCTGCGATGCTTTCTGCGGCGGCATTTTGCTGCAGCAAATGCCGGGCGACCTACCGATTTCAAAAGACGACTGGTCACGACTCGGCTACCTTGCCGCGACGCTTCGCCTGGTAGACATTGACAATGGCGCGACGCCCGGACTTTTGCACAGGCTTTTTCCAGAAGACGATATCCGCGTTTTTGAACCCGCCACTGCCCGTTTCCAGTGCCGCTGCTCGCAGGCAAAGGTGGAAGATGTATTGCGATTTCTCGGTGAATCGGAGACGCGCGCTGCGCTGGTGGAAACAGGCCAGGTCGATGTGACCTGTGAGTATTGCGGCAAAGTTCGCTCTTTTGATGCCGTCGATGTGAGCCGGGTCTTCTCGGATCTGGTTATTAAAGGATCCAGCGCGCTCCACTGAATTCATCCCCGCCCGGGAAAAATCGTGGGCAATGCAACGATGTAGCGCCAATGACCGCGATTGGTGCTAGAATCTACGCCAATCACATTAAATAATCTTTATATATTTATGCAGACGTCCACCGAAGCGTTGTTGATCCAGCTCAAAGCGCTTGGCGACCCGACACGACTGCGCCTCGCCGCGCTTTGTCGTTACGGGGAGTGCAGCGTATCGGAGCTGACCCGGGTGCTCGGGCAAAGTCAGCCGCGAATATCGCAGCAACTGAAGCAGCTCTGTAATGCGGGGCTGCTGGAACGATTTCGGGACGGCAAGCGTGTTTTCTATCGCATACCGGCAGGAATCGACGCATCCGCAAGACTGCGGCAGTTGCTCGGCCTGATACCGGACCAGGATCCCGTGTTTGAAGCGGACCTGAACATCCTGCGGCAGGGGCGCGGTCAGCGGGTTGAAGGAACGGTACTGGAGCGCCAAGACGATTCGGCCGGTCGCGCGCTGCATCGCGCTATCCTTGATTTGACGGTTACCGCGCCGGTCGGCGACCTGCTCGATGTCGGTTGTGGCAGAGGTGCAATTCTGAAATTGCTGGCAAGCCGGGCAAATCGCGCAGTCGGTGTCGACATTGATGCCAATGCGCGGCAAATCGCCCGGGCCGAACTCATGCTTGCCGGAATTCCAAATTGCAGTTTGCGCAAGGGCGACATGTATCGCTTGCCATTCGCGGATCTGGAATTCAACACCATTATTATCGATGACGTGTTGATGGACGCCCGTGACCCGGTTCGAGCGATGAAGGAGGCTCGCCGGCTACTGCGACCTGGCGGGCGGCTTTTCATTCTCGAATCTGTGCTGAAACGATCTTCCGTCGATATTCAGGCGTCGATCGCGAAGTGGAGTAAAGATGCCGAGCTCCGCCTGGCGCCAGCCAGGCTGGTGCCAGGCAAAAATCCTGTATGGCTCGTATCAGTCGCGACGGCCGTCGGCAGTCAGAACGTGGCGGCATAGGAAGCGTCGTGGAAACTACAAAATCAGGAGAGTCAATCGACGTGTCGTTTGAGTTTTTTCCTCCAACGACCGAGGCGATGGAAAAAACGCTTTGGGAATCGGTCGAACATTTAGGCGTTCTCAAGCCGCGGTTTGTATCAGTGACTTATGGTGCAGACGGATCGACGAGGGAGCGCACGCACGCGGCCGTAGCCAGGATTCGAAACGAAACAACGCTTACCGCCGCACCGCACCTGACCTGCATCGGCGCGAGCAAAGATGAGATTGACGACATTGCTCGGGAGTACTGGGATATGGGCATCCGTCATCTCGTGGCGTTGCGCGGAGACCCACCGAAGGATGTACACCATTACAAGCCCCACCCGTCAGGCTATGCCTACGCGTCGAACCTCGTCGCTGGTCTGAAACGGATTGCAGATTTCGATATTTCTGTGGCTGCTTATCCGGAGGTCCATCCGCAGGCGAAGAACGCAGCAGCCGATCTTGATAACCTCAAACGAAAAATTGATGCAGGCGCATCCCGGGCGATTACGCAATTCTTTTTTGATGTTGGTATGTTCTTGCGATTCAGGGATCGATGCGCAGCCGCAGGCATCGACTCCCCGGTGGTTCCGGGCATTTTGCCGATAACACGTTTTCCACAACTGCAACGCTTTGCGGAACAATGTGGTGCCAGTGTGCCGAGTTGGCTGCGTGAGCGATTTGATGGCCTGGAAGATGACGCTGAAACGCGAAAACTGATTGCAGCGAGTGTTGCGATTGAGCAGGTAGCGCTCCTGAAACGTGAGGGCGTCAAGGAATTTCATTTTTACACGCTTAATCGTCATGAGTTGGCATTCGCCATCTGTCACGCGATCGGTGTGCGGCCGCAAAAAGCCGCGGCTTGAAAGGTATTGCCATGGAAAGACAACGAAGAATAGCAGCGCTGCACCAGGCACTGGGCGACAGGATCCTTTTGCTGGATGGTGCAATGGGCACAATGATCCAGGGCTACGGACTTCGCGAGGAGGATTACCGCGGTGTTCGATTCAAGGACTGGCAGTCCGATCTGAAAGGGAATAATGACCTGCTGTCAATTACGCGCCCACAGGTGATTCGGGATATCCACCGCCAGTTTCTGGAGGCGGGCGCCGACATTATCGAGACCAATACGTTCAATTCCAACGCTCCGTCGATGGGCGACTATGGACTTGAATCACTGGTCACCGAGTTGAATGCTGCCGCTGCGAAAATCGCGCGCGAGGAAGCAGATTCATTCGCGGCCCATATCGGGGAACCCAGGTTTGTGGCCGGCGTGCTCGGCCCTGCGAATCGCACAGCATCACTGTCTCCGGATGTGAATGATCCCGGGTACCGGAATATTACGTTCACAGAACTGGCTGAGACCTACCAGCAGGCGGCAATTGCACTGATAGAGGGCGGCGTCGATTTCCTGATGGTTGAGACGGTATTCGACACGCTCAATGCCAAGGCAGCGATTTTCGCCATCAAACGCGCATTCGATGCGACCGGTGTGACCTTACCGATCATGATCTCCGGAACCATCACCGATGCGTCGGGAAGGACGTTGTCTGGTCAGACGACGGAAGCATTCTGGAACTCGGTGCGCCATGCGGATCCGTTCATGATCGGTCTGAACTGCGCACTTGGCGCGGAAGACCTTCGTCCCTATATTGCCGAATTGTCCCGAATTGCCGATACGAATGTCAGCGCTCATCCCAACGCAGGCTTGCCAAACGAGTTCGGCGAATATGATGAGACACCTGAACACATGGCAAGTGTTGTGGGCGAGTTTGCGAGCAGCGGACTTGTTAACCTGGTCGGTGGTTGCTGCGGCACAACGCCGGATCACATTCGTGCCCTGCGCTCGGTTATTGAAGGGCGAAAACCTCGGGCTCATCCAGTCGTTGAAGTTCGTTGCCGGTTGTCCGGGCTGGAGCCTGTCAACCTCGGGCCGGACGATCTGTTCGTCAACGTCGGCGAGCGAAGTAACGTCACCGGGTCCGCTGCTTTTCGCAAACTGATCGAAGCGGACAACTATACAGACGCAGTCCAGGTCGCGCGTCAGCAGGTTGAAAACGGCGCTCAGATTATCGATGTGAACATGGACGAGGGCATGCTCGATTCCGAGAAAGCGATGGTGACCTACCTCAATCTCATCGCATCGGAACCCGACGTAGCACGAGTACCGGTGATGATCGATTCATCAAAATGGTCGGTGATCGAAGCAGGACTTCGTTGCGTACAGGGTAAGGGTGTTGTCAACTCCATCAGCCTTAAAGAAGGTGAGGAACAGTTCGTCCGTCAAGCTCAATTGGTTCGTGATTATGGCGCAGCGGTTGTCGTTATGGCATTTGACGAGGATGGGCAGGCCGACAGTGTCGACCGGAAAATTGCGATCTGCAAACGCTCATACAAAATTCTGACAGAGACCGTAGGATTTGATCCGGCCGATATTATTTTTGATCCGAATATTTTTGCCATAGCGACCGGCATCGATGAACACAATCGGTACGGGCTGGATTTCATCGAGGCTACTCGTGGCATCAAGGCGTCATTGCCGCATGCGCTTGTCAGCGGCGGTGTGAGCAATGTGTCTTTCTCATTTCGCGGCAACAACATTGTCCGGGAAGCAATTCACTCGGTGTTTCTGTACCACGCTATCAAGGCCGGCATGGATATGGGAATTGTGAATGCCGGTCAGCTCGCGATCTACGAAGACCTGCCATTAAAACTGAGAGACGCGGTCGAAGACGTCGTCTTGAATCGGCGCGATGATGCGACAGAGCGTTTACTCGAAGCTGCGGAGGAGTACCGAGGCCAGGCGGGCGGACAGAAAGGCAAGGTGAAGGATTTGAGCTGGCGCGAAAATTCTGTCAACAAGCGACTCGAGCATGCGCTGGTGAACGGGATCGACGAGTTCATCATTGATGATACGGAGGAAGCGCGAATTGCCGCCAAACGCCCTCTCGATGTAATCGAAGGCCCATTGATGTCAGGGATGAACGTTGTCGGTGATTTGTTCGGCGAAGGTAAGATGTTTCTGCCACAAGTAGTCAAGTCCGCTCGCGTGATGAAGAAAGCGGTGGGGCACCTGGTGCCATTCATCGAAGAGGAAAAAGGCGGTGTTATTGAAACAAATGGCAAGATCGTAATGGCCACCGTCAAAGGCGACGTTCATGACATCGGCAAAAACATCGTCGGTGTTGTACTTCAGTGCAACAATTTTGAAGTTATTGATCTTGGGGTCATGGTCTCGTGCGAAAAAATTCTTGAAGCTGCCAGGCGAGAAAAAGCACAAATGATTGGCCTGTCGGGTCTTATCACACCATCTCTGGACGAAATGGTTTACGTCGCCAGTGAAATGCAGCGGCTGAATTTTGACTTACCACTACTCATTGGCGGTGCAACGACATCACCGGCACATACGGCAGTCAAGATTGAGCCGAACTACGACGGCCCGGTAATCTATGTCAAGGACGCCTCCCGGTCCGTCGGTGTTGCCCAGGCGCTGACCGAACCCGATACGCGCCTGTCGCTGATAAACCAGACGCGTGAAGAAAACGCGAAGCGCCGTGAGCGACATGCGGGAAAGTCACGTCTTACGCCACAGCTTTCGTTGAGTGAAGCACGGAGCAATCGATTTGCCGGACAGTGGGATGTTTATGTCCCGCCGACGCCGACCTTTACCGGAGCCCGCACATTCGACGACATCGATCTGTCGATACTGAAGCCCTACATCGATTGGATGCCATTTTTCAATGCGTGGGAATTTCACGGGAAATTTCCGGCAATCCTGAGTGACCAGGTCGTTGGTGATGCGGCTCGGTCGTTGTTCAGCGATGCGTCGGTTATGCTCGACAAGATCATTGCCGAGAAATGGTTGCAGGCACGAGCCGTGCTCGGCTTTTTCCCGGCAAATGCTGTTGATTCGGATGACATTCGTGTTTTCACTGATGATTCGAGAAAAACGGAACTCTTGCGGTTTTGCCATCTGCGGCAACAGCGCAGTAAACCAGCCGGACAATCTCAACACTGCCTGGCAGACTATGTAGCGCCGGTCGAAAGTGGCGTCGCGGATTACATTGGCGGATTCGCTGTGACAGCTGGGGTTGGGATTGATGAGCACGTTGCGCGGTTTGAGGCAGACCACGACGACTACAGCAGCATTCTCCTTAAGGCACTTGCGGACCGATTGGCCGAAGCGCTGACTGAGTACATGCACTTGCGCGTGCGGAAAGAATTCTGGGCATACGATGCTAAAGAAAATCTGCAGAACAAGGATCTCATCGCCGAGAAATATCGTGGTATTCGTCCCGCGCCAGGCTATCCGGCGTGTCCGGATCATACCGAGAAGGGCCGGTTGTGGCAGTTGCTCGACGTGACATCCGCGATCGATCTGCGTCTCACCGAGTCTTATGCGATGTTTCCGACAGCATCTGTCAGCGGATTTTATTACTCGCATCCCGAGTCACGATATTTCTCGGTAGGCATGGTCGGTCGGGATCAGGTGGCGTCTTACGCGGAACGCAAGGGCGTCAGTGTTGCCGATGCGGAGCGCTGGTTGTCACCGAACCTGGGTTATGACCCGAGCAAGGCCGACGCTGCGTGAATCAGGCCGTTTCTGATTCCATTTTTCGATTACGACGACCATTCCCTGCGCATGGCATCCTAATTACCTGATCGGCACGATTCACCTGCAGGGAACTTTAAAACCTGAAGTTCGAAACCAGGGACCTCACTTTCGATTCCGAATAGCTATATGTCGGCAGTTTCGATTATTCAATTATCGCCCGGTGTTGCGACGGCTGATATGATCGCCGATCCGATCGATCCAAGTGGTGAGTGAATTGAAAAGCAAGACTTCTAATTGGCCGGCCGCAGTACTGGTACTCGTTATTGCCGGATGCGGCCAGCAGCCGCCTGAAAGTATCAAGCCACCAACGCCTGCTAATAGTAACGCACCTTCGGGCGGCCTCGAGCAGGGACTCTCGCAGATCGGTCGCGACCGAATCGAATCGCATCTCAGATTTCTTGCCGACGATGCATTATTGGGTCGAATGACGGGTACACCTGCATACGACGAAGCAGCAGCTTACGTTGCAAAACATTTCGATGAGATCGGGCTGGAAGCGGGCGGCGAGGATGGCAGCTGGTTCCAGGCTGTGCCGTTGCTGGCAAGACGTATTGATGTTGATTCCGCATTAGTCGTGTTTCACCAGGACGGAGAAGAAAAGTCGCAGCGTTGGAAGGACGACTTCGTAATGGGCGGCGACGTCGTTAGAGACGCCACCGCGATTACTGCCGAAGTTGTGTTCGTCGGATTCGGTATTCACGCACCGGACATGGATTACACTGATTACGATGACATTGACGTTAAAGGCAAGATTGTTGCGATGTTTGGTGGCGCGCCATCCACGTTTTCACACAACGAGCGTGCATTCTATTCGTCGGGCCTGACAAAAGCGGAAGAAGCGGTCGCGCGGGGCGCCGTCGGGACAATCGGACTGCGATCCAGGACTGACCAAAAACGTGTGACCTGGAAACGGATTTCCGAGAATGCAGGCGTTCGTCCAGGAATGTCGTGGATCAATTTATCGGGCGATGCGGCGAACTATTTTCCAGAGCTGCAGGGTTCGGCAGTCATCAACGTGCCCCCGGCGGAACAGCTGTTCAGTCGTGCACCGATCAGTTTCGAGGACGCACTGGACGCCGCCGACGCGGGAAAGCCGCTTTCAACGCCGCTTGGCACGGAAGTCACTCTTGCCAGCACGACGAAACATGAAACCATTGCCAGCCCAAACGTAATCGGAATTCTCCGTGGCAGTGATCCCGAGCTGGCGAAAGAATACGTGATATTCACCGCCCATCTCGACCATGTTGGAACCGGCGTAGCAGTTGATGGTGATGAGATCTATAACGGTATGTATGACAACGCCATGGGCTCGGCAATATTGATTGAAACCGCGCGTGCGTTTGCCGCCATGCCGGAGAGGCCAAAACGCTCAATCATTTTCATCGCGTTGACTGGCGAGGAACGGGGCCTCGTCGGATCCGATTACTTTGCTCACTATCCGACAGTGCCAGGTGATTCAATCGTTGCGAACATCAATCTTGACATGCCGCTCCTTCTTTATCCGGTCGCCGATATTATTGCATTCGGCGCAGAACATTCGTCGTTGCAGAGCGTAATCGACACGGCGATTGACGCGGAGGATTTTGATCTTTCGCCCGACCCCATGCCCGAGGAGGTTATTTTTATTCGCAGTGATCAGTACTCATTCGTCAAGCAGGGCATCCCTTCAGTATTCCTGGTGCCTGGTTTTACCTCTTCTGATCCGGCAATCGACGGTGAGCCGATCTGGCGCGGTTTTCTGCAAACCTATTATCACCAGCCAAGCGATGACCTGACACGACCGATCGACTGGCCGTCCGCTATTCGTTTTGCCCGCGCCAACGTCCGGATCGGATATGCAGTCGCCGACGACGATGCACGGCCGACCTGGAACAAAGGCGATTTCTTTGGCGAGAAGTTCAGCCACTGATTTCGTTATGTAAAGTGTGTTTTACAATTTGTGAACCGGCGCAAGGATCCCGGTGACGGATTCTGTCACTTTGTGACCTGTAGTCGCCGATAGGCAACGCATCGGTCGCAGAAAGCAATAGTTTGGCAAAGCTGGTATGAGTTTATTTCTTTTGTTTTCAAAGGTTTGACAGTACCGGAGCCAAATTGGCACGGGAATCGCTTTAGTTCTGGGTAATGCAATGGATTTGAGCGCTTGAGGGCTGACCAATGAGAAGGAAACAACACGGATTCACGCTGATCGAATTGATGATCGTGGTCGCGATCATCGGAATTCTGGCGGCCGTCGCTGTTCCGATGTATCTCGACTATGCGGTACGGTCGCAGGTTGGCGAGGGTCTCAACCTGACCTCGGGCGCCAAGGTGTCCGTGTCCGAGTATTACCAGGACAAGGGGATTTTTCCGAGCAACAACACCATGGCGGGGCTGGACCAGCCGGCCAATATTGTGGGCAGCTACGTTTCCCAGGTCGAGGTAACCGGTGCCGGCCTGATTCAGGTGACGTTCGGCGGCGATGCAAACAATAAGATCGCCGGCGCTGTCCTGACCTTGCAACCAATCGACGCCGTTGGAAGTGTTACCTGGCTATGTACAGGCGACGCACAGCTTCTCCCCAAGTGGCGGCCGCAAGCCTGTCGTTAAACCTTCGGTTGTTGTTGCGTGATGCAGTGAATACTGCCGCCTCCTAATGCGATATCCGAAATATTGATCTGTACGATCTCCCTGTCCGGAAAAAGGCTGGCCAGGTTTGCACAGGCGTCCTGATCACGATCGATGCCGAATCCCGGCATGATGATCGCGCCATTCGCAATGTAGAAGTTGATATACGAGCTGGCAAAAATCTCGCTCTGGCGCTCAGCTTCGTAAGCTTCTTCGATCGTTACAACTTCGATTTGGCGACCGGCCACATCGGTCTTACCCATTATTGCTTCGAGATTTGCCTGCGTGTTGTCGTGCCGCTCTGTTCCTTTTGCCGGGCAAATTTCGACCAGTACTTTTCCCGGCTCGACGAAACAGGCAATACCGTCGATATGTCCGTCAGTTTCGATGTCTTCGGGATCGCCGGGCAACCACAGCACTTTTTCCGTGCCGAGCGCATCGCATAGAACTCGTTCTGCCTCGTCCTCCGTCAGGTCTGGATTGCGATTTTCGTTCTGGACATTCTGCAACGTTGCAAGGACGGTTCCTTCACCATCGACATTAATTCCGCCACCTTCCATGTAGATTGTCGAAGAAAACGTTGGAATCTCCAGGTATTCGGCAATGCGATGTCCAATTGCAGCATCTTTGCCCCAGGGTGCGTGTTTCTTTCCCCAGGAGTTGAAATGAAAGATCGACGCAGCCAACCGCCCGGACTCGTTGACCACAAAATTGGGTCCGATGTCACGCATCCACGAATCATCGAGCTCGACTGGCAATACCTCGACTTTTTCGCCGCATTGCCTGCGCGCGTTATCGAAATCGCGAGGTGGGCAAAGCATGATGACCGGCTCGAACTCACTGATGGTATTGGCGATCCGCGCAAACGCGCGCCGTGAGGAATCCAGGTTGTCTCCCCAGAAATCGATTCGGCATGGCCACGCCATCCAGCAGCGTTCATGCGGCGCCCACTCCGGCGGCATATGGAAGCCCGCTGCGCGCGCGGTTGGAAACGCTTCCTTGACCACGATCAGCTTCTCCCACCGTCGAGACTTAGTATGTCGCCGTACAGATCAGGACGTCTGTCGCGAAATAGTCCCCAGGTCGCGCGTTCAATGCGCATTCGATCGAGATCCAGTTCTGCAGTGATGATGTCCTGGGTATCGCGATCCGATTCAACGACTATCGCGCCGGTATGATCCGTGATGAACGAGGAGCCATAGAAAGTGACGTCGCAGCTTGCGCCGGTCTCGAGGCCAATCCTGTTGGATGCGATGACGGGCATGCAATTTGACGCCGCGTGTCCCTGCATGGCACGTTGCCAGTGGCCGCTTGAGTTGATGTCGGGATAGCCGGGTTCCGAACCGATCGCAGTGGGATAAAGCAGTACCTCGGCACCCTGTAACGCCATGCAACGCGCAGCTTCCGGAAACCACTGGTCCCAGCAGATCGCTACTCCAATCTTCGCAAAGCGTGTTTGCCAGACGTGAAAGCCCGTGTCGCCTGGACTGAAATAGAATTTTTCCTGATAGCCAGGACTGTCCGGAATGTGCGACTTGCGATAAATCCCGAGTAATTCACCGTCCGCATCAATAACGGCAATGGAATTGAAAAACGCATTGTTCGCGCGCTCGAAAAAGCTGATCGGCAGAACGACTGACAGTTCTCTTGCGATTTTCTGAAACTTCCTGACGAGTTTGTTCGCCGATCCCTCATGTGCGAGCTCGAGATAACTATTGTCGAGATCCTTGCAAAAGTAAGGGGTCTCGAACAACTCCTGCAGAAGAATAACCTGGGCGCCGCGGGCCGCCGCTGCCCGAACCTGTTGCTCAGCGAGTGCGACATTTATATCGCTGTTTTCAACACAGGCCATTTGCGTCGCAGCGAAGGTTACTTTACTCATCGTTTCACCGACAAAATTAGTACGCCGTCATTATGCGCGGTAGCATGCACAGCTTGTCAACAAGGATGAGAATAAGAATGAGCAGCGTAGCCATACGCCATATTCGCCTGTCGATCCTTGGTTCAGTCGCGATATTGCCAATTCTGATATTGCCGACGATGGTTGGCGCGCTGATCGACTACAGCGGATTTACCGAAGCGGAAGCGGGATGGCTTGCGGCAGCGGGATTCACCGGTAGTGCACTCGGCGCGATCGCAGCGGGTTTTCGAATTCGTCATCTCGATCCTCAAAAACTTGCCCTGTTCGGAATGCTTGTCCTCGGTACCTGTGATGCGGCATCAGCGCTCGTGGGTCACTTGCCAGTGTGGTCGTTCGTTGTGTTGCGCCTGGTTTCCGGTCTCGGTGGAGCTGTGGCCTACGCGGCTGTCGTCGCGTCATTTGCGGCCGCTGCGAATCCGGAGCGGGGTTATGGTGTTTTCATGGTTTTTCAATTCGGTCTGAGCGCGGTGGGCTTGTATATTCTGCCGTATCTGCTGCCGGCGATCGGCGTGATCGGCATGTACCTGATGTTGGCCGCAGCAGCAGGTCTGTCACTCACGCTCAGAAATTCTGTGGTTCACAGGGAAACGGAGCGCGAGGAACCGGTAGTAGAGCTGCAGATGTTACTGCGGCCCGCAGCGATACTGATCATGCTGGGTATTGGTCTTTACGAAACCGCGAATTTCATGCAATACACCTATTCCGAAAGAATTGGCATTGGATTCGGATTGTCAAACTTTCGTATCGGGGAGGCATTGGGTATATCGTCACTCCTCGGCGTGCCTTCTGCGCTTCTCGTTGTATTGATCGGCGATCGGTTTGGGCAGATTCGCCCGCTGCTCGCCGCAGTAATCCTGTCAATCGTGGCCCACGTGCTGTTGCTTTTTCCAAGTGGCGCAGTTTCCTACTATCTCGCGGTCGGCTCACTCGGTGTAGCGTGGGCGTTTGGCCTGTCGTTCTTTTACGCGATAGAAGCTCGTCTGGATCCTGGTGGCAGCGTAGTGGTCGTGGGGGGCTTTTTTACGTCATGCGGCAGCGTTGCCGGACCAGCCCTTGCCGCGTCACTCGTTCGGCCTGACGAATTCGCCGGCGTGATCGCCACCGCTATAGGGGTCTATTTGCTGGCAGCCATCCTGGCCACGATGTCCGTCTATTACTATTCCAGAAGAATTAGTAGTTAGTCGTCAATACGGACTGAGACGATTTTGACAGGATCGACGGGGACATCCTGATGACCTCCCTTGTTGCCAGTGGGCACGGCAGCGATCGCTTCAACGACGTCCATGCCGCCGCTGACCTTGCCGAATACCGCATAGCCGAAATCACGACCACCGTGATTGAGAAAGTCGTTATCTTTCAGGTTGATAAAGAATTGTGAAGTTGCACTGTCGGCTACGGCAGTTCTGGCCATCGCCAGCGAACCTCGAACATTCATCTCGCCGTTATCGGCCTCGTTCTTGATTTGTGGGCGGGTTGCTTTCTGCGACATGTCCTCGTTGAATCCTCCGCACTGAATCATGAAATTCGGAATGACGCGATGGAATATGGTGTTGTCATAGTGTCCATCAGCAGCGTACTGCCGAAAGTTCTCACAGGAAATCGGAGCATTTTCTTCGAAAAGGTCGACGACGATATCGCCGTAATTGGTTTCTATAGTAATCACGTAAGGTTCCCGTCGCTGATTAAATGCGAAAGTATAAGGAAACCGAGCGGACTTTCAATTTTCATTGAATTTTTGCTCTCAACTGGTAGTTAGGGGGCAACTGGCTGTTATTGACCGCCTTCTACGTTGATATCGAAATAAATGTCCGGATAAGGCTCATTCTCAAGCGTGTAATGCCACCATTCGGTGACGGCAGCCCGAAAACCGTTTTTTCGCATTTCTTCTCGAAGCATATTCCTGTTCGCGGCCGCCGTTTCACTCACCAGGGGCGAGTCATGGTGGGATATTTCACCGAAGAAGTCCCAATGACTACCCATGTCCAGTTCCATCCCCGACTCGAGATCCACGATCGTAAGATCCAGCGTGCTGCCACGGGTGTGCCCCGACTTTTCGGAGATGTAGCCAAGATCAAAGAGCCGGTCCTTGGGAAGATCCGGATAATATTTTTGCTTCGTCAGAATATCCGTTGGATCCGCGGCCCACCGTACAAAATGATCCACCGCCTTCTGCGGTCTGTAGGCATCGAAGATCTTCAGGCCGAGCCCTTGCTTTTCCAGCGCGAGTTGCACGTTGGACAGTGCGTTGGCAGCCGGTCGGGTAAGCAGAATAATTGGGTCGTTGTAGCCATCGACCCTGGTTCCCATGAAATTATCTTCCGAGAAATACCTGACATCGACCAATACGCCCGGAATCGCATCAAGAATATTGACAAAATGATGTTCCCGGTATTCCTGTCCATCTGCCTTTTGGCTGAGGCTCTGGACCAGGAATATGAATGCAAATAGTGGGGAAATTTTCTTCACCGGCTTGATATCGTGACTCTGGGGAGTCCACCCAGATCATTCGCCAACATTATGTTGGCCCAGCCGTTGGCGCTGAGGATTTTCGCGATCTCCCCGGATTGCATGGCGCCGTGTTCCAGTAAAAGATAGCCTCCGTTCACAATGACGTTTTTGGTTTCGGCGGCAATTACGCGAATATCATCCAGTCCGTCGTCACCAGACACGAGGGCCACGCGCGGTTCGTGCTGCAATGTTGCCAGTGCGCTATCGCCGCTGGCCACGTAAGGGGGATTGCTGACGATGATGTCGAAAATCTGCCCGGCCACCGGATCAGCCCAACTGCCCTGAATGAATTCAATGTTGGGAATGCCGAGTTCCCGCGAATTCAGTCGTGCGATAGCCAGGGCGTCTTCGCTGACATCCGTTGCAACAACTTCGCATAGCGGCCGTTCTCTGGCGATGGCCAAACCAATTGCGCCGCTCCCCGTGCCAAGATCCAGCACACGCATGGCCTTGTCTTTCGGAATTTTCATCAGCGCCCGATCCACGAGAATCTCGGTGTCCGGACGTGGTACCAGTGTGGCAGGGCTGACTGTCAACACCATAGACCAGAATTCTTTTTCACCAGTAATATAAGCAAGTGGAACACCGCCAGCACGCTGGTCGATGGCGTTCTGAAATCGTTCGGCCGCTGCCACGTCCATTTCTTCGTCGGAATGTGCAAATAAATAACTACGTGGTACGTCGAGCGCCCGTGCGAGCAGAAGTTCTGCATCCAGGCGCGGACTTTCACTGCCCGATTGCAGGGTTACCGCCGCTATTGAAAGCGCACTATCGATTCTCAAAAAGCCATTCAAAGGAGTCCATCCATCGCGTACCATTGCCGCACTTTCCCCTGCTGTGGTCTCGATATGCAAGTTTACTCAAATGTGCTCGACATGGTTGGCCGAACTCCGATGCTTGAG
This sequence comes from Pseudomonadota bacterium, assembly GCA_027621915.1. Taxonomy (GTDB): domain Bacteria; phylum Pseudomonadota; class Gammaproteobacteria; order Steroidobacterales; family Woeseiaceae; genus SZUA-117. The sequence goes on from JAQCAD010000016.1 coordinate 31,827, forward strand.
CTTTCGAAAATGGATACGGGGCCATGCAGGTTGTTTTTGAAGCTTGAACTCATGAATCCCGGCGGTTCGATCAAGGACCGAATCGGTATTTCGATGATCGAAGAAGCCGAAAAGCGCGGCGATATCAAGCCGGGCGACACGCTGGTTGAAGCGACTGCCGGCAATACAGGCCTGGGCCTGGCGTTGGTTGCCGCACAAAAGGGCTATCAGCTGATCCTTGTGCTACCTGACAAAATGAGCCAGGAAAAGATTTTCAATCTACGCGCAATGGGTGCAGAGGTCGTGTTGACCCGCTCTGACGTCGGCCGCGGACATCCTGAGTACTACCAGGACCTCGGGAGAAATATTGCGGAGGAAAAGGGCGCGTACTTCATTAACCAGTTCGGCAATGCCGACAATCCGCTGGCGCACGAGTCCACAACCGCCCCCGAGATTTTTGAGCAGCTCGAGGGCGATGTCGACGCGATCATTGTAGGAGTCGGTTCCAGCGGTACCGTAAGCGGCATCAACAGATATTTGCAGAAGAACTCCCCACATACGGAGCTGGTCATCGCCGATCCGGTTGGTTCCGTTGTTGCGGACTACGTTCATACGGGCGAATTCGGTGCCAGTTCGTCGTGGCTCGTAGAGGGGATCGGTGAAGACTTCATTCCGTCGATTGCAGAATTCGCAGGCGTCAAAAAGGCTTACAGCATTTCCGATGCCGAATCGTTCAGCACGGCAAGAGAACTGTTACGCAAGGAAGGGATGTTGACAGGCTCATCGACCGGCACGTTGGTAAGTGCTGCACTTCAGTACTGTCGCGAGCAGACCGAACCCAAGCGTGTGGTCACGCTGGCATGTGACACAGGCAACAAGTACCTGTCAAAACTTTTCAACGACTTCTGGATGGAGGACCAGGGATTCATTACGCGGCAGACATTCGGTGACCTTCGCGATCTGATTGGTCGATTGCACGATGAGAGGGCGACGATCACGGTCGGCCCCACCGATGTACTTACGACAGCGCACAACCGATTGCGAAACGCCGGTTTCTCGCAACTGCCTGTAATGGATGCGGGTGTGTTGGTAGGCGTAGTGACTGAAGATGCCATAATTCAATTCGTTTTTGGAAAACCTGAGTTGATGAAGTCAATGGTCGAAGATGCAATGCAGACAGCTTTCATTCGACTCGAGAAGGACGCGAGTATCAACAATCTTGTAGCCATGTTATCTGTTCAGCCTTATGCGGCTGTCATGGACGGTCCTAAATTCCTCGGACTTATTACCCGTTCTGACGTTCTGAATTACCTTCGCAAGCAAATGTAGATGCAAGCCCGGCGCGGAGAATCCGGCGCCGGGTGAATAATCATTCAACCAGTGCGGCGAGTTGGTCGGCCTGGTATTCCCTGATCAGCGGGTCAACTACCTGCTCCAGATCGCCCTCGAGTATCTCTGCCAGTTTATAGATTGTAAGGTTGATGCGGTGATCGGTCACACGCCCCTGTGGGTAATTGTAGGTTCGAATTCTTTCGGACCGGTCTCCCGTGCCCACCTGCGACTTTCGGTTTTGCGCCTGCTCCTTCTCCTGCCTCGATATTTCTGCGTCCAGTAGTTTGGCCTGCAATAGCGACATCGCGCGGGCGCGATTCTTGTGTTGCGAACGTTCATCCTGGCACTCGACAACGATACCTGAGGGGATATGCGTCAGGCGAATGGCTGAATCGGTTTTGTTGACGTGCTGCCCGCCGGCGCCGGACGCGCGATAGGTGTCAACCCTGAGATCTCCCGCGCCGATATCTATTGCCTCTATTTCATCCGGTTCCGGAAGCACCGCAACCGTGCAGGCCGAGGTATGAATGCGGCCTTGCGATTCCGTTGCGGGTACTCGCTGTACCCGGTGTGCGCCAGATTCGAATTTTAGTTTGCCGTAAATATTGTTGCCGGAGATTCGACTGACAATTTCTTTGTACCCGCCATGTTCCCCCTCACGTGCACTGACGATCTCGAGTGGCCACCGCATTTTTTCCGCGAACTTGGAATACATACGAAAGAGATCGCCGGCAAAAATTGCAGCTTCATCGCCACCGGTGCCGGCCCTGATCTCCAGGAAAATGTTACTGCCGTCATGCGGGTCTGGCGGCAATAGCGCCTGTTGCAATTCCGCTTCAAGGGATTCGAGGCGTTCGTTCAAGGACGTGAGTTCCTCCTGTCCCATTTGACGAATTTCCTTATCCGCGTCGTTTACCATTTCTTCCGCGGAAGAAGCATCCCCAGACAGTGACTCATATTGACGAAAAAGTCGTACCACCTCCTCCAGCCGTGCGTATTCTTTCGACAGGTTACGGAACTGGTTCTGGTCATTGATCGTATCCGGTTCGGCTAACAAGCCGCTGATTTCCTCAAACCGCTCGCGGGTGGTTTCAAGCTTCCGTCGAATCGAATCTTTCATGTTTGATCATTCTCTTCCAAACCAAACAACTCGCGGATCGTAGCGACAAATTCCTGATCTGAATTCTCGCCAGCCTCGCGCAAGCGTACGCTCGGTTGGTGGAGAAGTTTTTTCAACAGTGCCGACGTCACATATTCGAGCACCTCATCGCTATCCGCGCCCTTCGCCAGTCGTCGCCGCGCTTGCTCCAACACCTGCTCCCTTAACGCCTCACCGTGATCACGCAACGCGGTAATGACCGGAGCGACCGCCTTGCTCCGCTCGATGCTGAGATATCGCCCGATCTCGTCATCGAGGATTCGGTGTGCGTCGACAGCCGCCGCCTCTCGATTGCTCTGCCCTTCGATAATTACTTTATCGAGATCATCCACTGTGTACAGATAGACGTCATCCAGATTATGAATCGCCGGATCCAGATCCCTGGGAACAGCCAGATCAACTGCAAAGACAGGCTTGTGCTTCCTTGCCTTGATGGCCGCCTGCATTTGTTCAAGTGTCACGATCAAATCGGCGCTTGCAGTGGAGCTAATGAGGATATCTGCTTCCGGCAGCGTTCCGGGCAGTTCCGACAGCGGCAATGCGAATCCGTCAAACTGGGTCGCCAGTTTCTGAGCGCGGGAGAGGTCTCTGTTCGCGACAAACAGACGCCCAATGTCTTTGCTATACAGATGTTTTGCGACCAGTTCGATAGTGACGCCGGCGCCAATAAGCAATGCCGTGTGTTGGGAGAACCCTGCAAAAAACTGGTTCGCAAGGTTTACGGCGGCGTAAGCGACGGATACCGGGCTTGAACCGATTTCGGTGTCGGTTCGGACTTTTTTGGCAACGGAGAACGTGTGATGAAAAAGTCTGTTCAACTGAGTGCCGACAGTTCCATGTTCTTCCGCGTGTCTAAAGGCGTCTTTCAACTGGCCAAGAATCTGCGGCTCACCGAGCACCATGGAGTCGAGGCCGCAAGCGACGCGGAACAGGTGTCGGATTGCCTCGTCTGAGTTCAGGAAAAAAAGCGCTGCGCACGCGGTCTCGTTCAGGGACTGTTTTTCGATAAGCCATGCGCGAAGGAGATGCTGGCCGGAATCCGTCGTTTCAACATAAAATTCGGTTCGGTTACAGGTAGACAATACAACGGCTTCAGACACACCATCGAGAGAGAGAACCGCCGACAAAGTGTGGTCAATTGCATCACCAGTGAACACGACCTGTTCGCGTATTTCGACAGGCGCCGTGTTATGGTTCAGGCCGAGAATGTGAAGCGGCATCTTGGGTTATCGGATCCAGGGGGACAATCAACGCGTATGATAAGCGAACTGATGGCGCAGTTCCTTGTCTGTCTTCACTACATATGGCAAATATCCGACTAATTGAATAATGAGTAACAGCACCTTGGCGAGAACGACAGCTTGCACCTTGCATACGATTATCCAGATTGGGTGTCTGGTAATCCTGGCCACGTCCGGAATATCACTGGCGGACGAGGAATCGGAGGAGGTAGCAACCCACGTGCTTGCTGCCGAGACAGCACTCAATCAGCACGAATATCAGAACGCTTCAGCTGAATACCGCATGGCCTCGGAGCTTAGCGAGGACCCGGAAGTGGCCGGCCAGGCGACGCGAATCGCCTATACCTATGGCTTCAACGATGATGCGATTCGCGCTGCGAGGCGCTGGGTGGAGTTGGACCCGGACGACGATGAAGCAATGCTTTACATGGCACAGCTCTATCTTCGCACCGGTGAAATTCGCGAATCACGCAGGGCTTTCGAAAAACTCCTCAAAAAAGATGATTCCCCGGTCGACGAGCGACTGATGGCGCTCATACCCATGCTTTCTCAGGAAGATCCGACCAACGGCTATGAATTGATGCGGCAACTCGCGAGGCCTTTTCCTAAATCTGTATTTGCACGTTATTCAGTGGCCATAATGGCACTGCAAGCTGGCGACACGGAAACGGCAGGCAAGGAGGCTAAACAGGCGATAGCCATCGACCCGGACTGGGTCAAACCGCACCTTTTGTATGCGCGCTCTCTGCTGTTATCGGGAGACGAGGCCGGTGCGATCGACTATGCGTCCAGGCTGGTCGGTGATGACCCGGACCCCGATCCGGAGGCGCGACTTGAGCTCGCGATCATGCTTGTATCGGCGGGGCGCGATGACGACGCCCTGAGCCAGGTCAATCAAATCTTGCTCGAGCAGCCGTACCGCACTGACGCATTGCGACTCATGGCCATTATCAATTTCCGACTGGATCATATGGACGCCGCCAAGGCCGATTTTGAGGATCTCCTGGCGAGCGGCAACTTCCAGATGGACGCGCTCTACTACCTGGGCCGGATCGCGGACCGGCGAGACGAGTTCGAGGAGGCGATTCGAAACTATTCACAGGTAACCAGTGGCGATAACGCTGTGCTTTCGCAGAGCAGGGCAGCCGGCATTATGGCGCAACAGGGAGAGCACGAAAAGGCGCTGAAACATTTGTCGAGCTTTGCAGAAATTAACCCTAATTTTGCAGTCGATATGCTGCGCGCCAAGGCTCAGCTGATGGTTAGCATCGATCGTAATGATGAGGCGCTGGAGCTGTTCGATCAGGTGGTAACTTACCGCCCGGACGATGAGGGCGTTCGACTCGGTCGTGCCGCACTGCTGCTGCGCATGGGGCGACTCGACGATGCGATCGGACAATACCGGCATGCGGTAGAGCGGTGGCCGGAAAGTTCGATGTCTCTGAATGCATTGGGTTACACGCTGGCTGATATGACCGATCAGTATGATGAGGCTGAAAAACTCATCAGGAAGGCACTGGATCTGGAACCGGACAGCGCTGCAATTATCGACAGCTGGGGATGGGTGTTGTACCGGCAGGGTCGAAGTGAGGAGGCTCTCGGCTTCCTGGAAAAGGCCTACGAGAAACTTCGCGATCCGGAGGTCGCCGGCCATATCGTCGAAGTACTTCTATCGCTCGATCGGGCTGATGATGCTGTCCGGGCATTGCAGCAAGCTGAAGTCCTGTTTCCGAAAAGCGAATTGCTAATGAAACTGCGCGAGCAGCATTTTCAGGAGACGCCCTGACGGCGAAGCAATGTTGCGATCCCGGGCTCTAAATCTCGGTTACCTGGTTTTGCTGTTCTGGCTGACTGGTTGCACGTCCACCGGTGGAGTCCTGCTTCCCGACATCAAAGACTGGGAGTCTCGAAAGTCCATTCTCATTAATACTGACGAGTGGGAGTTTGCCGGGCGTATTGGTGTCAGCGCGGGCGACGAAGGTTTCAATGGCAAGTTGTGGTGGCGCCAGGATGGCACAGTGTTTCGTGCCCGAATCAGCGGCCCACTCGGTGTCGGTACCATTTTTATAAATGGTGACCGGCACGAACTGACGCTCACCGATCAGGATGGTGTGGTAACCGAACTCGTTGATGCAGAAATCGAATTGCGCGAACGCTTCGGCTGGACCATACCGGTAACAAGCCTGCGTTACTGGGCGCTGGGCATTCCCGATCCGTCGTCGGACTCCAAGGCACGTTTCAACGATGCTGGTCTTCTTAGCGAGCTTGCCCAGCGCAACTGGCAAGTGGCAATCGCGGAATACACAGATGGCGGCGGGCAATCGATGCCGCGGCGGCTCACAGCATTGAACGAAGAGATAAAATTGCGACTTGTCATCGATAGCTGGACATTCAGATAGCGTTGAATTGCGCTGTTTGACACACCAGATTGCGCAGCCCACAATTGCGCCCGTGATGCCAGGCCAGATGGGGTGTAGCCAAGCGGTAAGGCAACGGGTTTTGATCCCGTCATGCGCAGGTTCGAATCCTGCCACCCCAGCCATTGCTGTCCATTGGGGCGGAAATTAATAAGAAAAACAGCTGGAATACATTGGGGAGATAGGCAATGGTACCGTCAACAATGGCGATATTTTCGGGTAACGCACATCCGGATCTTGCTCAGGATATTTCCCGGGTCCTTCATATACCGCTTGCGAAGGCCCAGGTCGGACGCTTCAGTGACGGCGAAATTAACGTCGAAATTCTTGAAAACATTCGCGGTCGGGAAACATTCATCATTCAACCGACTTGTCCGCCGACAGCAGAGAACCTGATGGAGCTGTTGGTGATGGTGGACGCGGCGAGACGGGCGTCGGCCGCGAGGATAACCGCCGTAATTCCATATTTCGGCTTCGCACGACAGGATCGGCGTCCGCGGTCCGCGCGCGTGCCAATTACGGCCAAACTGGTTGCAAAAATGATCGGTGTAGCTGGTGTCGACCGCGTACTGACAGTTGACCTTCACGCGGATCAGATTCAGGGTTTTTTTGATATTGCGGTAGATAATGTCTACGCGTCGCCCTTGCTGCTTGGTGATGTCTGGAAACAGAAATACCAAGACATGGTGGTTGTGTCGCCGGACGTCGGAGGCGTCGTTCGCGCCCGGGCCCTGGCCAAGCGTCTCGGTGATTCTGATCTGGCCATCATCGACAAACGGCGCTCGAGAGCGAACCAGTCCGAGGTAATGAATATCATTGGCGATGTCGAGGGCAAGAACTGCGTATTAATCGACGACATGGTCGATACCGCTGGCACCTTGTGCCATGCGGCCGCCGCGCTGAAGGCACAGGGTGCGGCCACAGTTGACGCCTATATCACTCATCCGGTCCTGTCCGGCCCGGCGGTATCTCGAATTACGGATTCGGAACTTGATCACATGGTCGTGACTGACACGATACCTTTGGCCGATCAGGCGAAGGCCTGCGACAAGATTCGCCAACTTTCGACTGCCGAGTTACTTGCCGAAACGATGCGGCGCATATCTGACGAAGAATCAGTCAGTTCGCTTTACGTTGATTGAAGCACTGCTTTGAAAGCAGGAACAGTTTATCCTGGTCAAGAACTCTTATCGTCCGCCTGCCGTTGAGGGCCGATTGGCTCGCGCTTTCGATCGTCGTCAGAGCTGTGTAATACTCGCCACCGGCTCTAAGCATTGGGAATATGTCGGTGAAAAAAAGATTCTTCATTAATCTCGTAACCATCGTCTCCTTTTTGACCGCCTGCAGTGAACCGGGTGACAAGAGCGCACCGATTGAGACATCTGAGATGGCGGAAACGTCAGTCGAAATGGCGTCGGGAACAGCGTCACCGCGGCCCGAAATCTACGCCGAGTTGCCATTAATCGCAGACCTCGGCGGACTGAGTAAGCGTCAGCGAAGCATGCTCGTCTTACTCATCGAAGCGGCGCAGATCATGGACGATCTGTTCTGGCGCCAGGCCTATGGCAATGACTATCAGCAATGGCTCGCGTCAATCGGTGTGGACGACGTAAGGCGCTTTGCGGAAATGAACTACGGCCCGTGGGACAGGCTGGCTGACGATAACCCTTTCATGCCAGGTGTGGGCGAGAAACCCCTGGGGGCGCAGTTTTATCCGGGCGACATGACCAAAGAGGAATTCGAAGCGGCGGATTTACCTGGCAAGTCCGGCCTCTATTCGTTTATCAGAAGGAATTCGGACGGAGAACTGATGGTCGTGCCTTATCACGTTGAGTTTGCGACGGAGCTCAATCAGGCTGCAAACCTGCTCATGGAAGCTGCCAATCTCGCGGATCACGACGGGTTTGCCGATTACCTGCGCCTGCGTGCTGATGCGCTGGTGACAGATGAATACCAGGCGAGCGATTTCGCCTGGATGGATGTCAAATCGAATCCGGTTGATCTCGTTATTGGAGCAATTGAAACCTACGAAGATCGACTTTTCGGATATCGCGCCGCCTACGAGGCATACGTACTGATCAAAGATCAGGATTGGAGCGAACAGCTTGAAAAATTTGCGACATTCCTGCCGGAATTACAGAAGGGGTTGCCGGTTGATGAAATCTATAAGTCCGAAATGCCCGGCACCGATTCCGACCTGAATGCTTATGATGTCATTTACTATGCCGGCCACAGTAATGCAGGGGCCAAAACAATCGCTATCAATTTGCCAAATGATGAAGAGGTCCAGTTAGGAAAGGGCACTCGCCGGCTACAGCTAAAGAATGCGATGCAGGCGAAGTTTGAAAAAATCATGGATCCGATATCGGCGTTACTCATCGATGAATCGCAAAGTAGACACGTGACATTTGAGGCATTTTTCGCGAACACCATGTTTCATGAAGTCGCCCACGGCTTGGGCGTCAAGAGCACCGTCAATGGCAAGGGTACTGTCCGGGAAGCACTTCGGGACGTTGCATCGAGCATGGAAGAAGGAAAGGCAGACGTTCTTGGGCTGTATATGATTACAAAGCTCAACGAGGCGGGCGAACTCGGTGAGGTCGACCTTCTCGACAACTACGTGACGTTCATGGCCGGAATTTTTCGATCGATTCGTTTCGGCGCCAGTGATGCGCATGGGAAAGCGAATATGGTGCGATTTAATTATTTTGCGGAAAGAGGCGCGTTCGTACGAGACCCTGAAAGGGGTACTTATCGTGTCGATTTTGACAAGATGCAGGATGCGATGTCGTCGTTGTCCAATTTACTGCTGACGTTGCAGGGGGATGGCAATTATGAAGGTGCGTCTACACTGACCAATGAAAAGGGCGTAATCGATGATCAGCTGCAACGAGACCTGGACCGCCTGACGCAGGCAGACATACCGGTCGACATTCAATTCTCACAAGGCCTGACCGAACTCGGCCTGGTACCGTGAATCGGGGTCTGACCCCGGTTTTCGGTTTCGGGTTATTCGCTGCCTCCCGGTCCATCAAGTATCTGACAATTGGTTAATATTTTTTAAGTGTTATCGTCTTTGACCACCGGCCAAAGAGAGAAATATGCAGCCGCAACAATTCGTTTCTCGCGCCAATCTTTTCCTTGAACCTGCGTGCGGCGGAATTGTAGTAAACGGTGACGCTATAGAATCTCGTGCGACCAAGCTTTCTCAAACTGTCGTAGCAACGTAAACGCAATTCAGGAGCAAGATTGCTTCCACGATAATCGGGATGCGTATGCGCTGCGTACAGGTAAACTTCATCGTCTTCCAACAATCGGTAATTGGGCCGAAAGTTGTATTCCCGGAAATCGCACCACATTTTGGCGGCGAGTCGCTGTCCGTCCCAGGCTGTATAGCATTTCTTGCCGTCGTCCCACGCGCTCTGCATTTTCTTGAGACCGCCATTTGGTGAAAAATTGACCAACAGCGGAATTTCGTCCCTCGTTATAAATCTGTATTCGAATTCGTATGCGGTTGACTTGCTGTCGCAAGCACTCTCGCCTTCACTTACTGTTATAAACGGATCTATCGTAAATCCAATCCATTTCGCGCGGCGAAGTATCGCCGGCGCAATTCGGGCGCGCAATGGCAGGCGGATTGATTTTTTCTGATTCATGGTTGTAAAGTGGACCTCATACCTTTTCAGGCGTCGATAAACCGACGCGGTGAATGAATTCGGAAAGCACTATCGTATGCTCATATTTTGTCTTGGAATCGTTCGCCATCCAACTGAATTATGGCGGCGAATCCGGGAATTGGCTCGTATTGCATATGCACCATCCGAACTTTCTATAATCACATCTGATAATTGGCCCGCAGTCGACCTTATCCCTGTGACGTCAGACAAGCTGCATCAAGAGAACCTGGTCGCCATTTATGCGGACAATCCGTCACCCTATGTGTCAGGTCCCAAATCGATTGAGCAACTGCGAACTAATTTTGCCCGTGGAATTCAGTATTACCTGGTTACAAATAGCGACGGAGATGTCGTAGGTTGCAGAGCATTCAACACTCGTAATAATACTCTTCAGAATACCGTTACGGCTTACCAATATAGAGGACATGGATATCAGTTGGCGGCTGGTCAGATATTGATGAAATTTCTGGCTGAAGACGGTTGCACGGAATTCCATTCTGCGGTGTTGCGGTCAAATAGCCGAATTCAGCGGGCAATGCGGGCTGCGGGCCGGAAATTGAAACCCGACCCGGATAATCCTGACCTTATGCGTGGTGTTCGTCGGTTGATCAAGTAAATTACCGTAGCTCAACGACTTCCGCAGCGCGATGGCGGCACATTGCGGGATCAGGGCCTTTGGGCTACTATTCGCGCCCCAAACCCGATTGGTCGCGATCGGGATCATCAGTAGAAGCCATTAACAGCTTCAAAAACAATCAGTTATCGGAGAGATCCTATGAAGCAAGATTTAAATCTGATTGCGGAACTTCGTGAAGACCAGGGGAAGGGTGCGAGCCGCCGCCTGCGTCGCGAAGGGAAAGTTCCTGCAATTATTTACGGCGGTGGCCGTCCACCCAGAATGTTGGCGTTCGATCACAATCGCGTCATCCAGCAGCTCGAGCATGAATCGTTTTTTTCGAGCATTCTGACAATTAAAGTCGGCGACAAAAACCAGGCCGCGATCGTGAAGGACATCCAGCGTCATCCGGCCAAGAACCGGATAATGCACATGGATTTCCAACGCATTGTCGACGATGAAAAGATCAGGATGAAAGTGCCGATTCACTATCTGAACGCGGATACATCGATTGGCGTCAAGAAGAACGGTGGTTCTGTTTCTCAGCTGATCACCGATATCGAAGTGAGCTGTTTGCCAAAAGATCTGCCGGAGTACTTCGAGGTGGACATTGCTGAACTCGATCTCAACCAGATGCTGCACCTGTCGGACATCAAGTTGCCTGCAGGCGTCGAAATTCCGGAGCTGGCACATGGGCCGGAGCACGATCATGCGATCGTTTCCATCCATGTCATCAAAGCCGTATCTGTCGAGGATGACGTTGAAGACGCAGCAGATGCAGAGAGTGCAGCTGCGGCTGTGCCAGTGGGCGATGCCGATGGTGACTCGGACAAAACGTAATTCGCATCTGAAGCGCGCGAAATGGCCACCCTTCGAACAGTATGTCGGTGGCCAGCTCCGCAGAAGAATACCCGCGCATTATTGCGGGTATTTTTTTGCTGAGGCGCCAAAGATTTATCCGTCACATTTGGCAGTCAAATTTTACGATGAAAGGTACATTGGGCCTTTTCACTGATACCAACGAAAGAGCTACCATAGCCTTGCTATGACAACGCACCTTACGATGATTGCTGGTCTGGGTAACCCCGAAGACCGTTACGAAAGAACGCTGCACAACGCAGGGTTCTGGTTTGTTGACGCGCTAGCGCGGCGTTCCAGCGCGTCGTTCAAGTACGAAAGCCGTTTCGATGCTGACGCCTGTAAAATCGAAATTGACAAAAATGACGTGTGGCTTGTAAAGCCCCAGAGCTACATGAATTTAAGCGGCGGCCCGGTTCGTGCGATGCTTGACTACTATCGGCTGTCTCCCGATCAACTGCTGGTTGCACATGACGAGATTGATCTGGAGCCAGGAACTGTGCGCCTGAAATTCGGCGGCGGACATGGTGGACACAACGGCATACGCAGCGTCATTCAGCATTGTGGGACCGATTTCATGCGCTTACGAATTGGAGTCGGACACCCGGGGCACAAGGACCAGGTGACTGGGTACGTTCTCAAGAAAGCATCAAGCGATGTTGAAGTCGAGATTTTGAAGAATGTCGATCAGGCCGCTGATGTCATGGTGGTTCTGGCCAGAAGCGGGCTCAACGCGGCGATGAAAAAACTACACACGAAAGAATAATCTTATGGCAATCAAATGTGGCATCGTCGGGTTGCCGAACGTTGGCAAATCGACTTTATTCAATGCACTCACCGCTGCTGAAATTCCAGCGGAGAATTACCCTTTCTGTACGATTGAGCCGAACGTCGGCGTCGTAGCTGTTCCTGATCCGCGGCTTGGTGTGCTCTCAGGGATCGTCAAACCTCAGAAAACCATTCCGACAGCGATGGAGTTTGTTGATATCGCCGGCCTGGTCAAGGGAGCCTCAAAAGGGGAGGGTCTGGGCAATCAGTTTCTTGCAAATATTCGGGAAACTAACGCCATAGCCCATGTTGTGCGATGTTTTGAGGACGATGACGTTACCCATGTAGCCGGAAAGATTGACCCGGTTGGCGATATCGAGACGATCAATACGGAGCTTGCTCTTGCTGATCTGGAGTCGGTCGAGAAACAATTATATAAGGCGGAAAAAAATGCCAAGACCAACGAGAAAGATGCGATTGCACTACGCGATCTGTTGAAACGAATTAGTGCACATCTTGATCAGGGGATGCCGGTGCGATCGTTGAATCTTGAAGAGAACGACCTGGCGCGGATTCGAGACCTGCACTTGATAACGTTGAAGCCGGTTATGTACGTTGCTAATGTCGACGAAGGCGGTTTTAGAAATAACCCTTACCTTGATTCGGTTGTTGCGTTGGCTAAAGAAGACGGTGCGGAGGTCGTCGCGATCTGTGCGGCGATCGAGTCGGAAATTGCGCTGCTGGATGAAGCCGACAAAGCGGATTTCCTTGCAGATCTCGGTCTGGAAGAACCTGGTCTGGATCGCGTAATCCGGTGCGGATACAAGTTATTAGGACTGCAGACGTACTTCACCGCAGGTGTGAAAGAGGTCCGGGCGTGGACTACGAAAGTTGGTGCGACCGCGCCGAAAGCGGCGGCGGAAATTCATACGGACTTTGAAAAGGGTTTTATCCGTGCCGAGGTGATCGCCTACGACGATTTCGTCAAGGGTAATGGCGAACATGGCGCCAAAGAAGCTGGCCGGCTGCGCCTCGAAGGAAAGGAATATATCGTCCAGGAAGGCGACGTCATGCACTTCAGGTTCAATGTCTGACAGAAGATGACGGTTCAGTCCGGTGTTGATACACCACAACTCCGGCAAGAATAATTGCGCCGATTAGGTGAACGAAAACGCCGAATGGCATCCAGAGGAGGCAGAAGGCGCTGATCAGTAATATTGTGCCGGTGACAAGGTTCAATCTGGACTCGAGATGCCACTGCAAGACGCCAGCGAGCGCGTACAAACCGAAACCTGCAAATACAAACACCTGCAGCCGTTCAGCCCAGTTGCCGGTGATTATCGGCGTGAACGCAAATAACGCCGGAACCAGGTATAGCCCCTTCGCGATCTTCCAGGCCGTCAGTCCGGTTCGCATCGGAGGAGTACCCGCTATCGCAGCAGCAGCGAACGCCACCAGGCACACGGGTGGTGTCACATTACTGTCCTGAGACAGCCAGAATATGATCAGGTGGGCGCTAAGCAGCATACCGGTGACTAATGCGGGATCCAGCAACTCGCCGCGGACGAGTTGTCGCATTTCAGGTGGCATCTCAACAAATGCCCGTGCCGGATCGCCGCCAAACAGGTCAATGACGGCCTGCACACTGGATGGCAGGTCAGTTGCGCTTAAGGCGTTCAGCATGGCGGACTGGCTCATCAGGTCATAAAGTGCAGGGGCAGCGAGTGTTGCCAACACAATATACGAGGCAGTTACCGGGAGACCCATTCCCAGGATCAGCGACGCCAGTGCGACGAGGACGAGTGTCAGCAACAGACTGCCATTGGCCCACTCGACGATCATGATGGAAAACGCGTTACCGAGCCCGGTTGTGGTGACGGCATTAACGACCAGCCCTACCGCTATCAGCAGGATTGCCGTCGGTACCATGATGCGAACCGCATCAAGAATTGCGTCTACGCAGCGATTAATCGTCATCGGCGTTTCCGAAATCCACGATACGGCAACTACCGCAAAAATAGCAGCAACTGAAGATCGCACCGGCGTATAGCCGATAATCAATGATCCGACAAGCACTGCAAGCGGAATGATAAAGTGCCAGCCCTTCCTGATCGTATCAATTGTCGATGATTGATCTGGTTCGCTATCTGTCGAAACTCCGATTCGCCGCGCTTCGATACGTACAAAGAACGAGACGGTCAAGAAATAGAGCAATGCCGGAAGAACCGACACCGAGATGATTTGAAGATATGGAATCTGCGTGTAACTCGACATTACGAACGCACCAGCTCCCATTACCGGAGGCATCAACTGTCCGCCGGTCGATGCAGCAGCTTCGACGCCTGCCGCGAATCGCGGCGTAAATCCGGAGCGTGTCATCATCGGAATGGTGATGACCCCGGTAGACACCGTCGTTGCGACTGCTGAACCTGATACCGATCCCATCAAACCGGATCCGATGACCGCGATGTGACCCGCACCGCCCTGGTAACGACCTGCGAAGCTTCGCGCGACGTTGACAATAAAATCACCGGCCCCGGACTTCAGCAGGAAAGCACCGAAAAGAATGAACATGAAGACGAATGTGGACGAGATGTTGGCCACCATTCCAAACATGCCATCGCCACTGAAGTAACTGCGATAAAGAACGGTCTCAATACTTAAACCTGGAAAGGAGAACAGGCCCGGTACGTAGCGACCGAGAAACAGAACATACGACATGCTGACGGCGATCAGGAGCGGCATGAACCAGCCGCTCGTACGCCGGGTCAATTCCATCGCGAGGAGCACAGAGGCGCCTGCGAAAAAATAGTCTGCCGGGATGAATTCGGATTCTCGTGCATAAAGCGCGTTTTCGAAAAGAATCAGGTAGACAGCGACGCTTATCGAAAGTAGCGCCAGGAAGACGTTGCCCACCGCCCGAAAGCTGACGCGACCCTGCGAAGATTTCGGTTGGTGAAAACTCAGTGCACAGAGTGCGCCGAAACCCCCGAAATGGATTGCAGCAAACCACAATTCCGAGACGGCATTGAACAGATTATTGTAGACGTGGAACAGCGCGAACAGGACGGCTGCCCATCTTACGAGTGACCTGGTCACGGTGGCAGCAGTTCGGGAGGTATCGTCATTCCCCGTTCCCGGTAATAACGAATGGCACCCGGATGCAATGGTGCGCCGAGCCCCCGCAACGCCTTGTCAAGGGTTACCTCTACCGTTGCTTTATGAATTTCGTGAAGTGCCGACAGGTTTTCCCACATTGTTTTTGTAACCAGGTAGACAACTTCGTCAGAAACATCGGCGCGAACGGCAAGAATATTCGGGTGTGCGATCGACTGAACATCTACTGGTTGATTCGGATAGGTGTTTGCGCGAATCACGTAACGGCTCCAGAGAGGATAGGTCCGATTGATCGCTTCGATATCTCTGTCACTGAAACTGAGCAACGTCAGGTCTTCGCCAACCATTGCGAAAGCACGGGTAATGCCCGTTACCGGAGGACCGGCTGGAATGTTCATGCCGACAATCGTTCCGTCCTGGATGGCGTCGGCAGTTGCGCCGTAGCCCATGTACGCGAGATCCAGTTTACTTTCATAATCGATGCCCAGGCTCTTCAGAATGTGATCGCCGCTTTTCTCGGCGCCGGAATTTCTGGCACCTATAACGAAACGTTGGCCATCCAGTCTGTCCAGGTCCCAGATCGAGCCATCGACGGTCAAATCTGTGAGCAGGACGAAATGATCGGCGTTTTGCCACATCGCGCCAATGCTCCTTAACCAGGGCTGCGGCTTGCTGACCGGGCCGTCACCGTACCAGGCCCACGCCGCAAATATTCCCTGAAGCATTGCAAACTGAGCCTGGTTGTCCCGCATCAATTTGATGTTCTCAAGCGATCCGGCCGAGCTGATGGCCGAAAGACTAATGCCCTTGGTTGAATACAATTGCGATTTGGTGATCGTCGCGATCGCGACACCGACCGGATAGTAGGTTCCGCCCGTTGTGGCCGTCGCCAGGATATAGGGCCGGCTGGTCGAAAGGTTCTCGGAACAGGCACCACTTACAAGAAACATCCCAAGACATATGAGATTTCGAATTGAACGTCTCATATCGATGGCAAACCTCGCCACGCGGAAATTTTGGCGCCCGGCGCTTGATCGACGGTTATCTCAGGATGCTCAAACATAAAAAGGTCTGTTGTCTCGATCGGCTTATTATACGTATGCAGCGAAGGACAACCCGATTTGTGTGGGCATCTATCGGCATGCGCCATCGTTTGCTATGTTCCATTGTGCAAGTGCCACGCTGTTTAAGGGGTAATCGTCATGAAGAACGGCCCGAAATTCATCATGCCTGCGGCTTTTCTGCTTAGTCTTGCATTGCCCGTATGGGGCCAATTGCCACCTGACGAGCTTTCAGAGGCTGATCTCGCTGATGGTCAGCGGCTGTTTCGCGTGCATTGCGCACGCTGCCACGGCATCGACGGTGCGGGCGGTGAAGGATCCAACCTCGCGCGCGCCAGGCTGAAATATGCGACGGATGATGAAACTTTGATAGCGGTGATCGACGACGGCATTGCCGGTACCGGCATGCCGGCCATCTGGTCACTTGACGACGACCAGACCCGGAGAGTGGCTGGCTACGTGCGCACACTCGGGAAGCTTGCAATCGAGGAGATGCCCGGTGATCCGGGACGGGGGGAATCGATTTACCAGGCTGGAGGTGGTTGCCCGGCTTGTCACATCATTGCCGGTCACGGGAAGGGTATCGGGCCCGAGTTGACAGATGTCGGCGATCGTCGCGGACTGGCCTATCTCAGGACCTCGCTGGTTGAACCCGCAGACGCGCAGTCGCAAACGATGGGGTATCAGGATTTCCTGACTGTCCGGGTCAAATCTGCAGCGGAGAGCGTTGAAGGATTGCGTATCAATGAAGATGCTTTTTCCATCCAGGTACGCGACATCGGCGGCAATGTACATTCATTCCGAAAAGACGAATTCGTTGAGGTCGAAAAGATTTTCGCGCATAGCCTGATGCCTGCGTACGGGGCCGCGTTATCGCAGCAGGACATGGACGACCTGGTTTCCTACCTGATGAGTCTGAGGGCCGAAAAATGAGAAAGCTGGTGGTACTGATCATGGTCCTTGCCGCGCATTCGGCGAATGCGGATGTGAGCTTTGGCAGACTTGTCGATGCGAAGAACGACAAGGACAACTGGCTAACGTATTCCGGAACATATCGTTCGGAACGGTATTCACCATTGGCTGAAATCAATACGCGCAACGTCAAAAATCTCAAAGTGATTTGGGCATACCAGATGCAACCGTCCACAATCACTGGTGCAGGGCTGGTCGAAACCACGCCGCTGGTCGCCGATGGCATCATGTACATTACGGAACCACCGAGCACAGTAACGGCACTCGATGCGCGAACCGGCAAACGGCTATGGACCTGGTCTCCGGAACTGTCAGATGAAGTTCTGCATATTGGTTTTCCGAAAGTAAATCGCGGCGTCGCCCTCTTGGGTGACGCTGTCTATGTGGGGACTCTAAACGCACATCTTGTGTCGCTGGATGCGGCAACCGGCGCGCTGCGCTGGGACGTTGAGGTGGCCGACAACAAGGTCGGATTTTCGCTAACGCTTGCGCCACTTGCGCTCGAAAGGATGATTATCGTCGGCGTCAGTGGTGCGGAGGCGGGTGTGCGCGGTTTTGTCGATGCCTATGATTCCGCAACAGGTGAGCGTGTGTGGCGATTCAACACGATACCTGCACCTGGCGAACCGGGAAGTGAAACCTGGCAAGGCGACGCCTGGCAGACTGGTGGCGGTTCAACCTGGTTGACCGGTTCGTATGATCCCGATCTCGATTTGCTCTACTGGACGGTCGGCAATCCTGCTCCGGACTGGAACGGCGATGTACGTCCAGGCAACAACCTTTATTCCTGTTCCCTTATTGCGCTGGATCCCGACACCGGCGAGCTGAAATGGCATTTCCAGTTCACACCCCATGATACTCACGACTGGGACGCGAACCAGATACCGGTTTTGTTCGACGCCGAATTCAATGGCGTGGATCGAAAGATCGTGGCGCTCGCCAATCGCAATGCATTTTTCTATCTGCTCGATCGCGAGACCGGGGAGTTTTTGCACGGCAACGAATATTCAAAACAGACCTGGGCGGCGGGTCTCGACGAATCGGGCCGGCCGATCGTGTTGCCGGGCACGGATCCGACCTACGAGGGCAACCTGATCTGGCCGAGCCTGCAGGGCGCCACGAACTGGTTCAGCCCGTCCTACAACCCACAGACAGAGCAGTTTTTTGTGTCGACTCGCCTGATGGGGTCCGTCTATTACAAAGCGGACGTCGAGTACGAGGAAGGTATGCCATTTCTTGGCGGGGGCGAGCAGGCCATGTCAGGCGATGACGCGGCAGGTGCGATTCGGGCATTGGATGTGCTAACGGGCAAGCAACAGTGGGAGTTCATGCTGCATTCGCCGCCGTGGGCCGGCGTCATGGCAACGGCGGGTGGCCTGGTTTTCGGGGGCAGCAACGAGGGTAATGTATTCGCACTGGATGGCCAGTCCGGTAAGCCCCTTTGGGACTTTCAGACAGGTGGTGCGGTCCGAACGAACCCCATGTCATTTGCAGTGGACGGCAGGCAGCGTGTCGTATCGACAGGTGGCGGCACGCTTTTCGTGTTCGGCCTGGAATAGACGCCATGGCGGGTTGACAGGGCCGGGCGCCCACCGGACAATCTGGCGCCTCGCCGGCGGGCGAGAATCGATAGACAGATTTTGGTGATGTAGCTCAGATGGTTAGAGCGGTGGACTCATAACCCGCAGGTCGGTGGTTCGATCCCACCCATCACCACCAGACAAAGATTAAGGTGTCAACCGGTCACATGGTTTACACCTTTATTTTGGAAATACGCCCATCGCTGGCTGGCGCGAAGCGCCTTCAGCACTACGCCCTGATCGGCAAGTGTACGAATTAAGTGAACCATAACTGGCGGACCGGGGTTTTGCTGCGGTTCTTGCGCAAGGTTGGAGAAGTGGCGGCAGACTATACGTCGATGTAAACCGCCGGACGCTCAAGCCGGGTTATATGCGAAGGAAACTTAGCCCCTGATTCGCTAGCAAGCAGGAACTAAGAATATGCTGGTCAAGAAAATTACTCGACGCGCTGTTTTGCGGCATGGCATGTACTTTTCAGCGGGAGGCGTGACGCTCCTTGGGCTCGGCGCATGTGGGGAATCGGATGATCAACAGCTCGTGTGCAATCAGCCGGGCCAGCTCAGCAACAGCGAAATAAGTATGAGGGCGTCGCTGGGCTACGCTGATGTATCGCCAAATCCCGGGCAAATATGTGGCGGATGCATGTACTTTACGGCCGAAGGATCCGGTGGGGGCTGTGGCTCTTGTACATTGCTGAAAGGGCGGGTAAGCAGCGAAGGGCTATGCAATTCCTGGGGTGCAAAATCCTAGGTGTTATTTGCGGACCGGCGAAAAATTTCGGAAGTGCTTATCCACACTTGCCCGTGCTTGCGCACTTCATGAAATTGATTTGTCGGGCCTGCAGTGACCGCTGCACGATTCCAGCAGTAGTCCTTCTTCTGTTCCTGGCCATCAACGTTCCGGTTCCGACGGCTGCTGCTGCGACCCAGTCGGAGATCGAGTACGGCTTGTATCTGTCGAAGGCCGGCAATTGCATGAGTTGTCATACTCGTGCAAACGGCGATCAGTTTGCCGGCGGTGTAGTGTTCGAGACCCCGTTCGGGACAATCTATTCGACAAACATTACTCCGGATGCAGAGACAGGCATCGGTGAATGGACGCTGCAAGATTTTGCGATGGCACTTCGTGAAGGTGAGAGGCCTGACGGCCAGCACCTTTATCCGGTATTTCCATATACGTCGTATACGATGGCAAGTGACGCAGAGATCGCTGCATTGTTTGCATACTTTCAAGCCTTGCCTGCTGTGAAATACAGGCCGCCGGAAAACGATCTGGGATTCCCATACGGTCAGCGGTGGACCTTGGGCATGTGGAAGTCCATTTATTTCGATGAGGGCCGTTATGTGCCCAACCCGGATCGGACCCCTGAATGGAATCGGGGTGCATACCTGGTCAACGGCCTTACGCACTGTGGAATGTGTCATTCGCCAAGAAATTTTCTCGGGGCAACAGACGAAGATCTGGCACTGACGGGTAGCACTTATACGGAAAACGTCGACGGGAAATCTTTGAGTTGGTCGTCGACGAATCTCACATCGTCAAATAACGGACTTGGCCTCTGGTCAGTGGAGGACATCGTTTCTTACCTCCAGTTAGGCGTAAGTTCCCGGGCGGGTGTTTTTGGCCCCATGAACGAGGTCATCGCAAGTGGCACCGCGCATCTGACACAGCAGGATCTGCGAGCAATGGCGGTTTACCTGAAGAGCCTAGCTGCCAATGAACAGGAGAATGATTCGGAACCTGACGAGGATACGATGCGCCAAGGGTCGCTGTTGTACGATATCCACTGTGGAACCTGCCACTTGCCGACGGGTCTCGGTTCCGATACTACGGGTCCACCATTGCTTGGAAGTCCCGTTACGCTTGCAGCGGATCCCGCATCCCTGATCAATATCACTCTTTATGGGCCCCGCTTGCCTAGAGTGGCACCGTCCGCGGAATGGGAGGCGCGAGCCTGGCAGCGCATGGACTCCTACGCGGCCATTTTGGATAACGAAGAAATGGCGGCACTGTCGAGCTTCATTCGAAACGCCTGGGGAAACTCGGCGGATGAGGTGACGCCGAAACAGGTAGCGAAGCAACGCTGAGATTAGCGCCGAGGGAGATGTCGGGCCTGGTAATACATAAGTCTGCCGAGGCCGTAGTACTCGCTACCCACGACAACCGCGTGCTCAACAAGGTGATGAGGCCGAGTCTCGACAGGCGCTTCGTGCCGTTACGGCCACGTTATCACTGGCCATCTCGTAAACCTAATATGGTAAATATCGCCCTAATAAGGTTCGGCAGCATGTAAGACCGACGGGTATGATCCAGAAGTCCGTTTCCACGTGCTTCGTTGCGCCTTTCAGCCGGGCATCATTCGGCGGTCGCTGCGGCGGTTTGATCCGGTTCCCCGGAATTGCCCACACGACGTCGCGCGCAGCGATTTCACCCTGTGCAATAATCGACGGGCCCCGAGCAATCCTGATGTAATGTTGGTAGTCGCCGCCGATTACGCCGAGGCAATATGATTGCCGGCTATCAGTCGCGCTCGAATGGACCCGCACTGTAGCTAAGGACGCAGGTAAGTTGGCCGGTCGTGATGAAGTCACGGAGTTATCGCCGCATGAGAAGTTTGCTCCCAAAAAATCAGCAGAATCCCGGCTACATTGTCCGCGGCGGCATGCTTGGTCTGTTGATTGTTATTCTTGTTGCCTGTTCGCCGCGCGAACCCGACAGTCATGGCACAGAGCCGCGCGTAAGGCTCGTTAGCACGGATCAGTACGTCAATTCGTTGCGCTACATATTCGGGGCCGGCATCGAACTGCGGGTAGAGTTTCCGCCATTCGAACGAACAGAAGGATTACTCGGCAACAGCGCGGGAATAGCCGGAATCAGCAGTTCACAAATGGAGCAGTTCCAGACTGCGGCCATTAGCGTTGCCAGCCAGGTGGTAGACCCTGCGAACCGGGAATTTCTGATCCCATGCAAGCCGGCTGAGCAAGGCTCGGCGGACACAGCTTGTGCAGCCGAGTTCTTCTCGAAAACCGGACGGCTGTTGTACCGGCGACCACTGACAGATACCGAGCTCGCGCTATTTGTCGACAGTGCAGTGTTGGGGACCAACAGCCTGCGTGACTTTTACGCCGGCCTTGAGATCGCACTGGAAGCAATGTTGCTCAGTCCCGACGTGCTGTTTGTCGTGGAGCGTGCCGAGCCGGACCCGGCGAACTCCGAGCGACTGCGTCTCGATGCGTACTCGCTCGCCTCGAGGTTGAGCTACTTGCTATGGAATGCCGCGCCGGATGCCAGGCTGCTTGACGTGGCCGCAAGCGGTGAGCTGCAGACCGACGACGGGCGAGCCCGAGCCGTCGAGCGGATGCTGGCAAGCCCGCGGCTCGTGGATGGTATGCGTGCATTCTTCGACGACATGTTCCATTTCAACGAATTCAGGACCGTCACGAAGGACCCCTCAATCTACCCGCAGTTCCAGAACGCGACTGCAGAGGCTGCGCGGGAGCAGACGCTGCGCACCGTGATCAATCACCTGATCACGGAAAAGCTGGATTATCGTGACCTGTTCACAACGCGGTCCACCTTCATGTCGCCAGCCCTGGCAATCTTGTTCGACATCCCGACACCGCCTGGATGGGTGCCTTACACGCTCCCGCCCGACAGTCATCGGGCTGGAATTTTGACGCAGGTCAGCTTTCTCTCTTTACATGCACATCCCGGGCGCAGTTCCGCGACACTGCGGGGCATGGCATTGCGCGAAACGCTGTTATGTCAGAAGGTGCCTCCACCGCCGCCAAGCGTAGACTTCTCTATCCTCAATAATCCCGATGCGAATTACCCAACACAGCGCGACCGCGTAAGGGCGCACGTTGAGAATCCTTCCTGCGCCGGCTGCCACAAGATTATGGATCCGATCGGCCTGGGGCTCGAAAACTTTGATGGAGCGGGTAGTTTTCGCCTGCAGGAGAATGGGGCGATGATTGACGCGAGCGGCAGTCTCGACGGTGTGGAATTCGAAGACGCCGTTGGTCTGACGCAGGCCCTGCACGACAATCCGGCATTGCCAAAATGTCTTGTACGGCGCGTCTTTGACTACAGCGTTGGCGGACCACCAGGCGCCGAAGGCCAGCACCGAGCTTTCCTCGATCACGTGAATGAAGCCTTCGCCGCCGAAGATTTCCGGCTGCACAACTTGCTGCGGACGATTGCGCTAAGCGATGCCTTTTCACGCATCCAGCAGCCGCGGACTTCAGTCCCGGATGGCGACGAGCGGCAGACTACGCTGAAGCCGGAAGTCGAGGCGCAAAAAGTTGAGATCGAGGGCTGAGACTGGTGCAGTAAGCAGGAAGAAATCATGGAATTGCTTAAAGGTGAAATGATATGCAAACGTTAAACAGGCGCCGTGTCCTGAAGGGCATGCTGAGCGGAAGTGCGGTGACAGTTGCGCTTCCCTTCCTCGATTGCTTCCTGAACGAAAACGGCACCGCCCTCGCGTCGGGACTCGAGATGCCGGTACGGTTTGGTACCTGGGGCTATGGACTCGGAGGGACATCGAACGTATTCGTGCCGAACAAGTTTGGTTCCGACTACGACTTGCCGCCTGAGATTGGCTCGTGGGCACGGGTGCGTGAGCACATCAATCTGTTTAGCAATTCGAAAGGCTATCTGGACGGCACCTCGAACAGGTGTCATTACTCGGGTTGGGTGATCACGAGATGCGGCACTGCTCCGTCCGATCGCATCCCCGGCGAGACCATCGATGCCACCTTAGCCAAACAGCTCGGGAATACCACGCGCTACCACTCGCTTACGGCGACCGCGACCGGCGACGTGACCACGACGTATAGCTACATCAATGCGGGTACGCCCAATCCTGCGGAATGGTCACCGTTGAAGTTTTACACGCGGCTATTCGGGCCGGATTTTCAGGATCCAAATGCATCGGAGTTTACCCCCGACCCGAGGATCATGGTTCGCAAAAGTGTGCTGTCCGGCATCATGGAGCAGACCCACGAGTTGAATAAGACCGTTGGTGCGGCGGACCGGGCCCGTATTGACCAGTATTTTACGGGCTTGCGCCAGTTGGAGAGGCAGTTTGAACACCGTCTCACCAAGCCGCAGCCGATTACGGGCTGTCAGCCACACGACCAGCCGCCTGTCGAACCATCAATGAATAGCGAGGCGGCAACGGTGCAGTTGCGTCATCGTATGATGACCGAGCTGATGGTCATGGCCCTGGCCTGCGATCAGACACGTATCTTCAACATGGCGTACTCGGCCGCCAACTCCGGACTTATCAAACCGGGCTATGAAAAGCCGCACCACACCTGTACGCACGAAGAGCCTGTAGACAAGGAATTGGGCTATCAGCCGAACGCTTCCTGGTTCACGCGGCGCTCCATGGAAGCTTGGGCCGACTTTGTTGAGGCGTTTACGAAAGTCAGGGAAGGCAACGGTACGCTCCTGGATAACGTACTGATCTATGCCACTACGGACGTTGGCTACGCACGGACGCACACCCTGGATGACATGGTGGTATTTACCGCTGGCCGGGCAGGAGGCAAAGTCAAATCCGGATTGCACGTCGACCTGAAGAAAAAGTCGCCTACCGCTGTTGCGTACACTGCCATACAAGTGTTGGGCGTGGACCTTCCTTCGTGGGGCACCTTGAACAACAAGTCCTCCGAGGTCCTCCACGAAATTCTCGTGTGAGATTGGGCGTTGCCAGCTCACGCGGGGAAAAATATTCGCGGCCTCACGGTAAAGGACTGTTTATGCGGCGACTGTTGAACCTGGTTCGGATTCCGCTACTGATCGTGGTCATTACTGGCGGGCAGCCAGTAATCGATATTGATGCTGCCGCCGCTGATGCGGCTACGACAGGCGTTGCCCGGAAAGCTTTGCAGTACTGGCAGCCGCCCGGCAGACCTGAGCAGGAAGCCTATATCGAGGAACCGCTGCCACCCGGATTCCAAGTGATTGTTTCGCCACTCGAAGGTCCCGTGTTCGCAGATTCCAGCGGGCGAACACTGTATACGTGGCCGCTAAGGGTGCAACGCAATGGACAGGCTGGCGATCGGCCGGGACGACCTTCGAGTTGTACGGATGAGGTTCTGCAGGTTTCGGCCGGTCTCATGAGCCCGTATCCGGCAGGACTGCTGCTGCCGGATCTCGACAGGCGCGTGAGCTGCATCGACGTGTGGCCGCCGGTCATTGCACTGGAAGACGCAGAACCCCTGGGCAAATGGTCAATCATCGAGCGAATGGATAGCGCCAGGCAGTGGGCCTATGACGGTCAACCTCTTTATACATCGATTCTGGATCAACAAGCGGGGGACGTGCGGGGAGGCACAAAAATGCTGAGTGGTGGCGACGCGGGCGTGCTACGCAAACCGGCGGCTCCCACGTCGCTGATTCCACCGGCGTTTGGTGTAGCTCAGTCCTCGACCGGACGATTGATCGTCAATAAGAATGGGTATTCCGTTTACAGTTGGGACGGTGATGAGCCAAACCAATCGAATTGCCATGGCGACTGCCTGACCTACTGGACTCCGGTGCCGGCGCCGGAGAATGTGACGGAAAAGGGCGGGTGGACCACCTTTGAGCGCTCGCCCGGAACCAAGCAGTGGGCCCTCCGCGGCAAACCGCTCTATACCTTCAATTACGACCCCGACGAGCGCAGCTTCATGGGCGCCGATGTGCCAGGCTGGCATAACGTGTATACGCAGCGTGCACCTGCCCCTCCCGAAGAATTCACTGTGCAGGATGGCGACTTCGGCGGACAGGTGTTGGCGGATTCTCGTGGCAGGACAATCTATTTGTACAACTGTATTGAAGACACCTTCGCTCAACTGGCCTGTAACAATCCTGGCACAACGCAGGCGTATCGCCTGGCGATTTGCGGCGACGGGGACGCGGAGCGTTGCGGCGAGACCTTTCCTTACGTCATTGCACCAACCGGTGCCAGCGCTGCAAGCCCGCTTTGGAGCGTCATGGCCATCGATCCGGACACGGGGCGCAGCGCCGGCCCGGGACAAACGGATGCACTGCATGTCTGGGCCTACCGGGGCGAGCCGGTCTACACCTACGCCGGCGATCCAGGGCCCGGGACTCTCAATGGTCAGGGGCTTGGTGAATTTGCAGGAACGCGCAACGGCTTTCGGGCTTTCTTTTTGCGTGACATCTTTCAGGACAGTGAGTTTCGGCGGCCTTGAACAGCGCGGCAAACCGTATTGAAGAACATGAGGTGACGTATGACACGTAAACGAGCAGACACATTGACGCCGCCGCTACAGCGTTTGTTGTTTGGCACAGTGGCGCTGTTTGTGACAGGCATGGCAGTAGCAGAAGCCCCGAGGGACGGTCGTATCGGCTATGTCATGGTAGAACGGCGATGGGCTGTATACAGCGAAGACGATCTTGATACGGCGTGCCCTGATGGATTCAATGGTGGGCCTCGCGACCAGTTTTCGGAGTTATTCCCCACTGACAACGGTCAGCAATACACCGAGCTGGAGTCACGGCTCATGCGCGAGGGGCGCCAGGCGCATCCGACCACTTCCAAAGATCCATTCCCGTATTACGACGCACAAGGGTTGATTTCGTACGGCTTGAATCTTGATAACAGGATTGGTCCCAACGATCTGCAAAGCCCAGCGGGAATAGAGGGGATCGACAATCAGGTATACCGTGCGGTCGGTTGCATTGATGGTTACCGCTACAAAGGGGCTGTCTGGCAGTTCGATACCAGCGACATGTTAGAGAACCTGGCCAACCGCTTCGTGATTGAATTAGCGGGCGTGGATGATTTTCACAATGATGACGAAGTGACGGTAACTACCTATCGTGGTCTTGACGGACTGCACAAGGATGCGACGGGCACCTTGTCCGCTGGTGGAGTGCAACGAGTTGATATGCGCTGGGGCCAGCCGTTTATCTATCAGATTCAAGGCAAGATCGTGGACGGTGTGCTGATTACAGAGCCTGTCGATGAGTTCAAATTGATCTGGTCGATGGCGCAGAATATTGGGAGCTATCAGCTGTTTCAGGGCTTTCGCATGCAGATCGAGTTGAACCCGAAATCAGCGAAAGGATTGTTCGCAGGCTACGTCGACATAGACCAATGGGATCTTAACCTCAACACCAACTGGACGACGCACTTCCAGTCATACGGCCACGTCTCACAACCATCTTTGTATCGCGCGATGCATCGCCTGGCAGACGGGTATCCTGACCCGGTTACAGGTGAGAACACGGCGGTTTCCTCGGCAGTGGAGGTGTCGTTCATTCAGGTTCACGTCATGCGTCCTCCGGAAGATGTCAAAGTGGCTCGTACTGATTGATTGCGTCACCTGACCACCAAATTAAGAAGCGGGCCTTTGGGGGCCCATTTAAGTGTACAAGGTGAAGAAACGCTGGTGCAGGGCCAAGTATGTGCTTTTGACATGGTGCTGAAGATCAATCGGCGCTCGTTACTCCCTTCAATTACCGATCCATTAGTGCGACTCGAACCCCAAGTGCAATAAGCAAGGCACCAAAGATTCTGTTCGTGACCTGCTGGAATCGCTCGATGAATTTCCTGACTGCCGGATGGTCGAGTGTGGCAACAAAAAACAACCAAAACGATGTGCTAACGGCAACCATGCAGGCAATCAGAATTAGTGTGGCGCCGACAGTGGTTTCAGGCGTTATGACCATCGTGAATATACCCAGGTAGAAAAGCGTCCCCTTGGGGTTCAGTATATTGTTGATAAACCCCTGCAAAAACCACGTTCGGTCAGGTCGGTCAGGTAACGCTTTGGGAATATCCAGCCGGGTTCTGTCCGCGCGAAAGCTCATTACGCCGAGGTAAACCAGGTATGCAGCACCGGCGTATTTAAGAATTGCGAACGCAAGAATACTTTGCGAAATCAGCAATCCAATGCCGACCACGCAGTAGCCGATATGGATCATATTTCCGGTGAGTATGCCTAGCGATGTCTTGATTCCGGCAGACCGGCCTCCGGCGATCGTGTTGCGCATGACGATGATCATGTCGGGCCCAGGGCTGATCATCACGAGAAAAGTGACGCCGACAATGACAATAATCTGATCGAACATTTCCGGTATTTCCGCTCTCTTAAGTGATCATTGTACGTTTCGGTTTTACGAGCTTCAGCACAATGGATGAGGATGCATCCTTCACGGCTGGCATCCTCAGCAGTTCACCATCGATAAAATTGCCGAAGTCATCGAGGTCCTTTGCAACGACCTCAAGCATGAAATCGATTGTGCCCGAAATCATATGACAAGCCTGCACCTGCGGATGCTCTTTCACGCGACGTCGGAAGTCTTCCGCAAGGCTGGTATTCTGCCGATCGATGTTAACCGCCACGAATGCCTTGACGTGATGACCGAGCTTTTCTTCGTTCAGGTTGACCGTGAAGTTTTCGATGATGCCCCTGTCGACCAACGCCTCCACGCGACGCTGACAGGCACTCGCCGACAGGTTGATCTCACCGGCCAGTTGCGACCAGGTAATGCGGCCATCTTTTTGAAGTCGGGACAGGATACGTGCGTCGTAACGATCCATAACAATGTAATCCTGCGCGAAAAATTAGAAAAAGCAGAAAATCCTGTGCGAAGATATCAAATTGGCTGGTGAAACGCCAGAAGCCTGCTCGAGCAAGTGTCTAAACTAGTGCACTGCAGGTACGTCATTTGAACCCGGCCGGAGGCCCACATGTCACATCTCAGGAAAATAGATCACGTTGCATACGCAGTTGAAGCGGGCAGCATTGAAAAATGGGCATGGTTTCACATAGAAGTTGAGGGTGGCACACTGATCAAACGAATCGATGATGCGCGCCCCGGCGATCCGAACAGCAGTATGAAAATCTGGTGCATCGATTATGGCGATTTTGGCATTGCATTGATCGAAGGCATTGACCGTGCTGAAAAATCCCAGGTCAGCATTTTCGCTGAAAAGCATGGCGATCATTCGTGCCAGCATGTCGCTTACGACTGCCATAACCTCGACAAATTCATCTCTCACATGAAATCACTCGGTGGTCATCCACGTGGGGGTGTTCTTGTGCAGGACGATGGGTTCGGAATATTGAAGCAGATGTTCGCCAAAGGTTATACGTCCGGACACGCCGGCGAGGCGACATTTCCGGAATATTGTGAGCGACCGCGAAATCTTGACGAAGCGAAGTCCGTGGAAATTACGTTCTCCGACAAGGCGGGTGGTGAATTTTACAAGCAAGTGCAGGACGCGATCGACGAGGGCGATACTGAGCCATTTTTCGATTTCAGCCACATGCCGGCGGACTGGCAAGTGCCGGTGGAGAGTGCCAAGAAAACCGCAAGTGATTCAAAGGCGAAACTTGTTGCGGTTTGATCTCTCTCGGTCTTGAGGTCGTCGACGAACCCTCCGCTCTTGGAGGAGACCTTAGCCTACCAGAGTCTCAAGGCATTTGTCTGGCGGACAAATCCCTGGGATAAGATCACGATATCCGACAGCGGCCGAGACCACGGAGCCTTGTCAGAGCAGAATTAGCGTTCGTTTCGTCAATCTGACATCGCCGCCTTGCATCAAGCGCAACAGACCGTAGTATTTCGTTTCCGACCCGGACCAACGGTCTCTATAATCGGCCGCTATGAAGACACTCCAAACATTGCCACTGGTCGTGTTGTTGATCCTAATCAGCCCCTGTGCCTTTGCCGAACCCGATCTGTCAGGAATCTGGATGCTGAGTGGTCGTGCAATCGAAGGTGAATTGCTGATGACCGAGCGCGCTTTGGCGCTGCAGGCAGAGTACGACCTGCTTGTTGATGATCCCAGTCTCTATTGCGAACCGGCAAGCGCATCACGTGTCTGGGCCAATCCGAACGTTCGCATAGCCTTCGATCAAACCGACGAGCACGTACTGATCAGCTATGAATTTTATGATCTTCGCCGGGAAATCCCGCTCGGGAACGCTTCGTCACTGTCGGATCAGCCTAGTACGAAGAACGTCGATGGTACGTATTTCGACAAGATGGGTTCTTCATTTGCCAGATATGAAGGCGATCGGTTGATCATTGAATCCCGAAATCATTCGCCTGGATACATCCGGACGTCTCGCGGCGTGCCGCAGTCCGCTAACACCGTTGCAATTGAAGAGTTGTGGATTGACGAAGAAACACTTCGGCTGACGCATACGTATATTGACGATTCCCTTTTTGAAAAGCCCTTTGTGGTCGACTATTCCTTCAGAAGGACCGGCGAAGCTGAAATGCCCTTGTACGAGTGCACGGATGCTAATTACGACTGGTTCGAGCAATTGAACGCGCCCAAGGAAGAAGAGAAAAAATGAAAAAAATGGCGCTTGCTGTATACCTGATGCTCATATCTCTGGTCGCTGTTGCACACCATTCAACGGTAGTGAATTTTACGGACGAAATTATCAGTGTGGAGGGCGTAATCGAAAAAGTACGCTATCAGAATCCGCACGCCTCTGTGCTTATTAAAACCATGGATGTACATGGCAACGAGACTTACTGGCTGATTGAAACCGGGGCCAGAACCACGCTCGAACGGCGAGGGGTCACGCTGGAGCGATTGCAGGTTGGATCCAGGATTCAGGCGACCGGTCAAAAGGGTCGACGGCAATACACGATGTATTTGCAGGAAATAACTTTCGAAGATGGCACGAAATTTCGGGCTGAACCCGAGCCTAACTAGTACCTGTCCAGAATACCGTGAAATTGTCGGTGTTGCGGCATGATTGCGCTGCGAGGTTGGTG
>JAQCAD010000065.1 GCA_027621915.1 Pseudomonadota bacterium
CTTCCAGCCGCGATATCGTAGGAAGGCATCTGTAGGAGCGGCTTCCAGCCGCGATTTTCACCTTCCAGCCGCGATATCGTAGGAAGGCATCTGTAGGAGCGGCTTCCAGCCGCGATTTTCACCTTCCAGCCGCGATCAAATCGGAAACACCAGCCGCATCCTAGTTGGGTATCGCGGCCAGAGGCCGCTCCTACGCCAGCCGCGATGGCCAGCTAATCTGGCATGACCCACCAATCAGGAAGAATGAGATAGGGATAATCTTCGACTCTCCCAGCCAGGCCCGCCCGAAGCGGATTCTGAAGCACATATCGCACCTTTACCCGATAGTCTTCGTCATCACGAAGATTGTGGTCATGGAATCCCGCCTGCCACACCGGTGATTTCACTCCTGCCGCGGAGAGCCGGTGTGCACTGTAACTTTTGATTGTATGCATGACCTCAGCCAGCGTGCGTTCGCGAAGTCGTCCGACGAGATGTAAATGGTCGGGCATTACAACGGCAGCGTCGACGCCAAATCGATTGGCATTGTCCATCCAGCGAATAGCATCCAGCACAATGTGAGCGCGCTCCTGTCGGGTGAATATTTTCCTGCGGCCGGCAACGGCGGTGGTTAGAAAGTAATAATGGTTCGACTCGGAACGGCGTCCTGTGCGCAAATTGCGGGAGTGCGGTTTTGAAAATGCCATGCCGGTATCGTGGTTGATGTGACGAGACATTGGTCGTCCATTTTTTGGGCAGTTGCTTCCGTTTTGCTGGTGATTGGTGTGTTAGCTATCGCGGCCGGAGGCCGCTCCCACGAGCGTGCCGCCTTTTGTGGGAACGGCTTCCAGCCGTGATCTTGTTGGGTATCGCGGCCAGAGGCCGCTCCCACAGAAGCCGCCATTTTGTAGGAGCGGCTTCCAGCCGCGATTGCCAGCAGTGGGAGCGGCTTCCAACCGCGATTGTCCAATACTCATGACACAAGGCGTGACCTATAATGCAACCCTGGCGGCCAGATCCGGCTTGCAATCTCGATACTCGACACAAAGCAGAAGCGTGCGAACATGCCAATAAAGATTGAATGTTTTAAGGCCTACGATATCCGTGGGCAAATCCCGAATGAACTGAACGCGGACATTGCTTATCGCGTCGGTA
Source organism: Pseudomonadota bacterium (assembly GCA_027621915.1). GTDB lineage: Bacteria > Pseudomonadota > Gammaproteobacteria > Steroidobacterales > Woeseiaceae > SZUA-117. The sequence continues at coordinate 1,135 of JAQCAD010000065.1, forward strand.
ACGCGACCGCTGAATTTCTCGGTGCCAAAACCATGGTCCTCGGGCGCGACATGCGCCTGTCGAGCGGGGAATTCGCCGATGCCGTTGCGAAAGGCCTGACGGATGCGGGCGTGAATGTTCTCGACATCGGTCTGTGCGGAACTGAAATGGTTTATTTTGCGACCGCTCATCTCAAAACAGACGGTGGCATCATGGTGACAGCAAGTCACAATCCCGCTGACTACAATGGCCTCAAACTGGTTCGCGACGATGCGAAGCCGATAAGCGGTGATTCGGGATTGACCGACATACGCGCAATTGCAGAGCGTGATGATCGCAAAATTGCGTCGACCCCGGGCAGTCGAAAAAATGTCGATCTGTTCGATGAATATGTGCAGCACCTGCTGGGCTATATCGACATACGAAAGCTGAAGCCATTGAAACTTGTCGCCAACGCCGGCAACGGCTGTGCGGGCATCGCGCTCGATGGTCTCGAGCAGCACCTGCCATTCGAAATCGTCAAGATCCACAACGAGCCGGATGGCACGTTTCCCAATGGCATTCCAAACCCAATGCTGCTCGAGAATCAGTCGATGACCGCCGATGCCGTCGTCGCGCACGGGGCGGACATGGGCATCGCCTGGGATGGTGATTTCGATCGGTGTTTTCTATTCGACGAGAAGGGCGCGTTCATCGAGGGTTATTACATCGTCGGGTTGCTGGCCGAAAGTCTCCTGGCGCAAAACCCGGGCGGCAAGGTCGTACACGATCCTCGTCTTACCTGGAATACGATTGATATCGTCGCGGCGGCTGGTGGCATCGCGGTTCAAAGTAAGTCCGGGCACTCCTTTATAAAAGAGACGATGCGGGCCGAAGACGCGATCTATGGCGGCGAGATGAGCGCACATCACTATTTCCGCGATTTCGCGTACGCCGACAGCGGCATGATTCCGTGGTTGCTGGTTGCAGAACTGGTATCGATTAGTGGCAAGACATTGTCGGAGCTCGTTGGCGAGCGAATTGCCATGTATCCGGCCAGTGGAGAGATCAATCGCAAGGTTGTCGATGCGCATGCCACTTTACAGAAGTTGCACGGTACGTACTCGGGAGAGGCCATCGCGGTTGATGACATGGACGGCTATTGCTTTGAATTCCCCGAATGGCGATTCAATATTCGAATGTCCAACACGGAGCCGGTCGTAAGGCTGAATGTGGAGAGTCGTGGTAATCAGCGCGTCATGGTCGAGAAGACGGCCCAGGTGTTGGCCCTCCTGGATGCCGACGCTGGTTAGGCGTTGTCGAATCAGGCCTCCAATACCATGTAATATCAGTGACTCGTTTGAGACATCGAGCAGGCAGGAAACAATGTCCGATCGGTTGACGAATCAATGAACGGCGGTCTTGAACCGATCGGCTATGGGCTTGCCGGATTTACGTATTTAATTCTGACAGCGCTGATTCTGACCAGTTTCCGCGGCAGACTGATGGGGCACCTGCTCGCAGCTGCGACATTCCTGACAGCCGTGTGGGGCTTCGTTTTGTCGACCAACGCGTCAGGTACGGCGTTGACGCCATCCCAGATTTTCCGGGTGGAAATGCTCCACGACGGGATCTGGTTTGTATTTTTCGCGGCATTGCTGAGCGGTTCCGCCGGTTTCGGCCGTAATTGGATCGTCAGGTACGGCGGCATCATCCTGGCAGGCATGTTGTTAATCCTGGCGCCAGTCCTCGAATCTGCCGGCGACCCTGCAATTGGAAATCCCGCTTTCGATGGATTGTTTGTAACTGGCTCAATCCTGACATCGCTCGGCGCCATGATTGTTCTGGAGCAGATTTATCGAAACGCGCGCGAATCACAGCGCCGGAGCCTGAAATTCCTGTGCCTCGGTGTCGGTTCAATCTTTTTGTTCGATCTCGTTCTGTACTCCATTGATGTTTTTTCCGATACGCACAGCCCCTCCATGTGGTCGGCCCGCGGCTACGTCATCGCAATGTGTGCGCCGCTGATTGGCGTTGCTGCACATCGCTCACCTTCCTGGTCCGCAGGAATATTCGTATCCCGACAAATGATTTTCTATTCGGTGGCAGCGATTGGTGCCGGCGCATACCTGCTCGCCATCGGTTTTGCGGGCTACTATATTCGAGTTACAGGAGGATCATGGGGTCCGGTGGCCCAGGTGGTCTTGTTCTCGGCAGCAATGATTACGTTGTTGCTCTTCCTGTTCTCGGATCGATCAAGAGCGCGGCTTCGTGTATTCATCAGCAAGCAATTCTTCGACACCCGGTATGACTATCGTGACGAGTGGCTGCGACTCATCGCTACGCTCAACGACGCGACCGGCGCGTTGCCGCCGCACAAGCGGGCGATCAAAGCGCTTGCACAGATTGTCGGCTCGGGGTCTGGTCTTTTATGGCTGAAAACTGACGACCTTTCGGATTATGAATGCGTCGCTGGCTGGGATACGCCTGCGGCGGGCGCCGTATTCGGTGCCGGCCACTCGCTGGTGACGTTCTTGCAGCGAACCGGATGGGTTGTCGAGATACGGGAATACATCGATGACAGGGATCGCTATGCGGGGCTCGAGCTGTCTCTGGAAGAACTGGCGCATAAACAACCGGCTTTCATTGTGCCGCTGTTACATGATTCCAAACTCAGTGGATTCGTCGTCATATCGGAACCGTCGGCAGTATCGACCCTCAATTATGAGGATCGTGACTTGTTAAAGACTGCCGGTCAGCAAATTGCAAGTTACCTTGCGCAGGAGTTGTACGCTGAACGCCTTGCGGAAGGGCGACAACTCGAAGCGTTTAGTCGCCTGACAGCGTACCTGATGCACGACCTTAAAAATGTGGTCGCGCAACAGTCGCTGATCGTCGAAAATGCGGAGCGCCACAAAGGTAATCCGGAATTTGTTGATGACGCACTTGTTACGGTTGCGGCCAGCGTTGCGAGAATGCGCAAAGTCATTGACCACCTTCATCGCGCATCCGCTATTCAGCCGGCACAGCGAGTTGAACTCGGAAACCTTGTAAAACAGGCTATTTCTCAATGCGAAGATCGCAAACCGGTACCGCAGGCCAATTACATTGACAAGCAGTTATGGCTGACCGGAGATCGTGATCGACTGACAATGGCATTGAGTCATGCAATCCGAAACGCACAGGAAGCGACGCCGGCTGAAGGCTCAGTAAAAGTCTGTTTGAAGTACGACGAGGGACTTGCCAGAATTCATATTATCGATACCGGCTGCGGCATGGATGAGACTTTTATCCGTGAGCGCCTGTTCCGGTTATTTGACAGTACCAAGGGTACCCAGGGCATGGGCATCGGGGCCTACCAGATCCGCGACACGATTCGCTCGTCGGGTGGCGACGTCCGCGTGAAGAGCACGCCCGGAGTGGGAACTGAATTAGTTCTTGAATTCGAAATTGTGACCTGACATTTTTCTGAAGCAAATTCTTTGGCAGGTTGAATCAATCTTCATCTGGTAAACTTGCCGGCCTTTAGCCTGATCGACTCCTAAGTTACCTATGTCTGTTAGAACCCGTTTTGCACCGAGCCCGACCGGCACGCTCCATCTTGGCAGTATCCGCACAGCATTGTTCTGCTGGCTGTATGCCCGTCGCCATGACGGGCAGTTCATTTTGCGCATTGAAGATACAGACCGGGAGCGATCGACGAAGGAAAACGTTGATGCCATCCTGGAAGGGCTGGACTGGCTCGGGCTTGATCCGGACGAGGGACCGATTTATCAGTCGGACCGCTTCGACCGATACCGCGAGGTGATTGACCAGTGGCTGGCGCAGGGCAAGGCCTATCATTGTTACTGCAGTAAAGAGGAACTTGCGGACCTGCGGGAAAAACAAAAGGCGGGTGGCGGTCATATGCGCTACGACGGCCGTTGCCGAAACCGCTCGGATGCAAGGGAAGGTGTTGCACCGGTTGTCAGATTCAAAAATCCGCAGGACGGTGAGGTAGTTGTCAACGACCAGGTGCGGGGCCGTGTGGTTTTTGAAAACGCCCAGCTGGACGATCTGATCATTGCCCGGTCAGATGGAACTCCAACCTACAATTTCTGTGTTGTTGTCGATGACATTGATATGAAAATCACGCATGTGATTCGCGGCGACGATCATTTGAACAACACGCCCCGGCAAATCAACATGTTTGCTGCCATGAATGCTGAGAGTCCCTCATTCGCTCACCTGCCGATGATTCTCGGCTCCGATGGGGCGAAACTCTCCAAACGTCATGGTGCGGTTGATATTCGTGACTACCAGGCGCAGGGATACCTGCCGGAGGCAATGCTTAACTATCTCGTCAGGCTTGGCTGGTCCCATGGCGACCAGGAGATTTTTTCAATTAAAGAGATGACCAGGTTGTTCGATATCGCAGATGTGAATCAGTCTGCATCGGCGTTCAACCCGGAAAAGCTGCTGTGGATCAATCAGCAGCACATCATCGCGGCGCCGGCGAAGCGTTTGGGTGCGGAGCTGATTCCTTATCTTCAGCAGGCCGGTCTCGATCCGGCCGCTGGCCCGGATGCCGCGCTGGTCGCCGAGGGATTCAGAGAACGGGCGGGTACATTGCAGCAAATGGCAGTCAGTGCCCGATACTGCTACGAGGATTTCGCTGAAATCGATGCGGATTCTGTGAAGAAGCACCTTCGACCGGTCATTCTTGAGCCACTTCGTGCGGCGCGCCAGGACCTGGCCGATTTGGAAAACTGGTCCAGGAATGAAATCAGCAGAATCGTCGAAGAAACCGCGGCTTCGTTCGAGATCAACATGGGCAAATTAGGACAGCCGATCAGGGTGGCCGTGACCGGCGGTTCGGTTTCTCCGCCGATCGACGTCACTCTGGAGCTGGTCGGACAAAAAAGGACTATCGAAAGGCTTGATCATGCGCTTCGGTTTATCGAGAAAAGAGCGGCAAGGGAGCCCTAGCAGGACAGTCATTTCGAAATCTGCATTTGGGGTCCGCAAGCTGTTGTTTCGATGGAGAAACCGTACTGGCGGTGTCTGTCCTTGACAGTCCTGCCCGTGGACCGTAAAGTGCCGCCCTCCCTGGGGCTATAGCTCAGCTGGGAGAGCGCTTGCATGGCATGCAAGAGGTCGGCGGTTCGATCCCGCCTAGCTCCACCATATTTATTTCTGTACAAATTCTTGAGGTCCCCATCGTCTAGAGGCCCAGGACACTGCCCTTTCACGGCGGTAACAGGGGTTCGAATCCCCTTGGGGACGCCATTTAAATCAATAACTTACCGTTGCTTAAGTGTGGCGAAAGCCAAACTTAGGTAATGGTTAGTTAATACCCCGTGTGGAAAATGCGCGTATTTCGCTAATCAAAACGTAGGCCAATTCAGCCTTCTGGCTGTCAATGTGCCCCTCAAGAAACGCCTTCTCAATCAGGTCCACCATTTCAGGATCAGGTGGCCTGGTTGCCTCTAAGATTTCGGGTAATTCACATTGAATACATGGCATTCGTTGAGCATGCCTAGACGCAGGCGGCGGAATGGAGTTCGGGAGCTTTACGGACTTGGCCCTGGATATGGCCAACAATCGCGCATTTATCGTTCACAATAACGGTACGGAAATATTGATTGTCGACCTAGTAAGCGGCGACCGGGTGCTATTCGCCAAGTATTCGCGAGCAGCCGATAAAGCGGCAGTACAACTATCTTGATGGCTAGAGGGCGGACTTTTCAAGATGTAGCAGCACAGGAGATGGGAACTCCTGTTGAACATAGTTGAGAAGCGCAACCGTCTGCATTTGAGACGAACGCCAGGAGCATATCCGACCGACAGCTAAGCATCACATTGCAGTCTGTTGTGCGATCTGAGGTAAACTCTCGGCCTGTGACCCTAAACAGACATTCGGAGTCTAAGCGGTGGTGTAACGTCTTTTCTGTAAATTCCTGAAGGTTCGAAGTGCCGAGCCATCCAGTTATCCTTTTGAAAGCGATTGGCAAATTGCAAACAAGAGGAAACACAAAATGGCTCAGCGCAGAGAGAATAAAACGATTGATGGCGCAGTGGAACTGCTGAAGACGAATGGATTTGATGGACTGGCGGAGGCGGTGACGGTTTTGCTGAACTCGGCGATGGTGGCGGAGCGTAGCGATCACCTTCGAGCGGCGCCGTATGAACGAAGTTCGGAGCGGGTTGGCTACGCCAACGGCTACAAAGACAAGGCGATGAAGACCCGCCTCGGTACCTTGTCGCTGAAAGTGCCGCAGACCCGCGATAGCGAGTTCTATCCGCAGAGTCTGGAGCGCGGTCTGCGCTCAGAACGCGCCCTGTTGCTGGCGATTGCCGAGATGTACGTGCAGGGCGTCTCCACGCGGCGGGTGAAGAAGATCGTCGAGGAGCTGTGTGGTACCGACATTAGCTCAATGCAGGTCTCACGTGCCGCTGCGCAACTGGACACCTTGCTCGAGGCTTGGCGCAGCCGGGATCTGGACCGCTATCCCTACCTGGTGCTGGATGCCCGCTACGAGAAAGTCCGGCACGGCGGCCAGGTCCTGGATGCGGCGGTGCTGATTGCCTGCGGTGTCGACACTGAAGGCAACCGCGACATCCTTGGTTGCTCGGTGTCGCTGTCGGAAGCCGAGGTGCACTGGCGGACATTCCTTGGCGAGCTCAAGGATCGCGGGTTGTGCGGCGTCGAGCTGATTGTTAGCGATGCCCACGAGGGACTCAAGGCGGCAAGAAAGGCAGTGTTCCCGAGCGTGCCCTGGCAACGCTGCCAATTCCACCTGCAGCAGAATGCCGGGGCGTACGTGCCGAAGATGGCGATGCGTGCCGCCGTGGCCGCGGACATCCGCAGCATCCTTAACGCGCCAGATAAAGACGAGGCGCAACTGTTGCTCGAGAAGTTCCTGACGCGCTATGAAACGACAGCACCAAAGCTTGTTACTTGGGCCGAGGAAGCGATCCCGGAGGGCTTCACAGTGTTCGACTTACCGGCGAGTCACCGACGCCGTCTGCGAACGACGAACTTGCTGGAACGTGTGAACGAAGAAATCAAACGGCGGACGCGCGTGGCGCGTCTGTTCCCGAATGAAGCGTCGTGCTTGCGCCTGGTGAGTGCGATACTGATGGAAATATCTGACGACTGGAAAACAGCAGACAAACGCTACGTCGTCTTTGAAACCGCGATCGAGGGATAAGCGAAATTACAGAAAGAATGTTGCTTAATCAAGCAACTGCCATTTGTCTTTCGAATATTCGGTGCAGAAAAACCGCCTTTGACGACATGGCAGGTCGTTAGCCAGGCGCAACTTGCAGAGTTGCTTGAGCCAAACCTGTTGTATGAATTGGGGTTTTACTACAATGAGTTATCTGGCCTGGGCGATCGGTATGTGCGTTACGCGGAATTCACCGAGTCAGACATACTTCCTCTCATGAAAACAGGAAGCGCAGCATTCTATGACGAGGGTGGAAAAGAGCTGCTTCCGCGATTCGCCGCGAACATGGACCGACTTCGCGAATACCACAAAATGTCAGTCGAGATCGTCGACTGGGCCAAATGCTTGCGCGATCGAGTCGAATCAGTAGATGGCTCTGATGTCGTCTGCAGAAGAGTGCAAGGTATCACACCAATGTGAACACGATCTTTCCCTTTACCTTTCGCTCAGAGATAGACCGAAACGCTTCCGTGAAGTCATCCAGTCTATAGGTCGCAGTAATCTCTGGGTTCAATCGGCCGTCAGCAATCATTGCTGCCAATTCCTGAACATTCCTAAGTTGCTCCTGCGGATTTTTCGCTGACCACGTGCCCCACCAGACGCCGACAATGCTGGCCTCTTTCAGCAAGGCCAAGTTTGCCGGAAAATTCGGTATGGTCCCACTCGCAAATCCAATGACGAGATAACGACCGTGCCAGGCAGTCGCACGCAGTGCCTGCTGCGCCAACTCGCCGCCGACCGGGTCATAGACGACATCAGCGCCCGCGCCGCCGGTTATTTCCTTGACCGCCTCATTCAGGGAATGATCCGAATAATTAATGAATTCATCGGCACCAATTGATTTCGCGAACGCCAGTTTTTCATTACTGCTGGCCGCCGCTATGACGCGCGCTCCCATCGCTTTGCCAATTTCGATCGCGCTTGTACCTACACCACCCGCAGCACCAAGCACTAACAACGTTTCGCCGGCCTTGAGTTTCGCGCTTTGCTTGAGTGCATGAAAACTCGTGCAGTAAGTTACGGAGAAGCCAGCGCCCTGTTCGAAACTCAACTGCGCAGGCAAATAGAAAACAAGGCTCTCGTCGACCGCGCATTTCTCAGCGAAGGCACCGCCTCGTGGCAAAACGACAACCTTGTCACCAATAGCGAAACGCGTGGCTCCGTCGCCGATTCCGGATACCACGCCTGCAGCCTCGTTTCCTGGAATGAAAGGCGGCGGCGTCTTAAGTTGGTACTGCCCGGCAATCACCAGTATGTCGGGAAAGTTAATACCGGCCGCATGAATGTCGACCAGAACCTGGCGCGACGTTGGTACAGGGTCGTCCATGTCTTCGACGACCAGGGTGTCCGTTGATCCGAATTCTTTACATACAAGCGCTCGCATCAGCTGACGTCTATACCAAGTTTGGCGGCACCTTTCGTCGCGAACTTGCCAATTTGTTCGAAGCCTCCTTGCAGCTCACGCATGTCTTTTTCGTCGTTGATGGCGGCCCAGGCTTCGGCAACGCCTTCCGCACTCACTTTGTTTGGAAACAGGTTAATTCCATCAGTTTCGAAACCTTTGTATACGGCAAAACTGCCACCACCGGCACCAAGGACTTTTCGACTCGGTGCATCAGGTCCAACCAGGAACACCACGCCGGGGCTGACGGACTCAGGTGTTAACAGGTTGAATGCTTCGGCCGAAATCAACCCCTCGGTCATTGCCGTCCCGGCCGCTGGCGCCAGGCAGTTAACCCGAATGTTGTATTTGGCACCTTCGAGGTGCAGCGTATTCATCAGGCCAATCATCGCCATTTTCGCCGCCGCATAATTAGCCTGGCCGAAATTGCCGTAAAGACCTGTGCTGGACGTGGTGAAAACAATGCGTCCGTAGGCCTGCTCGCGCATGATGTTCCAGACTGCTTTCGTGCAATGCACAGTACCCATCAGGTGGACGTCTATCACGGTGCGAAAGTCGTCGATCGACATCTTGTGAAACGTTTTGTCCCGCAAGATTCCGGCGTTGTTGACAAGGATGTCGACCCGGCCCCACTTGTGCATCGCTTTCTCAACCATATTTTCAATTTTGACGTTGTCGGTCACGCTGGCATCGTCCGGCATTGCTCGACCACCGGCGTCCCTGATTTCGTCTACGACCGATTCTGCATTGCCACCATCCAGGTCATTGACAACGATTTTTGCCCCACGCTCGGCTAAAGCGAGGGCATGGGTACGTCCCAGTCCGCGGCCTGCACCGGTCACAATGGCGACCTGATCGTCCAGTCTGATATTCATTTTTCGTCCTTTGCGCTACTCAATGATGTACATCGTCAAAATTTCTGCGATCAGTGCCGGGACGCATTCTCCCTCGATGTCCACCGTGACTGCGATCCTGCACAGCCATTGGCCCGGTCGTTTTTCGTCAATATCCACAAATTTCTGGCGAGCTCTGATTCGCTGCCCGACTTTGACCGGCGTCAGGTAGCGCACTTTATCCGAGCCATAGTTGAGCGCCATCGACGCGCCCTCCGGTGCGACTGTGTTTTGCGCCAGCAAATGGGAGAGGAGCGACAACGTCAGGTAACCATGAGCAATCGTGCTGCCGAATGCGGTCCGGCCCGCTTTGTCAGGGTCGATATGAATAAACTGATGATCATTCGTTGCTTCGGCGAACTGGTTGATTCGTTCCTGCGTTATCTCGAGCCAGTCGGATGGCGCCAGATCTGTTCCAGCGAGTTTTTTGAACGATTCTGTCGATACGGATTTGCTCATGGAGGTTCCTGCCTACCGCCGTTCGGCCACATAAGGTCGCAATTCGTTTCTGGCAACGACCATGCGATGCACCTCGTCGGGACCATCGGCGAGCCGCAAGGTCCTGGCATGCATGTACATGCGTGCCAGCGGGAAATCCTGGGAGAGCCCTGCGGCCCCATGCATCTGCATGGCATCGTCGATAATGTCGAGCGTTATGCCGGGCACCACCGCCTTGATTTTGGAGATCCAGAGTTGTGCTTCCGACACGCCTTGTGTGTCGATGACCCAGGCAGTCTTCAAGGTAAGTAGCCGGCCCATATCGATTTTCATTCGGGCATTCGCGATCTTGTCGTAGTTACCGCCAAGTTTCGCGAGTGGTTTGCCAAAGGCGGTGCGCGATACGGACCGGCTGCACATCAATTCCAGTGCGTGCTCCGCCATGCCAATGGCGCGCATGCAGTGGTGTATCCGACCGGGCCCCAATCGACCCTGCGAAATTTCGAATCCGCGCCCGGGGCCCAACACGATGTTTTCTTCAGGAACCCGGACATCCGTGAAACGGATATGCATATGGCCGTGCGGCGCGTCGTCCATGGAGAACACTTCCATCGGTCGCAGCACCTCGACGCCGGCTGCATCCATCGGCACCAGGATCTGCGAATGTTGCTGGTGTCGTGCGTTTTCAGGGTTAGTTTTTACCATGCATATCAATAATTTGCATCGCTTATCTCCAGCACCTGATATGTATGTTTTTTCGCCATTGATGACCCATTCGCCGTTCTCAAGGACAGCCGGCATCGATATGTTGGTCGCATCCGACGAGGCAACGCCGGGCTCGGACATGGCGAAAGCTGACCGGATTTCGCCGTTGAGTAACGGGTCCAGCCACGCTGCTTTCTGCGCGGGACTGCCGTAGCGTTCGAGGACCTCCATGTTGCCGGTATCCGGTGCGCTGCAATTGAACGCCTCCGCGGCGAGGTGGGAGCGACCGGTCTCCTCTGCGATGTAGGCGTACTCGACCGTCGAGAGCCCGGGGCCGCGTTCGCTGTCAGTCAGCCAGAAATTCCAGAGACCTTGCCTGCGGGCCGCCGATTTCAGGCTTTCGAGGATTTCGGTTTGCCGATCGGTGAGGTCGAAACGATCTCCATTTCTTACTTCGGCAAGGAACTCCTCGTCAAGGGGTTCCACGCGCTCCCTGATGAAGGTTCGTACGTCATCGAGAATAGGTTTAAGACGATCACTGATGCCAAGATTCATGGCGTTGTCCTTTGATTCGGCCGCATCACAGAACGTAAACTTACACGATTTCGATGGCCTGTTTGACGCAAAAATGATCTGCCAGGCGCGTCCGCTCGAAGACCACTATGGCGGAGGGGTCATCGCGGTGCTAAGGAAAAAAGCGCTGCAGGTAAGTTCTCACCGACCGGGCCTGACTACGATTGAGACGGCGGCTGTTCATCGCGGTCCTAAAGAAAAAGCACTAAAGGTAAGTTCTCACCGACCTCGTTCGCAAAAACCACGGCCGAGGGAGAACTTGGTGCCCAGGAGAGGACTTGAACCTCCACTACCTTTCGATAACCAGCACCTGAAGCTGGCGCGTCTACCAATTCCGCCACCTGGGCAATGCCTAATCCGCGTACAATTACGATCCTTGCGGGTGGCGCACTGTACTCAAAGCGTCCCAAGTCTGTCAATCTTGAGCCCGTACAAACACTTATCTGGAGCACGACAGGTTGACAAAGCGCAAGAAAGCCACATCAAAAGACGAAAAGCCGTACCAGCACCCAGTTCCAAAGCGCGGGAAAGTGCTTGATTTTCTAAGAGAATCTGGACGTCCGTTAAAAGCAGAAGAGATTTTCGGCGAATTTGGTCTGGGGGGCCAGAAAGTACGATCTCAACTTCTTGAGAAGTTGCGATCAATGGTCAGTGCAGGGCAGATAATCGAGAACAGGCGTGGCGAGTTCTGCCTGATCGAACGACTAAATCTGGTCACAGGGAAAGTAAGCGGACATCGTGACGGCTTCGGATTCGTTGCCAGGGATGATTTGGGCGACGATATCTATCTATCCGCTCGCGAAATGCGCTCTCTTTTCGATGGCGATCGGGTCGCAATCAAAATAACAGGCGAAGACCGACGCGGCCGCCCGGAAGGCAAGCTGGTAGAAGTTCTTGAAAGAGGCGTGCGCGAAATCGCAGGGCAGTTTATTCGCGAACGCGGCATTGGTGTCGTCAT
>JAQCAD010000066.1 GCA_027621915.1 Pseudomonadota bacterium
ACCGTCTCAGTTCGGCCATGAGCAGACATTCAGCATCAAGAATCCCGCGACAAGAAAAATGAAGCGCCTACCCGCGCTTTGTACAAGTTGTAAATACGGCCTCAGGGCTTCGTGTTTCGCCTTCTTCAGCGTCGGTAAAATCCCAGTACATAGCACTCATAGTTGGACTTAGTTCAATATATATCTCGCCCGTTAAGTACCAAAATTGCTTCAGCCCCTGTCGGACGTACGTCGCCTTCATATTCTCACCGTGAAAGACGATTGTGACTTCGGCGACATCGGCATTTAGCGGGGCAACTGGTAATATCACGAGCACACCATCCGAATGTGTCCCGCATTCGTAGCGCGCGTTCTTCTCGGCCCAAGCAGGTGTCGCCAATAGGGCTAACAGCGACAACACGGTAAACAATTTAGACATTGATATTCCTTGCTAGTGAATTTGCACTCATCATAGTTTAAGAATCTCGGCGCTGGCGAGATAGTCTCGATGCCTCACGTTCTTATCATTTCAGCGCAATGTTGAAGGTGTGCCAATGTCGCCTTTGGGTCACTAGCAGCCTCTCAAGTAAGGCTGGATTCTAGCATCTGAGTGGCTGGTGTTGCGCGTATAGCAGCCACTCGCCACTCAATGAAAGAGGCTAATTTTGGCGTGGGGCGGATATCGGAATTCGTCGTTTTCGCCATTTTCGATGTCAATACTGGGCAGTGTTCGGTCGAAAGCTCTTCATTCCTGCTCACCAACCTCCTCACACTCACCAGGTATTGAATTCACCCGCTTCTCTTCAATGGCCATAGCGAGTTCCTCAAATTGCTTGGCCAATGCCTCAAGGTGTTCTCGCGAGCCAACGTTACTTGATATCGAGGTAGGTAGATTAAGCTGAATCCTCGCCTTGTCCTGAGAGATTCCACCAATCACAGCCGCATCCTTTCCTGTGGGCTTAACGAGCTTGATTACATGCTCGCCTTTATGCTTGTCCCACACCAGCTTCTCGTCACCGTTCTCAAGGCTATCCAGCACTCGTTCGCCAGCCTTTGTAGCTATTTCCAGGTTTTGGGCAAGGATTCGCTCGTTTATTTCACTGCGAACCTGCGCAACCAGGTCATCCCACCAGTCCGATTTGTTCTTCCAGTGAGCTAACGTGGTGGTAGGAATGCCGGTTACATCCGATACCCTGGTCATTACCCCATGTGTGCAATGTTCGATTACAGCTCTGCGTCTGTCCTCGTCACTATATTTACTACCGGACTTTACTAGGTCACTCATTCGTGTTGACTCCCGGTATTGGCAGTCCTTTGATACGGTTAAAGCACCAGGGGCATCCTTTGACACTATCCGGTACACCCTCGAATATGGGCACAGGTCCACAGTGCTCGCATTCGGTCGTTGCTGTGTAGTGATCTGGAACAATGCCCAGTTCTCGCATTTCCGAGATCATCATCAGTTCGTAAAAGACTTTGAGCTGTTGGGGGTCGCTCGCAATCTGGTCCCAATCTAATCCAGCCTCCTTACGTACCTTCTCCAGTCCCTGAATGAGCTGCGTTTTTTCCCTTCTGACCCGATCTAGCAAGGCCGGTGTTAGGTGCCTTTTTGGGGACAACGTTACATTTGGGCCGTTTGGTCGTACCGTAATCCCGCGATCTGATAGTTCCGAAATCAGTGCCTGCGCTCTCATATTTCCACCTCATCAGCACGAAGACCGCCAAGACCGCCACGTTCCGAGTACGGGGAATCTTCGCGGTCTTCGTGGCGGACTTCGGCACTCTCATCCGGTTTTTGGTAAACGTCATCCGGGTGCCACCAGAGCCATGGTCCTGTCATTCCATCTTTTTTGGATGGCATTTTGAGCCGTGCTTTGGCACGTTCCACGGTTCTCCAACTGTGCCCTGCTTCTGCCGCCAGTTTTTTCAAATCCTTAGCTTGCACAGGGCCCCCATCGAGAATGAGCAATAGCCAGTCCTCGACTTCATTTCGTGCCCACTGGTCTTCATCATTTGGTGCGTTAAGCACTTCATTTATATCTATATCAACAGCATCAGGCTCCCACATTAGAACCGGCGCGCCATTACTTGCAGTGTCAATTCGGTACGCCATGCCAGAAGAATCACAACCTAGGTTATTCTTGACTGGTAATACCAAGCGGCGAGTCGGGTCGTCTCGATCTTTAGTGACGCCAATCACAGACCGTGCCGCCGCAGTAAAGGCGATACTGCCGACAGAGCGGTACACGGCACTCCCACTACCCTTGTTCAAGTGGGTGACGATCACTATCGCAACGTTGAATCGTTCTGCGAGCGCAGATAAGGGTGACAGCAAACCTCTGACATCGGAGTTCTTATGGGTGTCAGTTCCGCCCATGTATGCAGAAACTGGATCTATTTGGATTAGCGCAACGTCACCGACTCTTTCAACAACGTCGGAAAGTCTTTCAATGTCTTTGGAAAGAGAAAATGATCTCTCCGTGCGCTCGCCGTTCTCAGAAACATCCTCCATCATCGTTAATGCGTGAACCTTTTGGCAGTTTGCGCCAGCCGCATCAAGTCGAGGTCTTATCGTATCTGCTACCGAATCTTCGTCTGATAGCATAATCACTGAACCACACGGTGCATGACCTCCTGATACCGGCCATCTGGCACCGACACTAACAGTGGCTGCCAAAGCTATGGTCAGAAGACTCTTACCGACACCCGGATCACCGGAGATCATGGTTACTTTTCCTCTCGCGATTTTTTCCGGCCAAAGCCAACTAATTGGGACGGGCTCAACGTCCGCGAGGCAAATTGTCTTCAGACGTGAAGAAGTTCGAACTATCGGGATCTTTACTACCGGAGGACTATGCGGGTGCATCGATCACCTCCATATCAAAAAAGACGCGCGGATCACGGTCTTCTTTTAACGCTTCCCGAATGGCAACGACAGAACTTGCGCCAGCCCGTAGCAACTCTGTCGCCGTCGCTTCCAATCGAGTGTCATCGCATGCGCCTCGCTCATGGATAAGTGCGGGCTTGCCATCCGACGGCCACCTGAAATCTTCCGGATTGGCGCTCTCAGGAAGCACCATAATTGGGCTACCGTGCCTTTTCTGAAAAGTCCACGCACCCGGGCCAATCGCAACTTGCACTCCAGAGCAGGGAACAATTTGAAAATGCCTGCCAAAAGGCGGCAAAGGTTTACTCACCGGCGTGGGCACCTCGACCCAACAATCGGAAAAGCTTTAAAACTGAGCGTTCAACGTGCTCAAGGCGATCAATAAGAATAGTTGAGATTTGACCATTACATTTGCTGATGTGGCTCGCATCGTCGCTATAATCTCGACTGCGACAACCAGCAATATGTTTGGTATTGAGAATCCTGATATTTTCCTCAAAATCAACCAGGAAAGTATCGACAGCGTCGCTCGCATTACCAAGAAAAGGATTATCGGGTTGCATCGGCCTCCTCCTAGTTCGACGATTCGAGGTAGGAGTCCAAATCACCTAATAAGTAGAGAACTCGTTTGCCTATTTTCTTGAATTTGGGCCCTGAGGTCTTAGTCTTTCCAATTCTGGCCTTTTCCAAGAAAGACTCGCTTAGCCCCGTATGAATTGCTGCGTCGCGAGTATTGTATGCGCGAGGACGTACTACGATTGTTGTATGTGGCTTAGTTGCCATTGTTAACGCTCCAAATATAATCAATATTCCTTGGAGGATAAGGGCAACTCCGCTTGACATGATTACCAGCATTGCTGCAAAGTAAGCACACAAAGGAGAAATCCTTTGCCTCTTTGGTCACTCATTTTCCAAAGAAACCCCGGGGCTCAGTGGCGTGAATCACTGGGCCCCTTTCGTTGGCCGCCCGGTGTTTCTCTGGAATTCATTTCAGTTCTAGGAGTTGGACTTCCTGATATTAAGCATCGATGATGCTGCACTGTTATGCAAGCCAAAACCCGCCGGTTTTGTCCCGGATAATTAATGCAAAAAAAATCAAAATTACAATGTGTTACGCGTTAGTCTTCAAAGATCGCAGAAGTTGCGGTGTTTTTTTGGGGGCTTTTGCGGTGTTTTTTTGGTGTGAACGGCGGGCATTCGGCCATTTATTTGCGCTGCTTTAATTCATCGAGATAATTTGCCCACCTTTGCATCATCTCCGTACGCTGAGCTAATAGATGGGATTTATTATAGATACCGGCAACACCAGGTCTTTTGTGAGCAAGCTGGGTCTCTATCTCGTCCGGAGAAAAGCCCATTTCGTGTAACAGCGTGCTGGCCGACTTTCTGAATCCGTGAGTTGTCATTTCCTTCTTGCTGTATCCAAGTCGTCGCATGGCGGCATTTAGCGTGTTGTCGGATAACGGCCTCGTTGGAGATCGAAGGCAGGGAAATAGATACCTGCCTGTGCCGGTTATCGGTTTCAGGTCTTGGATGATTACGACCGCCTGTTTCGATAAGGGGACGACATGCGGACGCCGTTCTTTCATGCGCTCGTCTGGGATTGACCAACGCTTCGCGGCAAGATCAATCTCTCGCCACTCCGCCGCTCTCAATTCAATGGGTCGAACAAAAACTAACGGTGCAAGTTTTAATGCCGCCATTGTTGCGGGTTGACCACTGTATGAATCTATCGCGTTCAGAAGTTCACCGAATTGTGGGGCCTCAGTGATGGCCGAAAATCCCTCAGTTTCGGTCGGCGCGAGAGTGCCCTTGAGATCAGCCGCAATGTTTCGGTCTGCTCTTTCAGTGGCAATTGCGTATCGGTAGATTCGCTCACAGAGGGATCGAACCCTGTGGGCGGTCTCGTGATTGCCACACCTCCCAATCGGCGCTAGAACAGCTCTGATATCGTTTAGGACGATATCTGCAATTGATTGCGACCCGATTCGCGGATACACATATTTAGTCAGCCGGAGTCGAAGTTGCCGAACGGTTTCGTCCGAGGGCCTTCCCTTCGCACGTTTTGATCCCGGGCAACCAGATTCGAGCCACTCTTCTGCAATTGCCTTGAAAGTGTTCGATTGCGCAACTAGCCGTGCCGTTTTCTCTGCCCTTCTTTGGGCGCACGGATCAATGCCTTCCGCCCGAAGAAGTTTCCGCGCATCATCACGCTTGTTTCGCGCCCTCGAAAGGCTGACTTCCGGATATGGCCCGAGTGCGAGTGTCTTCTCTCTGCGGTCAAATCGATACTTGTATCGCCAAAGTTTTGAGCCGTTTGAATTGATCAAAAGATAGAGCCCACGATCGTCAAAAAGCTTGTAGGCTTTCTCGCGAGCATTCGCATTCTTCACGTCATTTACATTTAGCATTTTGGGGGTATCGCCCTATTTTGAGGTCACGATACCCCCATTTGATACCCCCGTCTATTTCTGCAAGTCAATGAAAAACTGTGCAATGTAGTGCATCGCAACCATATGTGTTTACGTGATTTTTTGCGCGAAATCAGCCGCTTATGCAAGCTGGTGCGACGTAGTGAAAAAACGGATGGAGGCTAGGAACGGAATCGAACCGATGTCCGCGGCTTTGCAGGCCGCTGCATAACCACTCTGCCACCTAGCCACAGGTTGGCCGAAATCGAAATTCGGCTGGAAAAACTCACACATACGCAATGAGGCGTCGCAGTATAACGCCCTGATCGAACGAATCAATTTGATTCTGCCAAACGTAGCCAATTCCAGTGATTCGCCCCATAATGTGCTGATGAAAAATATCCCCATAAAAACGCGTGTCGTACTGGTTTTCGGGCTTCTTGGAGTCTCCGTTATCGGGGGATGTGACCATGCCCAGGTAGCGAGCCCGACCGTTGCCCTGCTGGCCACGCCTGCCGCGCCGGGAAGCATGGGTCCCAACCTGATCGCAGGCGCCGACGGAACAATTGTTCTTAGCTGGATTGAACCACTGGCAGAGGGGCATGCGCTCCGTCATTCGAGTCTGATTGAGGGCGCCTGGAGCTCCCCGGGATTAGTAGCCAGCGGCGACAACTGGTTTGTCAATTGGGCCGATTTTCCTTCAGTTGTTCCGGTCTCCGATGCACTCTGGGCGGCTCATTGGCTGGAAAGCCAGGCGGCGGGAGGCTATGCCTATGACGTTCGAACGGCCGTTTCCAAAGATTCTGGTTTGACCTGGTCCGAATCGATTATCCCTCATTCGGACAACACCCCTACAGAGCATGGATTTGTCACCATATTCGCCGATGATGACGGCGTCGGTCTGCTCTGGCTTGATGGACGAAAAATGGTCAATGAATACGATGATTCCAACAAGCGCGCGAGCGGAATGACATTGCGTTCGGCCAGGATTAACGACGATCAGTCGCTATCAAACGAAAATCTTATAGATGATCTGACCTGTGACTGCTGTCAGACAGATGCTGCGGTTACTTCTGAGGGACCGGTAGCAATCTATCGTGATCGGACTGAAGGGGAGATTCGGGATATCTATGTTTCCCGACGCGTCGATGGTGAGTGGCAAACAGGCGTTGCAGTAGCGAACGACAATTGGGATATTGCGGCCTGCCCGGTTAATGGTCCTGTTATTCAGGCGGACGGTTCAAACGTCGCTGTCGCCTGGTTCTCGGCGGCGAACGACACCCCGCGCGTACAAATTGCCTGGTCTGTCGATGCAGGTCGTACCTTCTCCAGACCCGAAGAGGTTACCGCCGGTACCCCGCTCGGTCATATTGGACTCGCATTGCTATCCAATGGAGACGTTGTTGTCAGTTGGTTACGCTCCACCGGGAATGGCGGCGCCGAGTTGCTCCTGAAACGGGCGTCCCGTGATGGTGGTTTCAGTGCCGATTATGTTGTCGCGGAGGCTGCGGCCGTATTCGCATTCAGCGTGCCACAGCTTGCGGCGCACGGTTCGAATCTGGTCGCAGCGTGGACTGCAGAGAAAGATCGCGTTTATAGCGTGCAAAGCGCCATTATTCCCTTATCTCGATTGGATTAATTTCAACTACGGGAATCCAGTTCCAATTCGGTCGTACGTAAACTTAATCGGATTTTGCCGCTGAATTTCGGGATATCGCACCGACCCCGGATCGAGAACCCGTTGTGCCCGAATAAACTGACGACGCCGATTTCGGATTTCTAGTACGTCCGGATCCGTTAATAGTCATACCGTTAACGGACGCTCGACCGACATTCTTTGGTTCGACGATTTGAATTTTGTGGATTCCAATAGTAATTTCGTCCTGATCGCCTACAGTTTGCGCGCTGATGCGGCGTGAGTTTACGAACGTTCCGTTCTTGCTATCCAGATCCACGACCGCAGTTTCGCCGCCGTTACGAAAAATAGTCGCGTGCTGCCTGCTGACAAATCGACTGTTAATGCAGAGGTCGTTTTCTTCCCCTCGGCCGATGGATAAGCTTTGTCCACTGAATGCCTTTTCGCAAACGGTTAGATCTTTGTACTTCAAAACGACCTTGGTACAAGCCGCACTGACCAGGGTGGGAATATTTGCTGCCACCAGTTCATTGCCATTAGTAAGTTGCTGGCTAATATTTCTACTGGCGCGCATCACAATGTCTGTCGTGACCGGCGCCCTATCTTCTGCCTCGGCCAAAGCGATGGATGCACAACACAAATTCTCAATGGCGTCTGGCATACCATCACACAGCTCATGCATAAGAGTAACGGCGTTAAAGTCCACAACACCGCCGATATCCGCAGAAGGCGCTGCATCTATTCGCCACCTAATGAATTGCCTCGTTTCCGCCGGTGTAAACGGTGTGTAGGTGACATGCTTCGTGTCCATATGAGCCAGCAAATCCAAGGGTGCTTCGCTACCCAAATTGCTGAAATTTGTTTGCCTGGACAAGATCACCATCAACCCAAATCTGGATCTTGACTCCACGCTGACAAGCCGCCCAAGGCAATCGTGCATCCAGCTGCTGTTGTTGCTCGTTTCCTCAAATACGACAATCGTGCGACGCTTTCTTTTCAGTTGAAAAGCAAGAAAGTTAGCAAATACCGCCTCAAGATCAGCGATCCCCATATTTTTTGGTTCAAATCCGATCGATCGAACCAGTTCCCTCGCGCCGTCAATCGCCGATAAGCAGGACTCTGTCACCCTGACAACAGTGATGCCCTTTCCTGCATTCGCCAGGAATCGTTGAATAAGGAACTTGGAACCGGAAACCCATCCCCGATCCAGCACGACCAGCGGCCGACGTTCCTGGAACGCACGATGCAGGTGGTCCTGTGCGGAGCGAATGCGAGACGTGACAAACGGCAGTGCCGGTTGAAACCGGTCCATTAGCTTGGTCGCTATCGGACCAGGCTGTTGATGGCTCATGCGTGCCCCCTTTTTGGCCTTTATATCAACGGATTGAAAGGCTCTGATTGTTTTGGTTGCGCATTGGGAGTTTAGGGTAGCTGATGGATTATGTAAAGATGGCACAAGTGACTGAATTTATTGCTTTTGCGGCTACTGCATAGGCACTCAGATGCCGACTTAAGCAAGTCCATAAGGCGGAATCGCCCGTCCTGCCCGCCCGGATATCCATCAGCCACGGAGCAAGGCGCAAACCTCACGCTGGGCTAAAACAAAAAAAGGCCGATCTTTATGGATCGGCCCTTTTCGAAATTGGAGCGGGTGATGAGGATTGAACTCACGACCCTCACGTTGGCAACGTGATGCTCTACCGCTGAGCTACACCCGCTGTTACCCCCTTTGCAGGGAGGGCGGAGATTTTAGCCACTCCCCCCGCTCTGTCAAGGAGATCCTCCGAATTCGCCACAAAACGGATATTTTTAACCGTTCTTCATCATGGCCGGCTTTGCTGCGCGCATATAGACGAACATCGACCATAGCGTCATCGCCGCTGCGGCAAGCAACAGGTAGTAGCCAATATCGTAAATGTCGATGCCGAAAAGTTCCTGTTTGTAGACCATAAATGCGATGCCGAACATCTGTAACGTGGTCTTGATTTTTCCGGCAGCGCCAACCGCGACGTCAGCGCGGGCGCCAAGTCCGGCCATCCACTCTCTGAGCGCAGAGACTGTTATCTCTCGTCCTATAATGACCGCGGCAACCACTGCCACGACGATACGCGGGTCGCTTTGAACAAGCAGGACAAGTGACGTAGCGACCATCAACTTGTCAGCTACGGGATCCAGGAATTCGCCGAATTTCGATGTCTGCCCCAGTCGCCTTGCAATGTATCCGTCGAGCAAGTCCGTGATTGCGGCGAGACCGAACAATATACCTGCCAGCGGGCGGGCGAAGTTATCGCCTTCCACCCTGATGTCACTGAAAAAACACCAAACCACCAAAGGAATCGCAGCTATGCGGATCCAGGTAAGGATATTGGGAATGTTTGCTTTCAAGGTTCCGCCGGTCCCCTCAGGATTCGTCCTGTAAGTGGAGATCATTGTAAATTCTTTCTGCCAGCGCGCGACTGATTCCACGTACTTTCAAGAGGTCGTCTATACCCGCACCGCGAACGCCCTGAAGACCCCCAAACTGTTTCAACAATTCGCGCCGCCGCTGCGGCCCGAGACCAGGAATCTGTTCAAGTCGGGAAGTTCTTCTGGTTGTCGCGCGTCTTTGCCTGTGGCCGGTGATTGCAAATCGGTGCGCCTCATCCCTGATCTGTTGTATCAAATGCAATGCCGGCGAGTCTTGCGGCAGTATAGATGGCGTATTGCTGCCTGCCAAGAAAAGCTGCTCCATGCCAGGCCGCCGTGTCGTCCCTTTTGCGATGGCAACAACCTGTAGCCACCCGAGCTCAAGATCATCCAGAACAGCAATTGCTTCGGCCAGCTGCCCTTTTCCTCCGTCGACAAACAATACGTCGGGAATCGGCACTTCACCTTTCTTGATTCTCGCGTAACGCCGTCGAAGCGCCTCCCGCATGGCAGCGTAATCGTCCCCTCCCTTAGCGGGTGTCACGTTGAAGCGGCGATAGTCACTTTTAAATGGTCCGGCCTGATTGAAGACGACACAGGATGCAACCGCAGCCTCGCCAGAGGTGTGGCTAACGTCGAAGCATTCAAGTCGGGCCGGTGGTGCATCCAGGCCAAGGAATTCACCCAGCGCCGCGAATTGATTTCGGATGGTTGCATTGCTCGCGACGTGCAGCTTCACACCCTGGTCGGCATTGGTACGCGCCAATTGCAACCAACGCAGGCGGTCACCGCGAACACGGTGCTTAATAACAACGTTGTGCCCGGATCGCTCGCTGAACCCGGATTGCAGTAATGCCGTGTCATCGATCTCGGCATCAACGATGATTTCCGCCGGCGACGATTTGTTCAAATAATATTGCGGCAGGAATCCACCTAGAATCTGCGCCTCTGTCGCGTCTCCAGCAATTTTAGGAAAAAAGTCCCGACTACCCAGCACTTTTCCGCCGCGAATGAACAGCAACGTTACGCAATGAGTGCCACGCGATGAAGCGACACCAAGCACATCCAGGTCGCCCGCATTGGTGCGGGAAATCAGCTGTTCAGCTTCTACTTTCTTGAGGCGACTTATCTGATCACGATAGCGTGCGGCCTGCTCGTAGTTCTGTTCGGCAGCGGCCGCCTCCATTCGTCCAACCATCATGTCGACGATATTTCGATTTCGTCCCTCCAGGAATCCGATTGCGGCATCAATGTCCGATCGGTAAGTGGTTTCGTCAACATAACCTACACAAGGTGCCGTACAACGTTTGATTTGATATTGAAGGCAAGGCCTGGACCTATTTCTGAAAAAACTGTCGTTACATTGTCGTACCTGGAAGAGCTTTTGCAATTCGCTTAGCGTTTTCCTGACGGTGCCGGTACTTGGGTATGGGCCGAAATAGCGCCCCTTGCCTGTTCGCGCCCCCCGGTGAAACCGAAGTCTTGGAAAAGGATGATCCGTTGAAATGTAAATATACGGATAACTCTTGTCGTCCCGAAGCGTAACGTTGAAGCGAGGCCGATGCTCCTTGATAAGGTTATATTCGAGTATCAGCGCTTCTATCTCGGTGTTGGTCACCGTTACTTCAACGTCGGCAACCGCCAGCATCATCGATGCTGTTTTCGCATCGGTTTGCTTACGCTGAAAATAGCTACCGACGCGTTTACGGAGGTCGCCCGCTTTGCCGACGTAAATAACCTTTCCCTTGCCATTTAGCATCCGGTAAACGCCTGGTCGATGCGTAAGGCTCTTCAGGAAAGTCCTGGAGTCAAATCCTGCGTCCTCCGACAGTGCTGTTCCTGTTGTCGACATATTATTTAGATTTGATCCAGTATTGCCTTGGCCCTGGCAAAAACGGCCCGAAACATTGGCGTTGTGAGCCGGCCGGTGTTGGTGTTGTAGCGACTGCAATGATAAGAGTCCAGCATCGTAAATCTGCCAACCAGGTCGTGTTCGGCCGCATGACCGAATTTGTAATCCGCCTGCCGCCCGCCGACCGCTTTGACGATCGCACGATGGGCAATTCCACCAAGTGCAAATAGCAATGAGCCATCCGGCATCGTTTCCAGCTCGTTAGCCAGAAACCGGTTGCATTCGTTTATCTCTTCCCCGACCGGCTTGTTATCCGGTGGCAGGCACTTCACGGCATTGGTAATGCGACAGTTGATCAGTCTGAGTGAATCATTGGCTGAAACAGATTCCGTATGTGTGCCGAAGCCAAACTCATGCAGCATCTGATAGAGAAGTATGCCGGCGTGATCGCCGGTAAACGGCCGACCTGTTCTGTTCGCGCCGTGCATACCGGGTGCCAGGCCGACAATGAGAAATCGTGCCCGCTCATCTCCAAACGGGGCGACCGGCAAGCAGTGATAGCCGGGTTGCTTTTCCCTGACCACGTCAAGAAACTTCGCCAACCGCGGGCATCGCCTGCAGTTCAGGTCGAATTCGTCAGTCATTCATGTGTCGAATGACAGCCTCGCCGAAGCCACTGGTCCCAACCAGAGTCGCGCCGGGGATCAGCTGCTGGAGTTCGTCGTTCACTTCATGCTCGTCGTGTGGTCTGGACTTTCTGATTGGTTGATGAATCGCCTCGCGTAACCTGGCAAGGTCGAATGTCAGTTCTCCATTGGCAATCGTGTTGGCGACGCCTTTGATAATAAGGTCGGCAGCTTCAGTCCAGCCGATATACCGCAACATCATTTCTGCTGAAAGAATCAAAGAACCGGGGTTGACCCTATCCTTGCCCGCAAACCCGGGTGCAGTACCGTGAGTCGCCTCAAAAACTGCAACGCCTTCGCCTATATTGCCTCCGGGTGCAATTCCGATTCCGCCAACTTGTGCGGCTAGTGCATCGGAAATGTAATCCCCGTTAAGATTAAGCGTTGCAATAACATCATACTCTTCAGGTCGCATCAGAATCTGCTGCAGGAAGTTATCGGCGATGACGTCTTTGACGATGATTTCACGTCCGGTAACCGGATTACTGAAACTGACCCAGGGGCCGCCGTCTCTCTCAGTCGCACCAAATTCTTCCTTTGCCAGGGCGTAACCCCACTGACAAAAAGCGCCTTCAGTGAACTTCATGATATTGCCTTTATGAACCAGCGTGACCGACGAAGCATCTCTTTCGATGCAGTGCTGGATCGCCTTTCTGACCAGGCGCTGAGATCCTTCCCGTGATACCGGCTTGATTCCGATACCCGAGCTCGCCGGAAATCGAATTTCCTTTACCCCCAGTTCTTTCTGCAAGAAATTGATCAACTTATGAACCGCCACAGAACCTGTTGGAAATTCGATGCCGGCGTAGATGTCTTCTGTGTTCTCGCGAAAAACCGTCATGTCGACAAGGTTGGAATCCTTCATCGGTGTAACCACACCCGGGAAATATCGAATTGGTCGCACGCACGCATACAGATCCATTGTTTGGCGAATCGCCACATTCAGGGACCGAATACCGCCGCCGGTCGGTGTCATCAGCGGGCCCTTGATCGACACAACAAACTGTCGCAGAGCATGCAGCGTTTCATCAGGCAAAAAATCATCTTTGCCATAAAGCGCCGCGGCTTTGCCTCCTGCGTAGACCTCCATCCACTGGACCTGCCGGTCAGCGCCGTAGGCCAGCGTCACTGCAGCGTTGACGACATCTATCATCACAGGAGTAACGTCGATGCCGATTCCGTCGCCCTCAATGTAAGGGATGATCGGCCGATCGGGCACATTAATACTGTGATCGGCATTAATCGTTATTGCTTCGCCTGCTTGCGGCAATGTGATGTGGTCGTAATGCATATTTCGTTTTTTGCTCCGTCAAAGTGCCGTATATTGTTGCGCGAAATCGGTACAGT
>JAQCAD010000017.1 GCA_027621915.1 Pseudomonadota bacterium
GTTACATTGACGGGCCGGACCCGCGGGCAGAGTACGAACTGTTTCAGGAAGACATCGACCGCCTTGTTCCGCACATCGAGGCCGCGATATCGCGCGTGCCCGCTTTCGGCGAAGTCGGAATCAAGAAGGTCTACAACGGTGCAATCGCCTATACGCCGGATGGCAATCCGATTATCGGGCCGGCCTGGGATCTCGACAATTTCTGGTTGAACGAAGGTCACAGCTTCGGCATCACGGCTGCCGGCGGCGCCGGCTGGCAGTTAGCCGAGTGGATAGTGGACGGAGAGCCGACGATCGACATGCTCGGCGTCGAGCCGAGGCGCTTTGGCGACTACGCGAAAAAGGACTACCTGATTGCGAAGAACGAAGAGACGTACGCGCATGTATTCGTCATTCATTATCCGGACGAAGAGCGGCCCGCCGGTCGGCCACTGCGCACAGCACCTTGCTATGAGCGAATGAAAAATCTGGGTGCTGTTTTCGGTCAGCGATTCGGCTGGGAACGTCCGAACTGGTTTGCGACGGACGGCATGGAACAGGTCGACGATTGGTCATTCCGCCGCTCGAAGTGGTTCGAAGCCATTCGCAAAGAGGTGAAGAACACGACCGACAATGTTGGCCTGCTCGATATGACCGCATTTGCAAAGTGCCGCGTGTCGGGGCCAGGCGCTGAAACCTTTCTTGACTACATGGTCGCAAACAGCCTGCCGAATAAAATTGGCGCCATCAGCTTGTGCCACTCCCTGAACAAGAATGGTGGCGTGCATTCCGAATTTACGATTCGCCGTGAGTCTGAAGACTCGTTCTACCTGGTGTCTGCCGGCGCGTTGCAGCGACTGGATCACGACTACCTTAAGAAGCACATGCCCAAAGACCGCTCCGTCCAATTTGAACAGCTCACGGATGCAATGGGTGTACTGGTGCTGGCCGGACCGAAAGCAAGGCAATTGTTACAGCGTGTCACTGATGCGGACCTTGGCAACGACGCCTTCAGGTGGTTGACGGCACAGGATATCGAGGTCGGTGGCGCGCCGGCCGATGCAATGCGCGTCAACTATGTCGGCGAACTGGGATGGGAACTGCATCATCCGATGGAAGTTCAAAACCAGATATTCGATACCCTGTTCGAGGCCGGCGCCGACCTGGGACTCCGGCCATTCGGCATCCGCGCCATGGATTCAATGCGCCTGGAAAAGTCTTATCGAATGGTGGGCACAGAGTTGTCAATTGAATACTCCGCGTACGAATCGGCCATGGACCGTTTCGTCAAAACAGACAAGGGCGACTTCCTGGGTCGCGGCGCATTACTGGCCAGGCACAAAGCAGGCAACAAGAGCCTGCTCGTGACGCTCGAGGTCTCCGATGTGACCGACGCCGATGCGCTTGGGAACAATGCGCTGATTAGAGACGGCGTAATGGTCGGTCGTGCAACCGGTGGCGGCTTCGGTTTTCGCGTAAACAGATCACTGGCGCTGGGCATGGTTCCGCCGGAACTGGCCGAACCCGGAACCGCGCTCGAGATCGAGATTCTGGGCCGGAACTATCCAGCGACGGTCATACCAGACAGTCCTTTTGATCCCAAAAACGAGCGGCTAAGAGATGTCAACGAAGCAAACGGTTAACGCCGGCGGATCCTGTCTTTGCGGCGGGGTTAAATATGAGGTTACCGGAGCGTTGCGTCCGATCGTCTACTGCCATTGCGATCAATGCCGCAAGACCAGCGGTCACTTCGTTGCGTCAACGGCGTGCAGTCCGGAACAGCTGGTTTTGCGTGCGGATGAAGATCTGCGCTGGTATCGATCATCGGCAAGCGCGCAACGAGGCTTCTGCCAACGTTGCGGCTCAAGCCTCTTCTGGCGACCCGAAGGCAAGCCGTACATCTGCATCATGGCAGGCACGTTGACACGCCCGACGGCGCTTTCGGCATCCGCGCATATCTATGTGCACATGGCATCCGATTATTACTCCATCGACGACGGGCTGCCGCAATATGAAGACGACTATCCCGCAACGCTAACCGGAATATCGGCTTGAAAAAATATTCCGGTCTCAGCCTCGTGACAGGGGCGTTGCGGCACAACCGCAACTGGCAACCCGCATGGCGCAAGCCAGACCCGAAACGGGAATACGATGCCATCATCGTGGGTGGCGGCGGTCATGGACTGGCCACTGCGTATTACCTGGCCAAAGAACATGGCGTTCGAAACGTCGCAGTATTGGAAAAGGGATGGATTGGCGGCGGAAACACCGGTCGCAACACGACCATTGTGCGCTCGAATTACCTGTGGACCGAGGCGTCATTGTTGTATGAGAAGTCGCTAAAGCTCTGGGAAAACCTGAGCCAGGAATTGAATTACAACGTGATGTTTTCGCAGCGCGGCGTTTACAACCTTGGCCACACTTTGCAGGACATGCGTGATATCGAAAGGCGGGTCGGCGCGAACCGGCTCAACGGCATCGATGCCGAGGTCGTGAATGCCGAACAGGTCAAACAGGCGATCCCTCTGATTAACACATCGCCGGACGCGCGCTACCCGATTCTCGGTGCGTCGCTGCAACGCCGAGGCGGTGTCGCAAGGCACGACGCAGTCGCCTGGGGTTTTGCGCGGGCAGCGGATGCGCTCGGCGTGGATATCATCGAACAGTGCGAAGTCACAGCAGTGAACCGCGACGGCGGTCAGGTTACCGGTGTCGAAACCACGCGCGGCAGGATCGCATCGAAAAAAATTGGCGTTGTTGTAGCAGGCAACGCGAGCGTGCTCGCATCAATGGCTGACCTGCGATTGCCAATCGAAAGTCACCCGCTTCAGGCATTTGTTTCGGAACCGCTGAAGCCCGTTCTCGACACCGTCGTCATGTCCGGTGCGGTGCACGGCTACATCAGCCAGTCAGACAAGGGCGAGCTCGTTATCGGTGCCGGAATAGACGCCTACCTGGGTTACGGGCAACGCGGCAGCTTCCAGACCATCGAGCACACGATGGAGGCAATCATCCAGTTGTTTCCCATGTTCAGCCGGGTTCGCATGTTGCGCTCGTGGGGCGGCATCGTCGATGTCTGTCCGGACGCCTGCCCGATCATCAGCAAGACACCGGTCCAAGGCCTGTACTTTAACTGCGGATGGGGCACGGGCGGATTCAAGGCGACACCGGGATCGGGCTGGGTATTTGCTCATACGATCGCACAGGATCGACCGCATGAACTGAATGCACCGTTCGATCTGAACCGGTTCACGACCGGTGCATTGATCGACGAACACGGCGCGGCCGCCGTGGCGCATTAGAAGGAGTATTCGGATGTTTCTCATTCAATGTCCCTGGTGCGGTAATCGAGCTGAAACGGAGTACCGTTACGGCGGCGAAGCGGGTATATCCCGGCCTAAGGATCCGGATGCGTTAAGTGATGCAGAGTGGTCGGACTATCTCTTCTATCGAAGCAACCCACGCGGCGCGCACAAGGAATTGTGGAATCACGCCCAGGGTTGCCGACGCTGGTTCGAGGTTGAACGCGATACGGTTAGTTACAAAATCGCGCGAAGTTATAAATTGGCCGACCGCAATTCAGAATCAGGATCTTGAAGCACCGTGCAGCTTGATCGTCTCAAAACCGGCGGTCGCATTGACCGGACCCGGCCGCTCAATTTTCGCTTCAATGGCAAGACCTACAGCGGATTTGCCGGCGATACGCTGGCGTCGGCGTTGCTTGCCAACGATGTGGCCCTGGTAAGTCGCAGCTTCAAACTACATCGTCCTCGCGGAATCGTCGGCGCAGGTGCCGAGGAACCAAACGCGATAGTTCAAGTGGGAACTGGCGCATCGACATTGCCGAACATGCGGGCTACCCAAGTTGAATTGTATGACGGGCTGGAAGCACGCTCGACAAAAGGCTGGCCGAACCTGCGATTTGATCTTGCCGCTTTGAATGATCGCTTCAGCAAGGTCTTCGGTGCCGGTTTTTATTACAAGACTTTCATGCGCCCGAAAGCGTTCTGGAAATACTACGAGCGATTTATTCGCGCGTCGGCCGGATTTGGAATTGCGCCAACTGAACCGGATCCCGACAGTTATGAACATCGCAACGCGCACTGCGACGTTTTGGTTGCTGGTGGCGGGCCGGCGGGCCTCATGGCAGCGCTGGTCGCCGCGCGGTCCGGCGCACGAGTCATCATTGCTGACGAGCAAAACGAATTTGGTGGAAGCCTGCTCTCAGGATCCGAATCCATCGATGGAAAACCGGCCGCCGAATGGGTCAACGCAGTCATTGCCGAACTTCGCGACAGGGGCAACGTCACGGTGCTCACGCGTAGTACGGTGTTCGGCTACTACGATCACAATTTTATTGCTGTTGCCGAGCACTGCTCGGATCACAAGGGCGAACGTGCGGCAGACGGCGTGCGCGAACGCTTGTGGAGAGTACGTGCGGACCAGGTAGTCCTGGCGCAAGGCGCGTTCGAGAGACCACTCGTTTTTTGTAACAACGATCGACCGGGCGTCATGACGGCATCGGCAGTATCGACTTACATCAACCGCTACGGCGTGTGCCCGGGTAAACGAGCGGTCGTTTTCACCAATAACGATTCGGCGTACCGGACTGCCCTCGACTTGAATAACGCCGGTATACCGGTAGTCGTTGTAGACTGTCGCAAAAGCGGCGCGGGTAGCCTGGGTGCCACCGCTGACGCTGCGGGTATCACTGTGTTACGCGGCCATATTGTGTCGGACGTCATCGGGCGTCACCGCGTGTCGGGGATTCGAATCGCACGATGGGACGGTGACACACAGTCGACTTTCGACAGCACGATTCGTATTGATTGCGATTTACTGGCGATGTCCGGTGGCTGGAGCCCCGCCGTACATTTGCACTCACAATCGGGAGGCACGAACGCTTGGGACGAGACGCGTCATTGCTTCGTGCCGGCCGAATCGGCGCAGGCCAATGTGTCAGCCGGAGCCTGCAACGGTCACTGGTCGCTGAAGGCCTGCCTGCAGGACGGTATTGATGCCGGGGCCGAAGTCGCGGCCCGTTGCGGACTAAGAACCATGCCTGTCGAGTTACCCGTTACGACTGAAGGGACGGACAATCCGATGCAGGCCTTGTGGCGGGTACCCGCCAGCAAGGATCCCGATCGTTGCCCCAAGCAGTTCATCGATTATCAAAACGATACGAGTGTTGCGGACGTGCGCCTGGCCGCTCGCGAGGGCTATCGCAACGTGGAGCACGTCAAGCGCTACACGGCGCTGGGTTTCGGTACCGACCAGGGCAAGCTCGGCAACATCAATGGCATGGCTATCCTTGCCGAATGCCTCGGCAAAACTATCCCGGAAGTCGGCACGACAACTTTCCGACCGGTGTACACACCGGTGACCTTTGGTCTCGGTGCTGGTGAAAACGTCGGCGAGCTTTTTGATCCGATCCGCAAAACCGCCATCCATGAGAGGCACCAGGCGGCAGGGTCTCCGTTCGAGGTCGTCGGTCAATGGCATCGTCCCTGGTATTTTCCGCAGGGCGGAGAGGATTTGCATGCGGCGGTTGCACGCGAGTGCCTCGCCACGCGCAACTCGGTCGGAATGATGGATGCATCGACCCTCGGCAAGATCGACGCCCGCGGCCCGGACGTCGTCGAGTTTCTCGAGAGAATCTACACGCACGACGTCGGCAGAATGAAGGTTGGACGTTGTGCGTACGGCATCATGCTGCGCGAAGACGGCATGCTCATGGACGATGGCGTCATGGCGCGTCTTGGCGAACACCAGTATTACCTGACGACGACGACGGGCGGCGCAGCCAATGTGCTGAACTGGCTGGAGACCTGGCTGCAAACCGAGTGGCCTGAACTCAAGGTTTACCTGACCTCTTTGACTGACAGCTTTTCGACGATCGCCGTTGCGGGACCGAAAAGTCGTGATGTGCTGCAGAATGCCGGCTGCAGCATCGATCTTGGAAAAGAAAACTTCTCGTTCATGAGTGTGCAACAGGCCGTGTTGGCGGGATTCCCGGTGCAACTGTTTCGCGTGAGCTTCAGCGGCGAACTCGCCTTCGAAATTAATATCGACAGCGCTTATGCTTCGCAGATGTGGCAGATTCTTATGGAATCAGGCAAGGAATTCGATATCACGCCTTACGGCACTGAAACGATGCATGTTCTTCGTGCTGAAAAGGGATTTGTCATCGTCGGTCAGGACACGGATGGTTCTGTCACGCCGGTCGATCTCGGCATGAACTGGCTGCTCTCGAAAAACAAGGATTTTCTTGGCAAGCGATCCCTGTCACGACAGGATTGCGTGCGCGATGATCGCAAGCAACTGGTCGGCTTACTGTCGGTCGACGGCAGCACGGTTGTGCCGGAGGGGACGCAGTTGATAGAAGACCCGGGCGCACCGAAACCCGTACCGATGTGCGGTCATGTGACATCAAGCTATTTCAGCGCCACCCTCGGCCACCCGATTGCGATGGCGCTGGTATCCGCCGGTCACAGGCGCAAGGATGAAACCATCTATGCGTATTTGGCGGACAATCTCGTGGTCCCGGTCACGATTGTTTCGCCGGTATTTTACGATGCAAAAGGAGCTCGGCAGAATGTCTGATTCTTCCCGCCGGCTTCACGGCCTCGAATTTTTTCTCCGGTCTCAACAACGACCGGATACGAAAGCGTCCGGCATTCACGCGCGCATCCTCGATGATGTAACTCACGTCAACCTGCGCGGAAACTCGAATGACGCAGAATTCAATCGAGGCGTGGAGAAAGTACTGGGCCAGGCACTGCCGGTCGAGCCCAATACCGTTTCGATACGAGAGAGTCACATCTACTGGCTAGGCCCTGACGAATGGCTGGTTGTAAGCAAGGCTGCAGATAGTCCCGGTCTTGCAACCCGCCTCGAGAACACATTAAGAAATATTCACTCTTCGGTGAACGATATAAGCGGCGGCCAGGTCACGTTCACGCTTTCGGGCGAAAACGTCGAACGCGTTCTGAATAAAGCTTGCACGATCGATTTTGACGCTGGCACTTTCAAACCTGGCCATTGCGCGCAAAGCGGCCTGGCGAAGGCAAGCGTACTCATTGGCTGCATCGAGCAGTCGCGAACGTTCGAACTCATCGTACGCAGAAGTTTCGCCGATTACGTCGCGAGGTGGCTGCGGCACGCGGCACGACACCACGGCATTGAGTTCCGGTAATTCGCAACTCATACTGCAGCGACGTTGGGAATGATGCCGCTACATGAACGATAATCCAGCCATCAATCAACTGCCGACACGGTTCGGATTCCTGTTGATTAACGACTTCACGTTGATTTCAATGTCTTCGGCGATCGAGCCGCTGCGCATGGCCAATTATATTTGTGGCGAAGAAATCTATACATGGCGAACCTTGTCTGAGACCGGAAGCCCTGTCACGGCCAGCGACGGATTAACCATCAATGTCGATTTCGGTATTGGAAATGACGGCGCGCTTGGCGGTCTTGATACGGTTATTGTGTGCGGTGGGCTGAACGTCGAAAAAAACACGAGCATGGCTGTGCTGCGCTGGCTCAAGTCAGCCGATAAAGCCGGCATTGGCTTCGGCTCAACCTGCACCGGCAGCTATATCCTTGCGAAAGCGGGATTGCTCGACGGTTATCGCTGCAGCGTGCATTGGGAAATCATCGGGATATTAACGGATTCGTTTCCAGCTACACACGTTAATCGCAAGCTGTATACGATCGACAGAAATCGGTACACCTGCTCAGGTGGCACGTCGCCTGTCGACATGATGTTGTATTTTATCAGGGCGCAATGCGGGTTGAACGTAAGTTCCGGTGTTGCGGAGCAATTCATCTACGATCGCATTCGACATTCAAGTGATCCACAACGCATTCCACTGAAACACATTGTTGGTAACCAGTCAGAAAAACTCATCATCGCTGTTGAGCTTATGGAAGCGAATATTCGGGAAACGATCACTCAAAGCGACATTGCCGCATATGTTGGTCTTTCCCGACGGCAGTTGCAGCGATTATTTCAACGCTACCTGATGTGTACGCCGTCGCGCTACTACCTGAAAATCAGACTGGCAAAAGCGAGAGAGCTCCTGCAACAGACCCGTATGGACCTGATCGAGGTTTCGCACCTGACAGGATTCGTATCGAGCTCGCATTTCAGTAAAAGCTACAAAGAAAATTTTGGACATTCGCCGCGCAGTCAGCGCCGGCAATAATTCAGTTTGGGTTTCGCACTGGCCCGATTTTCATTTTCTGGAAAATTGGTTCTATGCGGTGGACGCTCAACCGTGCATTGTTTCGCACCACCGCACTCTTAAACATCAATGCACAGCGACCTTCGAGAACAGGTTGATGACGCTGACGCCGGCGATGATCAGCACAATACCGAAAATCCCGGGCAGATCGAGCGTTTGCCGAAACAAAACGACACCGACGATCGAAATCAGTGCGACGCCCACTCCCGACCAGATCGCATAGGCAATGCCCACCGGAATTGTCTTAATTACAAACGACAGGAAATAAAACGCGATTCCATATCCCGTCACGACAATGATGCTTGGGCCGAGCCGGGTGAATTCCTCGGATGCCTTGAGCGCGCTGGTCGCAATCACCTCGGCCACTATCGCGATTGAAAGATATACATACCCCATAGGATTCTGCCTGAACTGATTCTGATGAGTAAAAGCCCGATGCCCGGCGGATCATGATCTTGCAACCAATCGGACGCCTGAATTGTTGGAGATTTTATGACATAGCGTAACCGCCATTGTCCATCCTGAATGAAATCAGGCCGCCTGACACTATAATCAGGAGTCCTGCGCAGTATCGCCAGTCTCCCGCAGAGCACGAAGGAAGATCCTCATGTACCGAAATTCCGTCATCGCAATCACGCTTCTCGCAACGGCGCTTGCCAGCAACGTTAGCGCAGCTGAGCGGCGCCAGCTCGGCTATACCGAACTGATGTCCGACCGGCCTTCAATAACCAGCCCGGTCGCCAACGATCTTTTCATGCAGCAAGAGGGTGCCACCAAAGCGAAACACGATTTCTCCGGCACGGTCCGCATTCCTGAGAACTTGATGCAAACACAGCCGCCGGCGATTCAACCGGTTGAAATTGGTGGAAAAAAGACACAGCTTTTTCCCGGCGTTGACATTCAGTTTGTATCGCACGGCGATTTCCTGCTGCCGGTCGAACGCGACCTGATCGTGCCCACCGGCGGCAACAGCTTCTGGCAAATCCAGATATCTCCTGGTCGTACGTGGTCAGAAACCTCAGATGAAGGAATGTCACGCGCTTCATTTCCATTTTTTCTGACCAGCATCATCGAAAACGAAACCTATAACGGTATTGCGACGTTCCTGTACGACGATGACTCAGCATCTATGCTGCGCTACCAGATCGTGCAGCACCTGTCGCCGTTCATGATACAAACTCCGTTTGTCGCCGCAGGACAGACGGAAATAGGCTACGAGCCCGCTGCAATCGACCGCGGGCAGCTCGTCAGGGATTTCACGCAGGAACTCGATGACCAGCCGGAGTGGCGTGACTGGTCGGACCTCGAGCGAACGTATGACGCAAAGTTGTTCGCCAATTTCGACTCTGAAATTGATCCGAAACTGGTTGTAACCAGCGGGCTTGTAATCGACGGTGCTGTCTACGTCCGCTCGATGGAGACGCCATACGGCCCCTACCCTTACGCTCGCGAAATGCGTCACGGTGTGTGGTCGGTTACGAAGACAGCGGCGGGGTTGGTGTCGTTGCTGCGTATGGCGCAAAAATACGGCGACGAAATCCTGGATTACAGAATAAAAGACTATGTGCACATCACGGCAAAGCACGACGGCTGGGAGAACGTGACTTTTCGCCATGCGATGAGCATGGCGACCGGGGTCGGCACTGGTTCGCTTGATGTAAAACCGAATCACATTGGCGACGGCGATGCCAGCAGTCGATTCAACGAGGCTGATTTTGCTGCGTATATGGACTGGTATCTGGCCCCGACGTTGAAAGAGAAACTTGACGAGGTGTCCAGGATACCGAGCTATCCCTGGGGCCCTGGCGAACAGGCCAGGTACCGGGACCGCGACATTTTCATCCTGTCGGCGGCCATAGACGGCTTGTATCGCAAGAAGGAAGGCGCGGCTGCGGATTACTGGCAGATGATGCTGGATGAGGTCTACTCGCCGATTGGCATTCACCATATGCCGATGAGCCGGACCAGGGAGCCCGACGGATCGGGTATTCCACTGCTCGCATGGGGCATCTACGTGACCATCGACGACATAGCGAAGATCGCCGGCCTTTTGCAAAACGGCGGTATGCACGACGGTGTGCAGTTGCTCAGCAAAAGGGGTTTGGCAGAAGCACTGTATGAGACAGATGCACGCGGACTGCCAACCGGAGAGCAAAACGAATACGGCGCCAAAACCTATCACCTGTCGTTATGGCACGAGAATTTTGTCTCTGCCTCGCAAAAGCTTTACTTCGCACCAAAAATGATCGGCTACGGTGGCAATATCGTGCAACTCATGCCCAATGGAATCATCGGCTTTCGCATCGGCAACGGCGGCGACAAACCGTTGGAACAGATGACAATCATTGCCGACAGAATTCGCCCGTTCGATCAGCATCCCCGCCATCGCTAACTCGAACAACAATAGGACTACTGGATACCGTTTCGGCCGATGAGTCACGAGAACGAATACCACGAAAACATGATCACGATGCTCGAGCTGATCTGGGGCGACGGTTACATGGCCCCGGGTGGTCCTGGCAACGTTGCCAGGATGCTGCAAGGCCTCGAAACGCGTGACAAACGCATCCTGGATATCGGTTGCGGCATTGGCGGTCCCGCCCTCGAGATGGCCCGATCGTTCGGCGCGAAGGTCGTGGGCATCGATCTCGAGGCGCCTTTGATCGAAAGGGCCAGGAGCGCCGCAAGACGAAAAGGTCTCGACGAGCAGTGCGATTTTCAAACGGTTGAAGCCGGTCCGCTGCCTTTCGCGGACGCATCATTCGACATCGTTGTGACGTCCGGCGCTATCACCCAGACGAAGGACAAGGCCGGTGTATTCCGGGAATGTTTCAGGGTATTGCATCCCGGTGGAAACTTAAGCTGTTATGACTGGATGAAATCCGATGCGCCCTACTCGGATGACATGCTCCACTGGTTCAAAGTTGAGGGCCTGACCTATGCACTCGAAACGCTCGCTGATTACGAATCTCACTTCAAGGCGTGCGGCTTCATCGACGTTGCAGTGGAAGATGCGTCATCGTGGTATCGCGAAGAAGCCAGGCGCGAATATGGACTGATCAAAGGCGAATTGTATCCGCGCATGATCGAGCTTCTCGGGCACAAAGATGCCGATCATTTCGTCGAAAACTGGCGAGCATTGGTGGTCGTCTGCGACCAGGGTGAAATGCGACAGGGCTATTGCCGCGGCCGCAGGCCCGGCTGATCAGCAGCAATTCACCACGGAACCAAGGGTACACTGATCCATGCCCTGATATCTCGCTGAATTCTCGTCGTTTTTTTGATCGTTGCGATAAAACGACATCATCAAAAGTTCATCATGTGGCACATACCCGATCGTTATTGCCAGATGGCCGGGTTAGTGTTACTAATTACCAACAAATTCGATGTAAGTTTGACCGTAACTGGACTTTAGCGTGCGGACCTTCTGACGAAAGACCGATCTCGCGAGCCAGCATAATTATTAAAAGAAGTTTTCGGAGGAATCGGAGATGTCCAGGAAAGTGTCACGTTCAACAGTCACCTCATTCAGACCGTTACGAAAACCACTCGCTGCAGCGGTAGCTGCCGCCTGCGGAGTCAGTGGCGCGACTTTATTTGCACCGCAAGCGTTCGCACAAGGCCAGCAACTGGAGGAAATCGTCGTTACCGCGACGAAGCGCGCGGAGTCCGTGCAGGAAGTCCCGATGGCGATCTCGGTGCTCGGTGAGCAGCAGCTCCAGGATCTCAACATCACGGACATGGAAGACTATATCCAGATGCTGCCGAACATGAGTTACGTATCGCTCGGCCCGGGCAGCGGCAACGTGTACATCCGCGGCATCTCGTCGGGCGGCGAGAGCGGTATCGGCGCAAACCCGAGCGTGGCCATCTACCTCGACGAACAGCCCGTCACGGCGGTCGGTTCGTACCTGAACCCGCACATTTACGACATCTCGCGCATCGAGGTACTGGCCGGCCCGCAGGGCACGACGTTCGGCGCGAATGCCCAGTCGGGCGCGATGCGCATCATCACGAATCAGCCCGATCCGAACGGATTTGCGGCGAGCTTCAGCGTTGACGGCAACCTGCCGAAGAGCGGCGATTTCGGCTATTTGCTGGAGGGCATGGTCAACTTCCCGCTCAGTGACCGGGCGGCGCTGCGCCTCGTCGGCTACGTCAAGGAAGATGGCGGTTACATCGACAACATTTATGGCGAGCATACGTTCAGCAACGCGAACATACGTGCAGGCCTCACCGACCCGGCGCTCATCGCAATCGCCGCGGACCAGACATACGACAATGCCAACATCGTTGAGAAGAATCACAACACGGCGACGACGGTTGGCGGACGAGCCGCCCTTCGTATCGATCTGAACGACAACTGGACTGCGACCGCAGGTCTCGTATACCAGGACCTGGAATCGAATGGTGTCTGGGATCACGACCCGAGTCTCGGCGATCTCGTCGTATCGCGCCTGCTGCCGGACTGGAACAATGATGAATGGTTACAACTGTCGCTCAAGGTCGAGGGCGAGATCGCAGGCGGAACGCTGACGGCGACCTACGCGGATCTCGACAGGGATACCTCGGGCTCCACTGATTACTCGCTGTACAACGACTACTACATATCGTATGGCTTCGTGCAGCCATACTACTCGTGCTACGTCAGCTATTTCGGCGCGTGCGGCGATCCGCGCGGCACGATCACGTCGGACGGCGGCTGGGACAGCACAAACTACGAGATCCGCTATGCATCAAATCCCGAGAAGCGCTTCCGTTGGCTCGTCGGCGCGTTCTACACGGAAGTGGAAAACCGTAACGACGGCGACTGGCACGTATACGGGCTGGCCGATATCCCCGGGTCCTTTGTCGAGGAGCCGGACATCTACTGGACGACAAATTTTAGGAGGCCCTCCGAGGAGACGGCCTACTTCGGCGAAGTCACGTTCGACTTCACCGACCAGCTGTCTGCAAGCGCAAGTGCTCGTTCGTTCGACTACGAGGCCGAGCTCGACGGCTTCTCCGGCACGGTCTTTTGGCCCTGTGGCGGTTTCGCTCCCGGCCACCCCAGTAACAACTACGGCGATGGCGGATGCTCGGAACGGTTTCGCACGACCGAGGGCGGCGACGAAGTCTACCGGGTGAGCGTCGACTACCATGTCAACGACGACATGATGCTGTATACGACATGGGGCGAGGGCTACCGCCCTGGCAGCCTGAACCGCTTCTGTGAAACACGCGTACCGGACGGTCTGCCCGGTCAGGGTGACGTCAATATCGGCTGTGCTTTCAATTCCGACTTCCTGACGTCGACCGAGATCGGCTTCAAGTCGACGCTGATGGACGGACGGATGCGCGTCAACCTGGCCGCCTTCTGGCAGGAGTGGGACGACTTCCAATTCTCGCGCCTCGACACCTCGATATCGCCGATCACACTGACCTTCAACGTCGGCAACGCGGAATCGAACGGCGTCGAGGGCGACTTCACGGCATTGCTGGCCGACAACTGGACGCTCAACGGCGCGTTTTCGTATATCTACAAGTCGGAGCTGACGAACGACTACTCCAGGAACGGCGTGACCGTCGACGCACCCGCAGGCACGCCGCTGCCTCGGATTCCGGAATGGAAGTGGAATCTCTCCACGCGCTACACCTGGGAGAGCGACTGGTACGCGCAGGGCGCGTTCGTCTACACGGGCGATTCGTTCAATACGCTCTTCGATGGCGGCACGATTGCCAACGCGCGTAGGACCCAGGAGGCCTACCAGGTCCTGAACGCCGGTTTCGGCCTCGACAAGGAGGACTGGTCGGCGGAGCTCTACGTGAGGAACCTCACGGA
This sequence comes from Pseudomonadota bacterium, assembly GCA_027621915.1. Classification (GTDB taxonomy): domain Bacteria; phylum Pseudomonadota; class Gammaproteobacteria; order Steroidobacterales; family Woeseiaceae; genus SZUA-117. Next base: position 14,053 of record JAQCAD010000017.1, read on the forward strand.
CGAGCGCGGCGCCGTATTTATCAATGCGGTGACGTTCGATCCGCGGGTGATGATCAACCGGCCTCGTACAATCGGGCTGGTCTACCGCCGCAACTTCTGAGCCGTAGCTTAAGCAGCACCAAAAGGCGCCCGAAAGGGCGCCTTTTGCTTTCTTTCACTGTGGATGAAGACGCCCGTCGATGAGAAGATTCCCGGATGGCGGAGATGACGTGAACGCAAGCACCGAAGAACTCGACGGCCTGCTGGAAACGGCGCGCAAGGCGACGCGCGAGAAAGAACTGGCCACGGTCATCGACGCCTGCGAAAAGGCGCTGGCCATCGCGCCGGGAGATTCCCGGTTCGAATTCATGCAGGGCGCGGCGCTCCGCCGTGCCGGCGACTACGAGAAGGCGGAAGCGCTGCTTCGCAGCACTATCGGGAGCGCTCCGGTGTTCGCTGCCGCCCACCTTGAACTCGGACTCACCCTCTTGTCGCTCGACATCCTGGCGGCAGCGCGCCGCTCTCTCGAGAAGGCGGTGGCGATCGACGGGACGCTCAAGCCGGCGTGGATTGCGCTGTACGACGTGCGTGCGGCGGAGGGGGACGATGCCGGCGCTGCCGAGGCTTACCGGCTTGCGCTCGGCACGACCCAGCTGAACCCGCTGCTGAGGAAGGCGTTCGACCTGCATGCGAAGGGACGCGCCGGGATCGCCGAAGGCATCTGCCGCGAGTACCTTCGGCAGCGGCCGATGGACGTCGATGCCATTCGCCTGCTCGCGCAGATCGGTATCGACCTCGGCATGGTGAATGACGCCATCAAGTTGCTGGAACGCTGCCTCGAGCTCGCACCGGATTTTCACATCGCGCGCAGCAACTACGCGACGGCGCTCGGCCGACAGCAGCGCTTCGACGAGGCTCTGCAGCAGATCGGCCGCCTCGAAAAGGCGCAGCCGGAAAACCTCTCGTACCTGACCCAATCGGCGGCGCTGTTGTCGATGGCCGGGCGATTCGAGGACGCGCATACGAAGTTTCGCAGGATCCTGAAGCGGGCGCCGGGCAATGCCCGAATCCTGACGAACTTCGGCCACTCGCTGCGTTACGGCGGCAAGGGTGAGCAGGCCATCGATACCTACCTGCAGGCGATCGAGGCCGACCCGGATACCGGCGAGGCCTGGTGGAGCCTGGCGAACCTCAAGACGTTCAGGTTTACCGACGAACAGGTGATGTCGATGCGAGAGCGGCTTGCCGCGCTCGACGCACCGAGCGCCGACAAGTTTCATCTGGCATTCGCACTCGGCAAGGCGCTCGAGGACGCCGGAGAGCACGACGAGTCGTTTGCCGCATACCGCACCGGCAACAAAATCAAGCGCGAGTTCAGCGCCTACGATCGTAACGATACGACGGCGCGCGTCGACGCCGCCATTGCGCAATCTACGGCGGACTGGTTCGACGGCACGGGCCATATTTCCGATGAGCCGATATTCATCGTCGGCCTGCCGCGCGCCGGATCGACCCTGCTCGAACAGATCCTGGCCAGTCACAGCCAGGTGGAAGCGACCGCCGAACTTCCGTTTATCGGCCAGATCGCCGCCGACGTCATCGGCCGGCGCAAGCGCGGCGATGACATCCTGTACCCCGGCCTGATCGAGGAGCTCACGCTGGAGCAAAGGGAAGCCTTCGGACAGCAGTACCTGGCCAGGGCTCAGGTGTATCGCCACGGCAAGCCGCGTTTCATCGACAAGCTGCCGAACAACTTCATGCATGTGGCGCTGATCAAGCGCATCCTGCCGAACGCCACGATCATCGACGCCCGGCGCGAGCCGATGGCCGCCTGTTTCGCGAATTTCAAGCAGCTGTTCGCGACCGGCCAGGAATTCACCTACAGCCTGAAAGACATCGCGAACTACTATGCCGACTATGTCCGGCTGATGGATCACTGGCACGCCATCCTGCCCGGGCAGATTCTCACGGTTAAATACGAGGACGTCGTCGAGGACCTCGAGACCCAGGTTCGCCGCCTGCTCGATTTTTGCGGCCTCGCATTCGAGGACGCCTGCCTCCGCTACTACGAGAAGGACCGTGCGGTGCGCACTGCGAGCTCCGAACAGGTGCGGCAGCCCATTTACACGGACGCACTGCAACAGTGGAAAAACTACGAGCATCATCTGCAACCACTCCGGCAGGTGCTCGAAGAGCGCGGCGCCCTGCAATCACTAACATGCCGTTGAACTCTGCCATCGTATGCGCCTGGTGCTTCAATAATTCCTTGTTCCGGCAGCAACATGATTGATATTCGGCAATGCCAGTGGGCAAGCTCGTAACTAGCGTAACGATGTAGAATTGATCCTGGTTTTTTGTACTGGTTTGGAAAGGAGCTCTAGCGCTTATGCACTTTTTTCTCAATGCACACGCCCGTCCCGTCCTGGTGGTCTTGATTTTCCTGACCGCGAGCATTTTGCTAGGCTGCTCCCGAGTCGACGGGCCTCCGTCACGAACGCCCAAAGCAGTGTTCGTTATCGTCGATGGCATACCCGCCGATGTTATCGAGCATGTAGCAACGCCGAACCTGGACGAAATCAGCAGCAACGGCGGCTATGCGCGTGCCTATGTAGGCGGTGCCATCGGAGAAGCGTCCGAAAGTCCGACTGTTTCAGCGGTGGGTTATAACAGTCTGCTTACCGGAACCTGGGCCAACAAGCACAACGTCCGGGACAACGACGTCACCGATCCGAATTACGATTACTGGGACATCTTCAGAATAGCCAAGGCGCATGACCCGTCCCTCAAGACCGCAATTTTTTCGACCTGGACGGACAACAGGACCAAGCTCATCGGCGACGGTCTGGCGCGCGCCGGTGGAAATAAACTCGATTACCACTTCGATGGATTCGAGCTTGACACCGTGCGCTTCCCGCACGATGAGCACGGCAACTACATCAGGGATATCGACGCGATCGTCGTCGACGAGGCTGCGCGGTATATCGAGGAAAACGGACCGGATCTGTCCTGGATTTACCTCGAGTACACCGACGACATCGGACATCGCTATGGCGACAGCCCCGAGCAGGCCGACGCCGTGAGGCTCGTTGATGAACAGCTCGGCACCATCTGGGCGTCTGTCAGAGCCCGGCAAAACGAGTACAACGAAGCGTGGTTACTGGTGGTCACCACCGATCACGGCAGGGATCTGGAAACAGGAAAACATCACGGGGGTCAATCCGCGAGGGAGCGCACGACCTGGATCGTAACCAACAGCGATCGCCTGAACGCCCATTTCAATGAAACACCGGGCGTAGTAGACATTCTGCCCTCGATCGCGGCACACCTTCGACTCGACATTCCGCAGGCTGTCCGGGAACAGCTGGACGGTCAGTCTTTCATTAATTAAGTCAGGCGAAAATCGGGCGCTGCAATGACGGAAGATAATAAGAAACCGGATAACCCGGAACGAAGGACGTTTCTCAGGAAGGCAGGCTTGCTGCCAGCCGGCTTGTACCTGCAGGCCTCAACGTTAACGAGCGCACAGGAAGAAACGGCGATCGGGCGCCCTGTCGCTGATCGCGCCTCGATGGCAGGCCACGCGTCCCCTGTCCTCAAAACGGTGCGGGTTGGCGTCATCGGTGCCGGGCGACGCGGCGATACGATACTTCGTTTGCTCGGCGGTCTCGACGGCGTTGAAATCAAGGCAATTTGCGATCCCTACCAGCCGGCTATCGATAGCGCAAAGCAATTATTTGCCGAGCTCGGCGTTGCAACACCGGTGATGTACGACAATGGCGATTATGCGTTCCGGGACATGCTGGCACGGGATGACATCGACGCGGTTTTCGTTTTGACGCCGTGGTCCTGGCACACGCCGATGGCAGTAGAAACCATGCTTGCCGGCAAGCATGCATTTGTCGAAGTGCCCGCCGCCCTGACGCTGGATGAATGCTGGGAGCTCGTCGAGACATCCGAAAACACACGGATGAATTGCATGATGATGGAGAACGTGTGTTACGGACGCGAAGAGCTCATGGCATTGAACATGGTCCGACAGGGGGTTCTGGGCGAGCTTCTTCATGGAGAAGCCGCCTATATTCACGAGTTGCGCTGGCAGATGAAAGATATTGAAGAAGGTACCGGTTCATGGAGAACGGCGTGGCACACGCGTCGCAATGCGAACCTCTATCCGACGCACGGTCTTGGCCCTATTGCGCAGTACATGAACATCAATCGCGGCGATCGATTCAATTATCTGACTTCCATGTCCTCCCCCGCTCTGGGTCGCCAGTTATATGCGAAGCGCGAGTTTCCGCCCGAACATCAGCGTAACCAGGTCAGCTATATCACCGGCGACATGAACACCTCGATTATCAAGACCGCTCGTGGTCGAACGATCATGCTGCAGCACGACACCACAACACCACGTCCCTACACGCGACACAACCTGATCCAGGGTACCAATGGCGTTTTCGCCGGGTATCCTGACCGCTACGCGCTCGAGTCCGAGGGTGACTTTCATGAATGGCACACTGATATTTCCGCTCTGCAGGCACGTTATGAGAATCCCTTGTGGCAAAAGCTCGCTTCGGATGCGACCGCCAGTATCGGGCACGGTGGAATGGATTACGTCATGCTGTGGCGTATCGTTTACTGCCTGCGAAACAGCGTGCCACTTGATCAGAATGTCTATGATGCGGCTGCGTGGTCGGCTGTGATCCCGCTCAGCGAAGCCTCAAACGCCGATCGTGGAAACTCCCGCGATTTCCCGGATTTCACGCGTGGCGCATGGCAAACGACACCGCCACTTGAGGTTTCGGAGTACAGAACCTGACACCTGATTTCGCCGACATCCTTCGACATTTTGACCTGTCCGGCGATTTTCTATCTGCGGAGCGTTTCGGAAACGGCCACATCAACGATACGCACAGAGTGCGGATAGTTCAGTCGAAGATTGATTCGCAATATGCGTTGCAGCGAATAAACAGTTCCGTGTTTCCTGACCCGGTCGCAGTCTCAATTAATATTTTCCGTGTCACCCACCATATCTGCAACCGAATCAAGGAATCACCCGATGAGTTTTTGGTTCGTCAGGCAGAGTTCCTGCCAATCGAAACCAGGGATGGCCAGTCGTTTTATCTTGACCCGGATGGAGGATGCTGGCGCCTGTTTCCGTTGATCGAAGGAGCACGTACTTTTGAAACTCCAAAATCGTCATTGATCGCTAAACGCGCTGCTGCCGCGTTCGGTTACTTTCACTACCTGCTCCACGATCTTCCCGAACCCCGACTAAAGGAAACCATTGCGAACTTTCACGACACGCCGGCGCGATTCTGTCAGTTCCACAAAGTTCTCGGTCTCGATGTGCAAGGCAGAGCGAACACCTGCAGACCGGAAATCGATATCGCACTCGAGTTCGAGGAGTCGGCCGGGAAATTGAGCGAACTACATCAACGCGGCGAGTTGCCGGAACGCAACGTGCACAATGACGCCAAATTGAACAACGTTTTGTTTGACGAGACCAGCGAACAGGCCGTGTGCATTATCGACCTCGACACCGTCATGCCCGGGCTCGTTTTGTATGATTTTGCAGACCTCGTTCGGACAGCCACAATGACGGCAGAAGAAGATGAAAAGGATCTCGGGAATGTCGCTATGGACATGGCGTTGTATGAATCGCTGGTCGATGGCTACCTCAGTACAGCCGGCGGTTTTCTCACCGTTGCCGAAGTGGAAAACCTGGCGCTTGCCGGAAAAATAATTACGATCGAGACGGGTCTGCGATTCCTGACCGACTATCTTGCCGGAGATAAGTACTTCAGGACCCACCGACCGGGGCAGAACCTGGACAGGTGCCGGGCGCAGTTCGCGCTCGCAACTTCGATCGACGAACAACTTTCGCCCATGCAATCGTTCACAGCGGCAGCCTATGCACGAGTGATCGCAAAGCGGTCATGGTGAAAATACGATGATTCTCGGGACAGTTGATATTGTCATCATTCTCGGTTTCATGGCGCTGACATTGATCGCAGGGCTGATCGTCAGCCGTCATGCGACTCGTGACAGGACCAGCTTTTTTCTCGGCAACCGGCGAATGCCATGGTGGTTGCTCGGGTTGTCGATGGTAGCGACAACGTTTTCCACTGACACGCCAAACCTGGTTACAGATATTGTCAGAACCGAAGGCGTTTCCGGAAACTGGTCGTGGTGGAGTTTCCTGCTGACCGGGATGCTGACCACTTTTGTTTTCGCGAGACTTTGGCGTCGACTCGGCGTCACTACCGACATCGAGTTTTATGAAAAGCGTTACAGCGGCAAAGCAGCGTCGTTCCTGCGTGGTTTTCGAGCAATCTATCTCGGCGTGTTCTTCAACGTGATGATCATGGGCATGGTTACGCTTGCCGCGATAAAGATTGGCGGCGTCATGGCGGGATTGCGACCGACGGAAGTTGTACTCTGGGCTGGGCTGGTAACAGTAATCTTTTCAGCCGCGAGCGGCTTTGTCGGTGTGGTTGTCACCGACGTCATGTTATTTGTGATTGCACTGTCGGGTGCCTTCGTCGCCGCCTGGTTCGCGCTCGACAATCCGGCCGTGGACGGGCTCAGCGGCCTGATGTCACATGACCTCGTGATGAGCAAACTATCGGCGTTTCCGGATTTCGATGACCCTTCCGCCTGGATACCCCTTTTGCTGGTGCCATTAGCCGTCCAGTGGTGGGCGGCCTGGTACCCCGGATCAGAACCCGGTGGCGGTGGATACGTGGCGCAGCGCATGTTGGCGGCTCGGAATGAGCGGCACGCCGTCGCGGCCGCGGCGTTTTTCAACGTGGCGCATTACGCGATCCGGCCGTGGCCATGGATCATCGTCGCGTTGGCATCGCTGGTTATTTTCCCCGACCTGGACAGCCTGCGGTCCGCCCTGCCCCATGTCGACCCCGGAATCGTCGGCGATGACCTGGCCTACCCGGCCATGCTGAGTCTGCTCCCGTCCGGCGTACTCGGCTTTGTCGTCGCGTCACTGGTGTCCGCATACATTTCCACGGTCTCTTCGCACCTGAACTGGGGGGCGTCATACGTGGTGAACGACGTCTATGTCCGTTTCCTGCGCAAAAATTCAACCGCCGCAGAGCAGGTGCTGGTTGCGAGAATTTCGACGGTTCTCCTGATGGCGACTGCGGCAATCGTCGCCTTGCTACTGGAAACGGCCTTCCAGGCATTCCGGCTGGTGCTGACAATCGGCGCTGGTACCGGCCTGCTGTTCATACTGCGCTGGTTCTGGACGCGTATTAATGCGTGGAGTGAGATCTCGGCAATGTTATTTTCGCTGGTAGTCGCTATCAGCATGGAGATGTGGGGCCCGAAGGGATTCGATCCCTGGGAGATCTTTTTGGCCAGCGTGCTGCTGACGACAGTTGGCTGGGTTACGGTTACTTTGCTGACGCGACCTGAGAATGAAGACGTACTCGAGTCGTTCAAAACATCAATTCGTGCGGCTGGCGATGACGGTACAGCTTTTCGCAAGGAAATCAGACGTGGCATCCTGCTGGCTGTCACGATGGCCATTGCGACTTACAGCGTACTGTTCGGCACTGGCGCGATACTTTTCGGGAATATCTACCAGGTAGGGAACTGGATTTTTCTTGCCATGCTTTCGGGGACTGCGTCAGTACTGATAATGCGCCAGTCACCAACACCGACCGTTGTGCAGTTACCCGGTTCTTGAGTGATACGCATACCGGGCATCTTTGCTTTACCGCTCTTCGCGATGATAATGGTCGGCAGATGACTTTCGGCATAACAACAACAGGAATGGCCGGATGAAAATCAGCGATGCAGGAATGCCCCCGGTCTGAAGCAGCAAAGCGAGATAGTGAACTGATGCAAACATTCGATTACGTAATCGTTGGTGCAGGATCGGCCGGCTGTGTCCTCGCCAATCGGCTGAGTGAGGAAACCGACAAAACGATTTTGCTGCTCGAAGCCGGTGGTTCGAACAACAGTATTTTCATCCGTATGCCCACCGCACTTTCTATTCCAATGAACACGCAAAAATACAACTGGGGATTTGAGACCTGCCCCGAACCATTCCTGGATGGGAGGCGACTCGACTGCCCGCGTGGCCGGGGCCTCGGCGGGTCGTCTTCGATCAACGGCATGGTTTATGTCCGCGGCCACCCCTGTGATTTTGAAGCGTGGCAGGAACAGGGCGCGAAGGACTGGGGATTTGAAAACTGCCTGCCCTACTTTCGCAAGTCGGAAACCTGGATGCTCGGCGAAGACCGATACCGTGGCGGTGACGGGCCGCTTGCGACCTGCAATGGCAATCGCATGGTGAATCCCTTGTACCGGGCATTCATCGAGGCCGGACGGCAAGCCGGATATCCGCTTACTGACGACTACAACGGTCATCAGCAGGAAGGATTCGGCGCGATGCACATGACCGTCAAGGACGGCGTTCGTTGTTCGACCTCGCTTGCCTATCTTCGCCCTGCGCTCGGCCGGCGCAATCTTATGCTGATCAAACATGCCTCTGTGGACGAAGTCATATTCGATGGCAAGAAAGCGACCGGCGTTAAATATTCGATTGGCGGTAAAGTGCTGCAGGCAAACGCCCGTATCGAGGTGATTCTGAGTGCCGGGTCGATCGGCTCGCCGGCACTTCTGCAGCGATCGGGTGTCGGGCCGGCAGCGGTCCTGAAGGAAGCGGGTATCGACCTGCTTCACGAACTGCCCGGTGTCGGCGAGAACCTGCAGGACCATCTCGAAGTCTATTTCCAGTATCGCTGCAGGCTGCCAATCACGCTCAATGCCAAACTGGGCTGGTTCAGCAAATTCCTGATCGGCAGTCAGTGGCTGATCAGCCGCACTGGTCTCGGTAGCACCAATCACTTTGAGTCATGCGCCTTTATTCGCTCAAAGGCAGGTGTTCGCTGGCCGGACATCCAGTTCCACTTTTTGCCGGCAGCAATGCGCTATGACGGTCAAGCCGCCTTCGACGGCCATGGATTTCAGGTACACGTAGGACCGAACAGACCGACAAGCCGCGGCAGTATCAAAGTCGCCAGCAAAGCGAGCGACGTACCGCCTGATATCTGTTTCAACTACCTGTCTACCGAGCAGGATCGCGATGACTGGCGCACCTGTCTCAAGCTGACCCGTGAAATACTGGGTCAGCAGGCGCTGGATCTTTATCGCGGCGATGAGATTCAACCGGCCCTCGATCTTGAAGATCATGACAGTGTCGATCAGTGGGTGAAGAAAAACGTCGAGAGCGCCTATCACCCTTCCTGCACCTGCAAGATCGGGTCTGACAGCGATCCGATGGCAGTGCTTCATCCTGATTGCCGTGTGCGCGGGCTGGACAACCTGCGTGTCGTCGATTCGTCCATTTTTCCGCTCATCACGAACGGTAATCTGAACGCACCGACGATCATGGCCGCGGAGAAAGCTGCTGACATGATTCGGGGCCGAGTGCCTCTGCGGGAATCGGCGGACTTCTGGACAGATGAGAACTGGCAGGATCGACAACGCCTGGCAGCGCCGGCTCGCCCTATGTTTTCCGAACTACGGGGGGAGTCTCATTGAAAAACGCCAATGCAACTATTGTTACTCTCATCCTGCTGGTCATCGCGGCCTGCGACGCGCAGGTGCCGCAGTCTGTATCGGAGTCGTCACACGACACACCCTATGCCGTGGGTTCCAGTACATTTTTTATCCACGACGAGTCGCGCAGCTATGACAGCGTGGCCGGTGTCGACAGTGGCGTCAGGACACTGATTACAGAAATCTGGTACCCGGTTGATCACGGCACGCTTGCCGATAATGCCGGCGGGTATCGCCGTGCGACTTACGGGGACTATGTCTTCGGCGACCGGGAAGTCCATCGCCTGATGATGACGAAAACCACTTTTTTTCATTTGACGCCGGATACGGTTCGCGAGGACGTGACCGATGCAGAGATTGACGCCGCGATTGAAGAACTGTTTCTCCGCGAGCGCGCAAGTTATGTCGACGCGCCGCTGGCTGCCACCAGTGAAGGCTGGCCTGTTATCGTAATGACACACGGCGATGCCGGTAGCCGATACAACATGGAGACGGCCTGCGAGTATCTTGCTGCGCACGGCTATGTCGTCATCGCACCGGAACATACCGGTAATTCACCCTATTCTTTGACCGGCCGTGATCCCGCGCTTGCAACGGACGGTGGCAACCCCGAACTGCGCGATCGCATGGCCGAAGTCATGACGCTACTGTCGGCACGTGGCACATATGGCAGCGAGGAGCATTACGGTCAGAGCTATACGCCGTTGTCCGAGGGAAGGGGCTCGGTGGAGTTTTTGCGGTACTTTGACCAATCATTGCTGCAACGCCTGAATGATTTGCGCGCCGCACTCAACAAACTCGATCTAATGAATAGCGAAGGATTCGCGGGTGCCGGTGAGGGTGCCCTCGACCTCGATCGCATCGGTTTAATGGGTCGTTCATACGGTGGCGCGACCACGTTAATGGGTCTGGCTATGGAACCACGCTTTACAGCGGGCTTCGCCGTTGTACCACCGGGCTGGGCTGATCCCAGATCGTCATTGCCGGAGGAGGCACTGGCACTGCCAGGCGAAGAATCCGTCGTGTTATTTGCCGATGGCCCGTTTCCGCTCACAACCATTTCGAAACCGACTGTGCTTTTGAGTGGCGCCGAGGACGCGCTCATCATTGGACTCGCTGCCAGTCAGGCCAGCGCCGGCGGCATGCCAGTGCCAACACCCGTAAATCCCCATCCCCTGTTGCGCCAGGCTTATCAATCGACCGCTGCGCCTGTTATCTGGGGACTGCTGGCCGATTCCAATCACGCGACATTTGGCGTATCCGGCGGCTACTGGTGGCCAGACCTGAAAACGAATACGCAGGCCCGCTATTTCGAACCTGATACGGAATTCGAATTGATATCGCCCGGGATCGCTCATCAAATGCAAAAGGAACTCGCATTGGCGTTTTTCGACCTGACGATTCGCGAGGATGAATCGGCGCGCAACAGGTTGCTTGAAAATCGGTATCAGAATGAAGGACTCACGCTCGAGTCGCGAAATTTTCCGCCAGCGGTGTCCGGACAATGACGCTGATCCTGTCCATCGCAATCATCATTACGACGCTCACGTCGCTGGTGCTGGCCACGCGATGGCGCAACGTCATCTGCAGCGGACCGCTCCCGTCATCACTGTTTACATTTATCGCCATTTTGTTCACGTCCGGCCTTGATGTCGGCCTGATCATGTTTCCACTCGTCGATTTCGGCGTCTATGCGAGCGAAGCACCCTATGCATTTACCAACCCCCTGGCACTGGAATTCGGCTTCTGGGGCTTTCTCGTCTGGGCATTCTATTTCCTGACGACTTTCTATTTCTGCATCGTGGAACCTAAACTGCAATTGTTTGAAATTCCGGTAATCAAGTTCGTCAACAATGTTGTCGTCATCGGCACCTGCGCTTTCACGGGTTACCTTTTTCTGATCTATCTGCCTGATTACATTGATGGCATCAGCGACCCGTTTCGTTTTGGGCTGGTCGCTGCCGTTATCCTGTTTGCAGCGTTATCCAGTACACACATTCGTTTCGTGACCATTCTGAGCGTGTCTTCAACCTGGCTGTTCTTCGCGTTGATTGCAGGCGTGTGGTTTGCATCAGGAATGGGATTCGCCGGGCTGGGCAGATCTGCCGCCAACATAAGCGGCTACTTTTCCAACCTGCACCGCTTCGTAATGCCCATTACGGACTACCACCAGTTCTACCTTTTCTGGTGGTTCGCCTGGAGCATCATGATCGGGCAATTCGTATCGCGCTTCGTAGGCGGCCTGAAAGCCTGGAAGCTGCTCGTGGCCCTTTTGGTTGTACCGTCGGTACCGATCGCGATCTGGTTTTCCGTACTCTATTACTACTTCGAAAACAAAATGGCTGTCAGCGATAACTGGCGAGTGGCGATGATTGTCGTCGGTGTAATTTTCGTCGTAAATTCGCTCGATTCGCTGATTCGCCTGTATACGCGAAATCTCGGGTTCACAATCGAACGTACTGGCGTTACGAAATATGTTGCCGGAAACTGGCTGGTACTCTTTGGCCTGGTTCTGCTCTACCAGTTCACGCCGCTCAAGATCGAATGGGTCGGTCTCGTCGTCATAGGCCTCTATGGGGCCGTGTACGCTTTGGTGTTTCGGAGACGGCGCGAGCTCTCGATCAGCTAGTCACGCCGTGTTCAGTTTCTGAATCCGTCGGTTGGCGGGACGAGATCCGGACTTCCGGGAACCGCGCCGGCCTGAGGCGAGCTTCCACTTCGCAGCATCTTGTACCAGTCACGAAACGGGCCGCTGGTGTTTTGCCAGAACGTTCGATATTCCGCTTGAGTTTTCGGACCGATTCCCCAGGGCGTGTATTCGTCTTTCTCGGGTATGTACATCGTACCGAACATCCGGTCCCATATGCTGGTCACCGCCGCGAGGTTCGTATCCCAGTGCTTTTGCAGGTAGCTGTGGTGCGTATGGTGCATGGCCGGACTTTGCAGCCATTTCGAAAGCCAGCGTGGATAATGGAACTGAACATGGTAATGACGGAAAGACCCGTTGAAACCAAACAGCAATGCGAAGAAACTGATATTCAGTATCGTTGCCTGGGTGATTCCGCCGTCAAACAGGTAGGCGAACATCCCACCTGCAACTGAATAACTGAATGCTGCTCCTGCCGCCCAGATTGGGCCGGCAAGAAAATGTTCTCGGGACCGCGTCAACGGGGTCAGCACTTCTGCCGAATGGTGCACCTTGTGAATCGCCCAAAGCGCCGGCGTTTTATGCATGGTGTAGTGAATCGTGTAGAACACAAAATCGTAACAAAGCAAAGAGACGAGGCTGTACAGCAGCATCCACGCATAATTGATCTGTAACGCCGGCGTCTCACCGAACAGCCACTGCAGCGATCCGATGACGGACTGTTCCGTGAACGGCGCTACGGTCGCAAACAGTGAAACTGCCCACAGCGGACGCAGAATCCGCTCGAGCACCCAAAGCCAAATGTCGACTCGAGCCGAGATATGCGTATAGATGTCTTTAGGCAGCAGGAAATTCAGATAACCGGTCTTTCTTTCCTGACCATCCGCACTCCTGGCTCCGTGACCACGGCGAACCAGAAAAATAAGCGTTGCGATAAACAGCGTCAGCAAGATCGTCCGTGGATGAAGATCGCCGGGTGTATTGGCCGCGACGGTGTCCCAGACTACCGTTGTCGCGCGCTGCACCATATCAGTGAACGGGCCGAGAATTTCGCCGGATTCGTCCGTGGTGGCCATAATCAAATATCCTGATGGTTCATAATTTCTGTCAAAGTTTACCTCGGGAGTCGTCCGCTCGCCAATTGGCAGGGACGGCTAATCGCGAGTGCCCTTTACACCTTTGCTTTGCGCTTCCTTGAGGTCGATGGACATCAGGACGCCGGTGAGCTCTGTCATCGTATTCGCCTGTGAAACGAATAGTTCCTTATCCCAGGCTTCGATGCCCGTGCGCGTGTTCCAGTAGTTACCCAGCCAGCCACCGAATCCGAACATGGGCACGTCCCATCCATCACCGCCACGGAACAGTTCACCCTGACCGAAAGTCGCGACTCCCCACCAGGCTTCTTGCTGATCGCCATTGATTCCCGGTCGCTCGGGCACCGAAACCGTAACTCTTTTCGGCTGGTGTGTCCTGACCGCCTCAATCGCGGCGTTAATGAGGATCGGGTTATTGCGTGTCCAGATGACTGCATGCTCGGCTAATCCGGTAGGAAGGTTTGCCTCACCAACTTCCCTGTATTCAAGCTCGCCGAGATGCTCCATATGCATAATGGCGACAACCGAATTCTTCAGCTCCGGATTCCGTTCGAACCAGACAACATCCGGAAACGCCCGCTCCATTCCCGTTATGTAGTGGCGAGCGTCGAGATACAGCGCCAGTGTTCGCGGCCTGTCTTCCTGCGAAATATTTGAGTAGTAACGAACGGCGGCAAGAATGCCAAGTGCGCCGTTGTCCTGGGTGATGGAGGGCCCGTCGGTATGCGTAACCATCAGGATCTGTTCATCCTTGTCGGTGCCATAATCGCGGCCTGGCAAATAGCCGATCAGTTGATACGCTTCAGCCGTTTCCGTTCTTGCCTCGAGACGCAACGTGGCCGTCTTGCCGGCTTTCGCATTGGCGATGACCTTTGCACCCTGAACCCGGTCGAGCGTCAGCGTTGGCACGTCGTAGCGTGCCGGCACCGGAAATGAATAAAGACCTGACGTCCTTTCAAAACCCATGTCATAGACGATGAGCAACCCGGCGGCATTACCAGCGATCGCAATCTCATGCAGCTGTTGACCGAGCTGATAATAAATCTCGAACGTGAACGAATCAGCCGGTTCCACCACTTCGAACAACGCCGGGAAGGTTTCGTTATCTGTTCTGTATTCATAGTCAGGATAGGTATAACTATTACGATAGTCTGGCGGCAATGGCTCGTCAGGAGTCGGCAGGGTTGGGATAACAACTATTTTTCCCGCGATGGAATCGGGCGGATCGTTGTGATCGTAATACACCAGGCTGGCAGTAATTCCTTCCGGTCCGGTGGTACCGGAGTACGCACCGTAAAAAGCCACCGGAATCGCATCGCCGTCGATATCGAGCGACCAGTCTGTCGGATCGTCGGAAGTTTCCCAGCGCTCGAACTCCCAGCTGTTGTGCACGAAATCGACGACGCCATAAGACGCAAATCGTTGTTCCAGATCCTGCAGCCAGCGATGCCATTTCGGGCTGCCCGTCAATGCCGGACGGTTCTCGTCTTTCGCCCGGGCCCATGCGTATGCCTCATCCGGTGTAACGATGAAATCCGGGTTGAGCGTGGTCAGCGGGTTGGCCGATTCCCTGGCTGGTGGCAAGTCGCTGTTGCAGGCACCGATGATAAACACCGCCGCCCCCCATGCGATTCGCCTGAAATTACCTGCCAATTCAGTAGGTTGCATCGTCACTCCCGTTATGGCGTATCTACGAAGATTACGCCGGTGCGGATTGCCATTTTTCATTGCGTACCGTCGCCTTGCGAAGGTCACCATCAGCATTCACGGATAAGACGGAGCCCACATCGGCATAGGACGAGTCGATAATGGCGAACGCGATGTTGGCTTCGAAGCGAGGCGACCAGGCTTGACTGGTCACCATCCCGACGTTCTTGTCTCGCTCGCCCCGCACCGCCCAGTCCGAACGCATCGACCCGAGCGGACCCCCATCGATTACCAGGTTAACCAGGCGTCTGGCCGGGCCGTTCTTCTTAATCCTGGCCAGCGCATCTCGACTCATGTATTCAGCTTTCTTGTCCAGATCCAGGTACTTCTCGAGCGCCGCCTCGAACGGATTGCTGTCGATCGTCATGTCCGCGCCGTAGGATTTCAGGCCGGTCTCTACACGTTCTATCAGGTTTGGTGCACCGGCCCGCAGGTTATATTTCTGTCCGGCCTCCCAGAAGATATCCCAAAGCGCATTACCTTTGCTTCCGTCCTGCAGGTAAACCTCGAATCCCCCCTTCCCGCTCCAGCCGGAGCGCGCAATCTTGACGGGCGTACCTGCAATGGTTTCATCGATAAACCAGAAAAACCTTATGTCGCGCGTGTGCTCGCCAACGACATCTGCCATCAGGTCGTCGGCTTTCGGACCCTGTATAGCAAGCGGACTGACATCCGGCTCGAACACCTTCACATCAAAGCCGCGACCGTAAGCGACTCCTTTAACCCACAGGTTGACGTCGGAATCGGCGATCGATAACCAGAAGCGGTCTACTGCCAACCGGAGGATGATCGGATCGTTGATAATGCCGCCGTTTTCATCGCATAGCGGTGCATATTTGCCTTGACCAACAGCGCACTTTGACATGTCGCGTGGCGTAATCAGCTCGACCAGCCTGAGCGCGTCCGGACCGACGATTTCCACCTGCCGTTCACAAGCGACATCCCAGATCTGAACATGCTCGCAGAGGTGCTCATACGCCGTCTCGTACGAGTCGTATATCAACGGCAAGGTCATCTTGTTGTACAGCGTGAACGCGCTGGCACCATTTTCAATGACGCGCTGTTCGTAAGGTGACGGACGCAATCGTCGTGAAAGTATCATGGGTAATGTTGACATCGGGCATTTCCAACCTGTTGCATGAACGAAAAAGGTGTCAGATTTATTTAGAAAAAGAAAATGGTGTGTGAAGAAGGTGTTCCGCCGCGCTATTTTTTCAACAAAGCGAGGACGGAAGCAAGCCCATTCCAGTCGATGTCGCGGATAGACATTTGTACGTCGTATTTTGCATATTGCCGGACCGACGGCAATAATCACAGCGCGCACGGCTACTGCTACTATCCCGCTATCGGTTGGCTTGAGGCAGCTTAATGAATATTGGCAAAGTGGTTCTGTTCGCTTTTGCGTCGTTGTGCGGAGCCAATTCGCTCGCCAGTTACGCGATTTACGTCGGTAAGAACCTTACCGCCGATCGCAGCGTGTTGATAGGCGGATCCGGTGACGAGGTTTCCAGTCACTGGCTGGAGGTTGTGCCTGCCCGAGACTATCCCGACGGCGCCACCCTGACGGTAGGTGTCACGCCGGAGGCTTTCATGCCGGGCGTATTCAGCGAGATTCCGCAGGTCCGGCATACCTATCGCTACCTGACCATGAACTATTCGGAATACGAAGGCTTCCCGCCACCGCTGACAAACGGGGGCCTCAACGAAAACAATGTTGCGGCGCGCGATGTCTGGTCGCCATCGCGGCCGGAACTGGTTGCGATGACAGCGAATCCGCAAACCGGACCGCAGTACAGTGACCTGTCGAGAATAGCGATGGAACGCGCGCGCACAGCGCGCGAGGCGGTCGAGATCATTGGTGCACTGATCGATGAACACGGGTATTCCACATACGGCGGCAATTCGCATCTGTTTGCCGACGAGAACGAAGGCTGGGTCCTGTTGGATTTTGCGGGCAGCCAGGGACTTTGGATTGCGGAAAGACTCGGTCCGGACGATGTTCGCATGTCCTACCCGGGCTACATCCACGAAATACCGGTCGACTTTCAGACCCGTGATAACTACATGGGATCTGCAAATTTCGTCAGCTTTGCTGTGCAACAGGGCTGGTACAACCCGGATGGTGACGAGCCATTCAATGTGACGAAAATTTATGGCGTGGATGAAGAGCGAAGCCCGCGCAGTGAAATGGAAAAAGAGTTAAGGGCTGCCGCGCCGATCGATCTGCGCGCAATGATGAATGCAGTGCGGGATCCACGCATCTCCAAGGACTCGACTGGCTATGGCCAAGTTGCCCAATTGAAAGATAATGGCCGATCTGACATGAACCTGCTGTGGATCGCGCCAACGGGCTCTGTTACGGCACCATTTATCCCATACCGGATCGCCACTCAGACGATCGCCCCGCAGTTCGGCAAACACCGTTACCTGACCAAAGGTGAAGCGACCCGCTTTGTAACGCCAGACTGGCAAATCCAGGAAGCGACGGAGTTTGCCGGGCGAACATTCAAGCGACTCATGTATTACACCTGCGATCACCCTGAAAAATTTCTTCCTGAAGTCAACGAAGCACTCACTGCATTCGAAAATCGAATGATTGATGAACAGGAAATTGTTGCCGCCACGGCGAACGCACTTTTTTCGGACGGACAAAAGGATCTGGCTTTGACCTACCTGACAGAATACAGCCGGGAACGTGGCGCCGACGGATTACGATTAGGCAATGCCCTGCTCTCGAGTATCGAAGCGAGAACCGAACTGCTTTTCGGATTCCGTGCGCCACAGGCCGACGTGATGAGCCGATTGAGTTACGACCGGGTTTCGTGCCTTCCCTGATCGTTACTACCGGCACTCCGACTCAACGCAACAGGGAAATAACCAGCATGAAAAGAGCGAACATCATTTCCGCACTGCTAGCAGCCCTGCTTATTTCAGCCTGCAGCAGCCCCGACTCCCCCGCAGCGGCCAGCACCGATGTCGTAGTGCCGCCGGTTGAGTTCATGCCAGCGTCGACTGTCGCGAAAGTTCAAAGCCAAATGAGAAAGCTCCCGTCCGACGATATCTGGTGGACCGTCAACGGCGAGGACATGGCATGGAATTTCAAGAACCTGCACCAGATATTCCCGACGGTAAACGTTTATCGAAACGGCCCGGTACGCGCGCTCACCAGACGTCCGATGAAAGAGATCGCGGAGTACATGATAGACACGCCAGAAGGGCAAATGAGTTTCGAATCGTTTATCGAGAGCGACCAGTCCACTACGATGGGTGTCGTCGTGCTGCACCATGGCGATATCGTTTTCGAGCGTTACCCTCGCATGCACGAATACGAAAAACCTGTCTACTGGTCTACCGCAAAGATCTTTACGTCCACCGTGATCCGTATATTGGAAGAACGCGGACAGATAGACGTAAGCCGCCCGATCGAGACCTACATACCGGAGCTCGCGGAATCGAGTTTCGCCGGCACGTCGGTGCGACATATCCTCGACATGGCATCCGGCCTCGACTGTTCGGATGAGTATGAGTCCCGGGATTCCTGCTATTACCGGTATTCGATGGCCATCGGCGATGGTTTTCGAACTGAAAATGCACCCGACAACCCTTATGAATTTGCCGCAACGTATGAAGCTAGCCGGCTGGCGCCTCCCGGAGAAAAGTTTTCCTATTCCGGACTGAACACTTTCATCCTCGGATGGCTGGTCGAGAAGGTGACGGACATGCCCTTCCAGGACGCATTCACGAAAGAGATCTGGTATCACATCGGTGCTGAGGCCGATGCTTCATATATTGCGCCGCGATACGGTATTGCCGTTACACATGGTGGATTTATTTCACGAATGCGCGACCTCGCCCGTTTCGGCCTGCTATTCACGCCGAGTTACACGGTGGTCAGCGATAGCAAGATCATCTCGGATTCGCACATCGACCTGCTGCGCAACGGTGGTGATCCGATGCTTCGGATCAACGCTGGCCTGCCGAGGGTCGCGGAAAGTGGCGTTAAACACAACGTATATCAATGGGACGAAATCTATACCAATGACACGTTCTACAAAGGCGGCTGGGCCGGCCAGGGGCTTGCGGTCAATCCGACACGCGATACGGTCGCGGTATTTACGAGTTACTTCAAGGACGATGAACACAGCGAAGTCAGACTGGAGCCTAAGTTGTTCGAAGTGCTCGATGGCGTCTTTGGCAATCAGGGAAATTAGTACCCATGACTGAACGTGATCGTACTGTCGTCCTGGTGACCGGCGGCGCATCCGGCGTCGGACGCGCGATCGCCAGGGCGTTCATTGCCAGCCAGGCATCCGTACATGTGTTCGATGCGTCCGAAAACCACATCCAGACATTCCTCGGAGAAAACCCGGCGGCAACGGCTACGCTCTGCGACGTTGGCGATCCTGACCAGGTCGCGGCGGCGTTTGAGGAACTGAAATCGAAGCACGGCGCATTGCATGTCCTGATCAATAATGCCGGCATCGCCGGCCCGAGTGCTTCAGCCGAAGACATTAGTATCGACGATTGGAATCGCTGCATCGACGTGAACCTCGGCGGCGTATTCTTCATCACACGCCAGGCCATCCCGTTGCTCAAGATTCAGAACGGCGGTGCAATTATCAACATCGCTTCGAATGCCGGGCTGTTCGGTTGCCCCCACCGTACGCCTTATGCCGCCTCCAAATGGGGCATGATAGGACTGACCAAGACCTGGGCAATGGAGCTCGGCCCACACAACATTCGGGTCAATGCAGTGTGCCCGACCAGCGTCGAGGGCGAACGTATTGATGCCGTCATCGAACGGGATGCTGCGAATCGTGGCTTATCGGCGAATGAGATTCGCGATGTTTATCAGCGACAGAGCTCGATGCGAACGTTTGTCACTGCCGATGATGTCGCTAACATGGTCATCTTTCTTGCATCTGACAAAGCCGCCCGAATTTCGGGCCAGGCGATTGCCGTAGATGGTCACACAGAAACGCTGTCCAACTGGCTGGATCATTGACACCTGAAGGCAAGTTTGTAAAACGGGTAGTATCCAGCGATGCGTCATTCTGACAACTGTCTAACAGGGAACGAGCATGGAACAAAAACGAATCGATAAACCGGCTTTCCTGACCAGCGTCGCGATTATCCTGCTCGTGTCCATACCGCTTGCGCTGTCACCGGATACAGCAGGCGAGGTTCTGCAAAATACTTATAACTACATCGCCAGGGAATTTGGCGTTGTTTACCTGATGGCCAGTGTCGGCGCCAACGGTTTCCTGATCTGGCTTGCTTTCAGTCGTTACGGAAACGCGAAACTGGGTGCGCCGGAGGATTCGCCGGAGTTCGACACCCTAAGCTGGATCGCGATGCTGTTCTGTGCCGGGATCGGCGGTGGACTGATCTACTGGTCCGTTACGGAATGGGCTTTTTATTACCAGTCGCCGCCCTTCGGTGCCGAACCATTCAGCGCCGAGGCTGCCGACTGGGCATCTACCTACGGCATGTTTCATTGGGGATTCACGGCCTGGGCGTTTTATTGCCTGCCCACGCTGGCGGTCGGTTACCCCTATTACGTCAGAAAACTGAAACACATGCGTTTTAGCAACAGCTGCAACTATTTTCTGTCGAAAAAGGAAATGGGCCCGACCGCGCGACTGATCGATTTCCTGTTCATCATCGCGATGGTGGGCGGAGCGGCAACTTCACTTGGATTCTCAACGCCAATGATCGCTGCCTGTATCGCGTGGCTGTTCGATATCGAAACCAGTTTCTCTCTCGAAGTCGGCGTGATGTTCCTGTGCATGTTTCTCTTTGCCGGCAGTGTCTGGCTCGGCCTGAAAAAAGGCATCAAGAACCTGAGCGACATTAACTTGCGAGTCGGACTCGGCCTGCTGCTCTTTATACTGGTCGCCGGGCCAACGGCATTTCTGCTGAAGTCCAGTCTGAACAGCATAGGCATTCTGTTACAGAACATTATCCGGATGAACTTCTACAGCGATCCATTCACCAATTCGAATTTCGTTGAAGACTGGACGATTTTTTATTGGGCATGGTGGATCGCATTTGCACCTTACGTGGGAATGTTCGTCGCAAGGATTTCGCAGGGACGAACCATTAGACAGATCATCGTTGGCATGCTGCTATTCGGCTCACTTGGTTGCTGGATTTTCTACATGGTCATCGGCAATTACTCGTTGTTTCTGGAACTGGAGGGAATCGTCGACGTCACCGGAATCATTAACGAACAGAACCAGAGTGCCGCGATCGTTGCGACGCTGTCGCAATTGCCCATGCCGGTCATCGTGATTTCAGTGTTTGCGGTCATGGCCATCATATTCGCCGCCACCACTTACGATTCAGCCTCCTATACGCTGGCCTCGAGTGCGACGCTGCATCTTCCGGCAGGCGATGATCCGGCCCGCTGGCACCGGGTATTCTGGGCGTTTCTCCTCGGCCTCCTGCCGATTACGCTGTTGTTCATCGGCGGCTTGAAAGTCATGCAGGTGGTTCTGCTCATCGTTTCTTTACCGATCCTGGTCGTCGGTGTTGTGATGTGCGTTTCGCTGGTGAAGTCTCTGCAGGAGGATATTAAGTGAAGTGTTACCTCGTAATGCCCGACACAGCGCCGATCGCGTGAATCAGATGCTGCCGTTCAGGACGCTCCTGTGAATATCGATAAGCCCCTTCGTGAACTGGGTGAGGTCGATTCGGCGGCGCTGGTTGAACAAACAACTTCAAGGCCCGGCTTCAGTTCGTATTCACGCCACACGCGATAGTCGATTTAATCGCGATTCTGCCTTTTTACCTGATGTTTTTTGGCTTGTCCGGCAATCTGGATATGCGCTTCCTTCGCTCCGTACGACTGCTTCGCATACTCAAATTGACGCGCTATTCTTCGGCTTTCGACATGCTCGCCAGTACGTGCAGAGAAAATCTGCGGTCGCTGGGTGCTGCCTTTTTCGTATTGATGACGATCATGTTGCTCGCGGCGTCGCAATCGTAAATCAATAGAGCAATAGTCCCAAACCTGCTCCGGCGCTGCGAAAGCTGCGTTTCGAAAACTTCCGGAACAGCGCTCGATACATGTCGGCCAATCTGATGACACAACGGATTGCAGGGCTAATCGAATGATTTGAGCGACGTGAAATGCCTAGCCTGGCGAAATTACTTTGCCCGGGTTCAAAATATTCTTCGGGTCGAGGGATCGCTTGAGTACTCGCATCAACTCAATTTCAGCCGACGTTCGACTGATCGGCAGGTAATCCTTCTTCTCAAGACCTATACCATGTTCAGCGGAGATCGCGCCACGATAGGGGATGAGTGATTCGTAAACGCACTTTTCTACCAGTCTTGCGGTCGCAGCAGTTTTCGAATCGCTTAGCACGGAGATGTGAATATTGTTGTCTCCGAGGTGACCAAACGCCGCGATCCTCGCGTCATTGATTTCTGCGGAAATTTTGCGCGTAATGGTATTCACGTAATCGCTGACCGATGCGATGGGCAAGCTGACGTCGAAGATGAATGCATCCCTTACGACCCATTCGACCTCGTGGCGAATTGCCCATATCCCGTCGCGTTCACTGCCAGACTTGGCGATCGCACCATCGGTGATCAACTGGGATTCGAAGCTATCGGTGAGAAAATTCTCGAATGTGTCGTCGTCCGCTCCGGGCTGGCTGCCCATGGATTCGATAATGATATTGAACGCATGGCCCGCGGCAACAGGCGACGCATGTTTGCCGACAGGTTTTACGACCTGTCCAAAAAAATTGTCCCACATGACTTCAAATCCACAGAGCGAACTACCGAGGCTTTGCCGTGCTTTTTGCAGCACTGCCAGCACCTGATCGTAGTTTTCGCAAGCCACCAGGGCTACGTTGTGTGTCGTTGGCAAGGTCTCAAGCCGAAATATGATCCGAGTGATCAGGCCAAGCACGCCCTCGGTGCCAATGAACAGTTGCTTCAGATCGAAGCCAGAATTGTTTTTGAGGAAATGATTCATCGACTCAATGATCGTGCCGTCGGCCATCACAACTTCAAGCCCAAGGACTGAGTCTCGAATCATGCCGTGGCGAATCACCTTTGTTCCGCCGGCGTTGGTGGAAACGTTGCCGCCCACCATACAGGTGCCGCGCGCGCCAATATCCACCGGGAAGTACAGGTTTTCCTGCAACGCCCTCTCCTGCACCGCCTGCATCGTTACTCCCGCCTGTACGGTCATCGTGCTGGCGGTCACGTCGATGTCTTCAATCTGATTCATGATTTCGAAAGACAGTGCGAGATCACTCCCGGTGCTCGCGCATCCCTTGACCAGGTTCGTAAGTCCGCCGTATGGCACGACGCTCTGCCCAAACTCATGACAAACCTGCATGATTCTGGCGACTTGCTTTGTATTTGATGGACGGATTACGGCCCATGCGTTGCACGGTTGATGGGTTTCCCATGCGACGCCGCGAGCATTCCACGCCGCGGCGCTGAGTAGATTATGAGGGCCCACAATCTGTTCAAGTAATGGACGGATTTCCTGCATGTGGGCAATGCTATCGACGAACGCGGCGCGCCGCCACATCGCGTCTAGGCGCTTTTCGCCGTCAACCCTCGCCACCGGGCAGCCCGATTGCGCTATGATGCCCGGTCGTTGCGGGCACAGGCTGCAGGAATATCCCCAGATGCGTGACATGCTTAAGTTTTATATCGATGGCGAATGGGTCGATCCCGTTACGCCGAATCCTTTTCCCGTCATTAATCCGGCGACGGAAGAGATCTGTGGGCGGATCAGTCTCGGATCACCGGCGGACGTCGACAAGGCCGTAGCGGCGGCCAGGCGTGCCGGACCTGCCTATGCGGCAACCAGTCGAGAGCAGCGAATAGCACTCCTGCAGCGCATTCTTGAGGAATTCGCCAAGCGGCACGACGATGTCGCTACGGCCATCATGGAAGAAATGGGCGCGCCCTGGAAACTCGCGAAATACGCGCAGGCGGCAAGTGGTCCGCAACATATCCAGGCGACCATCGATGCGCTGAAAAACTTCCGGTTCGAAGAGCAGCACGGTACAACTCAAATTGCCCGGGAACCTATCGGCGTTTGTGCGTTGATCACGCCGTGGAACTGGCCGATCAATCAGATCGCGGTGAAAGTCGCCCCCGCACTGGCCGCAGGTTGCACGATGGTATTGAAGCCGAGCGAAATCGCTCCGTTTGATGCAATGATATTTGCAGAGATCCTGCACGCCGCCGGTACACCAGCTGGCGTATTCAATCTCGTCAACGGCGATGGACCCAATGTCGGCGTCGCACTGAGCGGACACCCGGATGTGGCGATGGTGTCGTTCACTGGTTCGACTCGAGCTGGCGTTTCGGTAGCCCAGACGGCTGCGCCGACCGTCAAGCGAGTCGCCCAGGAACTCGGTGGGAAATCCGCCAATATCATTCTGGAAGACGCCGATTTCGAGAAATCAGTTGGCCGGGGAGCCAGTAGCTGTTTCGAGAACACCGGTCAGTCCTGTAATGCGCCAACTCGCATGCTTGTCCCTCGTGCCCGACTTGCAGAAGCCGCGGCTATCGCTGCCAAACGGGCTGACTCGACGACTACCGGCGACCCGCAAGGTGAAGGTATCAGGATGGGTCCGGTCGTATCGGAAACACAATGGAACAAGATTCAGGGCCTCATTCAAAAAGGCATCGATGAGGGCGCCACGCTGGTCGCCGGCGGCACCGGGCGACCAGAGGGCCTGGACAAAGGATATTATGTTCGACCCACTGTGTTCTCAAACGTTAACAACGACATGGTCATCGCGCGCGAAGAAGTATTCGGTCCGGTGCTGTCAATCATTCCTTATGACAGCGAAGATGACGCCATTAGAATAGCCAATGACACTCCGTACGGATTGTCCGGCTATGTGTCTTCATCAAATATCGATCGGGCCCGGGCTGTCGCCGCGAGGTTGCAAACCGGTATGGTGCACATTAATAATGCGGCGCTCGACGACCAGGCCCCTTTCGGCGGCTACAAGCAATCGGGAAATGGGCGCGAATGGGGGCCGCACGGTATCGGCGAATTTCTGGAGGTCAAGTCAGTGTATGGCTATCGCCAAACGGACGCTGATTGACTCCTGAATTTGTCAGGCTATCGCTGCAACTTGCGGTTGCCAAAAATGTCGCAATCCCAGGAACTTAAGAAATTGAAGGGCTATCGCCATCTCATGATTAATACCATACGAATCATAACAGGCACTATCGTAATCCTGGCTTTCGCGGGCATCAGCGGCTGTGCAGAAACGTCTTTGGCAGAGGCAACCGGCAAAGGACACATTCGTGGAATAAATTCCATTGTCACGGCCCCCGAGTTAGTTTTCCTGATTGAAGAGCGCGCTATCGGCACCGCCGACTACAAAGGTGCGGCTGGTTTCGCAGAGTACGACGACCTCACTTACAACTTTAATTTCGACGTGTTTTTGCCGGGCGCAACCACGGCATCTCGCCTTGCAACGCAGACGATCGATGTCGTTGCTGATACCGATTACACAGTAGTAATTGCCGGCACAGTTGCGAATCCGACGATCATCTCGTGGGAGGCCGCGGAACGTGTATTTGAAGCGACTGAGACTGTTTTTGAAGCAGATTTTACGCACCTGTCGCCGGCGTTAGGAGAGGTGGATATCTACTTCGCCGCTGCCGGTACTTTGCCGGTCGCCGGAAACGCAACCACAAGCCTCAACTACGGTGAGAGAGTCCCACACCTGGAATTTTCAACAGGCAATTTCGAACTGATCATCACGCCGAAGGATGACGACAATCCGGCCAACTACATTTTTCAGTCGAGGACTATTTCGTCGACACCGGCGACACGGGTCACCTTTGCGATTTTCGACGCCGATCCGTCGATTACCGCGGACGTCTCGGTCAATCTTATCAATGCCGCCGGTGGGTCCGCGAGCCTGCCCGATGCAACCAAACCGGCCCAATTTCGACTGTTCCACGCGGCTTTTGGAACCGGAAGCGTAGATGCATTTCTGGACAGCGATTTCGGGAACGTCGTTTTTTCAAACACTCCCTATGGAGAAGTCTCGTCTTACTCTGATATTGAATCCGTTAGCAAAGTCTTCACGCTTACCGATGCTGGCAATTCCGGCGCAACCGTGCACGAAGCAAATATTAGCATTGGGGCGAATTCAAGACGTACGATCATATTCGGTGGCGAGCCCGGCGCGCTTGCCTATCGTGAATTGACGAGTGACGGGCGATCGCTGGAAACGCATCCCATTGTCCGCATCACAAACATGGCGACCAATGCCGCGTTAGTAAACGCTTACATGCTTCCTCCCGGCACAGTTATTACGGAAGAAACTCTTCCGCAAATTGCGGGGTTCCCTACTTTCGCTGACACTGATTTCTTCGGCCTTAACGCCGGAATGTATGAAGTAACCATCACGCCGTTTGGCGAAATCACCCCCATCTCAACGCCAGTGACGATTGACATCGCGAATGGTGACGTCGTTGATATCGCGGTTCTGGATACTGTTGACCCTGCGCTGGTCGACCTTGAGATATTCGATTCAACTTTGCCCTGATCGCGCAGCAAACTATATCGATGCGAAACTCAGGTAGCGATAGAGGCTTCGATGTAGGCTGTTTTGTCGTTCGCAGCGTCTTCTTTGTTAATCTGCTTTGATTGGTACATTGCCTGATCGGCCACGCTGACGAGGTGCCAGAGGTCATTTCCATGTTCAGGCATCAGGGCTATACCTACGCTGGCAGCACATATAATTTCCTGACCCTGGATGATGTAGGCCTCACCGGCCGTGTCGACCAATCGCCTCGCGACGTGTTTGGCATCCTCTACAGACACGCCCGGAAGCACGATGACGAATTCATCTCCGCCGAGGCGAGCCAGAATGTCTTCAGGTCGCAAACAAAACTCCAGCCGGTGACCGAAGGCTTTGAGCAATGCATCGCCGGCCTGGTGGCCGAAGCGGTCATTGATTGACTTAAATTGATTCAGATCCAGATAAAGGACGGCGCCCAGAACCTGGTCGGCGAGAGATTCTGCTGCGAGCCGCTCGAATCCACGGCGATTAAGAATACCGGTTAACGGATCGCGCAGCGCATCGGCAAGAATCTTGGTTTCGTTATGCTTGCGTTGGGTAATATCGACAAGCGTAACGGAAAAGTCGCTTCCCACTGGTTCTGCAACGATGCGCAGCCATGCTTCGCCATCGACTCCCTCAACGGCGGTTTCGTAGCTCGTGCTGGTCATCGGAGAGTGATCTCCACCGAACTGATACAGCAATTTTTCCGGGTTCAGCAATCCCAGTTTCTCAAGCGGCATACCAACCAGGGTACTGTTACCGCTTTGCAGGAAACGCTCAGCCGCTCTGTTGGCAAAAATGCAGCGGTAGCGAAGATCTGTATCACGTGGGTCGCGCGCGAATCGCAAAATACCGTTTGATGAATGCTCGACGAGGGAACGAATAAGGTGCTCGCTGTCGGCGAGCGCTCTGAGTGCTCGTTTTCGCTCCGTTACATCGCGGCAGACGACAACAGTACCTTGATTCTGCCCCGACGGACCGGTCAGGGGTGCGCTGTTCAGTTCGTAGTATCTGTCTGATTTCATTCGCAAAGTCTGCGTGAGATCACGCTCCCTGCTGCGATCCAGGATTGCTTTCGCGTCCGGGATATCCTCCCAGAGTTTCTGGCCGATAAGTTTTTCTTCCGAAGCCTCCAGTAGTTTCTGCGCAGGGTAATTGGCACTGATAATTCGCTGCGACTTGTCGAGCACGATAATCGGATCGCGAACATGATCAAACATCGTCTGATAAGCAAGCGGGCTGAATTCGTAAACTCGTAACACCATACTGGCCCACCAGTAGAGTGGGAGAAGAATAACAAGCGATAGTGACGTAAACGGGAAATCAGGTGGCCCGATTTTCAGGACGACGTTGCTTAGGCTGACGGCAAATGGCAAAGCAGCGCAAACAATCAATAGAATCACTTTCTTGCGGTGAGCCAGCGCGATTGACGGCAACCGCCCTGCTATCGCAATGATCGAGAATGCGAACAATCCGTAGGCGAACGGCGCATGTACCCGATTGAACCAGGCATGTTCTGTAGCGTCTGTAAACCGAACCACGCCGTCCACTTCGACAATCGCCCAGGCCATGTGATGCACCTCGTTTGTTATCGCCAGTACGGTTGATACAACGGGGACGATTGAAAACAGGATAAGTACGAGAACGTTTGCCCTGCCGACAGTGAAATCCCGATAGATGCTGTAAAAGACGACCGGGATAAACCCTGCACTGAAAAACGTGAGCGTACGACCAATTCCGAAAATGTTCGGATCTGTCGTTTTGTACGCGAAAGCACTTCCCGCAACCATCATGCCGATGAGGAACAGGAAATAGCTGATAGCATTATTCGATGACTGTTCGGACGCTCGCGAAACCCGAATGGCCAGCCATAGGTACAGGACGGCGGAAAAGCCGAGGACAGCCGGCAAAACTGCGTCAAGCTGACCGATCATCCTGAAGTCGCAGCGTGTCATGAACGTATTGGGCAAACATCGGGCTATCGTAGTGCTCGACCCGCTTCATTGCTGCGACATGCGCCCCATTTCCAAACGGCTGAAGCGCGCGCCAATTCACGCTTTCAGGACATTTCGGCGGGATATTGGGAGCTGCGCGACCGGCGCGAAATAGTCGTCAGAGATCGTCCCCCGTATCACTGATCAGCGTGTCCACGACGGCTTCGAGTGCATGTTGCTGTGTGCTCCCCGAAGCGAGTGCGAGTTCATGTACTTTGAGCTGCCTGTGCGCGCTGGTCCCACGACTTAGAATATCCCGTACAGAAGCCACTTCCGCCTCGCAGTCAAGAACGCGCGCATCTTCGTAAGTCAGATCAAGAATCTCGTCCAATAGTTGTTCGAAAGGCACGATCGTGCCACGGGCAAAGTCAATCAGGCCTTCATCAAAACTGTAGCGCATGGCACGCCAACGGTTCTCATTCACCAACATCCTCGTGTAAGTTCTCCAGCGCTGATTTCGGGCCCTGAGCCTGTAAAGCATTCGCATAATGCAAACGAGCAACGCGGCAATTGCGATCGCGTCGTCCAGTCGCGTACAAACATCCATAATTCGTGCTTCCAGCGTCGGAAACCGTCCGCTAGGGCGCATGTCCCACCAAATTTTTGTGGAATCCTGAATCACTCCGGCGTTGACCAGAATTTCCACATGCCGTTCATACTCGTTGAAACTCTGGAACTGCTCTGGAAGACCGGTACGTGGCAACGCATCGAATATTGTCAGACGATAACTTTTCAGCCCGGTGTCATTGCCGTTCCAGAAAGGCGAAGAACAGGACAGTGCGAGCAGATGCGGCAGGAAGTACGCGGCCTGATTCATCAGGTCAATACGCAGCGAATCATCGTTGATACCAACGTGAACATGCATTCCACAAATAACCATCCGCCTTGCGGCACCCTGCATTTCTGCGGTCAGCGATTCGTAGCGGTCTTTCTGAGTATGCTTTTGCTCAGACCAATGACTAAACGGATGTGTGGATGACGCAATCGGCGCAATACCGTGTTGATCGGCAACCGCGATGATGTTTCGTCTCAGCATGCCGAGATCCTCGCGGGCCTCTTTCACATTGCGACAAATCTTGGTCCCGACCTCGATCTGCGAACGAAGCAATTCGGTCGTAACCTGGCCGCCAAGTAGCTTTTCACACTCGCCAAGCAATGATTTCGGAGGATCAATTACCAGGCCCCGGGTTTTTTTGTCGACGAGAAGATACTCCTCCTCGATACCCAGCGTGAATTCAGGCTCTTTGCGTATCAAAGGGGCTCTCCTTTTTCGTCAAGCAGTCTTACCTGGTCGCTTTTCATGCGATATCTGTCGGACTTCGTTGCGTCGGCACAGATTGGATGATTTCTCGTAACACGTCAGCGATTTTCATAACACCATCTGCACGATGGATCAGGTCCTGGCGAATCTCGATCCCGACGTGCGCGAGTCCGATCGGCTCCGCGTGGTGATCGACAGTGAAATCCTGAGGCGCTTTGCCGGAATACGGCTCATTGTCACCTACCAGGTAGCCAGCCTCACGCAGGCCATGCAGAAATATCTCGGCTGTGACGCGATCTTTGTCCCACAAGACGCCCATTTCCCAGGTTCGAAAAGCGCCATTCAGAACCGGTGTGAAGCTGTGAATGGAAACAAAGACCGGGTAACTATTATGCAGCTGCAACCGCTTGATCTGAGCATCGATCGCGTCGTGGTAGGGCCAGTATATTTCGCCGGCCCGGATGTCTTTACTGTCCTGGCGAAGATTGCGATTGCCCGGCACCACGATACCGTCGCCAAATTCCAGATATGCGCCGGGATCCATGAGCTGCCGATTGCAGTCAACTACAAGCCTGGAGTACTGGCATAAGACAGCCGTTACACCGAGAATTTCTGCCAATCGCTCAGTCAACGGACCGGCGCCGATGTCCAGCGCAATATGACATCGACGCGCGGCAGGATCCAGTCCCATCGAACCCAGCGCTTTCGGCAACCGTGAACACGCGTGATCGCAAACCAGTAGTGTCGGCGCCGTCGCGGCAGCGTTTAATACGGCGAACGGCTCCGGTTCATTCTTCGCGAGGAGCGATGCAGATTCTTTTTTTTGAGCGCCGTCGGTGGGCATAAATCGCCTGGCGGAAATGAATTCGCACGCAGTGTAACGCAACATCGGCGACGGTGGCGCTTTGCTGTTATGTGATATTTACCTATGTCAGGCAAGCTGGTGAGTCGCGTTTTGCTCCGCCCAGGGCTCAAATGTCTGCACGGATGTCGGCCGTGCGATGTAGTGGCCTTGCGCGTACTCGATGCCTAATTCACTAAGCTTATCAAGGACTTTCCTGCTCTCCACACGCTCGGCGATCGTCGCAATTCCCATTGCCTGGCCGACCTGGTTGATGGCCTTCACCATGCTTTCATCCACCGAATCCTCAGCAACATTTCGAATAAACTGACCGTCAATCTTGAGGTAGTCCACCGGCAAATTCTTGAGATAGGTGAACGAGGACAATCCACTGCCGAAATCATCCAGTGAAAATTTACAACCCAACTTCTTAAGCGCCTGCATAAAATGAATGACTCGCGAAAGATTCGAGATTGCCGCCGTCTCGGTGATCTCAAAACAGATTGCGCCATTTGGCAACTTCTGTTTCTTCAGTTCATTAATTACAAATTCGAGAAAGCGGTCCTCGCTCAGGGAGGTTCCCGACAAATTGATGGCCAGAGTGAAGCGCGCTTCCTCTGCTTCCGGGTTTCGATCTGCCAATCGCGACAATGCTTGCTGAATAACCCAGCGATCCAGAGTCGACATCAGGTTGTATCGCTCGGCGGCGGGAATAAACTGGTCTGGCCCGACCAAATCGCCTTTCTCGTCCCGCATCCGAAGCAGCAGTTCATAGTGCCCGCGTGAGTTGCTTGTGCTCTTGCCAATTCCGACAATCGGTTGATAAAACAGCTCGAAGCGGTTTTCCTCTACGGCGCTGGTTATTCGCGACACCCATTTCATTTCTTCGTGTCGCATCGACGCATCGGTGTCCTGGTACAGGTGAATCTGGTTGCGACCCATGTCTTTGGCTGAGTAACAAGCCACATCGGCCGAGCTCATCACGCTCGCGACGTCCGCGCTTTCGCTGGATACGATGACGACGCCGATTGAACAACGTGCGCTCGTAAAAGCATCCTTCCAGGTAAATCGATGCTCTTCGATAGCACCGCGAATCGCCTCTGCGACTTCCATAGCCCGCTCTTCGGTGCAGCGCTCGAGCAGGATGCCGAACTCATCGCCGCCAAGCCGGGCGACGATGTCGGTTGAGCGAATATTCGCCTGAACCAGAGCAGTTATCTGACGCAGTAGTTCATCGCCGGCGGTATGGCCGAATGTGTCATTGACGACTTTGAACTGATCGAGGTCAAGATAAAGTAATGCATGGGTCTCGTCCGGTCTGCCATGTGCACCATCAAGCGCGGCCACCAGGCAATTTTCGAATTCCCTGCGATTGATCAAGCCAGTCAGCGTGTCATGCGACGCCTGATACGATAGTTTGCGAAAGAGCCTGGATTCCTTGCTCACGTCGTGGAACACCATCACGGCACCAATCACGTTGCCGATACGATCCCGAATTGGCGCCGCGGAGTCCTGAATCGGAACCTCAACGCCTTCTTTATTGATCAAGACGGAGTTCTCGGCCAGCGTAATCACCCGCCCCTCCTTAAGGCAGCGGGACACAGGATTTTCGACAGCGGCGCGAGTGTGCTCGTTGATGAGCATCATCAGCGAATCGATTGGCTCGCCGTGCGCGTTGCGCATATCCCAACCTGTCAGATCCTGTGCTACCGGATTAATGTAGTCGACGAAACCTTGCGCGTCAGTTGTAATCACACCGTCGCCAATCGATTGCAGTGTCACCTGGGCACGCTCTTTTTCCTCGAAGACACGGGTCTCTGCTTTCTTGCGCTCGGTGATGTCAGTAATCGTTCCCTCGTGGGCTGCGACTTTTCCGTTGTCGTCATAGATCGCGCGGGAATTTTCGAGCACAACGATTTCCTTGCCATCCTTGCGCCGCAATCGATATTCGAAATTTTTAACCACACCATTCGCTTCGAGCCGCGCGAAAACCCGTTCCCGATCTACCGGATTTACGTACAGCACCGTCGTCCGACCTGCGCGTTTCAAATCGTCAACACTTTCATATCCGAGCATCTCGACCAGCGCCGGGTTGACAGTAATTATTTCGCCCTCGCGCGAAGCGATATACACACCATCGACAACATTTTCGAACAATCCCCTGTAACGGGATTCGCTCTGCTTCAGTTTTTCATCATCAATCTGTTTCTTGATCGCCAATCCGGCCAGACGCGCCAATCGCGCGAGCTTATCGAGTTCATCAGTCGTCGGCTGGCGGGGTTCGTTCAAATAAATGTCGAGAGTGCCGATGATACGGTCTTTGGCGCCATGCAACGGGAGCGACCACGCGGCGCGAATATCATGTTTTCTGGCCAGCGCCTTTAACCCGCGCCAGGCCTCATCGTCGGCAATCGATTCGACGATTTCCTGCCTGTTGTTAAAGACAGCCGCACCGCACGTAACACCACCCTCCTCAACTTTCAGAAAATCCAGAGCGAGCTTGAATGGCTCTGGCAGACTGGGTGCCGCCTCTACTGACAGAGTCTGGTTTTTGACATCCAGGCGCATGACGGCGCCAAACATACCGCCATTGATTTTTTCCAGGCAGTGACATATCGAGCGCAGTGTCCGATCACAGGCGGTATTGACTGCGACCATCTCAAGAATCTTGTTTTGCGCATAGGCAAATTCTTCATTGCGTTTTCGATCAGCAATGTCAGTAATACTGACCCTGATCAGTTTGCGGTCCTGTGACGGCAACTGACTAAATCTGACCTCACAGGGGATTTCAACACCGTGAGAATTCTTGTGGGTCCACTCGAATATCGGATGCTCGCCATTGAGCGCTCTTCCCACGTATCCCCGGGAAATTCCAAATGAGGGCGTGCCATCGGGCTGCATACGAGGGCTGATCGCCTGCGGACCGATGCTTAACAGGCGTTTCCGCGGAAGGTTGAAGAGGTGGCACGCTTTTTCGTTCGCATCTACGAATTTGTTGCTCGTAACGTCGAGCACGACAATCGCCTCGGGTGCGTTTTCAACCAACGCCCTGTAGCGTTCTTCGTTTTCTTTGAGTGACATTTCCGCTTTCTTGCGGCTGGTTATGTCGCGCAGGCTGATCACGAACACGCGTTCGTCGCCGACCATCAGACTGCTGGAATTAATCTCCGCGTCGAATCTTTTGCCATCGGCCTTTGCGGCGCTGACCTCTCCACCCGAAAGGTCGACATTCGTGTCGTCAATGTTTGATTGATAAGGCTGCAGGAAATCCGCGAGCGTTCGCCCTGTCGAATCCGGCAGTATCGACACTATCGATGAGCCGATCAGTTTATCCTTGGTGACACCAAAGTAACGCGAGCAGATTTTGTTGCAATTGCGAATCGTGCCTTCTTCACTTACGGAAATCAGTGCTTCGGTCACGCTGTCAAAAATGACTTCAATCGGAGTGTCGGATAGCGTCAGCGACCGCGTGGTCAGCGACTGAGTAATCGTCGCTTCCATTTTGTCGTAGTGGCGGTCGATAAGTTTCAGGAGCTCAATGAAATCGAGCTTCTGAATGCCCGAATTCTCCGTCGCCTCCTTAATCTGTTTTCGCAGATCGCGATGCATCGCCGCCCCGGTCAGATTTTTCGTTTTGCTGGCAACAAATTTCCCGCTAAGTGATTACGTCAATTTGCGAGCGAATTTGCTGGCTTTTGCCGCCGATTCATCGCATTGCGACGTACTATCGGCAGCCTGCGTTACACACTATTTAGAAACGGCAGATTCGTCTGTGAGCCAGCTCTCGTATTGAAAAATGATTGGGAATATATTCCCGAAAGCACTCGCTACATTATGTGATATCGAGAAGTCGTGCGATCTGAACCGGGTAAAAAAACATGCTGCCAAAGTTTCAGGCCAGTGATGAGGTCTGGTGCAACAGCAGCGAACCGGCAAGTTCGTCTCGTCGCGTTCGGCGTCGCAATGACTTAAGGAAAAAGCTGTTCTTTGCGAAAGTCAGTTAGATTCCTGGGCTGGCATCGAGATGACAGTCTCTCCGCCCGGGCCTTCCACGAGCGCGCCGTTGATCGTGGCCTTCTCGGGTGCATTACCGACTTTTATCGGAATCGCTATCGATCGAATGGCCAGGCCATCCGGCGTTTGGATCTCCGCCGAGACGTTGATGTACACACGTCCTTCTCGCTGCGGAACCACTGACAGCTGCTGTACGCTGCCGGATGCTGGATCCGCGATTTCCAGCCGTTCGACCTGGCCCGACTGGAACGCCAACGCGCTGCCGTCAACGATACTGTACTGGACATTGACCGGCCCCCGGTCAGAAGTGACCACGACATTGATCGAAACGGGCAAGCCGACGATCGCGTTACCAATGACTTCATAACTGATCGATATTGGTGCGGTCGGTTTTCCCGGAGAAGCAGAAGTTGTGTCCGACATCGAGGGCGTCGGTTTGCTGATGTCGACTGCCTGCTGCTGATCGCCGGAAGTCGAACCGGTATCGCCCTGACAGGCACAGACCGACAGGTAAGCTGCTGCCAGTGCCGAGAATGTGATGCGTTTTTGATGATTCATGCTGAGTACCAGGTTGGTCAATCGTACAAGTCTAGTTCGCCGAGACATCGAAGCAAACCTGTTCCGGAAATCCGGATGGTGAATCTTCATCTTCATGGCGAAATTCATTCAGGTCGATAAGGTAGTTGCCGGCGCTCAGCAGGCCACTGCTCGTTGCGACCTCACTATTCGGCGTGCAGCTGAATCCAGCCACGAAGAGCTGCCCCGCGCGCCAAACAAGGAAATCGGGGTCACTGTGTTCACTATTTTCCGGGTCGTTCTCATCTGCAGTGCAGTCAAAGCCTCCTGTTGGCAGCGACGGTGCCGGATTGGCGACCGCGGAAAACGTAACGCGGGTTGGCGCTGACAAATTGAGCGTAAGGTATCGATGTTCCGAGAGTTTGTTCCCTTCTCTGCCATCGTCGAACTGACTGTTGACGCAAACGGGAACTGGCGCGCCACCCAAGGTTATCGGCTGGTATATCGGCAGTACATCGGCATTCGTTCCAGGACCATCATTCGTCTCCGCCGTTCCCCATATATCGATTCCTGTCGGGTTGATGCCATTGGCGGTGAGCAGCGCATTGATGAAAGCATCCTGCCCTGTGTTTTGCTGCTTCAGGTACGTGGCAAACGTGAAAATACTGGTGAACGCGGACGTCGTGGACTGCGGACCGGTCATGACATCGTAGATCGGCCCGAATCCGATGCTGGAATTGTCGACACCGTCATCGTTGGTGTCCCAAAGATCGTAAATCAGCCTGATGACGGTCTGTTCATTGAACCAGCCATCCGGTCCGAAACTGCTGCTCTCGGAATTGAAACCGCCGCCGGATGAACTTGAAGCCGTGTCGCAATAGAGCGGATTGTTCAGAGCCATAGCCGCAAGGGCGGACGCCCATCCTTCGCCGAATGCGACTCTCGCATCCAGCAAGTCTCCTCCTCCATGCGTGCCACCTATACTGTCAGACCGTGAGAAGTTGTCTTCAAAATAATGACCCCATTCGTGGACGACAACGTGGTCATCGAATTCTTCTGTATCGACTCCGTCCAGGCCCAGGAGGAACAAAGCGCTTGCCCCATTGTAAAAAGACGTCGGCAGATCGCCCAGATCGATATCCTGCGGGCTAGCCTGTTTATTGTCAGGGCTCCAGAATGCATCCAGCGCTGGAAAATTTGTTGCCGGATCTTCGGCGATGACGAATTGCATGGCGCTGTAAATCGTGTCCAGGATGGAAAATGGCGCTGCAACTCGCGCGCCGGTGTAGTTGCTGCCGCCCCAACCCGTTGTTGCTGTGAAATTCCTGGTCTGATTCGTGACCCCGGAATCAAATACTGCGGAGTCCATGGCATAAAGCGGGCGCTGACCCAGCGGCGGCGGACTTCCCGATGTATCGACGTTATTGCGGACCTCGACGTTCCAGTTCGCAGAGATCAACTCGGCGCGGACGCGAATCATTACGCTCGTTGAGGCATTGCCGGTGAGTGAATACGCGCCAAAATCATCAGCGATTGCAGAATCGAGCACCGTCGTACCAGCCGCATTCAGTAACTGCACTGTCGCGCGCCTGATCGGGCGAATTTCAACGTTGCTGAAATTCAGCCCTCTGCAATTTGCGTTCGGTGGCGGAAATTCGTACGAAAGCGCGCCGGAGATCGTCACTACCGCAGCCGGTTCCTGGACCGTAATCAAAACCGTGTCTGCGGACGACAATCCGGAGGGGTCCGTTACGGTCAGCTGAAACGTCAGGGTTTCGGAAATGCCGGCGGCGACATCGGGGGCTGTAAAACTGGTGCCGGCAGTAGCCGGAGAATTCAGGGTGACGTTGGCGCCGCCCGTCTGCGACCAAGCGTAGGAAAGCGTATCGCCGTCGGGGTCTGTGCCCGAACCTGCGAGACTGACCAGGGTCAATTCGAGCGCATTCTGATCAACACCCGCGTCAGCAGTTGGCGGTTGATTCATCGTTGGAATTGGATCGTTGTTAATGGTAATCGTAACTGTATCCGATCCGATTGCACCGTCATTATCCGTGACAACGAAACTGAAAATCAATTCCTGAGGTGCTTCTATCGTCGGTGCAACGAATGAAGCAAATGCCATGTCTGCATCAGTAATAACGACAGCCGGACCACTATCCTGCTGCCAATTAAACGACGCAATGAACCCATCGGCATCTGTACCGGTGCCAGCCAAATAAGCTGTTGTCCCTTCATCGACAGTCTGATCATCACCACCATTAGCTGTAGGCGCTTGATTGGAAGGTGGTGGTGGTGCAGTTAGTCTTCCTGAAGCATCCAGGAGGCTGAATATGTAGTCAATTCTATCCGCAATAAAATTTAAAACATCCGTTTTAATATCGTTCAAACCATAACTTGCAAGAAACTGATCTAAGTATGTCTGCCACTGGCTTCCTTGCCACTCTAGTTCTGCAATAATGTCAGTGCGAGAAAATTGTGTCCCATTATTAGTTAGTCTGATCGCCTCGTCATAAAGGAAATTAAAATAGGAGTCTATATGATCGACGAGCCGACTTTGTGCTTGAGAACGATACCCTCCACTACCTAAAAGGCCGGCAGCCGCTGCCTGCCTCGCCGCCGCATCTTGCTCGGATTCGAGTGCCGCTAATTCAGCTATTAAACGGGAATCTGCGGACGCAATTAACTGACCTATGTCAGCAATACCAGACTGCGAAACGTCGTTAATCGCAATCGTTACTGTGTCCGATCCAATGGCGTTGTCGTTATCTGTGACTCTTAAACGGAACTGGAGAATTTCCGGCGACGAAACCATTGGTGCCGTAAATGTAACGTTAGCCGTATTTGCACCGGAGATAGCCACCTCTGCGCCACCTACTTGCTGCCAGCTAAAGGAAGCTACGCTGCCATCAGTATCCGCACCTGCGCCTATCAAGTTGACTATCGCACCTTCGTTGACGCTCTGATCAACACCCGCGTCAGCAGTTGGCGGTTGATTCTGGGTTGGTGTAGGTGGTGGGGGCGGTGGTGGTGGACTTACTGCGGCTGAAGATCCGCCTCCACCGCCGCAAGCCGAGAGAAATACAAGCACAATAAAAGTCAGATAGCGGGTAGACCATCGCATGACATCGACCTCTTTTTGTTCTTACTTGTTTGTTAGCATAGCAGTTTGCTGGCAACGCCCTGATTGCTGCTCGAACCGCACGCAGCAATTGCCAGAGTTGCCGTCAATAAGACGAGCTGTCGGAAAAATCCAACGATGAGCTTGCCCAAGCTCTTCGAATGCCTGCCGTTCAAATGCTGTCTCCCAAGACCCAAGCGTTTGCCCGAATCCCTTCGGACGATGCACCTTCTGCGATCATATCAACAGAAATCCCGTGCGGACAGTGCAGAAGGCGTCCCGATACGGCGACAGCGCCTGACAGATCAGGCACTTACTGAGACACAATTCCTGTACCGTCGCCCAGTATTGATAGAATCTGCCATGCTTAGAAGCAGCTACTTCACATTTGTTGCAGAATTGTCGTAAACCTGATGAATAACAAAGAGATATTGGTTACCGGCGGCGCCGGTTACATCGGCAGTCACGTGGTACGCCAACTTGGCGCTGCGGGCGAATCCGTTGTGACGCTCGATAATCTATCGACCGGCTTCGAAGCCGCAGTCACTGCGGGCGAACTGGTGATCGGCGACACCGGCGATGCTGATCTCCTGGAGCGACTTTTCGAAGAGCACGCTATCGATACTGTCATGCATTTTGCGGCACACACCATCGTCCCCGAGTCCGTGGCAGATCCGCTGAAGTATTACCGCAATAACGCCGCGAACAGCCGAACGTTACTGGAAGCCTGTCAACGCCACGGTGTTTCCAATTTTGTGTTTTCGTCGACCGCGGCGGTCTACGGAATTCCCGCTGACGGCAAGGCATCGGAAACCTCGCCAACACAACCGATCAATCCCTATGGCACTTCAAAACTGATGACTGAGTGGATGTTGCGTGACCTGGCCGCGGCAGGCGGTCCGTCCTATGTTGCCCTTCGATACTTCAATGTCGCCGGTTGTGAGCCATCAGGCACGATCGGTCAATCGACGCCAAAAGCTACTTTGCTGGTGAAAGTCGCTTGCGAGGCCGCGGTCGGGAAGCGGCCGCACATCTCGGTATTCGGTACAGATTATCCAACGCCCGATGGAACCGGTCTCAGGGATTACATTCACGTCGATGACCTGGCGAGCGCGCATCTGGATGCACTGACTTATCTGCGTGCGGGCGGCCAGCCAACGACACTGAATTGCGGTTATGGTCACGGTTACAGCGTACGCGAAGTGCTGCGCGCTGTGGAAAAGGCTGGCGGTGTAACTCTCAAGATTGTCGATGAACCCCGGCGGGCGGGCGACCCCCCTGCGCTGATTGCGGTCGCCGAGCGCGTGCGAACAGAGCTTGGGTGGGTCCCGAAGTATGACGATCTCGATACTATCGTGAGCACTGCACTTGCGTGGGAGAAAAAAATCGCGACGAAGGACCCGAGTGCCTACTGGGCGTAAATCGAAAAAAGGGGTCAGAGCCCGTTTTAAAAAAGGGGT
This sequence comes from Pseudomonadota bacterium, assembly GCA_027621915.1. GTDB lineage: Bacteria > Pseudomonadota > Gammaproteobacteria > Steroidobacterales > Woeseiaceae > SZUA-117. The sequence continues at coordinate 53,845 of JAQCAD010000017.1, forward strand.
CAGAGCCCGTTTTCTCCCGGCACTGCAACCCGAACATCGGCGAGAAACGGGCTCTGACCCCTTTTTTTCGAGTGCTACACTGATCTCATGAAATTCCCAAGGCCACAATCACTGAATGGACTGATCCTCGTCGGATTCGGCCTGGTGGCGTTACCGTCGCTGATCGCGGTGCTCTGGGCACTGGTAAATCTTGGTCGACTGGCCGAACAGAGCGAACAACTTGTCGTAACCGGCGTCACCGCGGCGGAAGACAATCGACAACTCTCGCAACAGATCGCCTCACTGGAACGGGCTGCACGTCAATACCTCGTGCTGCGAAATGAAGACAGTCGGGCGCTTTTGAAGCAGGACATGGCCGGCGTCGAACGAACACTGGACAAGATTTGGCCTTTGGCGGAAAAGGCCAATGCAGATTCATTTGCCAGGGCGATTCGGGTGTCGTCCCGCCGCATCGTCGAAAATTTAGCCGCCAACAATTTTACCGATGAAACCGGCGAATCAGTCATCGCCGAATTCACCGTGCTCCGGCAACGCGTTAACCGACTGACCCTGACGCTCAGCAACCACATTGAGCTGGAGTTGAATCGCCTCCAGGAAAGCACACGTCATGCACAGCAGGTATCAGCATGGCAGACGGCTGCACTCGTTCCTGGGACTTTAATACTTGTCTTGTTTTTCACAGTGCTGGTCGCGAAACCGATTCGCCAGATCGACCGTGCAATCGCACAGCTTGGCAAGAGTGGGTTCTCCAGGCCAATCGTAGTGAAAGGACCGTCTGACCTTGAGCGTCTTGGCCGCCAGCTCGAATGGCTCAGACGGAGACTGCTCGAGCTTGCGCAGGAAAAAAACCGTTTTCTTCGTCACATGTCGCACGAATTAAAGACGCCGCTTGCCAACATTCGCGAAGGCACCGAATTACTGCTTGACGGTACTGTCGGCGAACTGGATCAGCCACAACGAGAAGTAACTGACATCCTCCGAATGAACGGATTGAAACTGCAGCATTTGATCGAGAACCTGCTGAGCTTCAGCGCCTGGCAGTCGAAGAACGAAGTTTTGACATTGTCAGACTTCCCGCTGCGGTCTCTTGTGATTTCTGTGGCCAAAGCTCAGCGCCTGGCGCTCAAGGCTGCCAAAATCCAGTTAAAGCTCGACGTCGAAGACATCGTTATCACGGCCGACCGCGACAAACTCAGAACGGTACTGGACAACCTTTTGTCCAATGCGGTCAAGTTCACACCTGTTGATGGCATTGTCACGATCCGGGCGAGATCGACACCTGCAAGTTTTGTGCTCGAGTTCGCGGACACGGGACCAGGAATTCCGGAGGATGAGAGTCCGAGAATATTTGAAGCATTTTTCCAGGGCCATCGGGAACAAGGTGGTCATATCGCTGGTACGGGAATCGGGCTTTCGGTCGTGCTTGAGTGCATACAGGCACATGAAGGTTCAGTAGAATTGGTCAATTCAGACGAATTTTCCGGCGCTCATTTCCGAATTCACATTCCGCAAAAAAGAGAAGCCGCGAATGAAAGGATCGCCGCAAATGCCTGAGAGTTCAACGCAAAACCGACGGATTACCAGCGCCTTACTACTCGCGGCCCTTCTCCTGTCGGGATGTGCAACGGCAACAGACTGGCTTAAGGGCCGGCGAACGGCCAGCGCTGACGAACCGATTATCCTGGGTGCCCCTGACGCCAGCTCCTACCTGACTGAACTGTATGAACTTGCCAGTGGCGACCCGGCAACCCAGGCTGAGATCTATGCAGATGCAGAGGCTGCAGCCAAGCTGACGCCGGGAACCTCAACCCAGCTGCGTTTTGCGCTGATTCTCGCCACACCAGGCCATAGTGAATCTGACGGATCCGGGGCCCAGGGTATTTTGCGAGAGCTCCTCTCGCAGCAGGAACTGATGACGGCGGCCGAGATATCGCTCGCAACAATTTACCTGAAAGACGTTGAAACCCGAATCGTGCTTGATGCCGAGGCACGGCGATTGCGTACTGCGAATACAGCGGCGGCAACGACCGAGGCGGCGGCCGTTAATCAACGACTGGCGAGGCTCGAAGCCGAAAACCGGCAACTCCGTGCGTCCCTGGCCGACGCAGAGGCCAAGTTGGAGGAGATAATGTCGATTGAACGGTCCATCCGCGAACAGTCTGGTGACAACGCACCCCAATAGGCGGCGCCTGCGGTTCCGTTGTAAACTTCGTTCAACATAATACGAACTCCCGGAACTCGCTTCCGACACCCATGGTGCTGATCTGATGGCAAACACCAACCCTGAATCAAAAGGCAAGATCCTGCTGGTCGACGATGACCCTGGATTGTTGCGCCTCCTGAGTATTCGTCTGCGGGCCGAGGGTTATGACGTTGAAGCGGTCGAAAGTGCTCACAAAGCGCTGGCCGTGCTGCACCGATTCAGACCGGATCTGGTGATTACCGATCTGAAGATGGACAAAATGGACGGCATTGGGCTGTTGAAAGAGCTGCAAGTCAAATCTCCGGGTTTGCGCGTGATCATCATCACCGCCCACGGCACGATTCCTGACGCAGTCACGGCAACACAAAGCGGCGCATTCGGATTCCTGACCAAACCCATTGATAAGGACGACCTGATGGACACGGTTGTGCGCGCGATGAAGGTGTCGGGCTCCGCCGAAGTTGATGATGACTGGGCTGCCGAGATCATCACGCGTAATCAAAAACTGCAGGAAATCCTCGCACAGGCGAAAATGGTCGCTGCGACTGACGCAAGAGTCCTGATCACCGGGTATAGCGGCACCGGCAAGGAATTGCTCGCCAAAGCAATACACCGCGCGAGCCAGCGCCGTGACAAGCCGTTCGTTGCGATCAACTGCAGCGCAATGGCGGAAAACCTGCTCGAGTCCGAACTTTTCGGGCATGTCAAAGGCGCGTTTACCGGCGCCACCCGAAATCATGAGGGACTTTTTCAGGCCGCCGAGGGCGGCACGCTGCTGCTGGATGAAATCGGGGATATGCCGATGCGTCTGCAGGTAAAACTCCTGCGCGTGCTGCAGGAACACCAGGTTCGCCCGGTCGGCAGCACTGACGCTTTGCAGGTTGACGTCCGAGTGATCTCAGCGACTCACCGTGACCTGCAAACCATGATGCGTGATGGCAGCTTCCGGGAAGACCTTTATTACCGCCTGAATGTCGTAAACATCACGCTGCCGGTGCTGGATGAGCGGCGCGAGGACATCCCCCTGCTCGTGTCGCACTTCCTGCAGCAAATCGCGTCCGAAGCCGGCCAGGAACGAAAAGTGTACGCGCCCGAAGCGGTCGAATTACTGGTCACCGCTGAATGGCCGGGTAACATTCGCCAGCTTTATAACATCGTGCGGCAAAATGTGGCGTTGTCCAGATCGCCCGTCATCAGTGGAGAACTGGTGCAATCGTCCCTTGGTGAGCATGCGGGCAAACTCGCGTCCTTTTCTGATGCGCGCGACGAATTTACAAGAAATTATTTGTCGCAGATCCTGCAGATCACGCTGGGCAATGTGAGCCAGGCAGCTCGCCTGGCCAAGAGAAACCGAACCGATTTTTACAAATTGCTCGCCCGTTACGAGTTGAATCCGGACTCGTTCAAGACCAGGTAGTCACACTGCCAGCGCAAGCTTGAGGCCCTCGTCTACTTCCCTGAGTAGACGACCTCCCAGGGATCCTACGGGTTCGGAGAGATATTTCCGGTTGACTGTGACCAGCTGGGCCACGTTAGCGACAGCTTCCTTATCCAGCCCGGACGCGTTTCCTGAAAGAAAAACGTTGCCCGGTGCATGTGCCAGCCGCAGGTTCGAAGTGATGACCACGCAGACTACGGTCGGGATGCGGCTATCATTGAATTCGTTCTCCTGCACGACCAATACAGGCTGTTGGCCACCCGGTCCCGGTCTGGAAACCATTCTGATCTCACCACGTCGCACTACCACTTTTCCCGGGGAACGGATTCGGCCTGGACGACAGCCATCACGGATGCGAGTCGGGCCATCTCGTCGTCTATGTCGTAGGCGGCGTCCAGCCGTTCCCGGACCCCGGCCGCGCGGTGCCTGGCCAGATAGTCGGCCACGGCTGTCGTATAGAGCTCGCTCCTGGACATGCCAATTCGTCTCGCAAGCTGCTCTGCAGCCTCGAACACCGGATTCGGTATGGAAATGGCCGTTTTCATCGTGATGAAGTATAACCCTGGTTATACCACCGATCCAGCACAAAAATCGATGCCGGGGCCTATCGTTCCCGTCATGCTAATATTCCCGCCAGCTGAAAAACCAAATGGACACTCCACCGTGCCAACTTGCCGACTTATCGGGTCGATTTTCATTCTCACGTCTCTCCTGATCACGAGGACGAGCGTCGCTCACCACTCTTACGCCGCCGAATTTGACCGCGACGCGCCGAAGACAATCGAGGGCGTCGTGACCGAGGTCTGGTTCAAGAGCCCGCATGTGCGCTATTACGTCAAAGTCACGGATGAAGACGGCAATGAAGTCATCTGGGACACGCGTGGCCTGACACCAGTGAAACTGGTCCGCGACGGTTGGCTGAAAGACACAATCAAAGTCGGCGACCACGTGAAACTATTCGGTCACGTTGGTCATACCAACAAGCACATCATGTCCATACTCGATGTAACGCTCCCGGACGGACGGGTGTTGACTTCCCGTTCCGTCGCTTACGACATAAAAGAGTAATGCGTACAAGGCTTGCAGCTCTACTGCTCCTTACCTGTGCCGCATCTGCTATTGCCGATGATGCGGACTTCGAAGGAAGCTGGATGCTCGATGTGCGCGTGCCGGCGGAGCCGCTGGTCGGCCTTCTTGAATTGCAGTCGTCGGATACCGGATGGGTCGCCTTTGTCGAGGGAGGCCCGGCTCCTGTTGAAATTCGCGATTCGCACATCGAAATTCTGATCGACGCCCGCGATCGACAGGGATACCTGTTCCAGCGCAAGCTGATCGGCAACCTGGAAGATGGCGTCATTGAAGGAACCATGGAATCGATTGACGTTGTCGAATCCGCCGCGGAATTCGGGGAGCATGGGTCGGCGTGGTCGGCAAAGCGGTATCTCGATGAGCCGCCGATACAGCCAGTAAAGAAGATGTCGGAACTGGCCGGAATCTGGGCA
>JAQCAD010000018.1 GCA_027621915.1 Pseudomonadota bacterium
GTCGCCGTTTACAGCAATGGGAGGCGCATTGAGCGTCGGTGATGTGCTAGTGCTCAAATACGAAATATCCGGCGTGCCGGTAACCCAAAGCGAGTCGTTGCCGCACTGACCAGATTGCCAATGCCGATACGATGATTCTGGATGCATTACGGTATTTCGAGTGGCGTTGATGAACGAGGTCTGTTTCAGGACTCCCTGTGAATTGCGGGATGTTCCAAGAATGGTCCAATTTCGGTCCGGATCTGGCGACGATTTAGTGAAGGGGTGCATAGCATGAAAAGAATTACAGCGCTTTGCGTCGCCCTTGGCGTAATCACCTCATCGAGCGTGCGCGCTGAAAACTCGCTGACATTCCTGTATGGCGAGTGGTTCGGACCTGGCAAAACGTCGGGCCTCGCCGCGTCGATCAGGCACGCCTGGGAACCAGCACTTGATGGTCAGTTTACAAGCCTGAAGTTGCACAACCAGATGACCGGTAAGGATGGCCAGGAATTCGTATTCGAAGGTATCGGCTATTACCGTGAAACCGATGATCGGACATTCAAAGGATTCTGGATCGACAATGGTGGAGATGCTTTGCCTTTGATCGCTACTTTGGACAATCAAACGCTGACCGCGATCTGGGGCTCAGAAGACACTAAATCAGGACGCTCCGTGTACCGACTATTGCCGGATGGCACGCTCCAGGCGGTAAACTCCGTCAAAACGGAAAACGGCGAGTGGCAGGAATTCGGTCGTTCGATTTTGTCTCGTTCACCAACCAATGAAGAATCGAATCCGATGGCTAGAGTAACCGGCATTGGCGGCGTGTTCCTGAAGTCAAGGGGCGATGCTGCAGCATTGGCGTCCTGGTATCGGAAGCACCTTGGTATGAGCCTTGAAGATTTCGGCGGCTCGATACTGAAATGGGAAGAGGATACCGCTGAGGACAACGGAATTACGGTATGGCACGTTGCTGAATCGAATAGTGAATGGTTTAGCCCCAGCGACTCGACTTTCATGATCAACTATCGCGTCGATGACCTGGAAACGATGCTCGAACAATTCAGATTGTCTGGCATCGATATTTTGCAGGGTCCCGAGTACCACGAGAACGGCGTGTTTGCATGGATCGTGGACTCTGATGGGAACAAGGTCGAACTGTGGGAACCCAAGAATTGGGATGACGCAAACAAAAAGTAGCCCCGGGGCGATCCGGAACTACTTATCCAATTTGGCGCCGTACGATCCCCGAGTGCGCTTGACCTGGTATTCGTTGCGAATCAGATTGTCGATCTAATTCATTACCGGATTCATGGGCGGCGCCGGGAAACTAAATATGCCTCTCGTGCTGACTGACACTCAGGATCGATCATTGACGCGAGCAGGCTGTCGGCATCTGACCAGCTGCGCATCGTACCTGTCATTTGCGAAGTGACGGCATTGACGTGACGCTTGGTGACTGCAACCGGATTCGCAGGTTTTGCGGCGATCTGCAGCGCTAGCTGCTGTACAGCCTTTTCCAGTTCATCAAGCTTCACGACGCGATTCAGGAAGCCGGCCGACAGGGCTTCCTGACTGTCGAATTGCCTGCAAGTGGCTACCAGCTCTTTCGTTAACGCCGGCCCGATCTCCCGAACCAGGCGGGGAATGCCGCCCCAGGCCAGCGGAATGCCGAGATCGATTTCCGGGATAGAAAAAAGCGTTGTGTCAGCGGCGATTCGAAGATCACATGCAGCCGCTAACACCAGGCCGCCGCCTACGCACCAGCCGTGCAGGCGAGCGATGGTCATGGCTGTCATATTCTCGATGGCCTCGGCCATTACGCGACCGAGATCGGCAGCATCTCGCGCGCCACGCTCGGTAACGACGGGAAACTCCGAGAGATCTGCGCCGGACGAAAAAGCCTTGCCTCGTCCACCCACGATCACGACACGGGTTTCCGACTGTTCGTTGAACCATCGTGCGGCGTCAGTAAGTTCACGCAAGGTTTGCTGAGAAAGGGCATTGAGTTTTTCAGGTCGGTTCAGCCACAAAGTGCCGATACCGCCCTGCAAGCCGACTTCCAACGTCTTGTACATTTGACGTGCCTCCAACGATTACTGGTTCAATGAAACGGCCGGGTTATTCCGGTCGCCTGCCATCGTACCAGTTCACAGGTGACGCATTGAACCAGGCGTGTCCACCGAAAAAATTGCAGTTTTTCTTGCGCAGCAATGTGCGGGAAATCAGGAATTTCCTCGTCGATCCGCTTGATTTCAAGCCCTTCCAGGGCTCGCTTGACAAGCGGCCGGCGGACTCGTAGAAGAAGGCCATCTACTCTAGATTCAGAGAGATAAAAAATAACAGCAATCTCGAAGGGGTGACTGAAATGAAAACCACCAATATTACAGCCCGCAGAAAGTTCCTGGGAAAGATGCTTGGAGCGGCGACGGCTGCAACATTACCGCTGGCCAGGCTGAGCACCGCCAGTGCCGCCGAAACGAGCGGACATGATAAATGGCTCGATAGCATGACCGGCAATCACAAATGCCTGTTTGATTTCCCACAGCACGGTCGGGGTGCAGGGCTGGTTCATATCTACAATTACATTGCCACGTACCAGGCGGCTTACGGAGCGGATGTCTCGGATATCAGCACTGTCGGAACGCTCTACAGCGTAGGTGCAAACTCAAGCATCCCGATGGCGTTTACTGATGAGATGTGGGGTAAGTACAAATTTGGTGAGTACATGTCCCTCGACGATCCGCAAACTGGCAAGCCGGCAGTCAGAAATCTGTTCTACAAGACGATGGATGGCGACGAGCTGCCCAGGGTCGGAACGATCGGGCCGTTCCCGGACGCGTCCGTATCTGCGTTGCAGGCCAATATGGGAACTATTTTTCTGCTTTGCAACAACGCAGCAATAGCATTGGGAATGGATCTGAGTCGACTCGGGTTTGGAGCGGCGGCGGATATTACCGCCGAACTCAAGTCTAATTTAATGCCTGGTATACAGGTTGTACCTGCGATGGTGATCGCCATCGAAAAGGCACAGGCCGCAGGCATTTCCTATAACAGGCAGTAGACCTTTGCAGCATGTCAAAGAAAGGGGCGTCCATCGGGCGCCCCTTTTCTATTGGTACATACCAAGAACGTTATTGCAGACCGGCATCCGGGTTCAGGACAGCTGCCACTCGCGCTTTGTATGTTCGATGGCACCCAAGGCAACCATCGATCATTTGTTGGAAGCTTGAACTTGCAGCGCCACTATCGCCCGCCGTGGCGGCATTGCGGATCTCAATTGACAGGTCGTGAACCTGCGTATCAAGCTGCTTGAACGCCGGCATTTCCGATCCAAGTTCCGCGGCTACGAGCTGCACTTGTTCCGGCGAAATTTGCGGGTGGTTCGAGATACCGGTCGCACCAGCTACAACCCGGTCCAGGTCATCAGTCAGCAGACCGTCCGCAATTTCCATCGTGTTGTCGCGTAGCTCCTGCATGATTATTTTCAGAGTCACAGCATCGGCAGATAGAGCAACTGCCGGAATCAGGAATACCAGTATCGCACCCGTTCGCGTGAATCCACTTTTGAGCATCACATTCTCCGTTTGGAAAAATCTCGAGTTGAAAAGACAGCGATTCTATCAGTTCTACGGCAATGGTTGTCAGGCGGGTCCCGAGCAGTAACAAGGGGTCGATGGATTACATTGCAGAACTTGAAATCTGATGTTTCGATACTTTTTGAGTATTCCACGTTGGGGGAACTCACTTCATCCGGCAAGTTTTCGATACACTGCGCGAATGCCGGTGAACACCAAACTCGCAGATTTCGGTTGGGGGCCGCTACAGGAGCGGCAGCGCTCTGCCCAGGCCGACCAGAACATTCGCCCCGCTCGTGTACTCGATGTGCATCGATCGCTCGTCCACGTCGCTGCGCCATCTTTTGACGAGTCTGTGCCAACGCCGCTGAACCATGAGAAGGGCCCTGTCACGGTTGGCGACTGGGTCTTCGTGGATGAATCCGGAAAACGAATAGTCAGTATTCTAGACCGGACGTCCCTGTTTCGCCGCCGGGCACCGGGCACCGATTATCGCGAGCAACTAATTGCCGCCAATGTCGATACATTGTTCATTGTATCGTCCTGCAACCATGACTTTAACGAAGCCCGCCTGGAACGCTATCTCGCGATCGGCCGCGACGCCGGTGTGATGTCACTGATCGTTCTGACCAAGGCAGATCTGTGCGAAGACAGTTCAGACTACGTTCGCCGCTCGTCGAAGCTTGCGCCTGGCCTTATTGTCGAGACGGTGAACGCGCTCGAACGTGAGTCCCTGGCGGTTCTTGATTCGTGGCTCGCAAGTGGTCAGACAATCGCTTTGCTGGGTTCCTCCGGCGTTGGCAAGTCGACACTGACGAACACGTTGCTTGGACGACGGGATATATCAACGCAGGAAGCCCGCGCCGACGATGACCGGGGCCGCCATACGACAACGTCCCGACAGATGCATCAATTGCCAGGCGGCGCCTGGCTCGTGGACACGCCGGGTATGCGCGAACTGCAACTCACTGATGTACGTTCAGGTCTGGACGATGTCTTTGCGGAGATCACCGAACTCGCGCGAAAGTGCCGCTTTGCGGATTGCACGCACAATGCGGAACCAGGATGCGCCGTACTGGCCGCGGTTGAGAACAGCGAGGTAGATGTCGATCGTGTTACGCGTTGGCGAAAACTGGTACGGGAAGAGGCGCACAACAGGGAAAGTATTGCCGAGCGACGCGCGCGTGACAAATCTACCGGCAAGCTTTACAAGACCATCATCAGCGAAACACAAAGAAAGAAAGGCCGGGAGGCTTGAGTTACGGCCGTCGTGGTTGGTTGACTTGCCGACAGATTGTCAGACGCTTCGTGTAGCCACAGCCGGGGGTACAGATGCGGCGCGGCGTGCCGGTGCCATCGCAGCCAGGGACGACAGAATCCAGAGCGCGGCAATACCGGCAGGCAGGTAGCGCCAGTCGAGTCTCGTCAGCGAATAGGAGACCTCCAGCCAATAGGCGACACCGAACGTCAGGATCGCACCCAGCGCCGCACCCGCAGTCGTGATCAACCAGTTCTCCAGCATGAATTGGATGACTATATGCATTCGTGTTGCTCCGAGTGCGCGGCGAGTGCCGATCTGTTTCGTGCGCTGTGTAACGTGAAAGGAGGCAAGTCCGACGATCACCAATGCTGTGAGTCCGATCAGAAGGGCCATCACGATGGACAGAATTGTCACCATCGCGAAATCAGGACGATACGAGCGTGCGGCGATTTCCTCCAGCGAGCGTACGCTCTTGATCACGCGGCTTCGATTTGATTCGCCAAGTTTCTGTTCGATTATCGGCATCAACTCGTCCCGCATCCCCGGTTCAACGCGCGTGACGTATTTGTTGGTTGTATCAGCCTCGATGCCGGGCTGAATCACGCTGTTATTGAACTTGCTCCAGTCGACCCAGGAGCCGTGCATGTGATCGATGATGCCGACGATTGTCGATTGCGTCATGTCGCCCCAGTAAACTGTCTGGCCCAGCGCGTCTTCGTCACCGTACAGGTCGTCGGCGAGCGCCTGCGTGACCAGCACGGACGCCGGGACGCCGGAATCGATCGTTGGCTTGACGACATCCACTTCCGCAGGCAGGAAGTTTCTGCCGCGCGACAGCCGAACACCAAGCGCGTCAAGGCCGTTTTCATCCCACCGGTAACGTGCGGTGTTCACAGAATCAATCGTCTCATCGGGCACCGTTCGCAAACCCGTCCCCGACCCCGATCCACTTAACGGCACCTGGTTTAGTACCGATGCCGTGACAACACCCGGTATGGATTTAATTAGATCCAGATCGTTGGTGATGCTGTTAACGACATCGAAGTCCTCACCGAATCCACGGACGTAAGTCACTATGACGTTGTCAACATCGATACCCGGATCGCGATTCATTTTTTCGCTTCGCTGAACAACAATAAATAGTGCGTTAACGACGATCGCCAGCGTCACAGCAATTTGCAACGCCACCAGAATCGGCCCGGTCTTGCTACGCAGCAGCGAGGAGATCATTGGTCGAAATCCCATATTCATATTCCTATTGTGCTTTCAACTGTGCGGCGGGAGGGATCTGGCAGACGCGCCACGCGGGATACAGCCCTGCGATGACGCCACTAGTGACTGCGATTCCGATTGCGGTAAACGTCATCACCCAATCCAGCCTGGCAAGGCCCGGCGGCGACTCATACAGGAATTTGATGCCCTGCAGGCCAAAAACCGAGAGTAACAAGCCGATCAAACCACCGGAAAACCCGATGACGGCAACTTCTACAATCTGTTGATTGAAGATGACCTGGCGGCTGGCGCCCAGTGCCCGACGAAGACTGATTTCAGCCTTTTTGCCGACGAACTTGGTTAGCAGCAACGCGATTGTACTGATCAGGCAAACGATCAGGAACATGAACGACAAACCAACCAAAACCCTGGTGTCGGTAGCCACGACTTCGTGGTACTCCATCCATTCCATTACATCGTAGATATTGTTGTTCAACGGGCGCTCGAAGCGACCCAATCTTTTTTGATCGTTTACATAGGCGTCCAGGTGCGCAAGATATTTATCCGCGTCGCCAGGGCTATCCAGTTCGACGAAATACTGAATCCAGACCGATTCCGAATTCAGCCATTGCTCAAAAGAATTGATGTCCTCGGCCTTCCACCCCCAGTCGCTGCCGCTTGACTGCAGTTCCATGGCTCGCGTCAGGCTGTACGGGATGAACATGTCGTTGACTTCCTCGAAACCGCTTTCGATCGGATCGTAAAATCTTGGTGTTGGCTCCCAGGTATCGATGACGCCAACGATCTGGAACCGGATGCCCGACAGGGTAAGGCGACTACCGACACTATCTGTGCCGCCAAACAGGCGTTCGTTAAGTGCTTTGGTCAGGACGACGACTGGCTCGGCTGCTGCGTCGGCTGCCGTGTCCCAGCCGCTGCCGTAGGCGAACGGTACGTCAAACATCGGGAAGAAGTCGCTGCTGGCGACCCGGGCGCTAGCCTCAAACGGCAATACGCCGTTGCCGGCAGGTTCGACGATCAGGCTGGATTCAAACATTGCGACCTGCCGTTTGCCCTTTGCAAGCGAGAGCAATCGTTCGGCGTCGTGATAGGTGACCTGGTGAGGAGCACGTTCCGGAAAGTCATCGTCGAATGGTCGCAGCGGGTCCCAGCTATCCATGGTTACTGCAAAAAGAACATCACTTTTTGCAGGGATCGGATTGCCGCTCATGAGGTAGTAGATGGTCAGTGTGGTCATACTGACGCCTATACCAACCGCGATCGCTGCGACCATCAGTGTGGTCATGATGGGATTACGCCGCATGCTCTTTAGTGCAAGCTTTACATGGTATTTGAACATCTGGATATTCCGGGCCGCTGAATTTCTGCGTGTCCCTGATTCGATGCTGCGCCGACCGAAAAGGTTTGAATTCGTGGTGCCCAGGTGACGACTCAATTGCTAAACGGCGACGGCGTGGTTTCCCCGGCAATTGACTGGGCAGAAAATCCCGGCAGACTGTCCGAACGAGCCGCCGTGGATAGTGGGTAACGGCTTGCTCGTTAAAATATTTTTCGCGACAGGGTCAGTGAATCGATGGCACAGATTATTTTCGTCTACTCAACCGTTGACGGTCACACGTTAGAGATTTGTGAGCGCCTCTCCAAACTGGTCGAACGACGAGGTCACCAGTCATCGATGCAGGAACTGACACCAAATTCCGAAATCGAACTTGGAAAATTCGATCGCGTGGTGATCGGAGCGAGCATACGTTACGGCCATCATCGTCCTGAAGTTTCCCGCTTTATCCAGGATAACGTTGATGTGCTTGAGTCCAGGCCAAGCGCGTTCTTTTCGGTCAACGCCGTGGCACGCAAGCCGGAAAAAAGGGCGCCACATACCAATCCGTACGTCAAAAAATTTCTCGGCACAATTTCCTGGCGGCCGAGGTTAATTGGCATATTTGGTGGCAAGATCGAGTACCCAAAGTATCGATTCTGGGACAAAACGATGATCCGCTTTATCATGTGGTTGACCAAAGGACCAACCGACCCGAATGCGATTGTCGATTTTACGGATTGGGACGAAGTAGAGGCATTCGCACTGGCTATCAGCGAAATGAGTTGATCAATCTCGCGATTTACTCACTCGTTGTTTCCTGCCCTTTGGACTCACGCATTATTCGCATGGCCATGAAGCCTACGAAGGCGACACCAAGCGCGAGGCCGAACCAAAGCGTCAGCGTTCGCCAATCAACCTTGTCATCGGTGTGCAATCGATCGGTCCCGCCGAGCGCAATTCGCGAACCAAGAGTCGCTACGCTTGCCTGCCCATTCCCTGATGCGAGGCTGGTTATAGATCTGACGCCGTATGTCCGGTGTTGCGGAAATCCTGATTCGGCATCGACCGCACGTCCCGTCGCCAGCGTGTAAGGCGCAGGCCCTTGCGCGAGAAACAAAAGCGTGTCCGGCCTCCAGCCGATTTCGAGATGAATTTCAGCATCGGGCTGTCCGTGTGTAACCACCACCTTGACGCGGCTGCTTCGGGTTCGCGAAATGTCTACCGCGTCGCTTTCAATGATGCTGTCACCCTGGCCGATGTGGTGCCAGTTTTCCTGTATAACGCGGTACCAGCGGCCCTGGCTTTCGGACCAGAGATAGACGTCAGATGTGATCACGGTATTCGACACTGGCAGTACGACGCGAACACGGTCGATCTTCGGTGCGCCGCCCAGTGAGAAGACTCGTCCCCCGTCGTCCGCGTCTATTTCTGATTGGGTCAGCAAGAACTCCTCTCTGACAATACCCTTGACGCCCAGCGTGTACACGGCGCTGATGTCGGCAAGGCCCCAGCCTGCCGGGACGTCATTCCACGTGATTCGCAGGTAATCGTGAGTTGATCGGGACAAGCGCACCCGGCGTTGGACAATGCTCGTTGACGCTTCGTTGAGGTCCGCAACGGCTGCAGAACCTAACATTGCCCATTCCCCGAGACTGTTGCTGCCTTCGACCGAAACCTGGCCAATGAAACCTGTATCAACTTGCGTCCAGTAAAGATCCAGCGCTTCTATACCCTCGTCAAGTTCGCGTGTGTCGACAATGTATGACCTGAGCTCACGTTTTCCTGCTTCATCGGGAGGCGCATCAGTCGAAAGTTCGATCCGTGCGAAATCACCCCGTCGCTCAAACAGCAATTGAATATCTTCACTCGTAATAGGTTTCGAATTCTTGAAGAGAGGAACAAAAGGCAATGGCCTGGTTCTTTCGACCTGCTCGATGTCGTCGCTTGCCGGTTGAAAGATTCGCGGTAGCGGATCGCCGTCCGCGTTGTAGACGCCGGCATCCCGAAGCTCGGGATCAGTCACCGACTGATTAACGTCGAGTGGCAGGCGAATCGAGTAAAAACTCGCCGGCTCCCGAACGACCACCGGAAATCCCCAGGCGTAGTCGTTCATTTCCGGAAATACAGTTTCGTCATGACCAGACTGGGCCAGCGCCGTGTCGGCGGCGATGCAGGTTGCGATTATCAGGACCAGGCTTTTCATCGAGCTATTCTTCCGTGGGTTGATTGGAATGAACCGACTGTTTTGGTGGCGCGGGCGCGAAATAGCCGACGACCAGCAGCATTGCGCCAACACCCAGGAACGAGATGATGCGCGCAACTGTGCCGGTATTGCCAAGGTCAATTAAAAACAGTTTGACCACTACCAGCGCCATGAGTCCGGTTCCCGTCATCCATACCCAGCGTTTCGCGTGCCGCGCGCCCCAAACCATGCCACCCAGCCCGAGAATCGCCCAGTAAATAGAGAGTGAGGATTGAACCGCTACCGTTTGCATCAACGCGAACTGGCGCCATTCGATATTGCCAAGATTGTGCACGCCCCTGATAACCATAATCGTCGAAAGGATAAACGCCGCCACTCCCCAGCTGACCATGAGCGGGCGGTGCTGGTCTTGTGTAATCCATCCGGTCGTCCGACTGCCAGTCACGGTCACGTGCAGTGCAATCGCGAGGCCGATGATCGTGAGTAAATCGAACGGATTCAGCAGAGGTATGTACGGCAGGGGTGCAGGATTAGCCGCGCCGCTGATTCCTGCTATGCCGATGGCGACCAATTGCAGTGTGACCAGGACACCTGCGACCAAAAAGTACGAACTCCAGTACCGCTGCAACGGCCAGGGCAGACGATCCCGCCCAAAGGTAATGAGCAAAGTACCGGCGAGTGGAACGAGCATTGCGGCGCTCAACCGCCAGACCTCGGAAAAACCTGCCTGGTCCAACCGCCAGACGAGCTCGAATACGAGCATCGATACGATCGCCAGAGCGCCGGCGAAATGCCAGTTCGCCTCGAGTTTGCCTCGTCCGTCGTCGAATGCGCGCAATACTGCGAAATGCACGATCGCTGCAGCGACCCAGAACAAAAAGCCAATACCGACGAACAGATGCCCGAATTCCACCAGGTACAGGATTCCCAGCAAACCGAAGAGGGGCAGGCAGGCGAGGGTGGTTAGCCGCGCAATTGCCCAGTTCAGGTGGCGTGCCAGCCAGGTCAACAATGCCGCACTGACAACGGCAAAAGCCAGGAGCCCGTGCACTTCATTATTGCCCGATGCGCGATCGAGTACTTCGGCGCTGCCGGTCGCCGCCCACCAGCCAATTCCCCAGAGAAAGAGCGCGTTGGCAGCCAACGCCTGCATCGGAATCGGCTTCGCGTCGATTTGGAGCCGCCGGGCGGAAAACAGCGCGGCGATGCTGATCAGCATTCCGCCAAGAAAGTTGCCATTCAGTACTGCAATTCCGGCGCCGGACTGCCACCCGTGCGCGATGAAAGCGATACCGCTGGCTGCAACAAGTGCTGCACCCGAAAGCCTGGCGAGAAATCCGTTCTGTCGCACGCCAACCCAGATCAGCGCCGCGCCTTCCAGCGCCCAGGCCACTGCTGTCCAGCGGTCGTCGAGTGCGAGTGGCACTGCGATAGTTGCGAAGGCAACGGCGAGCGCGACATATGACTCGATCAGCAGCCGCATTTCCTGTGTGCGCACACGATGCAGCCAGGTGCCGACCAATGTATAAAAAATTGCCAGCATTATTGCGCTGATCGCCAGGCCGTACTCAGTGTTGTCAACCAGTTGTGCCTGCAACGCAAAGGCGATGACTGGCGTACCAAATAACAATGTTCCGTCGACAACACCTCGCAATTCCGGCGGCTGCCTGAACGCGAACAGGATTGCAATTGCCTGGTAAAACAACAGGAACAAGATAAGAAACGGCTCAGTGCTCGCGAACAACTCTGGCCGGTAATATTCGTAACCCCAAAGCGTGCCGACGCCGAAGGTAAAGGCGAAGCCGATGAGGTTTAGCGAACGCCAGGCTTTGTGCCAGGCGATGCCGAGAATCGCCGAGTTGAGCAACAGGTAGTAACTAAACAGTGCAACATGATTGCCTGAGCCGGTCGATACCAGCACAGGGGCGAGGAAACCGCCGACAGTACCGAAAATTGCCAGCCACCTGGCATTCTGCAATACGGCAAGCATGCCCGTGAACGCGGTCAGTAGCACCAGGAGAACGAACGCAAACGGCGCGGGCAGCAGCGGATGAACGCGAAATGCAGAGAATATCGTCAGGTACAAAATTCCGATACCGCCGCCCTGCAGGCTCAGCGCATAAGTCTGCATCTTGTCACGAAGCCGCCAGCCGATAGTCAACAGTGCGCCAGCGCCAATCGCAACCGCGAGGTAACGCGCTTCGAGTGGTATGACGATGAACTGTCGTTCGACGGCATATTTCAAAAGAAATGACACGCCAAAAAACGACACGATAACGCCGACCTTGACCGGAACATTGCCCGTCGATATCCATTCTTTCGCTGCGACGAAAAGTTTCTCCACAGGGGTAATGGAAGCCGGCCGGTCTGCCGGTTTTTCAGGGGATTTCCATTTCGACACCGGGGATGGCTGTTTAGTGGACTTTGGTACGGTTAGCGATTCAGCACGACTGTCTACAACGTCTGCCACCGGTTCCGGCTCGAAAAGCGAAACCGGTTTTTTGATCGCGGCTGGTTCCCGATTCGGCGAGCCCTGCAGCGATGATTTCAGCTGAATGTGAATCCGCGCCAGTTGCTCGTCGATATCCTTCATTCGCAGATTCAGTCCGCGAATTCGTCCAAGCAGGTACCCGGCGAATGCGCCGACACCCATTCCGAGCACAGCATCGCCGACATTCGCAAGCCAAAGTCCCAGCAACCCGAACAAAATGATGTAGATCAGCTGCATAATTCGTCCAGCTCCTTCCTCGATCCTGGCGATCCCCAGGGTGCGTAATCATCGTGCACCCCGATCGTCAAATATAGCGACCTCGTCGCTGTTTGAGGCAGCGCGCGAAGCTCCGTACTGCAATCCTAATGATCGCTGGAATCGATAGTTGAGGATTTCAGGATTTTAACCTGATGAATGCATGATGCAGGCACTATTTCGCGTCGTGAAAAATGATGCCCAGCGTCAGACGCTCACCGCTGCGTAATTCGCTCACACCGTGCCGCATTTTTACGCGGTAATATCCGCGCGACCCTTGCCTGGGCCTTTCGTTAACGGCAAATACGACGCCATGGCCTTTCTGAAGTCGTACGACCTGCGCGCGCGACTGCATGCGTGGCCGCTGCCCGGTAAGAACAAACTCTCCCCCTTCAAATCGACCTGGGTCGGTCAGCAGGATGACCACCTGCAGCGGAAAAACATGCTCGCCATACAGATCCTGATGCAGGCAATTGAAATCGCCTTTGCCGTAACGGAGCATTAACGGCGTTGGGCGAGTCTGCCCATCAGCGTGGCACCGCGACAACATTTCCTCGTGAGTATTCGGAAAGCGTATGGTCGACTTCATCTGCTCGTGCCAGCGGTTCGCGAATGTCACGAGTTCCGTGTAAAGCGAGCGCCGCAGATCGGCAACTTCCGGCGGCAGCGGATACGAGAAATATTTGTACTCGCCCTGACCGAATCCATGTCGTTGCATGATGATATGACTGCGAAAAGGTGCTTCAGCCGTGAACATCGACGCCAACTCGTCACAAACAGGGTCGGATATCAGCCGTCCAAGACTTGCATAGCCGCGAGACTCGAGCACCTCTGTGGAAATCTTCTGAATCATATTGAGACAATACTAGATCCGTTTTCGCACCCACACTGGATGGTTTCGGACCTCTAACCTGACCAGCGGCGTTCCCCCGGAAGCGGACCGAAACCGGACTTACAGTTTCGGCGGTCTTAACTCATTCCATCGTTCAATGAACTTCACCGAGGCCTGTACGAAATCCTCGGTTTCCTGGCGGCCCTGTTCGGCGCTCGATTCCTTGAGGTCGCGTACGCCCCAGACGCCTGTCGATGACATTTCGTCCGAGGATGTGCCTTTGCCGGTTTCTTCCGCTTTCAGACCTTCCGCGAGGAACACTCTCAGTGCTGTCGGGTCACCAGCAATCACGTCAGGCAACATTTTTTCCAGGTGCGCCGGCATGTTCAGCGTCGCGGTCTTGGCACTGTCCATATCCACCAGCGACGGAATTAAATACAGAGAGTTTGATGTCTCGCCAACGCCGCCGTGCCGGTCGAAAACCTTGCCGGGTGGAATTGACGTGCCTTCGAGATAAGGGGTTGCCGCAGCGCCGAGGTCGACCGCTATACCGGCTGTTTCCTGGTTGATGCGATCAACAATGAACGTAGTAATGGCACTATTGCCACCGTGCGCATTTAAGAACATTAAACGCTTGAAGCCGTGCCTTATCAGGCTTGCTGCCGCTTCTACGTAAACGGCCTGGATGGTCTCCGACGACAACGTAATCGTACCCGGGAATCCCATGTGATAGGGAGACTGGCCCGGCATAAGGATTGGCGCAACCAGCACGTCCGTCCGTTGTGCAATCAACTTCGCGCGTTCGACACCATTCAGATAGTCCGTGCCAATTGGCAGATGCAGACCGTGCTGTTCCAGCGACGCGACGGGCACGATTACCATGTCGGTTCGCTGCAATAGCTCGCGAACTTCCGGCACCGTCATATGTGGCAGGTAGTTTCTGACCTTGGCCTGGTCCCAAATCGGGTTTTCCTGGGCAGCCAGCTGGCCACACAGGCAAGACAACGTGAAAAAAGCAATAAAGATTCGGCGCATGATCGCCTCCTTGTGAATGTGTTTGTAGCCCACCGGACAGGCCGCGGTCGGGGGAATCAGTTCGTGCCGCAATTCAGTTTATCGTTTTCCCATCGACAACCGATATCCCGCCAGTAGTCGCTAATGCCAAGCTGATCAAGGAAACGAGGAAAATCGGCATGTCGACGGAGCGCGCTGAATTCATCGAGATAGATCAGTTCAATGTCGAAGAAGCTTGGATCATCCACCAGGCGCCAGGTCAATTCCATTGCCTTATCCGATTGCCCGGCGATCGCCCACAGTGCGACCAATACATTCGCAGGAATGATATTTAGCGTGGTGTATTCCTGCAGCACCGAATTCATAGCCTCCGATGTCGGAGAAATCGTGAGCTCATCGAATACCGGATCCACCCAGGACGGATCGGCCCCGTAAAGAATCATCGCGTGCTGCACGGCTTCACGTGCTTCATCGCCCTTGCCATCCCGTACGAGGAACAACGCATAACTGAGTTGATGAATAGGCGCGCCCTGGCCCAGTGTGTTGGCGACAGTGTAGAACCGCCGGGCATTTTCCATGTCATTTTTCCAGAAGTATGAGATGGCCAACCGGCTGTTCAGAACCTGCGCATCGGGTTCCATCTCCCAGGCGCGAACAGCAGCATTCAGCGAATCGTTCACGCGACCGACGGCTGCCAGCAGGCGGGAGTGATAATGGTGAGACGGCGGGTATTCGGCGACGCTAGTTGTGGCTATGTCGAATGCCTCCGTCGCCGCCAGCCAGTCTCCGCGCTTCAAGAGAACGTAGCCATGTACGGTCTGTGCGGCGTCGTGGATTTTCGGATCCTGGCTGACGCCTGCATCGGCGGTTGTGATCGCCAGGTCAAACATCTCTTCTCTGGCGCGGTAATCAGCCAGCAGCATGTACGAGTTTGCGAGATCCAGGTAAGCCGGACCGTAGCCGGGATCCAGTTCAATTGATTCGATGAAGAACGCAACCGCGCGGTCAAGCGAATCCTTGTCGCGTTTTTCCAGGTAATACTGACCCAATAAAAATTTGTCGTATGCCTCGGAGTTCGTCGGTCTGCTGGAAGCGGTGACGGCCTCTGCCGATTTGCCGCGTATCTTGTCTCGCACAGCGGTCGCGACCTGTTCATGCAAATCGAAAATCTCGTCGTCCGTGCCTGTGAATGTGCCGGCCCATTCCACAACACTTTCCCGATCGTCTATACGAGCTGTAATCTTTATTTGTCCGTTCATCTGTTGAACGCTGCCGAATACCACCCACCCGACGCCATAACGATCGGCAATGTCCGTGGCAGTATCACTTTCGCTCGGCAAAATGCCCTTCTTGATTTCTAGATTGGGCACTTCATAGAGGGTGCTGACCAGTTGTTCGGTGAAACCATCGACCGTTGGCTGGGTTGCTTCACTGCTCATGTTGGCAAACTGCGTAATGACAACCGAATCGATTGTATGAGGCGGTCGTACGGGGGATGGCCACGTGAACCAGAAAACGCCTGCCGCAACGATCACGATTGCAACGGCGAGGCCCGGAATCCATTTTCGCGGACGTTCAACGTCTTGTGGCACAGCGTCCGAACCAACGAGTGGCACTATCAGTCGATAGCCGCGCCCATGAATGGTTTCGATATATTTAGGTTTTCGCGGATTATCGTTGTCGAGCGCCGCTCGCAGGCCCTTGATGCAACCGGTAATCGACTCATCTGAGGTCGCGCGTCCATTCCAGACTTCATCAACCAGGTGTTGCTTGCTGACAACGCCTGGCTGGTGCTCGGCCAGCGTCACCAGCGCTTTCATCTGCTTCGGTTCGAGATGCGATTCGTTGCCTTCCCACCGCACAATATTACGGTCAGGAATGACCTTGAATGGCCCGAATTCGAAGCCTCGCTGCAGATCGCTTTTTGTTGACATGGTGAATGCCTGACTTTTTCGATCCGGAATTGGACCTTGATTATAGTCTGCCCGGGGTACAAATAAGCCGTTTGCACGGTTTTCGACCGGCCGTCCGCCAAAGCTGATGCTGACGCCGGTTTGCCGGACGAACCGACAACAGCGTCGTCCGCATGCGGTGTCCCGAAACAGCGACAACGCTGCGTTTCTGCCCTGGATTGTGACAGGCGTCGCGTTTTGCCGGAACTAAACCGATAACATCTGAGAAGGTAAATTCTTTTCCTTACAGTTTGTAAGCCGGCAGGCGTAGAACACCATGAAGAAACCGTTCATTGTTCGGACAATATTGGCGATCGTTGTGACCCTGTTGTCACTGACCGGCTGCGAAGTAGAATCCTATGACGACGCGATATCGCGTCTTGGTACGAGTCCGCCGCCAGCCATTCCGCCTCCACCTCCACCGCCTCCACCACCGCCCCCTCCACCACCACCGCCGCCAGCGTTTGGTCCGAATTTTTCGGAAATACAGGCAGCGGTGTTTACGCCAAGTTGTGCTTCATCGAATTGTCACGGCGCTGCGGCGCAAGGCGGGTTGAACCTGACCGCCGCGAACAGCTATGCGGAACTGTTTGGTATTGCCAGCTCACAGGATGCAAATTTTCAGCGTGTCGAGCCGTTCCAGCCGGATAACAGTTACCTGATTCGAAAGCTTGAAAACGCAGTGGGCATCGTTGGCGGCATGATGCCGCCCGGTGGGGCGTTGCCGGCAGCTTCGATCACTACCATCCGGACCTGGATAACAAATGGTGCGATCGACGATCGTGTCGTCGTGCTCGATCCGGTTCAGGTGCAATCACTGTCTCCGATGCCGAATGCGAATCTTGCCGCACAGCCGACGCAGATCATTGCCGGCTTCACCCGTGAGCTGAACGCGACGTCGGTGAATGCCACCACATTCATCCTCGAATCGAGTGGAGGGGATGGTTCATTTGTCGATGGCACTGTTGTGCAGATCGCCGCGGCAACACCACCCGCGCTGGTCGCCGGAAATCCGATGTCCGCAGTATTTAGCCTCAACGGCGTCGTGCTGGCTGACGATATATATAGAGTCAGGCTGTTGGGCAATGTCGCCGGACCGGTGATCATGGACCTGGATGGAAATGCACTCGATGGCGAAAACTTTGGTGCGTTTCCGTCTGGCAACGGCACCGCAGGCGGCGACTACCAGGCTTTCTTTACAATCACGACGCCGGTAGTTGTGCAGCCAACGCTCGCAGATATACAGCTTAATGTGTTCACGCCATCCTGCGCGAGTTGCCACAACGGTGTCGGTGGCATATTGCCTGGTGTAATGGACCTCACCAGCGTCAATGCAAGTTACCTGGCGCTGGTCGGAGCTGGTGGCGCCGGCATCCCGAGTACACAGCAGCCTGCGGTGCTCAGAGTGGCACCCGGTGACCCGAACGCCAGTTACCTGGTGCGCAAACTGGAAGGTACGGCCGGTATTGCCGGCGGACCAATGCCGCCCATCGGCCCGATTGATCCAGCGCTGATTACGGTGATCCGACAGTGGATCACCAACGGCGCGCCACAATAAAACTCACCATTACCTGATCTGTATTATCCTGTAGCCGGCAAGAAAGGTTCGTCGCCTGCCGCGAGCCTGTTTCGTTGATCGGGTGGGATAATGAAAAAAAAGACGCTGGTCGTTTCCGTTGCAGTCGTACTCATTTTGCTGCTGCCATTTTTGGGCGGGTCAGCGATTTGGTATCTCGGTGGGGCACACGGGCTTGATGTAAACGGTACGGCGAAGCGGGTCGGGCGCCCTGAAAATTCGATCAGCGTCGGCGATGGCTGGAGTTCCTATGGCGGCGATGCAGGCGGCCATCGATACAGCGATGCTGCACAGATAACCATTGAGAACGTCGACACGCTGGTGCCGGCCTGGGAATACCGGACGGGCGACCTCGTTGACAAGGCGGCTGCGATGAGCCGCGCGGCGACTGAAGGAACACCAATTCTGGTCGAAGATTCTCTTGTGTTCTGCACACCGTTCAACGAAATCATTGCCCTCGATCCGGGAACCGGTTTGGAACGCTGGCGATTCGACCCGGAAATTGACCTCGATCAGCGACCGGCCAACCAGTTCGTTTGCCGCGGCGTCAGTCATTGGCAGGATGCTGACAGCGAGGCCGATTGTTCCAGTCGAATATTAATGGGCACAAACGATGCGCGGCTTATCGCAGTCGATGCAAGAACCGGGCAGCGCTGTCAGTCCTTCGGAACCGACGGCCAGGTTCGCATTGATCCAGGGATGGCGTTGTGGTGGCCAGGTGAATTCCAGATCACGTCACCGCCGGCGATTATCGGCGACACTGTCATCGTAGGATCCGCGATCAGTGACAACGCGCGCGTCGCTGCCCCGAAAGGGTCGGTACGTGCATTCGACGCCCGCACCGGCGAGCCGCGATGGGATTTCGATCCCGTTCCTCGTGGTGAAGGAGATCCTGAAAGATCGGACTGGCAAGGTGATGGGCCACCGACGGAAGGTCATGCCAATGTCTGGGCGCCGATGTCAGTCGATCCCGAGCGTGGCCTCGTGTTTCTCCCGACGTCCAGCCCGAGCCCGGATTTTTACGGTGGGCTTCGCCCCGGCGACAATCGCTACGCTAACTCGGTCGTCGCGCTCAATGGAACGACGGGCGAGGTCGTGTGGAGTTTCCAGACTGTCCATCATGATGTCTGGGATTACGATGTGCCGGCACAGCCGGGTCTATATACGGTTTGGCGGAATGGGAAACTACATGACGTCGTCGCCCAGGTTACGAAGACCGGTTTCGTTTTCGTGCTCGACAGGGACACGGGCGAAGCTTTTCTGCCCATCGAGGAACGGCCTGTGCCTCAGGACGGCATCCAGGGTGAAATACTGTCGCCAACTCAACCTTTTCCTGCAATCACGCCACCCATCGTGCCAAACGTGGTGTCGGCGGACGATGCATTTGGAATTACCTGGTTCGACAAACACGAGTGTCGCAAGCTGATCGAAAATTCTCGCGCACAGGGGCTGTTCACACCGCCGTCGACGCAAGGAACGATTCTGCTGCCCTTTACCGGTGGCGGCGCGAACTGGGGCGGCGCAGCGTATGATCCTGAACGCAATCTGCTGGTGGTCAACATGAGCAATATCGCCCACCACGTGCAGTTATTCCGTTCCGACAATCTTGAGCAGATGCGCGAAGTCTTTCACGATCAGGAAGTGTCGCCGCAGGAAGGCGCGCCCTACGGAATGAAACGGGAGACGCTGATGTCGTCACTCGACCTGCCTTGCACGCAGCCTCCGTGGGGGATCATAGCCGGCGTCAATCTCGATTCCGGTGAGGTTGTCTGGCGAAAGACTATTGGAACGACTGAGGATCTGTCCTTCGCACCGGGGATGAAACTTGGCACGCCGACTTTCGGCGGACCGATGATCACCGCGACGGGTGTTGTATTCATCGGTGCCACGATGGATCACTACCTTCGGGCCTTCGACGTCTCGAACGGAGAGGAATTGTGGCGGGGCCGCTTGCAGTCACCAGCCATGGCAACACCGATGAGTTACGAATGGAAAGGCCGGCAGTACGTCGTGATCTATGCCGGCGGCAACGCCCGCACCGGAACGAAACTGTCAGACCGTCTCGTTGCTTTTGCTCTCCCCTGATTGCGATCGCCATCAGTTTTGTCGGCGACAGGAATTTAACGGCCGTCCCTATTCAATTTCGATCTGACATCGACGTATCCATTCATGCTCTGCGTGACAAGCGAGGTGTAGGGATGCGAGCGAAATCAATTTTTGCAGTTTTGTTGTTATCCGGCTGTGCGACCGGTATCGATCGGCCGGTTCCTGCCGGCCAGGAAAAAATGCCGGGCCCTTAAGGGTTGAGCGGTTGGGCGTGATGACCAGCGAGGACGTACCGACCGCCTCCCGGTGCGGTATGAAGCAAGTGAACGGGTGCACAGACCCGCGCGGTGGTGACAGCTGTCGCTGTTATCACGTGCACGAGGCGCAAAATATGATCCAGCGGCTGGTGAGCCGGGACCGGATGCGCTGAGCTGTGAGGCATCCGCAGGTTTGGCTTGCCGGCCAGGCGTACAATGACCCGGTCACCGCAGTCTGCCTTTGGTTCCCAGTGGCCTGATTTCGACCGATTTTTCCGCTACGTCGGGTCAAACAAGGCAGACACAGGGAGATGGTCGGCATGGCGATTTACTTGGATGATAAAAGACTTGTAAAACAGCTACTTGAGGGCGACAAGCGAGCCTTCGACAGCTTTTTTGACGAGAATTTTGCGCGCCTTTACCGGTTTGCGATCGCCCGGATGCCCGATGATCCGCAGGCGGCCAGGGACGTGGTGCAGGTGACGCTGACCAAGGCATTACGAAACATGCATACGTTCAGGGCCGAATCGGCGCTGTTTACGTGGCTGTGTGCAATTTGTCGAAATGAACTCAGCGACTGGCTGGCCCAACACGCGCGCTATCGCGAGCACATTGTCCTGACCGAAGACTTCCCCGAGGTACGGGCGGCGGTCGATTCGTTTCATGCGCCGGACAGCGGCAACCCCGAAGAAAACTACAAGCGTGCGGAAAAGATTCGCCTGATACAGGTGGCACTGGATCGTCTTCCTGCCAACTACGGAAACGTGCTGGAGTGGAAGTACATCGAGGGAAGATCGATCAACGAGATATCGGACGAACTGGCAATCGGGCCGGAGGCAACACAGTCGTTACTCGCGAGAGCGAAGCGCGCTTTCGCTGAAGTTTATTCCACAATGACAACCGCGCTCGAGGGCGATGGAGACGGACTGGTGCAATCATGAATACGCTTGGAGAAGGGCTCCCTGCAAACGCTGATGATTCGGTTGAGCAGGCCGTTGAACGGATTCTGGGCAGGGCATCGCCTCGGCCAACGCCAACGGCTGAAGAAACGCAGGTCGTGCGCGACAACGTTCACGCAGAATGGCGCGCGGTGACGAACAGGCGCAAAACCAAACGTCACCTCATTTCCTGGTCGATAGCGGCGTCCGTCCTGCTGGTCTTATTCGCCGGGTTTAACGCGGTTCGTATGAATGGAATCGCCGAAATTCCGGTCGCGTCTGTCGGCAAGAGTTTCGGATCGATCTATATGCTGGGCGAAAACTCAGAGCTTCTTGAACGCAATAACGTCAATGTCGTCGCCGCCGGGCAAACGATTATTACGGATGCGGACTCGGGGATCGCAGTAGCCTGGGCGGAGGGTGGTTCACTCAGGATTGATGCGGACACGCGCGTGGAATTTCTCGGGCGAGATTCAATATTTTTGCGATCCGGTCGTGTCTATTTTGATTCGCAACCGGATGGCTTGAACGGCACGGCCGCTACGGAGGCCAGACTGACGATCATGACAGACTATGGCTCGGTGACGCACGTGGGTACGCAATACATGGCCCGTGCTGATGCGCGCACACTCACGATCAGCGTGCGCGAAGGCGAGGTACGGCTCGAGAGTCTGTCATCTATCGAATCGGCGTCCGGGGGCCAGCAAATGCAACTCAGGGATGGCACGACAGTAAGCGTCGTGAACATCAAACCCTATGGTGACCATTGGCAATGGATCGAGAAGACCTCTCCTGCCGCCGTGGTCGACGGCAGATCGGTTCACGAATTTCTGGCCTGGGTCAGTCACGAGACCGGTATGAAACTGCAGTATTCCGATGAAAGTATCCAAACCCGCGCGATGGAGGAACTACTCAAAGGTACGGTTGATACCGATCCGACCAGCGCGTTGCGGATCTGGATGCCAACCACAGATTTCGAATGGGAAATAGACGACGGGATAATTCTCGTCAGGTAAAACCTGCAAGAAAACGACTCAAATGCAAAGCATTAGAACCAGGTCGCACTTAGCCTTTGCGCGGGGATGCCAGCGTATGCAACAGGCCTGTGTAATCATTTTTTGCATATTCTCAGCGATAGCTCAGGCTGCGGAAACCGACGCGCCACGTTATCAAGGCCGGCTCGTTTCCGCTGTCATCGACGAATTTCGCATGGCCGGTCATCCGTTTGCGTACAGCACCAGCCTGGTTACTGGTGACCTTGTTGTTCTGACAGAACCAGCCGCGAGCGAGCCCCGGTCGCTGATCGATGAGATTCTCGCACCGCACAATCTGACGTTGAAGACTGAAGCAGGCGTATTCCTGGTCGTCCGCGCAACTCGAGCTGCTGTGAGTAATGGAACGATTCTGGTGGTGGTCTCCGCCCGTGGCAGCGGGGACGCAATTGAAAACGCGTCGCTGACAGTCACGCCGACTTTGATGAATGCCGACAACCATGCCTCAGGCGTTTTTCACTATAGGCAGGTCGCTCCCGGGAGATATCAATTTACAATCAGCGCTAACGGGTACATGACAGTCATCCGCGAGATCGAATTGCCTCCGGGCGAGAACGAAGTAATAAGAATCTCGCTGCGAGAATCAAAGCCGGCGATTGAGACGATTACAGTGTCCGCAAGTCGTTACGATATTTCCCGTGACATCGCATCATCCAGGTTTTTGCTCGATCAACTCGCGATACACAACATGCCGGACATCGGTGATGATCCCATACGAATCACGCAACGCTTGCCGGGCGCTGCTGCCAGTGGCGCATCGGCAAAGACACACTTTCGCGGTGGCACTGACGGAGAGATCGGCGTCATGCTGAACGGCCAGTGGCTTTTCGATCCGTTCCATATCAGAGATTACCAAAGCATATTCAGTGCGATCGATTCCCGGGCGATTTCCGGCGTGGAAGTCTATACGGGCGGATTCCCCGCGCAATACGGTGACCGGATGAGCGGTATGGTATTGATGGAATCAATGGAGTTGACGCAGCAGCGGCATACCGAGATCGGTGTCAGTGTATTCAATTCTTCCTTTTTGACATCCGGCACTGAAGGCGATATGCGTTGGCTCTTCTCGGCGCGTCGCGGCAATCTGGATCTTGTCATTAACCCGAAGTTTGGCGAGCCCTCTTACTACGATGTGTTTGGTGAATTGGCTTTTGACTTGTCGCCCGATACAACGCTTTCGTTTAATGCGTTGTATGCGGATGATCGCGTGCGTGTACGCGTCGAAACCAATCTCGATGAAATTGAAGAAGTTCAAAGCACGACACGAAACGCGCAATTCTGGGCAAAGCTGGAAAGTCGCTGGTCAGAGTCGCTCAGCAGCAATACCATGCTTTCAGTAACGTCCTATGACAATCTTCGAAACGGATTTACGAACGATATTGAAAAAATCGTTTCGACAGTTCGGGATGATCGGCATATCGAGCAATTCGGAATTCGCCAAGATTGGACGTGGACTCCTACCGAGGGACATGTGCTGCAGTGGGGTCTCCAGGCGACGACGAGCGAGGCAACTTATGATTACGCAGGCAGCGCCGATTACTACGGCCTCCAGGCACTGTTTGAGAACGCACCGACCTCGCAGACTCGTGCGCTAAGTGCGGCACCTGAGGGCGGAAATTTCGCGCTGTATGTCTCCGATCGCTGGAGATTGACGCCGCGGACAATATTTGAATGGGGTCTCCGCTGGGACGACCAGACATACACGGATCTTTCTTCCGATTCGCAATTGAGTCCACGCTTCAACCTGTTATATGCCCTTAGTCAGAAAACGGAATTGCGTCTTACATGGGGTCGATACCACCAGTCGCAGGCCATTCACGAGTTACAAATCGAAGATGGCGTGAGCAATTTTTGGCCGGCGCAACGGTCGGATCACATTATTGCCGGCATCCGCCATTTGTTTGGGGATGACACCGCTCTTCGGCTTGAGTTGTTTCACAAGGACATGAGCCGGGTGACGCCTCGCTTCGAGAATATTTACAATCCGCTGGGCCTGATTCCGGAATTGCAACCAGACCGGGTTCGCCTTGATCCAAGCAATGCAAAATCATCTGGTTTGGAGATTTCGCTGGACCGGTCGAAACGCGAATGGACCTGGTGGGGAACCTATACGCTGTCGAAAGTGACGGACCACATTGACGGAAGGGACGTACCTCGTAGCTGGGATCAACGACACGCTTTTCAGGGTGGAATTTCTTGGTCGAACAAGATCTGGTCGGCCGCAGCTGCAGCCAGCATACATACAGGATGGCCGGCCACCGATCTGTCTTTCAGGCAATCGGGAACGGATGCTAATGGCGAGCCGGTATACGTTGTCACGCCCGGTCCGCGAAACGAACTGGTCCTCCCGACGTTTGCAAGCCTGGACCTTCGTTTGAGCAGAACTTTCGATGTCCGTCGCGGATCGTTGATGGCTTTTGTGGAAATTTCCAACACGACGAACCGGCGCAATGTTTGTTGTCATGACTGGGACATCGATGAGGAATCCACTGACGAATTTGCGCTCGAGCGAAGCCTGGACTTCTGGTTGCCGTTGCTTCCGGCAGTCGGCGTGTTGTGGGAGTTTTGAGTTCATCGCATAAACGCCGGTACCTGCCAGGTTTCGGCAGCTCGTTCGTAAACCCGCAAGTGCTTTGCAGCCACTCGATTGCCCAGCAATTCGAAATCCGCCCCGGATTCGCGAGCTATATCCGCGATTACATCAACCCGGGTGTTCGTGTTTCCGGTCAGTGCAGCGCGTGCGGCATCTCTTGAGCAGCAGATCAGGCTTGCGGCGCGACTATTGATCGAACGTGAAAGCGGACTGCCGGACAGTTTCCCTGCACCACGCCGCGTCAGCACGTACGGTATCGACCTGGTCAGTGTGAGCAACAATCCTGACCGGGCGCTCCTGTCGTTGTGAACATGTACGACATCAACAGCTGGCATCAGGCAGTAGGCGATGACCGGCGACCCGGTCACCGGGCCAAGCGTTACATTTTTGTATATGGCGACACGTCGCGCGAGTGCATGGTTGCGCACGATGACGTGTTGGTTGACGCCTTGCCGATCGAGCGCCTCGACTAACGCAACAAAATGCTCGCCAGTACCGTTGAACGACCTGGCAAGGTTGACGTGACCAATAACCATTGCAACTTCTGCTTCTTCGCCTATGACATATAGTTAGACGAGCGTTACAGCGAAAGTCGGTCGATCAGTGGTTTCACATCCACTCAAGATGTGATTGACTAGACAGGTCATTCACCACTACGCCGACCCATCATGTTCAAAGACCTCTGCAATTATGCCAACGATCCGATTGAGGCACTTTTCAAACGCCTCGCTGACGATACTGATCCGCACAAAATCGACCTGGGAATCGGTGTATTCCGGGACGACTCGGGAAGGGTCCCGGTCATGCAATCCGTTCGGCTGGCAGAACAGCAGTTATTTGCGAGGGACTTGCCGAAGTCCTATATGTCGCCACTCGGCAACGCGGACTACTGCCGTGATATGGAACGCCTGGCCTTCGGGCCCGATCATCCTGTGCTCGCTGACGGCCGGATTATCTCGGCACAAACACCCGGTGCAGGAAGTGCGCTTCGTGCCGGCGCCGAACTCGCCCATAGCCTTTCGCCGGATTCGGTCGTCTGGGTGTCCGAGCCGGTATGGGGACATCAACTCGAGTTTTTCGAAAAAGCCGGTGTGCAGATCAGAAAGTACAGATACTACGACCAACTGAATTCAGTATCGCAGTTCGAAAAGATGCAGGAGGACTTGCGGGCGATGAAGGCCAATGATCTCTTGCTCTTGCACGGTTGTTGCCACAACCCGACAGGACACGACCTCAACATCGATCAGTGGCGAATTGTGGCCGAACTGACCGTCAGCACCGGGGCGGTTCCCTTCGTAGATGTCGCATACCAGGGATTCGGTGCGGGTATTGAAGAGGACGTCGCTGGGATGCGTCTTCTGGCCGAAATCGTGCCGCAGATGTTGCTTACCGTTTCGTCGTCCAAGTCTTTCGGTATTTATCGGGAACGTGCGGGTCTTCTGTCGGTGATCGTGTCACCGGACGCCAAAGACAAGGAAAGTGTACGGCGCAAGCTTCGCGACACTGTACGGCAGTTGTACTTCATGGCACCCGATCACGGCGCGGCAGTCGTGCATGAGATTCTGTCGACACCCGAACTTGAGAAACTGTGGCGGCAGGAACTCAACGCGATTCGACATCATGTCGTCAATATGCGTGGCGCGTTACGAAAGTCGATAGAAGCGGCGAACCCGGATTTCGATGCTTCATTCCTCGTGACGCAAAAAGGCATGTTTTCCTGCCTCCCAATCAGCGACGATGAGCAACGACTGATCGAGCAGCAATTCCACATCTATATGTTGCCAAATGCTCGCGTAAACGCCGCGGCGATGAATGACACGCAGTCCGCAACACTTGCGGAGGCGTTTGCATTCGTCAGAGCGCGGCGCCACGCAAGAGCAAAACAGGCCTCAGCGTAAGACCTGCTGATCTCAGGCGATGTTTCCGATTCGCGATGACAACCCGCACTTTCTTACGCCTTACGCGACGTACGCAATCGTCGCTCTCAATGTTGCCGCCTGGGTATTGGTGCAAGGATTCGGTGCCGAGCCATCGTTGTCGGCATCCGTCTGTCGTTTCGGACTGATCCCTGGTGAGTTGTTACACCTTGTTCCGGCCGGATCGCAGCTGCAGATTGGCCCTCAAAGTGTCTGCACGATCGGCGATACTTCAGTGTGGCATACAACCGTATCGTCAATGTTCATGCACGGCGGTTGGATGCATATCATCGGGAACATGTGGTTTCTGTGGATTTTCGGCAATAACGTTGAAGATGCAATGGGGCATTCTCGCTTCGTATTGTTTTACCTGCTGTGTGGACTGGCGGCCGCCTCGGCCCAGGTCATGGCAGATCCGGGTTCGCCACTGCCCATGGTCGGCGCATCTGGTGCAATCGGCGGCGTAATGGGTGCATACGTTCTTTTGTACCCGCGCGTACACGTGCACATGTTGTTTATACTTGTTTTCTACGTCACAACCGTCGCGGTGCCGGCATACCTCATGCTGGGCTACTGGTTCCTGATACAACTGCTAAGTGGCGTTGCTTCTTACGGTTTACAGGGTGGTGGCGTCGCTTTTTGGGCGCATATCGGCGGTTTTGTCGCAGGGGCAATCCTTATTTTTCTTTTTCGTGATCCGAAACTGTTGTCGCGTCATCCGTATTTCGGCTGGAACCAAAAAGCGTCTCCGACACGAAACTGGCGGCGCATCAACAGGAATCGATAGCATGATGAAGCGGTTGGCGGCGATATGCGCGACATGGATTGTGTTGTCGTCTGTGGTATATGCCGACGATGCGTTGATTGCGGTGGCTTCCAACTTCACAGATGTTGCGCAACAGCTGGAAACTGCGTTCGAGGCGGAGACGGGTCACCAAATTACAATCGCAGGTGGTTCGACCGGAAGTTTGTACGCGCAGATTTTGCATGGTGCACCATACGACGTGTTACTGGCTGCAGATCAGGACCGGCCGATTCTGCTCGAGAATTCCGGCAATGCCATAAGTGGCAGCAGGTTTACGTACGCTACCGGCAGGCTGGCGCTGTGGAGCGCCAACGCCGGTTTAATTCAGTCTGATCCGCTGACGACGATCACACAGAAGAAGATTGTCGCCTTCGCGATAGCGAATCCTGATCTTGCGCCGTACGGAATTGCGAGTCGCGAAGCGCTACTATCGCTACATGTCTGGGACAAGATAAAAGACAAAATTGTAATGGGCGAAAATATTGGCCAGGCACACGCGCTGGTCGCGACCGGCAATGCACAAGCAGGGCTGGTCGCACTTTCATTGGTTGAAAATAATAATCGCTCTCGGGGCGGGGCTTACCTTGTTATCCCGGAGGACCTTCATGCCCCTGTTCGTCAGGATGCTGTCCTGTTGCGCCATGGAGAAAACAATTCTGCGGCGACAGGTTTTGTTTCGTTTCTCCAAAGTTCGCACGGAAAGGAGATAATCAGGGCAAAAGGATACGGTGTCGATTAACGCCATGCCGGATTTGGGGCCACTTTGGTTGTCGTTGACGCTCGCAGGAGTGACGTCGCTCATACTGTTGTTCCTGGGTACACCGCTGGCCTGGTGGCTGTCGGGCACATCGTCCCGGTTCAAGCCGGCGATCGAGGCAGTGACAGCGTTGCCCCTGGTCCTGCCGCCAACCGTGCTCGGTTTTTATTTCCTGATCGCACTGGGACCGGCGTCGCCGATCGGGTCATTCTGGGTCAGGATTACTGGCGAAGCGCTGACTTTCTCGTTCAGCGGGCTGGTCATCGCATCCGTATTTTATTCATTGCCGTTCATGGTTCAGCCACTACAGAATGCGTTCGAATCTGTCGGCAGGGCACCGCTCGAAGCCGCGGCCACACTTCGGGCTGGTCCGATTGATTCGTTCTTTTCCGTTGCAGCGCCCCTGGCGCGACGCGGCTTCATCACCGGCACAGTCCTGTCATTCGCCCATACGATAGGTGAGTTTGGCGTCGTCCTCATGGTAGGTGGCAACATCCCGGGCAAAACGCGCGTGATTTCGATCGCAATTTACGAACATGTTGAAACGCTTAATTACGAAGCAGCACATATTCTTTCGGCCGGCCTGA
This sequence comes from Pseudomonadota bacterium, assembly GCA_027621915.1. Taxonomy (GTDB): domain Bacteria; phylum Pseudomonadota; class Gammaproteobacteria; order Steroidobacterales; family Woeseiaceae; genus SZUA-117. Next base: position 28,647 of record JAQCAD010000018.1, read on the forward strand.
TCGTTTTCTCATTTATCGTCCTCTTGTTTGTATACGGGTCGCGGCGCTGGAATCCGATTTATGTCCGCTAGCGATCAGCAACGATTGTCACTACGCGTGCGGTTGGCATATCCGGGATTCACGCTGGATGTAGACAAGGACATCCAGCTCGCGGGCGTAACGGGACTGTTTGGTCCAAGTGGCGGTGGAAAGAGCACATTACTTAGAATAATTGCCGGTCTTGAACGACGCGCAGCAGGGCAGGTGAATTTCGGTGATGAGGTATGGCAAAGCGATACGTCATTCATGCCATCGTACCGGCGGCCAGTTGGTTATGTTTTCCAGGATACGCGCCTGTTCCCGCATTTGACTGTGCAGGGCAACCTGCAGTTCGCGCTGGCACGCCGCGCTAACGACCTGGGTGTTGCTTTTGATGAAGCGGTTTCCAGCATGGACCTCCAGCCGCTTCTCCATCGTCATGTCGACGCGCTGTCGGGAGGAGAGCGACAGCGAGTGGCGATTGCCAGAACCTTACTGACAAATCCGCGCCTGCTCCTGCTGGATGAGCCAATGGCTGCGCTGGATGTCGGTCGAAAGCGTGAAATCCTGCCCTACATCGAAGCATTGCAAAAGCGTTTCGGAATCCCTGCAATTTATGTCAGTCACGCGGTGAATGAAATGGCACGCCTTGCCGACAATGTGATTGTTCTTGAGGGTGGTCGTATTACCGCATTCGGACCGGCTGCCGATATTTTGAACCGCGAGGATATGCAGCTATCCGCGTCGCCGTTCGACGCGGTGACGGTCATGGAAGTTCGTGTGGTGGAGCATATGAGGGCATTGCACCTTACCCGCGTTGACCACCAGGGCCAGTTCATCACGGTACCGATGATGGCAGGAACGACTGAAGGTGAGACTGCAAGACTTCTGGTGCGGGCGGGCGACGTGGTAATCGCTACGGAGGAGCCGCGAGGCCTGAGCGTTCGAAATATGTTGATCGGGAATTTATTGTCGATCAGCCCTCTGCAAAACAGCGCGTTCGCAACTGTTTCCGTGGACGTTGGCGGTGCCGTCATCAAGGCTCAGCTGACACATCAGGCAGTGACTGAACTCGGACTGGTGACAGGGTCACGCGTCATCGCGCTGATCAAGGCTGCGTCATTCGACCGGAATCTCTGAGACGGCGACCGTACTACCGTCCGCAAGAACCCGGCTACAACGTCTCAGGCACTTCCTCGCCTGCGCCGACTTCCTGCGGATCCGGCATTGGCAAGGGGTTCGAGGTTGGAGCAGGCGTTGGGGCATCCTTCAATGCCTTTGCATCCTCTTTCGTAATTTTGTGAAAATCGCCCAGCTGGCAGGACGTGCCTTCCTGGAGCCCGAAAGGGCCGGTGAAAATGACGGAAATCAGGTCGTGGCTACAGAGCCTTCCCATATTCGTCGTGTAAGAGAACCGATTTTCGCGTGCCAGACCATTGCAGGCGTGAGGCAGGATATTGTGATAAACCGCGCCTCCGCGCATGTAGTACAGAACATTGCGATCATCGATTGCGTCGGTTCGCCGTACGTTCCGCAGCGTGATGCAGGAAACCGAGCCGTTATCGGCATCGGCATCGTCATTCGAATCGCCATCGTCCTGTGCGTAAGTTGGCGAGATGGCACAAAGCACGAAAGCGGCGACCACAAAATGCCTGATTTGCTTGTGCATGGCAGTATTTCCTATGATGATCTTGAACGGATTATCAGACTTGTAGCTGCCGGGATCAATAATCGTCCGCCGATTACCGGCTAACGGAGTACTTAGAGATATGTCACTGAGTTTAAGTTCCCGCCACGAGTGGGTCAGAAAGTCCGAATTGCGGGCGATGAGCGTTGAATGTGAGCGCGTGGGCGGAGTCAATTTGTCCCAGGGAGTGTGTGATCTTGCAGTTCCGGAGCCTGTGGTTCGGGCGGCCAAAGATGCGATCGATCGTGGCGACAACAGTTATTCCCGGCACGATGGCACCGCATCGTTACGACGCGCGCTGGCGGAGAAATATAACCGTCGCGCGGGGCTCGATGTCGATCCGGAGTCGAACGTCGTTGTCACCGCAGGTGCAACCGGCGCCCTGTACTGTTCATGTTTAGCGCTGCTTGAGCCAGGCGACGAAGTTATTCTCTTTGAGCCATATTACAGCTACCACGAAAGTACATTGCTCGCGACAGAGGCGGTTCCTGTATTCATATCCACGAAGGCGCCGGACTGGTCGTTTTCCCTGGAAGACCTGGAAAACGCTGTTTCAGAAAAAACGAAAGCGATCATCGTCAATACACCATCAAACCCTTCCGGAAAGGTGTGGACACGATCCGAACTCGAAATGATTGCAGATTTTTGCACGCGACATGACCTGTTCGTATTTACGGATGAAATCTACGAGCATTTTGTCTTTGATGACCTAGAACACATCAGCGTGGCGTCGTTGCCAGGTATGTGGCAGCGGACGATCACAATGTCGGGATTGTCGAAAACGTTCAGCATCACAGGCTGGCGCATCGGTTACGCCGTATGCGATGCGAAATGGGCGAAAGCGATCGGAAATTTCAGCGACCTTATCTACGTCTGCGCGCCGACACCGTTGCAGTTGGGTGCGGCGGCCGGTGTCGCACAACTGGATGATGAGTACTTCGTCAAACTTGCCGCCAAGTATCGTCGGAAGCGCGAAATCCTGTGCGGAGCACTGGATAAAGTTGGATTGACTCCGTGTGTGCCACAAGGTGCTTATTACGTACTGGCCGACGTGACATCGCTCCCGGGTAACAACAGCAAAGAACGGGCGATGTACCTGCTGCAACAAACCGGCGTTGCCAGTGTGCCAGGTGAGTCCTTCTTTAAGGGAGAGGCAGGAAAGGGCCTCGTGCGATTTTGTTTTGCGAAGGAAGATGAGGTAATCGAGGACGCATGCCGGCGGCTCGGTTCTATTCAGGGAAAGCAGGTGCGGGCAGCCGGTTAGACCGGCAGTCGAGGGTGGCAAACCTCTATTTCTATCACGACCCCATGTGCTCCTGGTGCTGGGGTTATCGTCCGGTATCCGATCAGATTTTTTCAAATCTTCCAGAGTCTGTGCAACTGGTGAAAGTGCTCGGTGGTCTGGCCGCGGATTCGGATCAGCCGATGCCAGAGAACCTGAGGGAGGGGATACCGAAAGCGTGGCTGAAGATTCGCGACCTCCTGGGAACAGAATTCAATTTCGAATTCTGGACAAAATGCAAGCCGCGCCGGTCGACTTACCCGGCATGTCGAGCGGTCATCGCTGCCGGAATTCAGGACCAGTACGATGAAATGGTCGACGCAATACAGCGCGCTTATTACCTGCGTGCGATGAATCCGTCGGATGTCGATACGCTGGAGTTGCTCGCTGACGAGATCGGGCTGGATACCGAAAGGTTCGCAACAGACATTCGTTCGCCGGACGTAAACGTTACGCTGCGCGGTCAGATTGATTTCGCCAGAGAGTCACCGATTGACGGTTTCCCGTCCCTGGTGATTGATATCGATGACCGGATGATTCCTGTCACGCGAGACTACCGGAGCGCAAATGCGTCGCTCGAACACATCGGGCGACTGCTTTGTGAAAATCAGGAGCCCAGGCGATAGCGCAACTTGATGACCAGCTGATCACCGAGCGGATTGTTCCAACTGTCCCGATACAGGTCGTCGAATTCAGTCAGGCCGGGGCGACTCTTGTCGCCCTTCGTGTAAACGATGAACAGATCCGACAAGGGCGCAATCTGCCACCGGTAACGGACCTGGAAATTCAATTGCGAAACACTGAAGTCGTCGGTTGCGCCCGGTGGTTTCGATCCCTCTACCAGTTCCGTTTCATTGACCGGCAGCGTGTAAAACCGGTCCTCAAAGGCACGAACTCCTACCCACTGCAAGGCCAGGCCTAATTGCTGTTTCGAAGTCGGGAAATAATCGAGTTTCAATTCCGGCTGCCATTGCGTGCCCTGGAATGAGGTGAAGTTTTGATCTTCCTGGTGCAAAAGCCAGCCGTCTTTGTCGCTATATTCTGCCTGAAGCTGCATGCTCAGATTGTGTTTCGGACGCCAGGACACACCCAACTTCGTATCGACACTGGTCCCATACACAGCTTCGCCAGCGTACCCGAGTTTGCCAAAGAAGCTTATTGACCTTGAGAAATCCGTATTGAAATTCAGCTCCCCGCGTGATCGTTGTCGAATCTCGAACGTGCCGTTGCCGAAACTATTTCGGTCGTCATAGCGTTGTGGGAGGAAAGCGAAGAATCCATTTAGCTTAAACAGATTATTAAACGTCAATTCGCCGCTGACAGCGATCGCGCTATTCGTTTCGTAACCGTCTCCATTGACGGCATAGCGAAGGAACGGGCTCACTTGAAAATTCCGTATTTTCGTGAATCCTGACCTGTCCCATTCAAGTTGATAAGTGAAATCATTGACGTCGTTACGAGTTTGAAAGCCGAGATCGTTGACGTCGATTGTTTCGTCCAGCAGAGTCATTCGAAATTCGTGTTTCAAGCCCTGGCGAGGCGAAAAGGTTATGTCCGTCGTCGCACCGGTTCCGGTACCTGTTTCGTCTCGATCGGAAGCCAGCAATTGCCCGTTTATATTCCACCTGCCGGTGTTACTCAGGTAATGAAAATCGGTGCCGTGGACCAATGCGTCCGCTTCCGGGTGGGCGACCAGCGTCGTTATCCAGCCAATTCCGCGATAGGCTGCGCCCTTGCTGTCTTCATACAGGATTCGAAACGCACCAAAGTCCCGGCCATCCTGGCTGTATCGCAAGTTGTCGTCAGCCGTATAGTCTGTATCGTCCTCGAATGCTGCAAGCAATCCATATCGGAATGCGCCTATCTGACCAGTCGCTTTGGCTGCAGTAATGATGTCTGCAGGTTTCAATTCCTCGCGATCAGATAGTTCGACACCTGGCGGCAAATTGACATCTCTCGGTCTGCCACCGATGCGACGCGTGTTCAGAACAGTGAGCGGTTGTTGGCGAAAATCCGCCCGGCGTCCGGACAGTTGAAAAATTTCCCGACCTTCCAGAAAAAAGAGTCGCTTCTCGGGAAAAAATGTTTCGTCCGCAGTCAGGTTAATGACAACATCGTCCGACTCAACGGCACCGAAATCCGGATTAAGTGTACCGGTCAGCTGAAAATTGGTTGACGGTCGCCAGAACAGGTCAGCCCCAACTTTGAAGCGAGTCTCCTCTGTTACGCGATCGATCGTGCTGGAAGCATAGGGAAAGACACTCCAGGTCTGTCGCGGATCCACACCCTTCAGGTCCAGCGGCTGAAATCGGCTGATGAACCTGGGTTGCGTTTCCGTCAGCGACGGCCAGCCCCAGGTTTCGCCGCGTGTGGCCAGGAAGCGGCTGGCCCGAATTCCAACGCGGCGTGTAGCGGCGGATTTCGGCATTGCCATTTGCGACCACGGAATGAAGAACTCGGCGGCCCAGCCTTTTAGAGTACGTTGAGTCGCTCCATACCAAGCGCCATCCCAGGTAATGCCGTACTGTCGTTCCGGAAGTATCGTGCCATCCATCTGGCTGTCACCAAGGGACAGGCCCATCAAATAGCCGTAACGTCCGTCACCTGATGTATCCAGCGTGAAGTCAATACGATCACGACTCACTTCGAATACATCTCTTGCAACAAACCGCTCGACCAGCGTGTCCTGCGGTTGCTCCATGTCGAATGAAACGTAAAGTCCGCGTTCGGTATAGAGAACACGCATATCCGTGCGGTACGGGACATCCGCCAGCGTGTCCGGTTTCGTGACTTTCATTTTGTCGATTGGCTCGATTTGCTGCCAGATCGATTCGTCGAGGTGACCGTCGATATCAATGCCAAGGTCTTCGTGATCGCCCCTCAATAACTGGATAGGCGGGCCAAGCCCTATCTCGAGGTCCGACGATTCCTGTGCAGCAACGCCAGTTGCTGTTGCGCCTGCGACAAGCGCAAGTAATCCCCCCAACAGTTTTTGTCGCAACCTGCCGTACTCCAGGAAAAATTGATCGCAGCGATACGCGTGTCGAAATACCGCCCGGTATCTCAAGGGTAATGCCCGAAATCCCCAGTCAACTGACCTCCTGCCGGCGGCCCAGTTCCTTGCCGCGCACAATAACAGCTGCCATTGCGTTAAGGCACCGTTTCCGAGTTCATACAATATGGGGACGCCTCGTCCGTTAAATGTTCAGCTGATTTCCATCGTTGCGATCAGGCAGCCGCAGGCGAATTGTGGAATTGGCTTGTAGAAACGGACGTTGCCAACACCGCCTGCCGCGCCTGCGACGGCTATCGACGTTCTGATTTCCAGCGCACCACCGCCTGCATCGCCGACGAGTTCATCATCGAGATATGAAGTCATTGCCGCGACGTCCTGCTTTGACCATCGCGCCAGAAATTCTTCATCCCACACCTGATTGATCTTTCCACTATCGGGTGTGCATGGCCAATGTGAAGTTCCACCTGTGCTGATGAGGGCGATACGCTCCGGAATCGAATCGAACGCCGCTCGAATCGCCCGACCAAATTCATAGGCACGCGAAAGCGGTGAAAAAGGCGGAGCCTGGCAATTGATGTTGGCTGGAATGATTGGAATATCATATTCAGGCGTGAGGTGATGCAGCGGCACCATGATGCCGTGATCGAATTTCCACTCTTCGGCATAGCCGACATCGGTATGCTGCAATGTCAATTCAATGATGCGTCGGGATAAAGACCTGGTACCCGGCACATTTCGCCGCGGGATGCCCAGCCACTCAGGGTCCTCGATCGGGCCCACATATTGGTCTGCCATGCCAATCGAATATGCAGGCATATTATTTGAAAAGAAATTCGCGAAATGTTCGGCCGAAATGATGAACAAGGCATCCGGTTTCAGCGATTCTATGTCCTGCCTCATTTGCGAGAACCCGCGACGGAGCGATTCATAGTCATCGGCGTCGGCGGCTTCAGGACGGTTTGTTATGCCGGGCGCGTGGCAACAGACGCCGGCGTATACGAGGCTCACGCAATGCTCCTACGGATTGGCAATGTTGTCAGGGGTTATGCCTTCACGTTCGAGGCACGCCCATGTCGCTTCTCTCGCAAATGTACGTTCCGCAACTGCACGCCAGTTTGGCATGTCAGCGACGTGTGGCACGATATCTTCGCGTTGACACCAGATCCAGAAAACGAGCAGGTACGGATCAACAACGCTGTAGCTGTCTCCAAGGGCCCAGGTTTTTCCCGTGAGACGACGGTCGACCTCGAGCAGCGTCTTGCGGAGATTAGGTATGCCGAGCTCAAGAAGCTGCGGAAACAGTGCGGGGTCCCTGATCAGGTACTGTGGTTTGAACAAGGGTCGAAATGCGATATGCACGGTCGCAGTCAGGAAATTCATCCATTCATGTGCCCTGGCGCGTGCAAGGGGATTGTCGCGCGGAAGAAGATTGACGGTTGTGCTGTCGCCGACATAGCTAAGAATAGCCTGCGCTTCGGTTAGCACCTCATTGTCGATTTTCAGCGCGGGAATTTTACCCCATGGATTCACCCGCAGATATTCTTCCGTCAGGTGTTGCCCCTCGCGGATTTTGACAATGTTGACGTCGTACGGCAGCCCTGATTCCTCCAGAGCAATGTGGCAGGCCAGCGAGCAGGCCCTGGGACTCGCGAATAGTGTCAGTTGTGGCAATGATCTCTCCTGAAAATACCGGTGGTCAATCTGCCACGGAGACTGGCTCAGTTACAACTGCAATTGAAGTTTCGCCGGCCGCAGATATCGGCAGGCGCAACGATAACCGCTTGCAACTTGAATCCGAATTTCGTATGTCTTCTACTCTCGAATCGGAAATGCTTTGACGATAAAAACAGAGGAACGGTGAAAACGATGAACAAAACCAGAAAACTGATTCGATTCTTTCCGGCAGCATTGCTTGCCTTGTCTCTGACGGTGAACGCCGCAGAATTTGAAAAAGGCGAAGATGGTGGAATTCTGATTCCGGCGAATGCCGAAATGTTGCTTTACTCAGGCTCAATCAACTTCGCGATGCCCGAGGGTTGCGGCTTTCGCGATGCCGGCAAATCAGAGTGTCCGTCGGGCGATATGGAGGCACAGGGCACTGCGATTCTCGACGGCTTCAGAGCGAAACTCGAAGCGCGAGGCTGGTCAATGGAAAATGTCGTAAGGGTTAACGTCTACGGCGTCGCCGGAGAAGACGGCGTGCTCGACTTCGAAGGATTCAACACCGCTTTTGCAAAATTCTTCAGCCGGGAAGACGGCGGCTGGTATCCGGCGCGAACCTTCGTCGAGGTCGCCGCGCTTTTTCGACCGGAGCTTCTCGTCGAGGTCGAGATACTGGCGGTGAAAATCAAGGATTAGCGAGTGGTAGCATACGACCGTGGCTGCAGGTTGCAGCCAGGGCGTGCACATGCGACTCATTCTATTGGTGACATTGCTGGCATCACCGGTTCAGGCGGGGCTTGCGGAAGGTCCCGAAGCTGAGTTTCACATGGCGCGCCTGGTTTATGCGAGCAACCAGGGGCAGCGCGCCTGGCGACCGTGGTGGGCTATCGACTATCCGGAAGCCGAGTTCCATCTGACGCGTGGCCTTGCCCGGCTGACCAGCCTGAGCGTGGCTGACGATAGCCGGCACCTCAGTCTGACTGACGAGCAAATCTTTGACTACCCATGGCTGTTTGCTCAACAGGCCGGGCGTTGGCATCTTGACGACGGCGAGGTATCGCGGCTGGGCGAATATATTGCACGCGGCGGATTTCTCGTTATCGACGATTTTCACGGCGAGTATGACTGGCAGGTCATGAGTGACGCGATGCGGCGCGCATTTCCGGACTGGCCGATTGAGCCGCTGCCCGAAGATCACGCGTTAATGAATGTGCTTTACGATCTTGATCAGGACACCCAGATTCCGGGGCGCCGTCATCTGTACCGCGCGGCCAGTGGCGAGATCGGGGCGCAGATGTACGGGACGGCGAAGTGGCATGGCATCCACGATGATGAGGGCAGGCTGGTCGTCGCCATCAACTTCAATATGGACATGGGTGACGCGTGGGAGCACGCCGATGATCCGGTCTACCCTGTGCCGATGACTTCGCTCGCGTATCGCTTTGCCGTTAACTATGTCATTTACGCTATGACGCACTAGAGGCAATCGGCGCATTGTTTCGATTTGCCGCTGGCGACTCGTTATCGCTGCGGCGAATGACGTCGAAGGCAAGCCGGCCCTGCAAAACGTCGACTGCAGCGTGCAGCACCATCGGCAGCCATAGAGATCCGGTCACCAGGTACAGGCCGACAAAAGCGGCACCGACCAGCGTGATTTTCGGCAGGTTATTGACGCCCTGGTATGCGTGGGCGAGGCCGAATCCGATTGCGCTGATCAGCGCAGCAGACCAAAGCGGCAGGAACTGGCTGAAGTACCAGATCATGAAGCCGCGCCAGAGCGTTTCTTCGACTATGCCTGCAGTCAGCGCGACACCATAAAAACGACCGAGTTCGTTTCCGTTCCTTGGAATGACGATTTCCAGGTTGCCAAGGTGTGCGCGTGCATCGCGAATTTCCGGCATGCCAGCCGCCGAGACCCGCCGAAGCTGCATCACCAGCAATAAAATGGCTGCAACGGTAAGGCCTGCTCCGACCATCAAACCCGTATCAATCGTGAACCCGAAACCCAGCGTGGACCAATCGCGCCCCTGTGACCGCCAAAGCACAATTGCGATCAGGAAAAGAATCCAGTGCCCGGTGACGGTCGCCACGTAGAGCTTGGTACGATCAACGACCTCGCCGGCCAGAACGCGGCGCACCAGGCGGTTGAAACTGACGTATCCGGCAAAGGGATAAACGACAGCAAGGATAATGACGAAGAGATGGTCTGCGAAGTGCATGATTGTTTCCGGGAAGCTGAATATTTATAATAACGTGAATAAAAGTTTATTCACGTTATTGTGAACAGTCAATCGAATTCGAATAAACCAATAAACTCAAGGTATTACCTGATGGAAACCTACGTCGTCAAACGGATTGAACAAGCGAAACTCCTGACTGATCCGTTCAAGCTCAGGCTTATCGAGGCCTTCGCCGGCGCGCCAACCACGACCAAGCAGGTGGCGGACAAAATGGGTGAAAAGGCCCCGCGACTTTATCGCCATGTCGACGCGCTGGTCGATCAGGGGCTCCTGGAACTCATTGAGGAGCGGCCAAAGCGGGGCACGATAGAGCGTTACTACAAAACGGTCGCCGATCGATTCGAAGTTGACCCCGAGCTTTTCTCGCCATCGTCCGGCCTTGGCGATGAGGCAATGGACATGGTCAGGTCAGTCTTCCGCGATACGGAATCTGACCTCGCCAGCCTGTTCCGGGAAATCAGCGACGGCGCGTCAGACCGGGACAGTATGCCAATGGTGATGAAATTCGCGATACGCGGCACGAGCAGCGATATTGCCGGGTTTCGCAGGAAACTGGATGCATTGATTGAAGAAAGCGAGGGAATGTCTGAAAAAGGAGAGGACGCACCGGGCAGCGCGTCCTACTCCGGATTACTCGCGTTCTATCCGCGACCCGCTAATAGCTAGCAGCGGCAGGATTCATCTGGAACAAATCCGATTGAATTTATCTACGCGCTTTGAGGTCTGTAGTATAGCCGGAATCAGTCAGGAACCCGTAAGAATGCCCAAAGCTGCCAGGATGGCATGGATAGCGTTCGCACTGTCATTGGTGACGGTGAACGTCTGGGCGCAAGCGATCGATTCAGATACCGACGCCAGTGTGCGCCGCGAACGCGATGCCGAAGGCGAGTTCCAGTTCGTCCGCCTTGCCTATTCGTCAAACAGTTACGGCCGGCGCGGCGGTGGATGGGGCGGGCGCCAGCGGTGGCAGACCGACTGGCCGGATGCGGAACATCACTTTTCCCGTGGCATTGGCCGGCTCACGCGAGTTGCAGTTGCAGACCAGGGTCGAATCCTGACGCCAATGGACGATGAGATTTACGACTTTCCCTGGATTTATGCAGTTGAAGTTGGCTACTGGTATCTGGATGGCCAGGAAGCGTCACGCATTCGCGACTATCTGCTGCGCGGCGGGTTTCTGATGGTTGATGATTTCCACGGCACCTGGGAGTGGGCGGCGTTCGTTGCATCAATGGAGCGAGTGTTTCCCGACAGGCCGATTGTCGACATTCCCGAAAGTGATGAAGCTTTTCACGTTATCTACGATCTGGATCAGCGCATTCAAATTCCGTCGCGTCAGTTTATCTACTCCGGTGTTACCTGGGAGCAGGACGGTTACACACCACATTGGCGTGGCATTTATGACGATGAAGGGCGATTGATGGTCGCCATTAATTTCAACATGGATATCGGCGACGCATGGGAACACGCTGACTGGCCGGACTATCCGGAAAACATGACAGCACTGGCCTATCGTTTTGGCATTAACTATCTCATTTATGCGATGACACACTGATGAGTCTGACCGTTGTTTGAGCTGCTGTTCAAATACGTTCGCGAGGACTACGCCCGAAGCGAGCTGATATTTGCCGGCGACTGGCCACAATGGTTGCTCTATGCGATTTCGATTTTCGGTATTGCGGCCATTGGTGCAGGCATCGCTTTTCGTCGGCGCGATGTGGCAGCGTATCGACTGATCGCCATTGGCTTGCTGCAAACAACAATGCTGGCGGTAGTCGTGCTTCTGATATCGCAGCCAACGCTTACCGCGCAAAAAATCCGCGAGGGTGAAAACACGGTGGCGCTGGTACTGGATCGATCATCGAGCATGGCCTATGGCGTGCCTGAATCCCGTTTCCAGGTCGCAATGAAAAGCCTGGCGAGTATCGTTGAAGACGAAGATGCGCCGAAATTCTCGGTTCGCCACTATGAGTTCGGTGCATCCGCTGACCTCGTAGATTCTTTCATCGCGACGTCTCCTGCGGATACCGCAACATCGATCGCCGATTCTTTGCGCGTTATTCTCGAGGAGGCGCGTTTTAATCCACTTGCCGCCATCATCCTCAGTTCCGATGGTGCGGACACGAGTGGCGGCGTGGATGCCGATGAGCTCGCCGAAATAGCGGCGTTCGGCGTGCCGGTCCATACGATTGGAGTAGGTCGCAGCGAAATTGCGGACGATGTGGAACTGACGGATGTAACGATGCCGGCTCGGGCGCTCCCGGGATCGACAGTCTCCGCACGCGTCACGATTCAGCATGACAGGGCCGCCAGCACGCGGGTCAAAGTCTATGACGGAGATGAACTTCTTCAATTGGTTCCGGTTGAACTGGGTCCCGACGTCAACTCAACCACCGCGTGGATAGAAATCACCCTTGATGCAGCGGGCTCGCATCAACTTCGGTTCAGCGTGGATGGTGAGGCTACGGAAGACGAGTTGCGCAACAATACGCGATCTACACTCATCGATATCGCAGATCAGCAATACCGGGTGTTCTATTACGAAGGAGAGCCTCGCTGGGAGTACAAATTTATCCGGCGGGCTGTCGGCAATGACAAAGATCTCAGCATCGCAACCCTGCTCCGAGTCAGTCCGAACAAGTATTATCGGCAGGGCATCGACTCGCCGGAACAATTGCAGGACGGCTTTCCTGCCACGCGTGACCAGCTGTTCATTTACGATGCGCTGATCATTGGCAGCGTAGAGGCAGCGTCGTTAACCACAGTGCAACAGGAAATGATCCGGGATTTCGTCAGCGAGCGCGGCGGCAGCCTGTTGATGCTGGCCGGTCCCAACGGGTTGGGTAACGGCGGTTGGGGGCAGTCGGCGATCGCCGACGTCCTGCCCGCCAGGTTGCCGGCGACAGGAATGGACTCGTTCCGCAGAAGGAAAGCGTCGGTGCTCCTGACACCGCAGGGGGCTGGAAACCAGATGCTCAGATTTTCAGCCAACGCTGACGAGAACCGCAAAGCCTGGGGCGAACTGCCGGAAATTGCCGACTATCAACTGACGGGAAGCCTCAAGCCAGCCGCAATTACTCTGCTGAATGCCGCTACTGACGCAGGTCAGATTCCATTGTTGATTACACAAGCTTTCGGTCGGGGTCATGCCTATATACTCGCCTCCGGGGGAACGTGGCGCTGGCAGATGAGTCTGCCGCTCGAAGATCAGAAGCATGAAACCTTTTGGCGGCAATTGCTTCGTGAACTGGTGGCGAGCGCTCCGGAGAACGTGTCACTGGTTGCAACTGCGGAGTCAGGCGGTACCGACGTCATGCTCCGTGCCGAATTTCGTGACGATGCATACACGCCAATCGATGATATCGGTGTAACTGCTGTTGCATCTCACGAAGGTGGCGAAACATTTTCGATCGCAATGCAACCGGCCGCGGACGAGTCCGGCGTATTTATCGGTACGCTGAGGCCACCTCAGGCCGGTACCTGGTATTTCGAAGCGGTGGCCCTGCGAAACAATGAACCGGTTGCAATCAGCCGCACCAGTATTCTTCATGAATCAGGACAGGCTGAGCACTTCGGATTCCGCCAGAACGCGGGCCTGCTGCGGAGATTATCCGAAGTGACCGGCGGTCAGTATTTCGATGCCGATGATCTTTCAGCACTGCCGGATTTGCTTCGCTATTCCAGTTCCGGCATCACTGAAACCGAGTATCGGGCGATCTGGGACGCGCCCGCAGTATTCATTCTGTTGTTTCTACTTAAGTCGAGCGAGTGGTTATTGCGACGTCGGTGGAGTTCGATATGAGCCGGCGAAAAATTCTCACAGCTATTTTATGCATGATGCCAGCGCTCGCAGCGGCCGAGATGCATGTTGTCATTCTGGAAGGCCGGGGTGGAGAAGATCGCTATACGGAACAATTCGCTGCACAGGTTGCGTCAATAGAGATCGCCGCCAGCGCGCTGACAACGAAAGACCGTATCCATGTTTTTCGAAACGGCGATTACTCTCGACAATCGGTAATCGATTTTTTTGTGTCGCTTGAAGAACAGATGCTGGCGGGGGACAGGTTGGCGTTTTACCTGATCGGGCATGGCAGCTATGACGAGCACGAGTACAAATTCAATATCGTCGGAGCCGATCTTACAGATACCGACTTGGCGGAAATGCTGGCCGGCCTGCCCGCAAGTCACCAGTTAATAGTCAATACAAGCAGTTCCAGCGGCGCGATCGTGGATTCGCTGCGACGGGATGATCGCACGTTGATTCTCGCGACCAGGAGCGGGGTTGAACGGCACGCCACGAGATTTGGTAGTTATTTTTCGGCAGCCCTGTCCAGCGACAGCGCCGACCTCGACAAGAATCGCATCGTTACAGCCGAAGAAGCGTTTCGATTCGCCGAAAGGCAGGTGGCCGATTACTTTGAGCGCAATGGCCAGCTGGCGACCGAACACCCCCGCATCGATGGCGGACAGGCGCCGCGGTTCGGGCTTGCGCGCCTGGGAGGTCAAGCGCCGGCTCAAAGCGATGCCGAATTGCGTCGGCTTGTTGCCTCGCGAGATGACCTGAATTCGGAAATTGAGGAATTGCGCCTGCGTCGGGAATCGATGACCGCGAATGCCTACCAGGCGGAACTCCTCGATAAGATGTTGCGTCTTGCAACTGTTGAAGACCGGATAGAACAACGCGAGCGGGAAATTGTCGAGTGACTTTCGGCGTCAGGACATTTTCGATCTTGGGCCTGCTGATGACATGGCCCGCAATCGCAAGAGATATTCACTACGGCGCGGTAAACGACCCGCAATTGTTACATTGTGACCGAATGTACTGGGGCGGAAAGTTGGCAGAAGCCGGCAATTGCTATCGCGATCTCTTGAGTGGCGATGCTGTCGCAGCGATCAGGGCAGAAGCAGCGTGGGCGTTGGGCGACCTGCAACTGGCGAATCGCCTGTTTAAGGAAGCGGCCGGCGAGAACCCGGATGATGCGACCGTTCGCGTTCGATGGGGAGACCTCTTTGCTGATTCGCATCAGGATGGTGAAGCGATGAACATCTATCGCGAGGCACTCACCATCGATCCTGATAATGCATTTGCTACCCTGAGTGCCGCGAGGGTTCTGGTCGGCGCGTTTGACGAAGCGGCAAACACCTACCTGGAACCGCTGTTGTCAGATTCCACCCGGGATGCAGGTGCTAGAGCCGCCGCCTGGCTGGTCGTCGCGCGAGTGTCTCTGGAGAACAGCAGATTCTCGGAAGGCGCGGACGCACTGGATAAAGCGCAGGAGTTGCTCGAGCAAAACGACTGGCCACTTCTGGAGCTGTATGCGCTGCGCGCAGCGGCGGATCTCCTGGATAACGTCACCGAGAGCGACTACACCGCGATGTCCCTCGACGCCAATCCGCATTTTGGTGGCATCTATGCCACGCCGGCGCACTTCTATGTGATCACGCGCCGCTATCGTGATGCCATCGATCTGTACCAGAAAGCGGTAGACGTCGACCCCAAGCTCGCGGCCGCACACGAGGAACTGGGCGTAAACCTTCTTCGTGACAATCAAATGAGTCGCGCGCGCAAGCATCTGGAACTTGCCTACCAGGAAGATCCTTTCAGCCCCAAGGCGGTAAACACGCTGCGGCTGCTGGATTCTTTCGAAGATTTCCGCCTGATCAATGACCCTGAAACACCGCAACCCGGTGTCCTTCCCATCACATTTCGATTGCACCGCGATGAAGCGGCAATCATTGCGCCGTATGCGCTGGAACTGGTCCGCGAGAGCATCGCGGAATTCACGGGACGTTACGGATTTGAACTCAAAGAGCCGGTCGTCGTCGAGATGTACCCGGATCACGAGGATTTCGCAGTTCGCACCGCCGGAATGCCGGGAATCGGGATTCTCGGCGCGACATTCGGCTATGTCGTGGCGATGGATTCTCCCTCCGGGCGGCCTCCGGAGCAGTTCCAGTGGGGCACAACACTTTGGCATGAAATGGCGCACGTATTCACGCTTGAGGCGACGGATCACCTGGTCCCGCGTTGGTTCAGTGAAGGCGTTTCTGTGTTCGAGGAGTGGCGCAGCGGACCGAACCCGGGCGTCCGTATTCCAATGGCCGTTTATAACGCCATGAAAGACGACCGTTTCCTGCCGATTGCGGAACTCGACGAAGGCTTTATACGGCCGACGTATGAGGAGCAGGTAATCGTGTCCTACATGCAGGCGGGACTGGTGTGTCAGTTTATCGATGAAACATACGGTACTGAAAAACTTCGCGGCCTTTTAAAAAGCTTCAAAGAAGGATTACAGACAGGCGATGCTATAGAGGCTGTTCTGGACATGTCTCCTGCGGCGTTTGATCGCGAGTTCGAACAATTCGTCGGGAAAGATCACGGCAGTTTCATTGACAAGCTTCCGGAATGGCATCAAACACAGCAATCGATTTCGGAGCTTGTATCGGATGCCGGGTGGCCGGACATCGTCGGACATGCCGAGCTGCTTGTCGACATGTTGCCGCAGTACATCGAGGTAGACAGTCCTTACCTTTCGCTTGCCAGGGCGAAAGAGGAGATGAATCTGCGTGATGAAGCGGTCGCGGCCTTGATGGCATTCTGGAAACAGGGTGGTTACGAGCCGGTTGCCCTGAAACGACTCGGCGGCTGGCTCCA
The DNA here is from genome assembly GCA_027621915.1 of Pseudomonadota bacterium. Classification (GTDB taxonomy): domain Bacteria; phylum Pseudomonadota; class Gammaproteobacteria; order Steroidobacterales; family Woeseiaceae; genus SZUA-117. The sequence continues at coordinate 45,207 of JAQCAD010000018.1, forward strand.
TGAATCGGGGCGAATAAATGACGCGATAGCGGTGTTCCAGAGCATCAATATGGTGGATCCGCTCGACCAGGAACTGCATGGTGTGTTGGGCGAGCTGCTCCTTGATCAGGAACGCGCGGATGAAGCGTTGCGAGAATTTACGATCGCGCTTGAGCTCAACCCTCACGACAAAGCCACCGCACATTTTCGCCTGGCGAAGGCGCATCATGCATTGGGCAACGAAGTCGAAACGCAAAGTCAGCTATTGATGGCGCTGGACGTTGCACCGAACTACCGTCCGGCGCAGCGGCTGCTACTTGAGTTAATGGGGGCCGATGCCGGCAACTAGCATTATCTAATAACGGATAGAGAGAGCTATGGCTACAAAACAGGAAGAAGTGTTCGAGACGGACGAAGTACGGGACCTGGTCGGTAACTTCCAGAGATCGATGACCGGACTGCGGCAAGAGGTTGGCAAAGTCATCATCGGGCAAGCAGACGTTGTTGAACATTTGCTGATTACGCTGCTTGTCGGCGGACACTGCCTGATAACGGGCATGCCAGGTACGGCCAAGACGTTGCTGGTTCGCACACTGGCGGACGCGCTTGGGCTTACGTTCAAACGTATTCAGTTCACGCCTGATCTGATGCCGACGGATGTCACCGGCACCGATATCATCGAAGAGGATTCTGCGACGGGACATCGATCATGGACCTTCGTGAAGGGCCCTATCTTCACCAACGTGCTGCTGGCCGACGAGATCAATCGCACGCCGCCGAAAACGCAGTCGGCCTTGCTTGAGGCCATGCAGGAGAGATCGGTCACCGTTCGCGGCGAACACCATGAACTCAGTCCGCCGTTCTTTGTTCTGGCGACGCAAAACCCGATCGAGCTTGAGGGTACCTACCCGTTGCCGGAAGCCCAGCTCGATCGATTTCTGTTTAACGTCCTGCTCGACTATCTGAGTGATGACGACGAGCTGGCTGTCGTCAATCGATTTACAACTCGCGTCGATCTGCCAGAGGTGACGCCATGCACCACGGCCGAGGAAATCGTTCGTTTTCAATGGCTGGTTCGACAGGTACCGGTTGCCGAGGAAGTGAATCGGTACGCTGTCAACCTGGTGAGAGCAACAAGACCGACGGAGGCGATTGCGCCGGACGTCATCAGGCGTTACGTGAATTTCGGAGCCAGTGTTCGCGCGACGATGTTCCTGAATCTTGCCGCAAAGGCGAATGCATTATTACGCGGTCGTTATCACGTCACGAAAGAAGACGTGCGCGCGCTGGCGTTGCCTGTGTTGCGTCACAGAGTACTCTGCAATTACTTTGCCGAATCCGACAGCAAGACCGTTGACGACGTGCTGACTGAAATGCTGGAAAAGATCGAGGTCTGATCGGTGGCAGCTGTACAAACCAAACAACACTCAACACGGGATCTCCTGCGGCCCGAAGTGCTGGCCAGTCTGAAAAATCTTGACCTGGTCGCGCGCTCTGTCGTTGAGGGCGTCCTAATCGGTTTGCATCGCTCACCCATGTTTGGCTTCAGCCAGGAGTTTGCAGAGTACCGGGCGTATTCTGAAGGTGATGATCCCCGTTTCATCGACTGGAATGTGTTTGCCAGGACCGGGCGAACTTATATCAAACGATTCCTGGGCGACACCAACTCACACCTGATGATTCTTCTCGATGCCAGTGCGTCGATGGGTTTCGGCGGGCCGCCGGTAACCAAACTGCGGTATGCACAATTTCTCGGCGCGAGTCTTGCGTTTCTGGCAACCCGGCAACATGACGCAGTTGGATGCATGGTTTTTGACGAGGAAGTTCGCGACTATCGCGCGCCTTCGTCGCGTGGCGGCAAACTGCAAGGTGTACTGCACTGCCTGGATTCTGCAACAGCGTCGATTGGTACAAAGTTTGACAAGCCCTTCGACAAATTTCGTGAACAGGTGAATCGCCGCGGGCTGGTCGCCGTCATCTCCGATTTCTACTGCGATATTGATAGTTTGCTGGCCGGCGTTCGGCCGCTTGCGTGGCACGGGCAGGATGTGGTTTTCTTTCAGGTACTCGATGATGAGGAAATGAATCCGGATTTCGAAAGCAATGTGTTGCTTGAAGATGTCGAAACGGGTGAAGCTGTCGAAGTGGCACCGAAGTTCATGCGTGAAGACTATCCGAAGCGAATTCGCTCTCACATCAATGATCTGAAACAGGCCGCCGCCGGAATCGGCGCTGATCACATGCTGGTGAACACAAGCGATTCCCTGGACCAGGCCTTGCGCAACTATCTGTTGTTCAGGCAAAAGCGCAAGTAATGGGACTTATAGCGCCATTATTCCTGCTCGGTGCCATGGCCATAGCATTGCCTGTCTGGCTGCACCGGCTACAGACACAAAGTTCCGAGCGCAAGGCTTTCAGTTCGGCGATGTTGCTGGAAACGGCGGAGCAGCAAGTGCACGTGCGCAAAAAGCTTAAATATCTGCTTCTGCTTGCTGCTCGTATTGCGCTGCTTGCGCTTGTTGCGTTGGCGTTTGCGAAACCATTTATGACCGTAGCGCCGGATTCCATGATTGCAACTGCGACGGGAACGCGACTGGTCGTAATCGACACGTCCGTATCGATGGGACGTGCCGGTACGTTTTCTCAGGCGCTGTCTGAGGGTCGTCGGGCAATTGATGACGCGCCGGCAGATGCGTTGCTGCAGATTGTCGCCGCTGACGGTACGTTGCACCTCGTGAGTGAGCTGTCTAACGACAAAGCCGAAAAGCGAGCAGCGATCGCTGCACTCACTGTCAGTGAGCTACGGCTTGATTTCGGCGAAATGATGTCGGCTATTGAGCGATTGGTTGTTTCATTACCGCCACCGGTGTCGGTGCATTTTGTCAGTGACTATCAGGCAAGTGCGATGCCCGTGCGGTTCGCGGATCTGGTACCGGCCGGCGTCGCCGAGCTGACGCCGCATGTCGTCGGCACGGGACAGCCGTTTAACTGGTCCGTTGACTATGTGAGGGAAACGGCGAATGGGCTCGATGTTGGCGTCACCGGCAGCGGTGACCGGGAGAGAGCGGCCGACCTGAATCTCGTCCTGAACGGTGCAACGACAGATTCACGGGGCCTGATCCAGACGGGGCCGCAAGTGGTTCATTTTGATGTTGGCGCCTACGAGAGTGGTCAGAACCGGGTAGAAGTCATCCTGGTTACGGATGACGACTTTCAGGCGGACAACCATTGGTATCACATTGTCGACAACGAACCGCCTGTAACGATCCCGCTGATTACACTGAACCCGTCCGGCTTGCCACACACTTATTTGTCAGCGGCACTGGAGTCCGCGGGCGAATACCAGGTCGAATCGCTGGTTGGCGGCGACTTCGATGCACGAATACTCAGCCGTTACCGTTGGGTGGTCATTGATGATATCGGTCTTGTTGATCCAGCGCTTGAAAAAGCGTTGACGGATTTCATGCACGCCGGCGGAAATCTGCTTGCGTTCGCTGGTGATCGTGCTGCTGCGCTGGAAGTCCTGCCGTTGTCTGGTCATCGACACAGTTCGACGAGTGTCAGGAGCCAGGTAGGCGAATTTCTGTCGGTCGGGAATATTGACACGCGTCATCCGGCGCTGTCTCAAACGGAAGGCTGGCAAAGTGTGAACGTTTCACGGAGCATGCCGCTCGAACTTCAGGATGGTGACGAGGTTCTTATTCGACTGGAGAATAACGAGGCGTTCCTGATTGAGCGCAAAGCCGGTGCGGGTCGCCTGTTATTGATGCCGGCGAATCTCGACAATCATTGGAACGATTTGCCGGTTCGACCCGTGTTTGTCAGCTTCATTATCGAAGCCGGCCGTTACCTGTCCGGAATCAGCGAAATTGCCAGGACTTATACCACCGGGTCTGTACTTCCTCTCGTATTAACCGGAGCAACATCCGGGCAGATAGTTGATCCGGACGGCAATACGGTGTTGTCTCTTGCCGATACCACCCGCGAACAACAAATCAGATTGAACAAGGCTGGCATATATGAAGTTTTCACGCCCCAGGGCGAGACGATTGTTGCCGCCAACATTGACCCGCTGGAATCGGACTTGCGAAAAGTGAGCCAGGAGGTACTCGATCGCTGGCAGGATTCGACAGGCGGCCAGGCGTTGTCCGCGAATTTCACGCTGGACGCGAAAGAAACGGAAACGATCGAACTGTGGCAGTGGGTACTGCTTTTCCTGGCGCTTGTCGTCATCGGAGAGTCTGTACTCGCCAATACGCACCTGACCGTGCGGAAAGTCTGAGCGTATGTCGAATGGAACGAACAGGTACACGCCAATTTGCTTAACGCTGTGAACCACCACGTGATTCTGCGATCATACTGATTAGCAGATCATTGGAACGAATTACACGCACCCGATCAATCGCGCCGGATGGAAAGCGCATGAGTTCAACAGAGGAGTTTGAACGATATCTGAGTCTCTTCAGGCTGCGCCTGAAGCAGCTCGTCATGGCGCGCGGTTTCGCCGTGTTTTTCGCGGCCGCATTCTTCATCACCCTGGTCTCGGTGAGCATTGCGATCAGGCAGGGTTTTCCCACCGACATCACAATCGCATCGCGTCTGATACTGCTCGGCGCGCTGGCTGCTATTGCCTGGTGGGTGCTGATTCTGCCGGGCAGGCGAGTCGAGAATGACGGTGCTGCGGATATCGAGTCGCGTACACCTGAATTCGAAGGTCGCGTTAAAACCTGGAATGAAATCGATGCGACCAGGAACCCGATGGCAGATTTGCTTGCAGAAGACACCATGCGGATTGCGCGGGAGCATCCGCCCGAAAAACAGGTCAGGCAAAAAGAATTCACGTTTGCCCTGGGCACGGCTGGCGTCGCTGCCGTGGCACTTTTGTTTTTTGCGATCGCAGGACCCGGCAATTACGCTTACGGTGTCAGGCATCTGTGGTTTGGCTGGGCATTTTCCGGGTTGTTACCGCCGCAAAGCATCGAAGTATTGCCTGGCAATGATGGCATTCGTAAGGGCGGTTCGGTCAACATCCGCGCCATCATGCAGGGTTTCGAGCCCGGGCAGGCCTGGGTGCATGCCCGCTTTGGTAATGCGGAGTGGCAGGAGGTCGAAATGTCTGACCTCAACGAGAACTTCGAATTCACGTTTTTTTCGGTTCGCGAGCCGCTGGAATATTATGTGTCAGCTGCCAACGTTCGCAGTCCTGCTTACCAGATAGACGTTGTCGATCTTCCGGTTGTTGAAAGACTGACGGTGACCTATCGTTTTCCGGAGTGGACGGGCAAAGACGTAAAGATCGATGATCCCGGCGGTGACGTGCGTGCCATAGCTGAGACTGAAATCGAAGTGCAGATCAGTGCCGACCGGCCAATGACACCGGGTGAGCTGATTGTCGATGACCAGGTAGTTGCGCTAAGTGTCAATGGAGCGTCGGCGACTGCCAGATTCAACGTGCACCAGGATGGCCAGTACTTCATTGCTGCGAAAGTTGGCGGAGAGCAAATCCGGCTGACTGATGACTACTTCATCACTTTGCTCGACGACGAGCTTCCAAAAATAGAATTTGCCAGGCCTGGCAGGGACTGGAGCGCGAGCAGAATCGAGGAAGTAACCGCTCGAATTTCGGCACAAGATGACTACCGCCTGGAGTCCCTGGAATTGCGTTACTCGGTCAACGGCGGCGACTGGCAATCCGTACCGCTGTCAGTCGACAGCGACGTTGCGGAAATTGATCACGTGTTTTTTCTTGAGTCGTTGTCAGATCGCGCCGACGCTGAAGCGCTGGTGCCTGGTGACCTGATTTCCTATTACGCCATCGCCGGGGATCGGGAAAATTCGGCGCGTACCGACATTTTCTTTATTGACGTTCAACCTTTCGATCGGCGTTACTCGCAGTCGCAGCAGGCAGGCGGTGGCGGTGGCCAGCAAGGCGGGCAACAGCAGGATGAAATTTCACAGAGACAACGTGAAATCATCGTGTCCACCTGGAACCTGATTCGCGAAGAACAGGAGAATCGTCGCAATGATCCGGCCTACGTTTCGAGCAATGCAGCAATGCTGGCGCGTGTTCAGGCTACGCTTCGAGACCAGGTTGAAACACTCGCGCAAAGGACACAGGCGCGGCAGTTGACTGCGTCGACGGAAGAGATTGCCACGTTCGTGGAGAATCTGGAGAAAGCTGGTATGGCCATGATTCCCGCGTCAGAGCGATTGAGTGAAATCGAACTGGAACAGGCGATTTTGCCGGAGCAGGAGGCGCTGCAACATCTTCTGGCTGCGGAGGCGGTGTTTACGGACATTAGTATTTCTCAGCAGGCGAACAACGGTGGTGGCGGTGGCGGACAGGCCGGTCGGGATCTGACTGAAATGTTTGAGCTCGAAATGGACCTCGAGAAAAACCAGTACGAAACCGGCAGCAGGGCGTCACCGGAAGCTCCACAACAGGCGATGGACGAAGCAGCCGACGAACTGGAAGCGCTCGCGCGAAGACAGGAGCAACTGGCGCGAAACATGAGCCAGAACCAGTCGCCAAGCCCGGCGCAGCGCTGGCAGCAGGAAATGCTGCGGCGGGACGTCGAAGAATTGCGGGAAAGGCTGGAGCGCATGCAGCAACAGCAGAGTGCTCAAAATCAGTCGCAAGGTCAGTCTGAAGGGCAACAGCAGCAGGGCAGCCAGGGCCAGTCGTCGCAATCGGGCTCGCAGTCCGCCGCAGGCGAATCGGGTAGCGACGAGCGTACCCGACAGGTCGACGAACTTCGCCGACGCGTGGACAGTGCGGTTCGTGCGATGAATGAGGCCGACGAGGCGATGCGAAATGGCGGTAGCCCGGACGAATTGCAGCGCGCAGCGAGCGAGGCGCAACGTCAACTCGAAGGTGCACGGGATCAGGCGACCGAGGCAATACAACGGGCCATGCAGGCGTCGCTTGATGATCTTGCCAGGCGTGCGGATGAACTGTACGACACCCAGTCGTCAATGGAAGACCAGTTACAGAAATCCATTCGCGGTGTGAACGTTGGCCGCAACGATTCCAATCGGCTGGAAAGCGGTATGTCGATCGCCGAGGAATACGAACTGGCGGCCGAAAAACGCGAATTGCAGTCAGAGATACAAGGTCTCGAACAGGACGCGCGAAATACGGCCCAGCAGATTGCAGAGAATCAGCCGGGCGCAGCCGAGCAGGTTCGTGAGGCAATCGACAAATTGCGTGACGCCGAGATCGAAACCCGTATTGCGGTGGCCGCCGCCTATATCGAACAGGGCGAGGCCGTTTACGTTGCGGGAAGTGAAAGCGCCGTAACAGAGGCGCTGCGCGAACTCAGTGAGGATCTGGCGCGCGCCCGCAATACTGCTGCGGCCGGTTCCGGCAGTCGACCGGGTAACGGAGCGGGGCAGAATGGCCTGGCGGAAACGCTTGCAGAGACTCAAGTGTTGCGGCGCGAGTTACAACAATTGGCCGGTGGCGGCGTCAATGCAGGCTCCAATCGCGGGCCGTTGGCCGGTGCGGGTCGCGATGACCTGCAGCAATCGACCGGTATTGAGGTCGGTGACCTGGATGGAAGCCGCGAATTCGATGACCGCGCGAGCAATATCTCCGAGGATGTCATCGCGCTGTTCAGAGAGCTTCGTGCGAAGGGCGTCTCGGTGCAGGACATTGATGAGCTGCGTCGGCTTTCGGCGGAGATTCGCGCATCCGATTTTAGTGGCAATCCGGCCTTGCTGGAGCAGGAAGCGCGACGCGCGCTGGCTGTGGTCGAGCAGCTGGAAATTGCGCTTGTCAAAACCGCCCGGCAAGATAACGCTGCCGTACGGACCAGTGCGGTAGACGAGATTCCGGATGCCCACAAGGAAATTGTCGCCGATTATTATCGTCGACTCGGTCAGGCTGCCGACGAAGTAAACCAGTAAATTTGTGTTCCGTTTGATCGCTTGGGCGCCGCGCATAGTATGTTTTCCCTATTGCAATGCCAACCATAATGGTTAGGCTTTCCGCGTAACAGGTAAGTACGGGGTTTTTATGATGATCGATATTCGCCGGCTGGCATTCTCGGCCCTGGTTTGCATTGCTCTTCCAATCACTGCTGTCAGTGAAGAGCAAAATGATAGTGGCCGACTGCTCACCGCCGATGACCTCCTTGCACTAAAGTCAGTTGGAGGACCAGAGATAAGTCCCGACCGGGAGTGGATTGCCTATACGATCGATACCATCGATGTTGAAGCTGATGATTCTTCGACGCAGATCTACATGGTATCGAGGGACGGCAAGGACGTCGTTCAACTGACGTCGGATGACTACTCGGCAAACTCGCCGAAGTGGAGCCCTGATGGACGATACCTCGGGTTCATCGCTGCGAAAGGCGAGGACGACGACGCCAAATCACAGGTGTGGCTGCTCGATCGTCGCGGTGGAGACGCCAAACAGTATACGTCCGTCGATCAGGGTATCCGTGGCTTCGACTGGTCGCCCGACAGCAAGAAAATGCTGTTGATGATTACGGATAAATCTGCGGCAGAACTGGCAGAGGAGGCAGCGGAAGAGGCCGGGGAAGAAGCGAAACCGCTGCCGTATGTCATCGACAGGTTGCAGTTCAAACAGGACGGCGTGCCTTACCTGGATCGAAGTCGTACCCATATTTACGTGTGGAATAGCGACGATGAGTCGTTACAGCAACTGACCTTTGGTGATTATGAAGATGGACAGGCGACCTGGCGTCCGGATGGGAGCGAAATCGCATTTACCAGCAACCGTACTGACGAGCCGGACAGCAATGAAAATTCCGACATCTGGGTGGTATCAGCCGAAGGGGATGCGCCGGTTCGTGATCCCCGCCGAATCACGTCGAATCCGGGTAGCGACAGTTCGCCAACATGGAGTAATGACGGCCGTCGCATAGCCTACATAACCGTCACGGAGCCTGAATTGATCTGGTACGCGACCAATCATTTGGCGATCGCATCAGCCGCCGGTGGCGATGAACGAGTGCTCACTGCAGCGCTCGATCGGAATATTAGTGCGCCTCTGTTCACTCCGGACGATCAGTCAATACTTTTCAGCCTGGAAGACAGTGCCGAACAACACCTGGGTCGCTACGACCTGAATACCGGTGCAATTGACCGACCCGTCGAGGGTAACCTGAGTATTGGCCGATTTGCCCAGCACTCCTCGGGTGATGTCGCTTTGCAAATAAGCCTGCCACACCTGCCAACGGAGTTGTTTTATCTTGGTTCGGACCAACTGACCCAGATCACGAAAACCAACGATGAAACGTTGCACGATCTGGACCTCGCCGAAGTCAGGAATATCGCGTTCAAAAGCGCGGACGGAACGACCGTCGAGGGTTTCATCTTTACGCCGCCGGATTACCGCAAGGGCCGGAAGTATCCGACAATCCTCCGGATCCACGGCGGCCCGGTTTCGCAGTTCGATTTTTCGTTTAATGCCGACGCACAATTGCTGGCGGCACAGGGTTATGTGGTCGTCATCAGCAATCCGCGGGGGTCAAGCGGCTATGGCCAGGATTTTTCGGCTGCCTTGTTCGCCAACTGGGGCGTTCCCGATTTCGAAGACGTTATGGCTGCCGTCGATTACGCGATTGCGGAAGGTTACTCCGATCCTGACCGGCTAGGCGTCGGTGGCTGGTCCTACGGTGGCATCCTGACCAACTATGTCATCACCAAAACTGACCGTTTCGAGGGCGCCATCACGGGTGCCAGCGAAGTGAATTACATCGCCAATTACGGCCACGATCACTACCAGCTTCAGTGGGAAAAAGAGCTTGGGCTGCCCTGGGAAGACAAGGAAGCCTGGGAGAAGATCTCGCCGTGGGAAAATATCGACAAGGTCGTCACGCCTACGCTCGTCATGGGTGGCAAGGAAGACTGGAACGTTCCGATTCAGAATTCCGAGCAACTGTACCAGGTGTTGAAAAGACGCGGCATCGAAACGCAGCTGGTGGTTTACCCGGAGGAATCTCACGGTATTTCGCGGCCAAGCTTCCGCAAGGATCGATGGGACCGTTACGTAGCCTGGTATGACAAACACGTCATGGGTCAATAGCCAGACTTACAAGTCAGCGAACCTGGCCAGCGTTTCGGGGCCGAGCGCGGCGCCAAGCGGCGCAAGCTCGGCTTCGAAGTGCTTCCAGTACTGCACGCCCTTTTTGTATATCGGCTGGCGAACCTGTTCACTGCTGGCCGTTCGCACCGGCCGTTTGTTCTCGAAAAATCGCAGGCATTCCGCTTCGAATGGTACGCCGCAGTGCACTAACAAACCGCGAACTGTTTGCTCGGTGTTCGCAACCATTTCCTCGTACTGCACGGTCAGCACTTTGCCTGGGAGCACCGTGTTCCAGTGATCCATAAGGCGCAGGTAGTTGTTGTAGTACGTGCCAATATCCTCGAGTTTGTAGCTAAAGTGATGACCACCGGCGAAGTGCTGCTTGTAGCAACTGAAACCACAATCCATCGGATGACGTCGCGCGTCGACAATAATTGCATTTGGCATGATCATATGAATGAGACCAATCTTGTCGAAATTGGTCGGCAATTTGTCGATGAAATAAGGCTTGCCCGTTCTGTGAATCGCAGTGCTGTCGATGTAGGCCTGGCCGAACGCAATGAGTTCTGCGGGGCTGAATCCGGCAACCGATGATGGATACGACTCCTTGCGTTTGCCACCAGCGATCGTCATCAATCTGACCACGTTTGGCAAATCGATGAGTTCCATCGTGCCCTCGATTTGCGAATGGCTGGCAAGTATCTGTTCAACCAGTGTGGAGCCCGATCGGGGCAAACCGGTAATAAATATCGGCGTCGGTCCTATTGGGCTATCGGTCGAACATCTGGCCAGCAGCTCGGCCGGGAACGAGCGAATCAACTCGTCCATGCCATTTGTATGAACTGTCGGGTCGAACTTCACTCCTGTTCTAAGATCGTTGGCTTTTGCATACCAAAAAAATGACTGCTCGTAATTTCCGGCATCTTCCATTGCCTTTCCGAGTGCAAATGCAGCTTGCGTTCGCTGCTCGATCTTTGAATCCTTCGCGGTCGCGACATGCTTCATCACCTCGAGGTCGTCATCAGTGAAGCGGAATGTTTTCATGTCCGCAAGACCCCACCACCCCGCACCACTGTTCTCGACAAGCTCGATGCTGCGGCGATAAGCATCGATGCCATCGTCATATCGGCCGAGAATTTTCAGCACGTGGCCGCGCAATAATTCGATATTGCCGACCTCGTGATCGTTCCCGGAAATTCTATCCAGCGCCTGGTCAAACGCATTCAGACTTTCTTCGTAGTTGCCACAATGGCCATGCACGCGACCGATCATGAGCCAGGGCGCGAATGCAGCAGGATCGAGGTCCGCAATGGCTTCCGATTCTTTCAGGGCAAGTTTGTAGTGACCTGTTTCCTCGTAACTCTTGACAAGAGCAGCACGCAGATTGACGTCACAGGGATACAGTTCAATACTTCGGCGCAGAATGTCTGCGGCCTCTTCGAAGGCACCTACGGTGGTCGCAAGATGTGCCAGCGAATAGGCGGCCTTCGGATAACCAGGTTGCTTTGACAACAGCGTTCGTGCAATTTTCTCCGCTTCAGCAAAGCGTGAAGCGGACATTGCGTTTTGGATCTTTACGAAGTCGGATGCATGCGGGTCGCATGCATTTGAATTGGCGAATGACCTGACTGCGTTATCGATATCACCTGTTTCGTACAGCAGCTTGCTTAAAAAGGCGTGACCCTGGTAGAAGTTCGCGTTCAGCTTAACGGCGGCTGAAAAGTGACTGATCGCATCATGAGGCAGTGCGGCTCGCATTTGTGCAAATGCGAGATCGCCGAGCGCGGCGTAGGAATCCGGATGCGCCTCAGCGGAACGGGTAAAAACATCCAGCGCCTCATCGGATTGTCCCGAGCGCATCAGTGCAGATCCAAGCATGCTCTGGGCGATCTCGTCGTCCGGGTTATTGGCCAGCCAGGCGTGCAACTTTGAAATCGCCGACTCAGTATCACCGCTTCTGATCAGATCGCTGATTTCCTGATAAGTTTGCGTGCTCATGAGCGGCTTTTGTCCCTGCAGCGAATACGCGGCGCAAAAAAAAACGGCGAGCCCGCCGGGCTCGCCGTTCATGCTACTAAAACTTCAATTAGAAATCGAAGTCAAATCGTACTGATACGTTTCGTTCGGCACCGTAATAATGATACAGGTCACTGTAGCCTGCAGTAGTACGGTAGCGGCTGCGCTTGTACGTGATAATTT
>JAQCAD010000019.1 GCA_027621915.1 Pseudomonadota bacterium
GAGAACGTTATCTGATCCATGCGCTTGCACCGTGCTGAGAAGATGCGTGATTATCCCATGTATTGAAACTTAATCAGAGTCTTCCTAGTGAACCAGGATCGCGATCTGTCAGGAGTATCTTCGCACCCGCATCTTCAATCGCGTACCGCAGCTCCGGCTCCGCGTGCCGGGTATTGAGGGGCACGACAACGAAACCCGCCGCCGGAATCGCCACGTAGCTCTCTATGTAGTGATTGGTATTCGCCGCGAGAATCGCGATTCGATCGCCGGGCTCGGCACCCTTGTTCTTAAGCACGGCTGCGAGTCGGCGACACCGGGAAAGCAATTCGCCATGGGTAAAGCGCCGATCTCCGGAAATCACCGCGGTACGAATTCCGGCAACCTGGCTGGCACGAATCAGGGGATCGATAAATGTTTGCATTGGCGCAAAGTCCCTTCGAGTTTTTTGCCAAGTATAACGATTTAGCGCGTTAGAAAACTCTGGTCTGTGCTCGAATTCAAAACAGCCAGAAACGCGCGGCACGATATCCGCGTCGGGCTGCCTTCTGCGTCTCACGCAACATTAATCGTTCGCCCTGCGCCCCGTCCCGGATAGGTACGTTTGTTGGCCCCGGGGAAAGCGTAGCCATTGATCAGCACGCGGCGATAATTGTCAGATGTGTTTTCGAAACTTGCATGCGCGGTGTACGGTCCGAAGAAAAGTGCGTCACCGGATTTCGCACAAATCGTAACCGCAGCATCCTTTCTGAATTGTGGCGGCTCGTTCAGTTGATAGTTCGGGTCATCATAATCGTGATTGCCGAAGTCAACCGGACCCCATTTGGCGCTGCCCGGAATAAATTGTAATGGGCCGCTGTCGCTCGTCATATCGTCAATCGCGATAATCGTCTGGACGAAGCTGCCCGTGCCATTGATGTCCGTCCAGGTGCCCTCACCCTTGTCGCGATGCTGAATATCCTGGTGCCAGCCAAAGATGACACCATCGTTCGGACGCTTGAAGTGGGCCTGGTTCAGGAGCTGTTCCATTTTCCGGCTGCCAAGGAGTTGGGCTGCCCGTACTGTGAGCCTTGGATCCGCGCCAATTTCCAGGAGGTACGGCTGCGACGCGCCTGCCCAGATCACACGTTTGATGACCATTTCGCCGTTTTTCTCGCCAAGAACGAAACGAGAACCCTGGCAATCGCCAGTCTCGGTCAGCCCAGCGGCAATGCGTTCGAGGCCGTCGAAACAGGCCCGCATTTTCGCTACCTCGTCAGCACTAAACAACTGTGGCAGATGGATCCAGCCGACATCGTAAAAACGACGAACGTGGTCATCTGTCAGCAATGTAGATTTCCGTCTTCGCAAGAAAAAATCCCAGATCTATTCTTACGAGAATCAGATCTGTCATTCTTTGGGACTCGTTGACTAGTGAGCAATGAAAAAGTCCACAACCACTACCCTCACGTCACCTGGTTCAACCTGGCAGCAATCCCGTTCAATGTTTCAGCAAGTGCTGCCCGTCGCTTCGTCGTGGCAGCGTCTCCGCCACCCTTTGCGACAGCCGCGGACAACGAGTTCAGACTCCTGGCCAGGTCAACATCGCGCGCACCGTCCTGAAGTTTCGATGTCGAGCGATCCAGCGCCGCGTCCAGGTCGGCCATCAGCGAAGTCGACAAAGCATTGCCACGATTCAACTGATCAATGTACGCCCGGGCGACGACCGGATCGGCCGGCCATGTGACAGCGAACTGTTGTTGCGGATTGAAAAGCTCGTCCTGGTCAGCGATTGCTGCTGCAGCGACCTCGTTCTCGCTCAGGTGCTCGCTTGGCACCAGCGCCAGCACGTCCAGACCACGCGCTATCTCGGTGCCGTAGATTTTTCCGTTGTACCAGTAGGTCGACCAATAGCCCCCGAGGATCAGGTGTTCATCATGTATCGGACCCCGGTCGAAGTACGCGATCTCGATCGGGTTCGTTGAGTCCGTGAAGTCGATAATCGAAAGCCCGCCCTGGTACCAGGCCTGTGCAAAGATATCGCGGCCCGGCACTGGAATAATGGAGCCATTGTGCGCCACGCAATTTTCCTGTTCGACTTGCGGTGCCGGCAACTTGTAGTGACCGCGAAACTCGAGCTTGCCATCGACGATGTCGTAGAACGCATCCGCACCCCAGGTCTTCGGGTCATAGGCGCGACAGCGAGGTCGACTGCCACCGCCCCACTCGTCGGTGAAAAGCACTTTCGTGCCATCGTTGTTGAACGTCGCCGAGTGCCAGTAGGCGAAACCCTTGTCGACGACCTCGTCCATGCGTTGTGGGTTCAACGGATCGGAGATGTTGAAAATTATGCCATTGCCGGAACACGCGCCGGCAGCAATCCCGCGTTCAGGAAATACAGTAATGTCGTGGCACTGGTCGGTTCCACTGGTCTCCTGTGAATCCTCGCCATGATCGCCGCCTTGCCACAGGCCAGCCAGGTTGCCGGTTTCAGCATCGGCGAAAACGGCGGGGCTGTGAACGATTCGCGATTTGGACGGATCGTTGATCGGGATCTCTATGACATCGATTCGAAACAGCGCGGTGCGGTTGTCGCCTGGCAGTTCGCCGACGCAGCCTTCAAGTTCTTCGCCTTTACGTACTGATGATGTGCCCGAGTTGTAGACGATGATCTTGCCGTCCGCATCGGGGCCAGAAACGATCGAATGGGTGTGCGAGCCGCGGCAGGTCTGAACCTGGCCAACCTGAATCGGTCGCGACAGGTTACTGATATCGAAAATGCGAAGACCGCGGAATCGCACATTACTGACATCTTCGTTAATTCCCTCAAGGCCGCAGTCGACACGTCCGCGAGTTTGTTCCACTGACATGATCAGGAGATTTCCGACGATGGAAACATCGCCTTGCCCACCCGGACAAACCACGGAACTGAAAAGCTTCGGCACGCCGTCATTCTGCAACTGGTAGACATTGAAGCCGTGGTAACTGCCGGTCACCATCACGTCACCGGAAAAGGCCATGTCGGTGTTCGAGAAGCTCAGCAGGGGCGAGCGTTCGCTCCACTCGTTCTTGTCGTTGTCCTGACCTTCGTTATCGGCGTCGTTCAACTCGTTCGAGTCTTCCTTTGGAAGCAGAGGTGGCAGTCCGGCAGGGTTGGCTGGATCGAAAAACCCCGGTGGCTTTGGCAATACGGCGACAAGCTGCAGGTTCATGATCGCCTGACCGGCATCGTTGAATCCTGGTGACAGTCCGGCGCGCGCATCGGTGGACAGGCTGACCAGCAACGCATTCATCCGCTCGATTTCCGCGGTCTGATCGTTTGTCACGTCCGTCGTGAATTCAAAAAGCACCGGGTCGTAGGCCGACCCGGGCAGTTCCAGGAGGTGTTCGACCATTTTCACCGCGCCCTCGTGGTGGGCAATCATCAACTCGAGGAACATCCGGTCAAAGTCCGCGCCTTCTGTTTTGGCGAGCTCCGCCATTTGCGCCGGAGAGGCCATGCCTGCCATCTTGTGGGATGTGTGCATCACATCGTGCGCTGTCGGATCCGGCACTGGTTCGCCGCGGGAGCGCAGCCACTCCTGCATGAATTCAATCTCATCGACCTGGGAAGCATCGATACGGCCTGCCGCGTCGAGTAACTCCTGCCTGTTAGTACGGTCCGCAACCAGTGCAGCCATCTGGACGGCCTGGTTATGGTGCGGAATCATGTCCTGCATGAACTGGGCGTCGTCGGGCGAGTAGCTCGTATTGGCAATCTCGATTGCCTCTTCGGCGCTAAGGTCACGAGCCGATTCACCCGGCGCACCTGGCTGTACGATCGGTGCCTCCTGGGCCAGGCCGATTGCGGCGCCGCCAATCAGCAGCGTCGTTATGCAGGCACGTGTGAACAATCGGGTCAGTAGATCAGGGAATACGGTCATGGGATCCGCTCCTATTTGTTGGTCTTGTTGTTGGAGGTCGATCTGCGTGTCACTGGCCTCAATTTACCAGAATGAATTGCGCAAGGTGTGGAGAATTGGCCTGGCAGCTGAAACTATTGCCGCGTCTTGCTACGCGCTCCTCGCAAAGGCGTAAGGTGAGAACACGTAAGCGACATAGTGATCGTGACCTCAGGCAGTTAGGGTCACTGCGCCCCCTGATTGCGGCTAGCGAATTTTTCGCGGTCGCAACCACATCAAAAGACCTGACAAGCTGAGGATAATCAGCAGGATCGCGACGGCGTCCATGAGGAACGGGCCGGCAATGCTGACAACGCGGCCACTGTGGATATCGGCAATGAAGCGTTCCATACTCAAACCGCGCCCGCGATATTGCGTCTTAAGAGATTTCAACAATGACGCTGGTCCCTCGGACGCTGCCGACCAGGCAACTTCGGTCGTCGTCGAATCCGCCCACAGCTCGAATGCCGTGATATCGGCATTTGTCCGATACGTGAGACCACCGCTAACGACGACAGCGCGCTCTCCCGCGCGGCCGACACGTTCGACCGGCCCTGGCAGCTGCGTGGACAAATCCATGTCCTCGACAAGTTCACCGTCGGCCGTGAACAGGAACGCCCGATCACGGGAGGTAACCAGCACAAGGGTGATCAGCGAGGTCATTCCCGTGAGTGCATCAAAACTCTCTGCGATTTCGCGATCACCCAGATAAAGACGCTGCCCGAGTAGCGTCACGCGGCTTTCGCGATCGACAAAACTGGCATATTCCGATGGCGCATGTACTCCATAGGCGTCGAGCAACCAGGGCGCCGCCACGTAACGGTCATCAAGCTTCCAATCGCCGCCGTGATTGAGTGCGATGCCTGTACATGACAGCAACAAAACAAAAACGGCAACCGTGATTCCGATCCACCGGTGACAGCGCCGCAGCAAACTCCCGTTTTCGGGAACGCCGCTAGTCTTTGGTTCTGGTGTAATCATCAAGTATCAACGCTACTTTCGCGATGCGCGTTACAGCGGCGACAGAAAGAGTCGCGCCGGTAATTTTATCTATTTTGCGGTTGAGGTGACCCTTCGAGTCCAGTTTGACGTCGTAGAATTGATCAGTGAAGAACGGGTACCGCACTTCCCAGCCGCGACTCTCGCGAAATTCCAGTACACGCACATTGGAAATTTTTCCTTCACGCACCGTGACGCCGATCGTGATTGGCAGTTCCTTGCCAATCTCGTCAAGTATCCAGACGCTGGTATCATCGTCGCGCCAGTAGCGAACGCGCAGCGCCGCAAGCCGATGTCCGAGCGCACGCTCGACAGAGTCGCGAAGTTCACCAACTACCCACAAGGTGTTCGCCTGCGGATCCATTTCGGCAAATGAGTTGGCGAGGTACGCGTCGACTTCCATGTAACGCCCTGCCCGTTCATTTGGTTCTGCGATCGCAGTGTCTGTCGACATCGCCAAACACAATACGAGAATGCGAAACACGTCCATGCGACCCCACTCAGAACGCGTAGCCGAAGCCGAGGTCAATCGCATTGAAGTCGCTTCCGCCTGGAATAGCCGGCGTGTAGTCGCGTCTGCGGTAGTCCATTTTCAAAACTACGCCATCGACCGGCCAGAAATTCACGCCTATTTCATCCTGGGTGAATTTGTCCTGACTGCGTGCGCCATTCAAATCCTCGTAGCGCCCGTAAAATCCCCATTTTTCGGACAACCGATAACTGGGTTCAACGTACCAACCGTCCTGGTCGTCAGCGTCAGCTGCTTCCACGGCAACTCCATCGAAATTCCAGGTACCGTAGAGTGCCCGCAAGCCGAAGTCGCCGCGCCGAAAATCAGCATGCGCCGTGAACAACTGACCTTTGTCCAGCCCGTCTCCGGCAACCTGGCTCGGGTCGGACTGGTACTGGTAACTGGCGGCAAGCTCAAGACCCGGGACGCCCGTGTATCTCAGCCGGGCCGTCAGTGCAGGGTCGCTCGCCGATGCTTCCGCCACTTTCTGTCGGCCGCTTCGAACACGAAACGCACTGCCGCCGGTCGTTTCCATCGCGAGGCCGGAATGCAGCGCAACGTCCCAGCTCAGACCGTTCTCGAAGTGGCCATTCACGGCGGCGCCAGCTTCCCACCACGTCGATGGCAAAATGATGTTCTCGACATCGTTTCGCTCTACGCCGTAGAAGGTGGTCGGTTCGTGCGTCTCGTTGATGAGGCCAAGCGGTAAAAGGAACAGTCCGGCACGCGCCGATACGTTTTCGGTGATACCGAAATCGACATATGCCTGTTCAAGTTCCACTTCGCCCGGCCCGCCGCCACCCGTCAGCGAATGCTCGAGTTCCAGTTCCGAAAAGAACCGCACCCGGTCATTGAATTCGTGGCCGAAAAGCAGCACGAACCGATGAAAATCAATCTCATCGGTGTCGCCGTTGTCGGCATCAATGTTGTTGTAATGCAGCTCGCCGTAGCCGCCGACCGACGTTCCACCAGAGTTCGCCTGTACAGTGGCCAGCGATTCCACGTACTCCCCGGTCGCCTCGACCCGGGCATCTGTCACCGCTACCTGGTCACTGGTCTTTTCGATATCCATGCGAGCCGCACGGACCTCAGCCCGCAGCGAGTCTATTTCAGCCTGCTGACGCTGAATGATTTCCCACAGATCCTCGATGCTCCCGGGCGCGTCTTGTGCAGCACTCGTTGTTGCCAGGAACACCATGGCGGTGAGCGTTGCCGCGGTATGACCAAAACCCATGACGTCTGACTTCCTTAGATTTTCCAGAGACGGTCGGAATACTAGTCGAGGTTAACGCAAATAGCAATCATTCGCATTTAGAATACTGTCTGAAGTGGCTGCGGCGAATGACTCTTCTGCTTTGCGGGCAAGCGGCCGGTCTCGATATGCCCCCGGTATCAGCCTAAGATGCCCGCACGAACGTTTGCCGGATCCGCGACCGCCGATGGCGGCCGGCAGCCTGCAGGAACGTTCTGCTCGTACATTTTTCTATTGTTTTATCAACGAATTACGATGTAAAGCTCAATTGTTAGATATGGAGTATCTGGGTGCACGACGCGATCATCTACCTTGACCCGGGTCTTGCCATGAACCTGCATACCCAGATTCGGCAAAAGTTGGTCGAGGGCATTCTCAGCGGGGCGTTTCCACCGGGCATGAAATTGCCTTCCAGCCGCAAATTGTCGCGCCAGCTGGATGTCGCGAGGAACACGGTGGTCGCCGCTTACCAGCAGTTGATCACGGATGGTTACCTCATCAGCCGCCAGCGTAGCGGCATATTTGTCAATGAAGGCATGCTTGAGACCCGTGTCGGGCATTGTACCGGCGATCGCCCTGATCGCGCTGTACCAGGCATTCAGCACCAACTCAGTCATATCCGCGATCGCAAACGCGGTTTCAATCGGATTCGCCGGCATGACCGCGCCATACATTCTTTGCATCTGGCGGAAGAAACTCACCAGTACAGGCGGCTTCTCGGGTATCGGTGCCGGGTTTAAGGCATTCGCACTGGTCAGGTAGCTTTTTCCGGGGATTCCAGCCAGCTTTGTCGGCTTCTGGACATCACTTGTTGTAGCGATCGTCGTTTCGCTGCTTACACAAAAATCCGATCCGCCCCGGGCACTTACAAACGCCGACGGTCAGCCCATGGATCTTGGCGATCGGCTGGGTACCCTGCCACTGCTGCGCCGCGTGGAATAACGTCACGGCGCCTCGGGGTCGTGACCGTTACGGCCTGATGTTAAGATAGCCGCCCATGGGCGCGCGCGGACGAATCCGGAATAGAGACACTGCCATTACCGCTTTGACAAGAATAGTAGTTTCACTTCTCGGCCTGCTGGCAGCCTGCGTTTCAGTCGGCGCGCTTGCCCAGGATAATCGCATCGATATTGTTCGACACGATGCGCCTCTGCTCGCACACTTTGGCAAGTTTGATATCGGCGTGCGTACGCTCGTGCTGGTCGATCCGCATCGCGCTGACGTCCTGAATACGACCGACGATGGCGAGACGGCGTTTTATGAGCGTAGCCTGACCGTCGAGGTATGGTACCCCGCCCTGCTTGCCGCAGATCAGCGGCCCGGCACTGAATACGTTACCACCACACGAAACCTGTCCGTTACCGCGACACTGCATGGCAGGGCAGTCAGAGATGCCGCCGTGTCAACCGGTGCGGGATCGATGCCGCTCGTCATCCTGTCCCACGGTTATCCAGGCAATCGCTATCTCATGAGTCACCTTGGTGAGAACCTGGCCAGCAAAGGTTACGTGGTGGTTTCCATCGATCATCGCGACAGCACCTACGAAGATCAGAAGGCGTTCGCGAGCACACTTTACAATCGGCCGCTGGACCAGTTGTTTGTTCTCGATCAGATGGCCATTCTGTCGGCTAACGCGAACAGTTTCCTTGGCGGAATGGTGGACACCGATCACACCGGTATCGTCGGCTATTCGATGGGCGGATATGGCTTGGTCATTAACCTTGGTGGTGGCCACAGCGACGAACTCGCCGCGAACGACGTTGCGCCGCCAAATGGACTGGCATATCGCCATGCCGCATCCAACCCTGACTTCCGAAAGAGGCTCGACTCAAGAATAAAGGCAGGCTTCGCTGTTGCTCCCTGGGGGATGGCACGTGGCGTCTGGAATCGGGTTGACCTCAAGGGTATCGAGGTGCCGACCTTCTATCTGTCCGGCAGCGATGACGAGACCGCAGGTTACGAAAACGGCACGCGCGCCATTTTCGAAAACGCAACACAAAGCGACCGCTACCTGCTGACGTACATTCATGCTGGCCACAACGCCGGCGCGCCCATACCACTGCCGGTTGAACTGCAAAACAGCGAAGACCCGACTGGCTCGTCGCACTACACGGATCCGGTTTGGGATAACGTTCGCATGAATAACATCATGGATCATTTCGCTACGGCGTTTTTTGACTATTATTTGAAGGGAAACGCAGCTAGCCTTAAGTTTCTTGAGCTCAGACCAAACTCGGAAGAAGGCGTTTCTTCTGCAGAAGAGTCGCAAAATGCGAATGCGCACGCGGTCTGGCGGGGATTTAGCGAAGGAACCGCCCGCGGCCTGACGCTGGAACACCTGGGATCGTCACAGTAACAGTTGGATCTACAGAATCTGAAGCCTCCAGTTACGAAGAATGACGATCCCTTGGATAAAAAATGTGGTCCACGTGAAGGACCGAAAATGTTGATCGAACTGATCCAAGAGGCAAATGATGAACAAGACCGATAACAATGGCATCAAACCACCGTTCCATTTATTCCTCAGCACTGGCCTCGTGGCAATAGCGCTATCACTGCTTTCTGCAAACGCGTTGGCACAGGCACCACGGGGTGCAATTCAGCCTGCGGCGCATGCCGGACAACAGCCAGTCAATCATTTGCCGAATCCCTACGAAACCCAGCGCAATTTCGGCACGTTGCCGGATGGCAGAACGTGGGGTTCGGTGAGTGCCGTTCATGTCGACATCGATGGTATCCACATTTGGGCGGGTGACCGCTGCGGGACGAATTCCTGTGCGACGTCGAATGTTGATCCTATGGTTAAACTGGACCCCAACGGCCGGGTTGTAGCATCTTTTGGCAGTGGCCAGATTATCTGGCCGCACGGAATCGATGTGGACAGCCAGGGAAACGTCTGGGTGGCTGATGCGCGTCTGGCTAACGAAGAAGAGCTGAAACAAAATCCTGCGGCGGCCAAGCATGGCAGCGCCGTTCTGAAATTCAGTCCGGCGGGCAAGCTCCTGATGACACTCGGAACGCCGGGTGAGATGGGAGACCCTCCCGCTCGTTTTACGCAGCCTAATGATGTCGCCGTCGCGCCCAATGGCAACATTTACGTCGCTGAAACACATGGCGCACAATTCCAGGACGAACCGGGACCCGATTCCAAGAGCCGTATCTCGATTTTCTCGCCCGATGGCACTTTCATTAAGACGTTCGGCGAATGGGGTCTCGAAGACGGCCAGTTTCGCTCTCCTCATTCTTTGTCATTCGATTCGACAGGCCGCTTGTTCGTCGCCGATCGTGGTAACAATCGTATTCAGATATTTACACAGGATGGCGAGCATCTTGATACCTGGTATCAGTTCAGCCGCATCAGTGGTCTGTTCATCGATCGCTCCAACGACATGTTGTATGCCATCGATTCTGAATCGGATCCTAACTACAACCCCGGCGGTTGGAGAAAGGGGCTGCGTGTCGGCAGCGCCCGAAACGGACAGGTGATGTATTTTGTCCCGGAGCACGTTTCTGAACGTCCCTCAGGAATGGGCGGTACGGGATCTATGGGTGAAGGCGTAACGGCAGACCGTAACGGCGTAGTTTATGCAGGTGAGGTTGGTCCGGTTCAGGGTATGACGAAGTTTGTTCCACGCCTCATTCCCTCCGCACAGTAATTTAGAAGTCAGGGGCCGTGACTGCAGCAGTCATGGTCCCTGGCAAATGAATGTGGACAAGCGTGCGGTGCCCCTGATTCAAAAGGCAAAGATACTGATTAGCCGGATCGCGATCGGATCGGTGCTCGCCATCCATTTCAGTCCGAGTGGCGCGCAGGCGCTCACTCGCTAGTTTGCGATATTCATCTGCCCAAGAGCCGCGCGGCCCAGAATTCCAAAAGGATTGGCGAGCGTTTCGATGATCTCGAAATGGTTGTAGTTCTCGGCCATTATCAATTGGACTTCCTTACCGGCATCCGCCACTGCTTTGGCGAAGTCGCGCGACTGGCGTTTGAATTCCGGCGTTTCGTAACTACCGTAAGCCACGATCAGAGGCGCCTGAAGATTGTCTAAATGGCGAATCGGGCTGAAGGCATCCTCCATCTCGTCCGTGAATTTAACGTACTCGCCGCGGGAAGACAGTCGCACGGGCTTTAGATCAAACATGCCACTGCAGCAAAGCCCGCCCTTGAGAACATCGGCCGGTAGACCGGCTTCCTTCTCCCAGTCCGTCGTCAGCATGACGCCGGCGAGGTGCCCACCGGAGGAATGGCCCGACAGATAGATCCGATCCGCGTCGCCGCCGAATTGCTCCGCATTCTGGTACACCCATGCAATTGCCCGGCGTATTTGATCGGCAATCGGATACAGGCTGTCACCAACGTCCTGGATCCAGCTGAAATCCGGTACGACATAGTGCGCACCGGCATTAACGAACACCTCTGCCGGGAACGCATAACTCTCTGCTGTTCCCTGCTGCCACGCACCACCGTGAATAAAAATATTAATCGGCGCATTGGGCACCGCCGTCGGAAATACATCCAGCGCTTCAACTGACCCGGAACCGTACGTAAATCTCAATGGACTACCGAGGCGACTGCGCGCCAACGCGCTGTTTGTCGCCCATCGATCGATCACCTGGCCAATATTCGGTGCATAGATGAATTGCGAGTACGCGTCATCCAGATCCTTCTGGTTCATGCCCAGCCAGACCGGAACGTCTGTGGCTTTCGACACCGCACAACCTGTTAGCGATGTCGACAAGGTGGCTGCGCTGGCGAGCGCCATGCTCTTTAGTACTGAACGACGCGTTATCGAAGAAAATTTCACGCTTCTCGCCCCCGTTCATATTTACGTGTCGAAATTTTAACACGAATTACGAGTCGCATTTTAACCGCTCTATCCCGATGAGATACTCTTTCGCCGGTTGCAATAACCGAAAAGCTTTCTCTCAATAATAATTGACGCCACAGAGGCCGGCACCATGTCCGTCCATTCGTCGCTACCGTTCTCGATCAGATTGAGAACACCAGGTGAATGAATGCCGAGATGTTCAATGCGTACATTCTCGAGCGGAACAATAAATTGACGATCGAGAAGATATCCATACAGATGCTGCAGCGAATTTTCCAGGACCACATCATTGACGCTTTCAATCTCGCCATTTTTTTCGTTCTTCAGAGGGTAGATCAGTAGTTTTACCTGCTCTTTGAAGAGCCGGCCGAAGCTTTCCAAAATGCCGCCATCCAGGTCCGTATAGTACTTTTCCTCGAAAAGGCTGCGAAGCGTCGCGAGGCCCATCGCCAACCCGATTGGTTGTTTCGTGTATCGGGACAGGTATGCAGTCAGGCGATGATACTCACGAAAATCCGAAATCATTACCGTACATCCCGTTGACGATGCCACTTCCGCTCGACTTACAAAGTCTTCGAGACAGACGCTGCCCTCCTCCATCAGGTTGTGCAACGACATTTCCATGATCGGCAGTATTTCGCCAACGTCACTACCGCATATCTGTTCGAATTTTTCGCGCGCACATTGAAGAATATCGATATTGACGTGCGTTACCGGGCGAAAACGACCACGTTGCAGCAACAAAGGTCTTTTTCGCAAGATCTCGGAAGGCTGCAGCACGTCGCCACTTGCTGAAAACATAGCGGCTCCGGTTAGACCAAGCTGAACCAGGTGAAGGCTCATCACTCTATTGTCGACGCGGCCAAATGCTTCACCGCTGAAGTCCACCATATCAATTTCAACGCGATTGGGAGACAGACCATCAACGAGAGATGCAATCAATATTTCAGGATGTTGGTGTCTCTCATACGCGCCATAAATCAGATTAACGCCAATCACGCCCAATGCTTCCTGCTGCGCCGCGTTACTATCGTCCAACATGCGAACATGAATAATAATCATGCTGTCGTCTGCCAGCGGGGTGGACTGAAACCGAATACCCATCCATGCATGACATTCGTTGGTTCCGGCGTAATTGCGAGCGGACACCGTGTCCGCAAAGCTGAAGAAACTCGACGAAGACCCTCGGACTTCTGATAATCGATTCCGGGTAAGGTCCTGTTCATATTGCAGCATTGCCTCGAGACGCCGCCGACTCACGTATCGATCGCAGTTACCGTAAATGGCATCGCTGACCTGCATGTCGTACGCCGAAATACTTTTGGAAATGGTACCGGCCGCTCCTCCAGCCTGGAAAAACCAACGTACAACCTCCTGACCGGCGCCGATTTCTGCGAATGTTCCGTAGCGACCCGAATTCAAATTAATTTCGATCGCCTTTTCCAACGTTGAAAGGTGGCGCGGTGCCGCTTGTGACATTATTTGCCCACCTCAGTGAAAAGGATTATCAGACACAATGTCGGCCTGTCCGACGATATCTTGAGCTCGCAGAGTTGCGAAGCTCAAAGCAAATTGCGACTTGCAGGGAAGTTTGAACGGCGGCAAGGCTTTTTCGATGTCTCGCGTAGTTTTCGAACAGCGAGGAAATGAAAGTAATTACGCCGCGTCAACGCTCCGCTAACTGCACCGCCGACCCCGGGCCCGTTACGGTCAATGTCCCTGACATTCCGCCTCTCTGGCCAGCTTACTCAGGTGTGCCGCAAACTCAGGGTCTTCGCCGATTAGCAGCGATGGCATCGTTTCGCGAAAATCGTCACGCTCGCACCATTCACGCATGAAGTCGTCCCATGATTGCCAGCGTCGCGCGTCCTTGCCGGACAGATTCGGCTCAAACAACAGCAGATACGCGCGTTCGAAAAGCGCGATCAACAGGCCGAAGATCGCCTGCATGCGCTCCTGTTGTTCCACGGTCAGATCGTCGGTATGGTCCTTCGACATCAACCTGAGATCCGGGTTGTCGAGTGCCAACCGCAAAAAATCATGGTAATTGCCGGCGAGCGCCTCATAGACCTCTTCTTCTTCAGCCACGCGCTCTTTACGTTTCTCGAAAATGAATACCGCGATGGCAGCCGGTAGGCCGAGGACGGTTACCATGTAACTTAAGAGCTCCCAGGTTTCGAGACTCATGATTTGCAATCCTCAGTTATCAAGGCGGTGACCTTAAACAGATAAGTTACTATCCCTCTGATTCGACCCGCTGTTCCTCGCAGGATGGCAGTGACGGCAGTTTACGCAGAATTCGCATATTCGGGTCGATCAGGACGTCCACCAGCCGGATATCCGCTAGACGCGACTTATTATTGACAAACTCCACGCGTTCAATCGAGTTTTTCGCACGAACCGGCACCGGCATGTCGAATGGCAAATTGCCAGCTGTATTCCACCGCAGTACGACGTCCGGACCGACCTGCTCGCTGACAAGTTCCGGCAACTCACCGCCCCGCACATAAACCTCAAAAAACCAGTCGAGCTTACTGTCCGCAATCTCACTGGCGATTCGGAGAAAGTCGTCAGTTGTTCGGTGACGCGCCACAATCGGCGATTGCAGCTCTTCAGGTTCATCTGTGTCGTATACGAGCACACGTACAGCATCCCAGAAGTCGTCATCGCCGAGCAGATACCTCAGGCTGTGTAGCACCCAGGCGCCCTTCGTGTAAATGTTGACGGCGGAACCGGTTCCTTTCTCGTGCATCTGGTCGTCGGAGAATTCGCCACGTGGCGCGACGGGCAAACACGTATTGATCGCCAGGTAAGACTTGTACATCCGATGGTGCGCTGCGGCGCCTCCCATGAACTCCTCTGTATAAATCGTCTGCATGTAGGCGCCGGTGCCCTCATGAAGCCAGAGATCCGCATAATTGGACGACGAGAGAAGATTGCCAAACCACTCGTGCGAAAATTCATGATGCAACAGCCAGTCAAACCCGTAGTCATCACGTTTGAATTCGTTACCGTATGCATTGATCGTCTGGTGTTCCATGCCGAGATGCGGCGTTTCGGCAAAACCGACCTTCTCCTGGCCCCACGGATACGGACCGATCACACGTTCGAAAAATTCAATCATTCGGTGCACATCGTTATCGAATAGATTTTTCGCCTGGTCCGCATGATCTTCAATCGCGTAGAACACAATGGGTATGACCGTCCCGTTAACTGATTCATACTCGCTTTCAATCTGGACATACGGTGCAATATTGAGCGCGACTCCATAGATGTTGGTCGGCACATTCGTCTGCCAATGAAAGGTCTTCCGTCCCTCAGTCTCATCGACTACGCCAATCAGGACACCGTTGGACGCGACAGTCAGACCGCCCGGCACGGTTATATATAAATCGACGCCATCGGGTTCGTCGCTGGGGTGATCCTTGCAGGGCCACCAGATGTCGCAGCCCTGCCCCTGGAATGATGTAGCAATCCACGGCTTGCCGGACGGCGTTCGCTCCCACGTGAAGCCACCTTCCCACGGTGGTCTCTCCGCTTCAATGGGTGTTCCTTCGTAGAACACAGTCACACTTGCAGATGCACCTGGCGACAATGTTTCCCCGAGTTTAATGAAAATTTTCGACTTGCTCCGGTCGTACGCGAGAGTCCGGCCGCCACTTTCAACACGTTCAATGTCAAAGTTGCCGTCAAAATTCAGTTCCAGCACATCCATGCTGGCGAGGACATCGAAGGTGATCGTTGCCGACCCGGCAATCGACTTGCGCGGAATCAGGATTTCATGTCTGAGCGTATAGCGGTCAACGTCATAGGCGCGCATGTTTTCCGTCAGCGGCAGGCCGCTGTCAATTAGGAGATCATCACGCTCGACGGTCATGGAGCAACCACAGAGAAAAAATACGATTGCAGCAGCTGCAAATGTTCGTAATTTGATTCGATTCGACATCATGATTCCCACGCTCGATGTTCCGACCTGCTCGTCTCCGTTCTTAATCCTGCTTGAAAAATCGTACGATCTCCAGCGTCGTTCGTCAGAAAAATATCAGCGCGGTGAGGTCGATAACTGAGACGGTTAACAGCGCGATCACGCAATATCCCATGATGTGACGAATGTGCAGGCCCGCTATTGCGAGTACGGGCACTGCGTATAGCGGTTGAATAGCATTTGTCCAGACTTCTCCGATCGTCACGGCCATGGCAATCCGTGGAATGTCGGCACCGAGTTGCATCGCTGCATCGACAACAATGGGCCCCTGTACAGCCCATTGGCCGCCGGCAGACGGAATGAACAAATTGAGGATCGCGGCGCTGAAAAATGTCCAGATCGAAAGGGTTCCGGCACTGGCGATCGAGACGAATCCGTCGACAAAAAGCGCACCGAGCCCGGATGCGGCCATCAATCCCATTAAGGCGGCATAAAGCGGGTACTGAATCAGGAACGGTCCCGCGATTTTCGCCGCGTTGCTCAACAACAGGATGTAGTGGCGAGGAGAATCCGTAAATGCCAACCCAAGCACGACAAAGATCATATTGATACTGTCGAGCTGCAATTCACCGCCCGCCACAAAGTAACGGGCGACGTAGAGCCCGCCGAGAAACGCCAGCAACAAAGTTACCCAACGCGCGTTTTCGAGTTTCTCCGATGGCGTCTTTGGCTCTTCTGCAGAGACTCCCGAATTGCGGGCCCCTTCTGATTCCGGTTCGGAGAATTCCACGATGTCTGCCGGGTCCGGGGCCAAACGGCACATTACCTGCGGCAGCACGATCAGGATTGCGGCAACGATCGACATGCTCCACACCGAAAAAATTGTCTGGTCGAGGCCGATGAGCCCGATTGATTCTTCGAGAAAGTGGCCGGGTGTATTCATCAGTAGCGGAATTGAGGCAGAAAGACCCTGCATACTCACCACCGTCCCACAGTAGCCGCACGCGATCAGCAGCGGGTAATGCACACGAATACCGCGCTCGCGACAGTTGTTGGCAACGATGCGGGCCAGCACTGCCGGGACGACGAGTCCGAGTCCCCAGGAAAACAACGCCGCTATCCCCGCGAACGTCGTGAGACTGACGTAGGCAGCACGCGCCGAATGCACCCGACTGAAGATCGCGACCAGGATGCGGTGGACGCCACGCGTATGCGCGACGACGTGACCAAGCGCCAGAATCAAAATCATCTGTGCGGTAAATCGAAGCAGGCCCCAATAGCCCTCACCCCAGGCATCCACTGCCTGGCCGGGACCAAAGTCCGTAAAAATGAGCGCAGCTAAAAACGTAACAATCGTCAGGAATATGGCGATGACGAGCGGATCCGGCATCCATCGCTCGGCGAGACGTACAAAGAATCTGGAAATGACATGTAGCATTGGCACCCAAGCCTACCCGTTCAAGCAGCAACAAGGTACCGCCGACGGCATTCTAGTAAGCTCCACTTATCGGACATTAAACTCGAGAAAAGCAGATGAGTGAATACACGAACGACACATCGACTGGCGAGCTTTCGTCCTCATTGGCCACTCCTCAACTGGCACCGATCACGGCCGCCAGGCGCATTGACGCTATGGACGTCATCAGGGGGCTGGCTCTTGCCGGAATACTGCTGATGAATATCGAGTGGTTTGGCCGAAGCATCGAGCAGATCGGCAGATTCGATACCACTCTTACAGGGCTGGATCACGCGGCTGGTTGGCTCGTTCGCTGTTTCGTTGAAGGCTAGTTTTACAAACTATTCGCGCTGCTGTTCGGCATGGGATTCGCCGTCATGCTGATCCGCGCCAGGGAAATCGGCAAGCCTTTTGGTGCGTGGTTCACTCGTCGAATGGTTGTGCTGTTCATTATTGGCCTTTTACATATGATCTTTTTATGGGGCGGCGACATTCTGCACGATTATGCTTTTGCCGGATTGTTATTCCTTGGCTGGATCTATCTTTTCCAGACGAAGCGCCTGAAGAAATTCGACAATCCGGAATCATTTCTCAGAATCGCACTCGTGTGGTTAACCGTACCGTTTGTGGTTGGCACCATTATGGCGCTCGGCTTTGGCGTTCGTTTTGACAACGTCGATCTGACGGAGGACTGGCAAAAGGACCAATATGTCGATTCGGAGATCGACTCCCGGACGAAGGCTCTTCCTCCCTGGTCCGCCGACGAAACAGAAGAATCCGATCAGCCCGCCGCCGCAGATAGTGCGACCGATACAGAATCTGAGCCAGAGGACCAAGACAGGGAACTGACCGAAGCAGAGGAGACCGAGGAAACAATCAATCGGCGAGTAGAAAACCGGCGGAAGCGGCTCGCACGCGAGAAAGAGGAAGTTGACACGTTCTCTCACGGTACTTACTGGGAGGCAACGAAAGTACGTTTTCGTCATGTTGGCACCGCATTAACAGTAACCCCGTTCTTTACGCTGGTCATGTTGCTGCCGATTTTCCTGCTGGGTTACTGGCTTATTGCCAGCGGCACGCTCCGGAATCACCAGGACAATCGCCACATTTTCAAACCGATGGCTCTGATCGGCATGACTTTCGGAATGTTTTTCACTGTCGGCGGCTTGTCCGTCATGCAACACCCGGTGGCTGACGTGTCGAGAATTCTGCAGACCGCAGGTGGCATGTTGTTCTTTTTCGGCCAATACGTTCTCGCCGCAGGCTATCTTGGCTCAGTAGTGCTATTGCTCAGTTCGCCTGCATGGTCGAAGCGTCTGGATCACTTCGCACCGATGGGAAGAATGGCACTGACTAACTACATCATGCATTCGATCATATTGACGACGATTTTCTATGGTTATGCCGGTGGATTTTACGGCCAGGTGTCGCGTGCACCGCAAATGTTAATTGTCATCGCGATTATTGTTTTCCAGCTGTTCTTTTCGCGATGGTGGCTTGAACGGTATCGCTTCGGCCCGCTGGAGTGGGTGTGGCGCTCGTTGACCTACAAGACCATGCAACCAATGAAGATTACGCCATAGCCCGACGATCGGATCGCCTGGAACCGCATCGCGATTACAATTGTTGTAATCGAATTGACCGGCTGCGCGTGCTGGCGGCGCCATCACGGTTGCCGGTTTGGATCCCGTGACTGTCCCGAACTCCGGTGATGCCGTTCATGTCAGAACACGGATCACCGCTCTTCGTTGTTGATTGAACTGAAGATTGCCATTTGAAGGAGCTGAATTGATCGATTTGAGAAGTGATACTGTCACCCGCCCCACTACGGCGATGCGCAAAGCCATGTCCGAGGCCGAGGTCGGCGACGATGTGTACGGAGAAGACCCGACCGTGATTCGGCTGCAGACAATCGCTGCCGAAACACTGGGCACTGAAGCTGCACTTTTCCTGCCGAGCGGCACGCAATCCAATCTCTGTGCACTCTTAAGCCACTGCGAACGGGGCGACGAATACATCGTCGGGCAGACCGCACACACCTACATGTATGAAGGCGGAGGCGCGGCAGTTTTCGGCAGTATTCAGCCGCAGCCACTCGACTTCATGCCGGACGGCAGTCTTGACCTGGCAATGGTTGCCGCTGCGATCAAGCCCGATGATCCGCACTACGCCAGGACAAGACTGCTGTGTCTTGAAAACACGCAGGGAGGAAAAGTGTTGCCGCTAAGCTATCTCGTCCAGGCACGCGAGTTCGCGGACAAGCACGGTCTCGGATTACATCTCGACGGGGCCCGCATATTTAACGCAAGCGTGAAGCTTGGCGTGCCGGTCACGAACATCAGCCGTCACTTCGATTCCGTTTCCGTGTGCCTGTCAAAAGGACTTTGTGCGCCTGTTGGCTCGGTACTCTGTGGAACCGGCGAGATCATCGGCAAAGCCCGACGATGGCGAAAAATGCTGGGTGGCGGCATGCGTCAGGCGGGTGTACTGGCAGCGGCCGGAATCCTGTCGATCACGGAGCAGGTCCGGTATTTGCAGAAGGATCACGACAACGCGCAACTGTTAGCAAAGGCGCTGGGCGACTTTCCCGGGCTTGAGATTGACCAGAACGCCGTGCAGACAAACATGGTATTCGCGCGAGTAAAAACGGGATCTCGACAGGCCCTGATGCAAAAAATGAAATCCGAAGGTGTGATGGTATCTGGCGCCCGAGACACACTTCGCCTCGTCACGCATTTCGATTTCAACGCGGAACAGATTGCGCCGGTGGCCGCGGCGTTTTCCCGCGCCTTCGAGTCACTGAATTAGGCGCGATCAGCGGCATCAAAATTGGCTGACTGCCGGTATCCGGACCGAATCCGGATATAGATCAGAACGAGTGCGATGTAGATCGCGACAAGCGTCCAGCCAGTTCCATCAATGTCCGAGAATGACAACGAACCTTGCACCAGTAGGACGCAAATGCCGACCACGCTGATCTTCTTAAGCAAGCCTTCAGACATATTCATCCGTGCCTCCGCAAACGCGTCCGGCAGTCGTTTGGCGAAACTGAATGCGGCGACCAGCGGAATGAGGTCGTAGATGAATACCAGGCCGCCTCCCAGCATGATGATGTAGCGAAGATCCTTTCCGGCAATGATCGGAATGGCGCCGAAAAGCAACAGGAAAGTCAGGAGAATATGCGGCGTATTGAACCTTTTGTTGACGACCGCGATACCTTTTGGCAGCCAGCCGTCCTCGCAAGCGATCAAGACCGACTTCGTCGCCCACGAAAATGTCGAATTAATACTGGTCGCCAGCGCGAATAGCCCTGCTCCGACAATGAATGCGACATAGACGGGGGCCGGAAGAATGGCCTTCGCCACTTCCGACAATGGTTTTCCTGCTGTCTGTTCGATCGGCAGGATGCCGACGGCGACTATCGCTACCAGCGCGAAAAATACTGCAGCAAGCAACGTGCTGTAGATAATGGCACGCGGCAAGTCATGGTGCGGATTCTTCATCTCGCCGCCCAACTCGGAAATGTATTGAGCACCGCCGGTTGAAAAAGACAGCACAACGCAGGCCAGGCCAAATCCGTACCAGCCGTTGGGGAACAGCTTTTCCTGACTAGCGAAATTTGAGTAGTCAACTTCCAGGATGCCGAAAAAGATCAATGATGAAAGGCCAAGAAGCAACAGAACGATCATGACTTTCTGTACTGCCGCCGCCTGTTTAACGCCAACCAGGTTGACCAGGTAGAAAAGCACGAGAATAGCGAGCGCGATTGCACGGATATCCAGATCAGGAACAAGCGCAACCGCGTACTGCGCGAATCCGAGTGCAAAAAGGGAAATCAGGATATGCGTGACCAGTAGAATCGCCAGGTAAAAGAAGCCGATTTTCGGGCCGAGAATGCGCTTGCAATAAACGTACAGACCGCCGGTGGCAGGCATGGCGGAACCCATGAAAGCGACTGGCAATTGTTTGATCAGCGAAAGGCAGGCCGAAAGTACGAACGCGAACGGGATCGCATACGCGGTGAATTCGATGCCGATGCCGATCAATACCATGATCCCAGAGCCGATTACCTGGCCCAGCGCAATGGCAAACACATCCCAGAAACTTAAGGTCCGCTTCAGTTGCACGATTGAATGTTCTCGTCAGTCAGCTTCGGTCAGATCAGAGCGAGCGCAGCATCGAAATCAGCGATCAGGTCATCTGCGTCCTCCAGACCCGACGAGACACGAATCATCCCGTCCGCGATATTCATCGCACGCCGTTGTTCTTCCGGCACGTCGAGAAAGGCCATTGACGCGGGTATCTGGGTGGTCGTCCGCACGCCACCGAGACTCGCCGCAAAGCAACAAAGTTCGAGATTTGTCAGCACGGTGAGCGCAGCGTCGGCAGCGTCCACCTCAAAAGTCAGCATGCCGCCGAACTCAGGCATCTGAATTTTCGCCACATCGTGTTGCGGGTGCGATTCCAGACCGGGATACCACACCCGCCTCACCTTGGGATGTGATTCAAAATGCCGCGCCAGTTTAACCGCCGTCTGGCACTGGCGCGCCAGCCGAACGCCGAGCGTCTGTATGCCACGCAGCAGCAACCACGCGTTAAACGGTGCCAAAGGCGAACCCAGCTTCACCATGGTGCTCCAGCGAATCTGCTCCATGAAATCGGCGGGTAACAACGCGGACTTCATGCAAATTGCACCACCGATGGCGTCGCTATGACCCCCAATGAACTTCGTTGCACTTTCGACAACGATATCCACACCCCATTCCAGCGGTCTGCAAACATATGGACTCGCAAACGTGTTGTCGCAGATAACAATGATGCCGTGTTCATGTGCCATTTCGACAAGCGGCGGAATTGCCGCGACTTTCATGGTCGGGTTTGCAATCGTTTCGAGATAGATGACCTTGGTGTTCGGCCGAATTGCCGCACGAACGGCCTCGGCATCCGCCGTATCAACGAAAGTAGTTTCGATATTGTAATCGGTATATCGATGATCCAGCATTTCATGCGTCGAGCTGTACGTCGTCCAGTCACAAACGACGTGATCACCGCTTTTCAAAAGACCGAGCAGCGCGACCGAGATTGCGGCCATGCCGGAAGCAGTCGCGAGGCAGGCATCAGCCCCCTCAATCATCATCATTTGTTCTTCGAACTGGTATTCCGTCGGATTTCCGCAACGACCGTAAATATTGACGGACTTGCGCTCGCCATCGACAACCTGCTGGTAGATATCGGCGTCGTATTGAAAACTGGACGATATGATCAGCGGTGCGCCGATCGAGTTGGTACCGGTGTCCGGGGGGTAATAGACCGCCCTGCTGTCGAAACTAAGCCTGGTTCTCTTGTCGCGTTCCACGTCCTGCCTCCGGATTGTTCGGGCGGCCAAGCAAAGGCAACCATTTTGATTCGATGTTTGTCGTCAGGAAGGCCAAATGACCTGCCACCGGGTATTGATCCTGCCGGATGTTGCGATGTAATGTGTCAAACAACTGTTTAGAAATCAAACGAAAGTTCAATCATGACCGAACGTGAACAGCAAATCCTGGCCCTGGTACGCGAGAATCCATTGATCTCGCAAGTCGACATCGCGACAAGGCTCGGCATCAGCCGCTCGGCCGTGGCCGGGCATATCATGCGGCTGGTTGCCAAGGGCGTAATCAAGGGGCGCGGCTACGTCGTCAACGATGCGCCATTCGCCGTGATCATCGGCGGCGCGAACATGGATATTTGCGGCAAACCAGCAGGCAAGCTTCGTATGCAGGACTCGAACCCTGGCAAGGTCGACTCGTCGCCAGGTGGGGTCGCCCGTAATATTGCCGAAAATCTCGCGCGACTCGGTGTCGATTGCCGACTGATCGCCGCGGTCGGCAACGACCACCATGGCAACCTGTTGCTGAAGCAGGGTCAGACGGCGGGTATTGATATGGGCTACATGCTCCGGCTGGACAGCTCGCCCACATCGACCTATGTCAGCGTTTTGGACGAGTCGGGCGACATGCTTGTCGCAATAAACGATATGTCCATCGTCGAGGAGTTGCGACCCGGGCATCTGCAGTTACACGAGCAAATGCTAAGGCAGTCAAGCCTGATCATCGCTGATACGAACCTTCCTGATGCATCTCTCGCTTATCTTGGTGGGACGTTTAATGAACAACCCTTGTTCGTTGATACCGTCTCGGTGGCAAAGGCCAACCGGATCAAACCGTACCTCGATACCGTTCACACATTGAAGGCGAGCCGTTCCGAAGCAGAGGAATTGTGTGGCATTCGTGCACCGGGCAACAAAAAACTCTCCGCTCTGGCCGACTGGTTTCACAGCCGTGGCGTCGAGCGCCTCTTCATTACGCTTGGCCCTGGCGGCGTCTTCTACAGCGATGGCGACGCACACGGTCTGATGGAAACGGGCGCAAAATCGAAAAACGTGAAGAACGCAAGTGGCGCGGGAGACGCATTCGTGGCAGGCATAGCGTATTCGTGGCTGGCAGAGTGGCCACTGGAGAAGTCAACAAGGTTCGCGATGTCCGCAGCACAGGTCGCGCTATCCCATCGGTCGACGATCAATCCGGCGATGTCTGCGGCAGCTGTAAATAGAATCTACGAGGCGAATTACGTTGCATAATTCGGGGAGGAATTATCTCGAAGTCCATCGTGACGTTCGCGACGCCCTCGACGAAGGCCGCGCTGTGGTCGCGCTCGAGTCGACCATTATCTGTCACGGGATGCCCTACCCCAGAAATGTCGACACGGCGAAGCGGGTGGAATCGATTGTCAGAGCCAACGGTGCGGTTCCTGCAACCATTGCAATTCTCGACGGGCAATTGAAAGTCGGCCTTGAGGATTCCGAAATCGAATACCTGGGCCGTAACAGCCGGCAGGTCACCAAAGCGAGCAGGCGGGACCTGCCGATCATCGTGTCACGTCGTGGCAACGGTGCGACTACGGTAGCCGCAACGATGACAGTTGCCACCATGGCAGGAATCCGCGTAATGGCGACGGGTGGCATCGGCGGTGTGCACCGCGGCGTCGAGCAGTCGATGGATGTGTCCGCCGACCTGGACGCGCTGTCGCGTACGAATATCGCGGTCGTCTGCGCCGGAATCAAGTCCGTACTCGATATCGGCCGGACACTTGAGTGCCTGGAAACTGCCGGCGTTCCCGTCCTGGGTTACCGGACGGATACCGTCCCGGCTTTCTACTCGTCAAGCAGCGGGTTTCCGGTGGACTACCGGATGGACGAGGCGCACGCGATTGCGGCAGCGCTTCGCTGCAAATTCGACCTGGGCATAAACGGCGCGATCCTGGTAACCAACCCGGTGCCAGACGAACATGCCCTCAACGGGAAAGAAATCGATCAGCTGATCGATGAAGCAATAACAGAAATGAACAAGCTCGGCATTACCGGCAAGGCGACAACGCCTTTCCTCCTGGCACGAATCGCTGAACGCACCAACGGCAGAAGCCTGGATACGAACATCGAACTGGTATTGAACAACGCGAAGCTCGCAGCAAATATTGCGCTCGAGTACAGTCGACTTGTCACAAGGGACAATGAATTCCATTGAGTGGGCAAGACGAATCGAAAACCGGGCGAGATGCTGTCGAATCGGAAATCCCAACTATCGACCTTGCAGCATTCCTCACCGGCACGGAAGGCGAACGGCGACGAATTGCCGATCGCGTCGATCAGATCTGTCGTGCGATTGGATTCCTGATTATTAAACACCACGGTATCTCGCAGGAAATCAGCGATACCGCCTGGTCAGCTGCACGTGCGTTCTTCGATCTGCCGCTCGGTGCCAAGCTCGAAGCCAGGTCGGAAAAACCCGGTTGCCCACGCGGTTATTTTCCGCTCAACGAGGAGTCCCTCGCCAGGACGCGTGGTATCGCAGCGCCGCCTGACCCGAAAGAGTCCTACAGTAGCGGCCCGTTGAGTGCACCGGCCGGTCATGGGACGAGCGGGGATTTTGATTTCTTTTACGGACCGAATATCTGGCCGGTCGAACCCGGCAATTTCCGCGAAGCGTGGATGGACTACTATCGGGCGATGCAATACCTGGGTTCGCAGGTAATGCGCTTACTCGCGTCGGCATTGCGTCTCACTGACGATTATTTTGTGAAATTCCATACGCACGAACTGAGTGCGCTTCGCGCACTCAATTATCCGTCCACGAATGATACCTCCCCGCCAGGCCAACAACGCGCCGGCGCACATTCGGACTATGGCAGCGTAACCATTCTGAAACCCGATCCATCGGTTCCTGGCCTGGAAATTCGGCTCCCGTCAGGTAAGTGGATTGCTGCGCCGCTCGTCTCAGATGCATTCATTGTAAACGTCGGCGATCTGATGGCGCGGTGGACGAACGACCGTTGGGTTTCTACGCTGCATCGTGTCGCTCATCCTGACAATTCGGCAGGCAACCCCACGCCGCGGCGGCAATCGATCGCCTACTTTATGAATCCGAACTACGACGCCGAGATCCGGGCCATCCCGACCTGCCTGCCTGCCGGTGGGACCGCCACTTATGCACCCGTGCTTGCCGGTGAATACCTCATCACGCAGTTCAGGTCTGCGAACTGAATTGATCGCCACGCCCATCGCCTCTTCACATCAGAAGCATCGATAGGATTGTCTGCAACACCGTGGTCTAATTGCGCCACAGGGGGAGAACACTTGAAACTTATTTTGTCCATGTTGATTCGCACCGGCGCGGTCGCGTCGCTCTTGTTCGCGTTGAGCACCAATGCGCTTGCCGACAAGCTCGTCGTGGGAGCCAACATCGGCAATGTACCCTGGGAGTTTCAGGATGCATCGGGTGCGTTCGTCGGGTTTGAGCTGGATCTCGCGCGGGAAATCGGCGCACGGCTGAACAAATCCGTTGAAGTGGCCAATATTCCATTTAACGGGCTGTTTTCAGCAGTTCAGGCCGGTCGAATCGATATTGCCGTGTCCTCCATCACCATTACCGAAAAACGATTAGGCTCGGTTGCCTTCGTTCAACCTTATTACGACAGCGCGCAATCCCTGACTGTTTTATCGAAAAGTACAGCGAGCGGCCTGCACGACATGGACGATAAAATCATCGGAGTCGATACGGGTTCGACCGGCGATATGTGGACGACATCGAATCGGGACAGGCATGGCTTCGCCGATATTCGCCGCTTTGAAGGTCTCGCGCCTGCGATGCTCGACTTGCAGACCGGACGAATTGATGGGTACATATCAGATATTCCTTCGCTGGAGTAC
This sequence comes from Pseudomonadota bacterium, assembly GCA_027621915.1. Classification (GTDB taxonomy): domain Bacteria; phylum Pseudomonadota; class Gammaproteobacteria; order Steroidobacterales; family Woeseiaceae; genus SZUA-117. The sequence continues at coordinate 26,134 of JAQCAD010000019.1, forward strand.
TACATCAAGGATAAGGCTCATTTCAAAGTGATCGAACGAATCGAAACCGGTGAGCGATATTCGATGATGTTAGCGAAAGGTAGCCCGTTGATCGGTGAGGTCGACGCAGTCATCACCGAACTTAAGCAGGAAGGCTTTATCGCCAGGCTACACAAACAGTGGTTTGGCACGAACCCTGCGGAAACGAGCTCTACGGTAATGGTGACGGAGCAACCGGCTGCTCGTTGAGTAGGACGGGACTTTCGTGAGCATCACTGAAACTTTTTTCAACTGGGGAGTTTTGACCAGCTCCTTCCCACTGTTACTTTCAGGACTTCGCGTAACGTTACTCCTGGGGCTCGTCAGTATCATAGCCGGGCTGATACTGGGCCTGTTGATCTCGCTGATCAGGATATATTCAATTCGCCCGGCCCGAATCGTGGCAAAAATCTATATTGACGTATTTCGTTCGATACCCATCCTGGTATTGCTGATCGTCGTGTATTACGCCCTGCCCTTTGTCGGATTTCGGCTATCGCCATTTATGTCCGCGGCTTTTGCCCTGACATTGGTCTCCGGCGCCTACACGGCGGAAATTTTCAGAGCCGGCATCGAGGCGATACCGCGAGGCCAGTTCGAGGCTTCGCAGGCGCTTGGCCTCAGCTACCGCCATATGATGATGGACATTATCTTGCCGCAGGCAATCCGGATCGTGATTCCCCCGCTGACCAACAATTGTGTCAACGTGGTCAAGGACACCGCCCTGGCGTCAGTTGTTGCAATGCCCGACCTCCTCAAACAGGCTACCCAGGCCCAGGCGCTCGAAGCCAATCCGACACCATTGATTTTTGCCGCGCTAATGTACGTTGCGCTCTTGTGGCCACTGATCACGCTGGTAGGTCGCCTTGAGAAGAAGTACCGCCGTGAGACAGCCCGATGACCGCACTCGTTTCCATTCGACGCCTGCGCAAGAACTTCGACCGCTTCACTGCGCTCGATGGGATCGATCTCGAAATCGACGAAGGAGAGGTCGTCTGCATCATTGGGCCGTCGGGCTCCGGCAAATCGACACTGATTCGCTGCATTAATCTACTCGAGACTTTTGATGATCCAGGCGAGATTCTCGTCGGCAACATTCCCGTCAAACGGGGTAAGCAACTTGCAAGCGTGAGAGCCGAAGTTGGCATGGTGTTTCAGTCATTCAACCTGTTCCCGCACCTGACCATCCGCGAGAATATCAAACTTGCGCCAAAGCGGGTCCGGAAAGTCGGCGACAAAGAAGCGGACGAGAAAGCAATGCAGTTGTTGAATCGGGTCGGCATTGGCGCCCAGGCCGATAAATATCCCGATCAATTGTCCGGCGGACAACAACAGCGTGTCGCGATCGCACGCGCATTGGCGATGGAACCCAAAATACTATTGTTTGACGAGCCGACATCATCACTTGATCCTGAAATGGTTGGTGAGGTGCTCGATGTGATGAGGCAACTGGCACATTCAGGCGTCACGATGATCGTGGTAACACATGAAATGGGTTTCGCGCGCCAGGTTGCGGATCGCGTCGTCTTCATGAACGAGGGAAAAATAGTCGAAAGCGGTCGCCCCGAAAATATTTTCGATTCACCAAAGGAAAACCGGACGCGGGAATTTCTGAATGCCGTTCTTACGCGCTGATCAAGGATTTAAACTGGACACACAAAAAGAACTCGATATCGAGTTCGCCCGAGACCAATTTCCGGGACTAAGCGGAGACTGGACGTTCTTCGACAATGCAGGCGGAACGCAAATACTTTCGCGGGTCGTCGATCGGTTGAACGATTTCCTGTTTAACATGAACGTTCAGACGGGCGGCTCCTATGACCTGTCGAAAAAGGCCGCCGCTGCATTATGGTCCGGTCGCGAGGCAATGATGCACCTGCTAAACGCGAATCGACCCGAGGAGATCGCATTCGCTGCATCGACGACCGTCGCGCTGCAAAACCTGGCAAGGGGTATGGCCAGCCAGTTCAGTTCCGGGGACGAAGTCATCGTCACGGTATCGGATCACGAATCGAATATCGGTCCGTGGATTGGCCTTGAATCGCTGGGTGTGAAAGTCAGAACCTGGCTGGTCGACAAAGACACGCTTGAGCTCCGTCTCGACGATCTGCAGGCGCTTATGACCGATCGAACGCGGCTGGTGGCAGTGACTTATGTATCCAACATCCTGGGCACCATTAATCCGATCGCCGACATAGCGAAAATTGTTCATGAAAACGGCGCGCTGATCTGCGTCGATGCGGTCGCCTTCGCCCCGCATCGCGCGGTCGACGTCGCTGCATTGGACGTCGATTACCTGGCGATCAGTCTTTACAAGGTTTTTGGTCCCCATTTTGCGGTCTTGTACGGCAAGTACGACCTGTTTGCCGAACTTGACAATCTTTACCACTATTTCTACGACAAAGACAAAGTGCCTGCGAAACTGGAACCCGGCAATGCAAGCTACGAACTCGCATATTCTGCGACCGGCATCGTCGACTACCTGGTCGAACTTGCCGAGCGCGCCGGGCATTCCGGAACGACGCGGCAAAAGATCGAGTTTACTTTCCGGCAGATTGCCGAACACGAGAACCGGTTGGCAGAACTTTTTCTCGCGTATCTTCGAAGTCGTAGCGACTGCCGCGTCATCGGCTTCGACGATGGAAATGATTCACGTCGCGTACCCACCATCAGCTTCGTCATAAAAGGATGTGATCCCGGCGAAATCGCAAGGAAGATCGACACATTTAATATTGCGGTACGATTTGGGGACTTCCATGCGCGCAGGCTGATTGAATATCTTGACCTGGCTGATGGCAATGGATGCGTACGTGTCTCGATGACCCATTACAACACGCAGGCGGAGGTTGAATCACTGATCGCAGCGCTTGATGCAGCGCTCACTTCCTAATGCCAGGGCTTACCCGTAGTTCCGGCGATTGGTACGATGCCGTTTCGCCGGAGAATCTGCTCTGCCCGACGGCTGCCTGTCTTGCGCCATATTTCGTGAGTTCGCAACAGGTCGATATCGCCATTACTGCGGGAGCTTTCGCTGATTTCATTGAGCACGTCGACCATAACGTGGAATTTGGCGGCGAGTTCTCTGTATATGGGTGCGAAAGCATTACCGCGAAACGTCCCTCGTATTTCTTCGGAAAGGGAACCATACGCATTGCCGCCCATGCAGATGTAATAGTCGACGTCGACGGCCTTTGACGACAAGCTATCGGCGAAAAATCCTGAAATGAAGAGCGCAACGTCGCCGATGCGTTGCAAAACGCAGTTGCGTTTCTCGGGTGTCTCGGCATCGGCGGAGTCGGCCAGCATCAATGCCAGCGGCCTGAGACCGTAGTGCTCGCCATCGTCCTGGTAAAGCTGTTCGGATCGCGAGAAAACTGTCAATAGATTAACGACGTAATGTGCGGCTTGCGGGTCAACGTCGATTTGCTGACGGGCAATGACATCCTCAATCGAAGTTCGAAAGTAGTCCTGCAGGTTAGAAACCGGCACTACCGCTTCACAGCCACCCTGATCAGTCATGAGCTTCGCTCCTCATCCGGACCTGCCACACCGCAAGGTATATCGCAATTGGCAGCGCATCCATGTGACTGGGTTCACGATACATCGAAGTGGCGAATGTAAGCTCGAACGCGGAATTTCGAAAGTCCGTTCGCATCTCACCCCGCGCAACAACCAGGAAACCCAGCACGCGATGAATCGTCGAACGGGATTTCATCTCTGCCCTGCATCTCGGCTATGATCGGGAGAAGTTCAATCCAGGGGGAAACCAATGAACCGACGTCAATTCACACATGCAGTATCGGTCGGAGCTGCATATGCAGGCAGCGGCCTCTCCGCTTTCGCCGCAAATTCGCCGACGCAAGACGCTTTGGTCATTGACGCCATGGGAGAGATTCGTGAGGTTTACACCGATTCCCTGTGCCGCGAAATGATCGAGTCAGGGCTGAACTCTGTCACGGTGACCCTGTGTGATCCAAAGTCATACGAAGCCGAAGCCTACAACTGGGCCATGGACGGCATCCTGGAGTACGACCGCCTGATCAGGAAGGAGCCCGAATTCTGGATGAAGGCCACCGCTGTCGCCGATATTCAGGCTGCACGCGACCAGGGCAAGATTGCCCTCTTTTACCTCTTTCAGAACTCAACACAGTTCGGCAAGGATCTGGACAACGTCGACGTGTTTTATGGCCTTGGCGTGCGCTCGAGCCAGATTACTTACAACTACCAGAACTGGGCAGGAGCCGGCTGTAACGAATTGAACGGATCGGGTCTGACCGTGTTCGGTCACGAACTGGTAGAGAAAATGAATGACGCCGGAATGTTGATCGATTTGTCGCACGCGAACATGAAGACAATGGCTGATACGATTGCTGCATCGCGCGATCCGGTCATTACGTCACACTCCTGCTGCAAGGCGTTGTTCGAACACAACCGCAACACGACAGATGAAAATATTCGTGCGATTGCTGACAAAGGGGGTCTTTTCGGTGTCACACAGATGCGGCCGTTCATGACACGACAGATCGACGATGCCGTGCATTTTTATTATCAACACATTGAACATGCCATCAACGTGGCCGGCATTGATCACGTTTGCATAGGCAGCGACCGGGATCACCGGCGCCTGGTATTGACACAGGAATACCTGGACGAACTCAAGCGTGAAGAAGGCGAAAACTTCGATCGTTCGCAATGGCCGCTGTATTTCGAAGAACTTAACGGACCCCGTCGAATGGAGACGATCTGGGATGGGCTGGCAAAGCGCGGCATGCGCCAGGGCGACCTGGAAAAACTATTCGGCCAGAATGTACGACGCCTGTATTCTGAGGTGATCGGATAGACATTCGCGCGAATGCAAGTTGGGTAGTCATGACGAACCTGCTTTTTGCATGCAACGCGATACAATCCGTTTCCTAACCGCCCATTGTGAATCTCCGCCTGCCCCAATCTTCACGAGAGCTCGCTCATGCGAAAAAATCGTCGATCCTGGATCATCATCCTTGCCTGCTTACTCACCTTACTGACATCCATCGCCCGCGCCGACCAGGATGAAGCCGATGTGCTGGCGGTGGCCGACCTGGCCCTGGAACTGATCAGTGCCGAGGACTTCGTCGGCCTGACAGACCTGATGCTTGACACCGGCGTGGCGTTTTCCGCTTCGCTCCGGGACGGGGTATACCAGGTCAGGACACGGACTTATGCGGAGCAACGAGCGGCAGTCGTTGAGGCGGATTTCGTCGAGCGCGGATTTGACCCGACTGTGCTCATTTCGGGCCCGATTGCCGCAGTATGGTATCCGTATGACTTCTACGAAGATGGCGAATGGTCACACTGCGGCGTGGACATCTTTAACCTGGTACGCACAAACGACGGCTGGCGCATTGCCTCCATGATTTGGAGTTCGGAGCAACCGCCTGATTGCAGACCGCACCCTGACGGCCGACCCGCCTCGCCGGGTAATTGAGGATAATTTTAAGATTACGGGATTACCCGGCACTTCGGCAGACGCAAAAAGGGGGACGGAAAAAACGTATATGCATAATGACAATCACGTGACCTAATTAAACCTTCAAGGTTTATCACGTGAGGATTGATCGGCGGTGGTGCCTCAGAAATTCGATAAATACCTGATATTTATCTATTTTTTGTTCTCCTGCCCCGGCAGCAACAGACAGTCATGAGAACCCTGACGCAGCACGGCCTGGCCGCCATCGTATTCATCGGGCTCCTTTTTGTTGCAAGCCCGGTCAACGCCGGGGAATCCGGATTGACCGACGCGGCCGGCCGCACCTCGCTATTTGCTGGCCATTCCCCCCTGACGGTTACGATTGAAGCGCCGCTGACGACCTTAATGAGAGACAGGCCGGAGGAAGCGTATCTCGACGGTTTGTTCAGCTATGCATCACAAGACGGGACAGCCTATACGTTCGACCTGAAAATACGGGCTCGCGGCAATTTCCGTCTGCAGGAGAGTACTTGCGACTTCGCGCCAATACGACTGAACTTCCGCAAGAAACAGGTCGCCGGCACCGAATTTGATAATCAGGACAAACTCAAGCTGGTAACGCATTGCCAGAGCGGAACGCCGTACTATGAGCAACTCGCGCTACGTGAGTACCTGGCCTACCGGTTTCTCCAGGTGTTGACGGATAAAAGCTTCGGTACCCGGCTCATGAAAATCAACTATGTTGATACGGATACTGACAACACACTGACAAGAGTCGGATTCGTTATCGAAGACCATGATGATGTTGCCGCTCGAAATGGCATGACGGCAATTGAAAGGGGTGACACTACCCACGATGACCTCGACAGGCAGCAGGAAAACCTCGTTAACGTCTTTCAGTATCTGATTGGGAATACAGACTACTCTTTGATCAAGGGTCCCGAGGGCAACTGTTGCCACAACGCCAGGCTGATGTCCGCTACCGATGGGCCACCCTACACGGTAGTGCCCTATGATTTCGATTTCGCCGGAATAGTTAATGCGCCATACGCGACAACGGATCCTGAATTCCGGCTGAGAAGCGTGCGCCAGCGACTGTATCGTGGACTATGCAAGAACAACGACCTGCTGCCCGGTACATTAAAGTTGTTCACGGAAAAGAAAGAGGCCATTTACGGCATTTTGGATGAGATCGAATTCTTAAGCTCGAGAACCCGGGCGGACGTCACGGCCTATCTGGATGGATTCTATAAAAGTATCTCCAGCCCGAAACTGGTCAGGATCCGATTGACCGACGCGTGCAGCGGCTCATCCTGAGAACTGCGGCGTTATCGGCAGGCATAACAGGAACCTGGAATCTTTCTTACATTATTTACGCAATCACTTGTTTATAAACAATATATTGACTATGTTCCGCGACCATTTGTCGGCGAGTAAAGGAAAAAATCCGGAGCAGGTTCCCCCGCCCCGGTAGTTGATGGTCAGTTACGATCCCGGTCGCTAGGCGACTTTGATTTTGCGACGTTCCATCTCATGAGCTTTTGGAAGCGTGATTTCAAGGAACCCGTCTTTCAGTTCTGCTTTGACTTTCTCAGCATCAACTTCGACCGGCAGAGTAATCGTCCTCATTAACTTGCCGAAGCCAACTTCGTGACGGTAAAACGTTCCCTTTTCCGCTTCTTCCTCAAACTTCCTTTCGGCTTCGATCATCAAGCGATCGCCCAAAACCGAAACTTCGATGTCGTCTTTTTCTACACCTGGAAGTTCACCCCGGATCAACAGCTCTTTTTCGCGGTCAATGACGTCGAGGCGGAAGCTTTTCTCGAAATCCACTCCCATCGGCCATCGCCATCCAAAGGGCTCGAACGTCTCCATCCAGCGGCGCGGATAGAGGTCTTCAAAGACCTCTTCCAGGCTGTGGGTGAGAGGCGTCAACCGTTTCATCTCTGACATTCCCTTTCGAGGTTCAATTTTCTGAAGAATTGACATGTGACTCACCTCCTTCCCGTCAAAACGCTGACGAACCTCCGTCAGCACATCCTTTATAGCGCCGCGCTGTCAAGAAACCATCCGGGATTCTCCGCATTGACAGGATTTTGGCAGCTCCCGAAGAACAGCCAGGCTCATTACCCTAACCGTCCCGGCCGAGATCGCTTAGAATTTCCGGAATTCGTTACAACCGTATTGTCCGGTCACAGGTATACACATGAGACAAAGCGTTCGACAGCTTCTTTTCGCTTCCCAGGCGCCGGTCGTACTGACAGCTTTGCTCGCCATGAACACCGCGTTCGCGGAGCTTGATTTGAACAACGCATCAGTCAGTCGCCTTGAAAACGGTCTGACGGTCGTTCTTCTCGAGGATCGAAACTTTCCGGTGGCTAGTGTTCAAATGCTCTATCGAATCGGGGCACGCGACGAAGTCACCGGCAAGACCGGGCTTGCGCATTTTCTCGAGCACATGGCATTCCGCGATTCGCAGAATTTTCCCAACACTGATGTTGTCAGCTCGATCTACGCCCGCGGCGGAGAATGGCACGGCTACACGTGGACCGATCAAACAACGTATTTCGCGACGATACCGAACGAACACCTCGATTTGTTACTGCGCATTGAGGCGGATCGAATGTCGCGCCTTGTCATTGCCGAAAGTAGTATGGAAGCCGAACGAGGGGCAGTGCTCGCCGAGATGCACATGTATGAAAACGATCCGTCGTCGATGTTGATCGATGCAGTCATGTTCACGTCCTTCCTCGCTCACCCCTATCGTAATAATACGATCGGCTGGGAAAGTGACATCGAAAACCTTCAGCATGACGACGTTGTCAACTTTTACAGGTCTCACTACCATCCGTCGAACGGCGTTCTCGCAGTGGTTGGCGACATTGACAGCGAGCGGACATTGGCCCGTATTCGTGAATTGTTTGGCGATTTCGAAAAAAGGGCACCGACTGCACTGCCGGTTACGATAGAACCACTACAGGTCGGTGAGCGCAGGATACAACTAAGCGGCAACGGCGAGACCAGGCAGTTCAAAATTGCTTATCGGGCACCATCCGCCAATCACGCTGATTTCGCTCCATTTCTCGTTTTGCAAGAATTGCTCGGTGGCAGCTCCGGGGTCAGCTTCCTGCAGAACGACTGGGGCACGCCGATTCGGGATGACAGCCTGCTTACCGGCGCGGCAGATGATCTGACGACGTGGTTTCCACCCAGCGCGCAGGATTACATTTTTGTTATCGGTGGCTCGGCACCTCACGGCGTCAGTGAAGCCGACGTAGAACTGGAAATCGAGCATCGTGTCGCAATGATCAGGGGAAGTGCCGCGCACCTATCGACATTGTCTGCTGCAATCTCAAGAGTCCAGGATGAACTCATCTTTGATGTCGAAACCACCGAAGATGCCGCGCATCAACTTGCGTACTTCGAAGGCTTACACGCACTGGATACGTTTCTGACATTGCCGTACCGCATCGCGGCCGTGACATCGGACGACGTACAGCGCGTGGCGCAGCAGTGGTTGCAGCCGCAGCGTCGAACCATCGCATGGCATTTGCCACGCCGGAGTCCTGTCGAAACAAATACTGTGTCGATCAGCCCGGTCGGCGCGAAACACAGCGCTTCGACGCCGCATCACGCAATCGACAGGCAACCGCTCCCCTCCCCGGTTTTGCGATACCTGCGAGGGGGTATCCCGGTCATCGTGCAGCAATCCGATCTGTCAGCATCGATACAAGTGCAAGTCGTGGTTCAGGGCGACAACATTATCGCCGACCACGCAATCGCCAATTCACCCGCGCGGGGATACACGTCGCTCGTCGTGCGGCGCCGGGCAAACGAACTTGATGCAGCAGTAGGTTCGGCGCGGGAATCGTTGGACGGTGCGACTGTCGACTCATCGCGCGCGGAATCTGACTCCGACGATCCGGAAGCGCGTCTCGAACAAACCTTTGAGCGCCACATGATGGCAACTCACGCAATCGAAGTAGCGCCTGCCCTTATCGTTGTCAGCGGGAACGTCGACGTGGACGAGTGCTTTGCCATACTTGATCGGAATTTTGGCGATTCGACCGCGAAACAGGCGTTCGCACGGCCGGCCGAGACGATCGACAACGGCCAACTAATCGTCAGACTCGGTCATCCGGTTGCGCAGGCTCAGCTAGGGTACATCGTAAACGCGCCGGGCCCGAGAGCAGCGCGCTACGACGCCATCCGGATATTGCAGTACATCCTGTCACACGGTTATGAGGGTCGCCTGGGTAAAGAAGCGATTTCGAATCGCGGCCTTGCCTATTACGTCGACAATCGTTACCACTCCGATGGCAGCAACGCGTGGGTGACGCTGGGCATTGGCGTCGACCCACAAAAGATTGACGCACTTAAGACTCTGATGGCCAGCGAATTCAGGAGATTGCTGGACGAACCTCCAACCATCGAAGAGTTTGAAGAAGCGAAATCCTATTTTCTCGGCCGGTCGAAAAGTGCCGCACAAAGCAACGAAGAACTGGCGAACGAGTTGGCCAGGCAATGGGTCTGGCACGGCGACGCGAATACCGGCCAGGCACTGGAGCGCAGATTGGCGGCGCTGACGCACCAGGACGTGCTGGATGTCGTGTCAGCTTTCACCAATGGCCTGACAATTATTGTCGGCGAGTAGCCGACTCAGCGACACATCTCGTAAACACGCGTGGCCTGATCGAGGTGCGATAGGATCCTGATACGTTCCTGCTCGTCGTTGTAGTCGCTGTGCGCCTCAACCGATTCCCGGATTCGATCTATCCAGGCAATAAAATACGCTGCAGCCTCGGGAGAATGCATCCTTGCTCCCGCGACAGATAGGTACACCGGGCTCGTCGTCGCATACGGATAGATATCGAAAATCATCGGATTTGAAGTGTCGTTCCATGCCCGCAGCAAAAGCCAGCCGGGGCCATCAACAGCAACCGTTCCCTCAACTTCCGCTGAAGTACCCTCGCCACCAAGGCCAAACGATTTAATAACCTGCCCGTTGTATATCAGCTCGAGGTGATCCACTGGCACGATGGAACGAAGGACTGCGCTGTAACTCAGGATTGCATTGCCGTCCTCCAGGGCGACCTCGCCACCTGGACTCCTGCCGTTGACTGTCAATCCGAGCAAAGGTCCGTTCGTGGCCATTGTGCGCCCCGCCTTAAGGCCGTCGATCCAGGCGTTGCGCCGCTCAGAATTTGTCGCCGCCTCCCCCAGCACATCAACATAGGTACGATTGATGCCTACCGGACCGCGTAATGACGCATAGTTTGCCATCGCATCCGTGCCGCCGGCTGCTGCGATTCGAATCCCGCAATTCAAAAGTCCGTACCAGACTTCGGCTGACGGCCGGTGATAGGCGAATCCGACAACTTCGTAATAATCCACCAGGCCCAGCGCTGCATCGACCGGCAACGCATTGGTCAGCGTTTCTTCCGTTGCCGGGTCCGGTGGTGCGTAAAACGGATGGACGTAACCGACCGCAGCGTTTTGTTCGCGTGCTAATCCGGCAATCGTTGTGTTGTCCGGATAGATGCTCGCGACGCCTGTACCCGGATATGCGGCGTAATCCGGCACCAACAGGTGACTATCAAGTCCCAGCAATCCCATGTGCCCCCAGTAACTCGTATGAAATTCCTGAGAATGCATCAAGAGGACATCCTCATTCGATGCCACATCCGGTTCGGCAGAAAAGTAGGCGATGTCGGGAACGCGTTGTTCCTTGTTCACGATCAGGTTAAATGCCACGTCAAGATCTTCTGCCGCCAGTTGAGACACCAGCCGATCCGGCGTATTACGGTAAGCACCGCCATAATTCATATGTACATGCACGTCACCGCTCAATCGACTGCGCCACTCTTCGGGGAGCTCGAGGGCAGCCGGACGAACGGTGAGGCTATTGTCTGATCCTGCCGAGATGTTGAGCAATCGACGTTCGATCTCATATTCCATTCCGCGCCACACGGTGACATTGACGATGCCTGACGGAACCGTCAATTGCGATTCACCGCTGGAATGAAAGTACTGCGTTTCAAATGTCGCGAGAGCGCGATCGAAGCCATCGTCAGCATGCATCCAGCTGTCCGCCGGTGCGTAACTTCGACCATCCGACGCCATGACAGAAACCCGGGCCGCAGCAGGCTGATCCTCGCTATCTACGATCCTGATCAATAATTTGGCAACTGAATTCAGGTAGCGTCTTTCAGTGACGTCGAGTTTCGTCACCTTGCCGCCAACGATGTCCTGAATACGAACCTGATTGTCGCCTGACTCGTTGGCCACGTACGCGATCCTGGCGCCATCAGGCGACCACCGGGCGGCCGTAACGTCGAATTCCCCGTAAGTCAGCGGAAACGGCTCAGCGATTCCACCGACACCGGTTACCCAGAGCTGGTGCCACTGGCGTCCAAGATACGAGCTGTACGCCACACGCTTCCCATCCGGCGACAGATCCGGGCGCGCTTTCCACGACGTCTCCTCTTTGCGTACAAGCTGCGGCTCAGCATTCGCATTCAGCTCGCGACTCCAGATTGCACCAGTACCGTAAGGAATTTCCGGGTTGCTGACATACACCAGGCCGCTGCCATCCGGCAACCACACCGGGCTTAGCTCGTGATCGAACGTACTGTAGTAGTAACGCGAGATCTCGCTTTCGCGTTCTTCAACCAGCGGCGACGCGATCAACCTGCCTTCGACCAGGTCACCGATGAAAACGTGAAAGCGCCCGGTGCCCTCGGTAGATACAAAAGCAATTCGGATTCCGTCCGGCGACCAGCGCGGCTCAACATTGACTCCGCCCGTGTCAGTCAGCTGCGTCACGGCTCCGGTCGCGATGTCGAGTGAGTTGAGTTCCATCGTATCGTTGTCGTAGCGCACAAACACGATCGAATTGCCGTCGGGGGACCAGTCCGGTTGATAGTCGTAACCCGGCCCGGCGGTGAGTTGCATCGCGATTCCTGAATCGACCGACTGACGCCACAGGCTGCCCTGCATCGAATAGACGATTGACTTGCTGTCCGGCGACCAGCTGAGCGCACTCGGCCCGCTCGTCAGCTGCGGCAGGTACATCTCACGAAAATAGTAGTCGTGTGGCACATCGATTTGCTTCAGCACGGGTTCGCGATCTGCCAACACCAATGATGCCGCACCAATCAGCACCGTCATCGCGACCAATCGAATTATTGTACTGCTCACTTGCATCTTGAGTTCCTCATGAGGGCGCTCGATCCTCGATCCATTCTCGCAAAACTCAAGGTGTTGCCAGCACCCTGACCAGCCTGTACCAGTATTCCGTGGCGTCGTAAAACGACTGCACACGGATGCGTTCGTCCTGACCATGTGCCCGCATGTCGTCAGGGTTGTCAGCGATCGCGGACACGGCGTAAACCGGGATACCAGCATCGCGAACAAAAAGCCCATCGGTCGCACCAGTGCTCATTTCCGGAATCACCGGGATGCCAGGCCATATTTCTGCAGCGACAGACGTGACCGGATCAACAACCTGCGATTGCAGGGGCGACGGCGGACTCGGCGTTGCCGCGGCCAGCGGCGATACGGTGACGAAATGTGGTGCGGCCAACGCTGCAATGACTGCCTGTGCCGCCGTACCGGACGACTGCGGCAACACGCGACAGTTAACGATCGCTGTCGCACTTTGTGGCAGTGCATTTTCGGCATGCCCCCCGCTTATCATCGTCGCAACGCACGTCGTACGTGCCAGAGCATTGTAATAAGGTGAATCGTCCAGTCGACGAACGAATTCGGGATCATTGTTACGCGCCAGGATGCCATCTATCAAAACATTCTCGGATGGCGGCGCCAACTCTTTCCAGGTTTCAAAAAAAACGGTGGTGGTCTCGTTAAGATCTATCGGGAAACGATACTGATATAGATCTGCCAGCGTTCGAGCCAATCGCGAGATAGCGCTATCGCCCCTGGGCCGGGAGCTGTGGCCACCAGGATCCAGCGCTTCGAGTTTGAAACTGGCGAATACTTTTTCGCTGGTTTGCATAACGAACGCGCTTGGGCGTCCGTCTTTCAACAACACCGACCCACCGTCCGTATTCAGTGCAAATTCTGCATCGATAAGCGGGAGATGTTCGTCTACGAGCAACTGTGCACCCTCACCGCTCGATTCCTCGTCCGCGGTTAGCATGACGATGAGGTCTCGATTCGAATCGAAGCGTTCCTGCTTCAACCGGATGAGATTTGCGACGAGCATCGCCGCACCTGCCTTGTTGTCGGTCGTCCCTCGCCCGTAAAAATAGCCGTCTTTCTCTATCATTTGGAAAGGATCAATGCTCCAGTCTTCGGGCAACGCTTCCACAACGTCCAGGTGTGCCATCAGAAGCAGCGGCTCCCGGGTTGGATTGGTGCTCCTGTAACGAATAACGAGATTCGGCAATTTCTCGGCTTTCGCGAGCACGGCTATTGCGTCATCTGCGAACCCCGCATCTCGCAGCCGTTCGACCAGTCCGTCGACCACGACACGCATGTCATTGCCGCCACTCGGCGCTGTATTTACGGCAATCAGTTCCGCCAAAATCTCCTTCGCAAGAGCGTCGTTCGCGGAATCTGCGGCACTGCATTCTAAAAAGGCGATCGGCGCCACCACCACAAATAACCAACAAATTGTCTTAAGCATACTTACGCCCGGTATGTGGTCAGGAGTTCATCGAGTATAGGAGTACGTCCGGCGCCGGTCTAACTGCAAATCAGACGCCGCCTCACCGACTTTCAGCGTTCCCGATCAGAAACGCCAGCCGTCGAATCAGCGCCGTGTGGGCATTTACCCGCTGCGACAGCGTGAGGTCAGCGGCGGGTGTTTCGAACACGAGCACGGTTGCTGCACCAGGCCCCGCTACGACCCCATCATTAACAATTACGATCTTGCTGCTCATTAATTCATCGATCGAACTGTCAATCACCGGGCCAATGATGCCACTGACGATGTCTTCGTCAAATCGGGTCTGACCATCCATTTTGATACCGATATCGTTTTGCCGGAGGATACTCACAGCTTCACCCGCCAGCGGCTCGGCGGCACCAAGCTCACCCTGTGAGTAAACGTACCCCTCGCTGATCAGATTATCTTCGTGCAAATCAATGCTGTATCGCGGCGGATAGTCGCCAATCGTCTTCATGATGTAACGCGCGATCGCATCTGCTTCCGAACTTGACGCGGCTGCTCGCGGCTCACCTGGACTGAGCGGATCAGGAAGCATGTGAGAGGAATCACCGACACTATGGCCGTCGATCGATTCTGAATAAACCGGGACATTCAAATATCGCCAGTTGCGCACATAGCCTTGCGGATTCAGAAGCGGCAAAAGCACGACAGGATATTTCTCGCCAAGTTCAGCCAAGTCGTCGATAGCCGCCGCAATTGCATTGGGTCCCGCCGGTTCCTCACCATGAACGCCAGCGAGGAACCACGCCGCTGGTCCTTCAACAGGCGAGCGCAGTGCAATAATGGGCAACGCGATGCTGGTTCCGATCGGTTGCGAATTCGCAATGACGTCAAGTTTCCAGCCCTGATCAAGCAATTTCTGATAGGCAGCGAATAACGACTTGATCGGGCGACGACCGTCATTAGCGGTCAGAACTCCGTCCGGCAAAACAACGCGCGATTCAACTACAAACGGCGCCGACTCAGCCATCGAATCGTAACCATCATCTTTCACCAACCGAATAACATAGTTACCGGGCTGCAATGGCCAGCCCCAGGCAGACGTCGATTCGTCCAGTCGTTTTTGGCCATTGGGTAATGCCGCAATGTACGTCCATGCGAGCCCATTGTCGTAGCCCGTCTCAACATCGATTTCATAAGCCGCAAGATAATCATTTCGATTTCCCGGCGCGTTGCTCCAGCGAACGTCGATGCCCTCGCCCACTGCAAAAGACGACCCTGCAACGTCAACAGATGGTGCCGCACCACTGGGTAGAACCCAGAATTCCCTGGTCAGAACAGCGGTCGTCGCCGGATTTGATAGTTGCACGTGGTAACGTCCTGGTTGGAACAGGGATTCGGGCACCGACCACTGATCCCGACCGGGCAAAACGATTTGCCTGAATATCGGTGCCAGTGTGTCGGCATTCACGATATTTATAGTCACGCCACCCGCAGTGTTGAATGTGATGTCGACGTCCGTGCCGGCCTGGTAGACCCGATGTGTGGTACTCACAAATTCAGGTAAATCCGCCGGCACTACCAGGAACTCTGAGACGACTGCCCGATGGTCACTGGGCCAAGGTGTCAACGCGATCGCAACTTCCGGTCCATTGACCTCACCGAGAATTTCACTGCTTCGTGCATCTGCGGAACCTGCAAACCAGATGAAATCAATACGATCCTGTGCGTCACTCTCGCCCGGCGCATAGGCCGCCAAAGGGGGGCGGCCGGCCCACCAGGTGAGCCCCGGGTTTTGAAGCGGATCCGGATGAACCGCTCGCCATGAATCCGTCAGGCCCGCGTCGGTCAGTACCTGGCTAACGGGCCAGGCGACCGGATAGCGCATGAATTTTCGTGAGCCGACGGTCGCATCGGTCCAGTCAGTGTGTGCGGGAGTGTTGAAGTCGCCGGTCATGAACAACGGTATTCCCTGCTGAGCAAGTTGCGATACAGCGGACAGATAGGGTTCGATCGCCGGCATTCGAACAATCTGTTCGAGTTGCAATACATCTTCCAATGTCGCGCCATCACGAACGGCATCCGGCCCATAAGGATCTGACGGCAGATGCACATTGGCGATGGCAATGATTTTACCCGGCTCGACTTCGACATAGACGTACCGGCCATCCGCGCCAGGCGGATCAATCAGCGGATGTTTCGAAATGACATAGTTCTGCAAGTCGTAATGCCAGCCAAGCTCGTTGGCGAGCCGTTGCAGGTTTCCTTCCGCCTCCTGGATACCAACCACGTCGGCGTCCGCAAGCTGAATTGCCTTGACGACGTTGTCGAAACTGATCAGCGCACCGCCCCACTCGATATTGAACGACATGACGCGTAGCCCCAGCGCGGCATCGCCGCTCTGCGGAAGTCGCGTTGAATCAAGCGGCGCACACGCGCCGATGCAACTGCAAAAACAAAGAGTGGCCAACAATCGAAGGGATACAAAGCGCATAAAGTGAAACGTCGTTCCAGAAAGGATCATTAAGGGCTACGATTATCACCTGAAAACAGGGAGCGAGGCGCCTAAATTGTCGAATATCAATTGTGCAAATCCGTGGCGCGGTCGAATTCTGCAAATTGCCGCAGTAATCGTCTTCGTTATTCCACTGGCATCAAGGGTGTTTTCGACGGACGCGCCCTCGCCACCCGACTATGGCATTGCCATGCAGGAGGGCTGGATTACCATGCCCGACGGTGTACGACTGGCCGCTGATTTCTACATGCCTGCTGGTGGCGCCGATGCGGAAAAATTTCCGGTGCTGCTCGAATATCTGCCTTACCGAAAGACGGAATCGCGGGCACGCAACTATTCGATGTTTTCGTACTTTGTCGAACGCGGCTATGTCATCGCCCGAGTGGACATTCGTGGCACAGGCAATAGCGAAGGTCGGCTGATTCCATACGAGTACTCTGATATCGAACTGGACGATGGCGAGGTCGTCATCGACTGGCTGTCAAGACAGGACTGGTCCGACGGCAACGTCGGAATGTTCGGCATTTCCTGGGGCGGCTTCAATTCGATCCAACTGGCGGTGCGAAACCCGCCGGCTCTGAAGGCCATTATTGCGGTTGATGCGACAGAAGATCTCTACCAGGACGATGTGCATTACATGGACGGCGTATTGCACCTGGATTCCTGGGAGATGGCGCAGGATCTGGCCAATTCCCGACCTGGCGCACCGGACTACATTATCGACGATGACAATTTCAAAAACCGGTTTGATACAGAGCCCTGGATGCTGACTTACAAGAATCAACAGAGAGACGGTGCCTTCTGGGACCGCGCATCGGCGCGCGACAAGTACGACAGGATCAAAATTCCGACTTTTCACATCGGCGGCTGGTACGACGGTTATCGCGACAGCCTGCCGCGCATGCTTGCCAACGTCGACGCGCCGATCAAGGCGATGATCGGTGCATGGTCACATGCCTTTCCACACGATCCTTATCCAAATCCCGGCATGGAGTGGCGCCATGAAGGCGTTCGCTGGTTCGATCAATGGTTGAAAGGCAAAGACACCGGAATTATGGATGAGCCACGCTTCGCGGTGTACGTCCGCGACTGGCATCCGCCGGGTCCGTACCTCGAGTACGCACCTGGACACTGGCGTTGGGAAGACGGCTGGCCAATCGACCGCATCACCGATCGCCGCTTCTACCCGCAGGAAAACCACACGCTTTCCGGACAGCCCGCAGACGACACTGTGCATCAGTTGCGCTATGTGCCCTCGATCGGTATGGAAGCCGGTGGCCCGGTGATGTGGTGGGGCGATGTCGCGCATGATCAACGCCCGACAGATGCGTTCAGCCTCGTCTATGACTC
This sequence comes from Pseudomonadota bacterium, assembly GCA_027621915.1. Classification (GTDB taxonomy): domain Bacteria; phylum Pseudomonadota; class Gammaproteobacteria; order Steroidobacterales; family Woeseiaceae; genus SZUA-117. Next base: position 44,098 of record JAQCAD010000019.1, read on the forward strand.
GGCGGTGCTGGAAAGCGATACTGAAATTCTCGGCTTACCAAAAGCCGTGCTGAAAGTCGCTGCAGATGCGACACGTGCGAACTGGTTCGTGCGAATCTCGGATGTCGCACCTGATGGTACAGTTACGCAGGTTGCGGGGGCCGGATTCAATGGCACGCATCGTAAATCGGCGCGAGAGCCACAAGACGTCGTACCCGGCGAGGTGTTTCCACTCGAGATCGAGATGCATTTTACGTCCTGGGTTTTCCCGAAAGGTCACCGCATTCGATTCGCCATTGCGAACGCACAATGGCCGATGATGTGGCCAACCCCCTATCAGATGACGACGTCGTTGCATCTTGGCGGTGCGGACGGATCGTACATTGAGCTGCCGGTTGTGCCGCCCGGCAATCGGCGAGCGCCTGCCTTTCTACCAATTATTGAGAGCCCAACGCTGCCGGGCTTTGAGTCCATCGATACCGGCACCAGCTCGGGCTACGGAGAGGTTTCGTCGGTCGATCGAAATCCGCAGACGGGAGACGTAACGCTGAAAGCGACCAATACCGGGGCGACGCGCTTTCCATGGGGAACACAAACCTATCGTGAGGCGATCGTGCACAAAACATCGGATACTCACCCGGAGAACACATCAATGATCGGTACGCACCGCCTGGAAGTGACGCTGCCGAACCGCATCATTTTGTGGGAGGCCGAACTTTCGTTTACGAGCGACTTCGAGAATTTTTATTACGAGTACCTTCGACGAGTTTCCGAGAACGGTGAAGTCGTAAGGGAAAAAACCTGGAAAGACAGGATTCCTCGCGATTTTCAGTAACGGGATCCGACCCCTTATCCGGACCCCTTATCCGGTGATCGTGACCAACTGATCGCTGTAGTGGCCGTTGAATTCCGTCCGGCCTGACAGGCTGTATGCTCCAATACCGGAAAACTCGAGGTAATCACCGGGACGAATATCTACCGGCAATTCGACTTCGCCTGGCATCGTGTCGGTTGAGTCGCAGGTTGGCCCATGCAGTCGAAAAGACTGCGTTTCTCCTCGGAGCGTTTTGCCGTCGCGAAACGCACGAACGGGAAAGCGCTCATGGCCCTTGAAGCGCAATTCCCAGAATATTCCGTACATACCGTCGTTCAGATAAAGACGCTGTTCCTTGCGTAACAGCACCTCGACGACGGCGGACAAACCCGGCGCCGCCAAAGCGCGGCCGGGTTCGACCAGAACTTCGCGATTGCTGGCGGGCGGCAATGTCGCCACGTTAGCCCGAATGACATCAAAATATTCGTTTAACGATGGCACCTCGAATCCCGGGTAGGATCTCGGAAATCCGCCACCGATATCGATCAGCCGTATTTCGAAAGGGAGCGCCGCAAGCACGTTTCGCGCCAGGCCGATGGCATGCCGATAAGCATCCGGACTGGTCACCGATGATCCGACATTGAACGCAAGTGCGGGCTCAGCGCCGGCGCCTGCAATCGCATTCAGGATGTCCGCTACATCGGCCGGTGGCGCGCCGAATCGGACAGACAAGTCCTGCATTGCCGACGGATGCGACGTCGCCATACGAGCGAATACCACCGATGATCCCATGTCGATTTCACCGGCCAGCGGTTCAAGACCGCTCAAGTGATCGATCATGAAATGCTTAACACCGAATCGGGATTGAGCCTCCCTTGCGGCGCCGCGCAACCTGACCGGGGTCATGAAATAGCACAACGCATCTGGACAGACCTGCATGACCGTCTCGATCTCTGCCAGCGACGCGCAATCGAAATGCCGCACGCCACCCTGGTAAATCAGCTGAATGATGTCCGGATAGGCATTGGCCTTGACGGCATAAAGGACCCGCCCTGGAAAACCGGCGACAAAGTCCCGTGCGTTCGCCTCGTAGACATCCGGATAAATGCAGTAAACCGGAATGACCGGTTGCAACGCGCGCAACATCTCTTCGACGTTTGCGAAACTAACCCGATTAATTTTCATCACGCCGAATCTGTTCACTCAACCGTTGTTTCGACCAACGTGGCCACAGCCGACAAAGTCGTCTGAGCGGCATTCAGCCCGAGGCGAAAATCCTTGTCGGTAAAGTTGGTCCACACGTCGAGTGGCGTATGCCAGGTTGGATTCCAGCCGCCGCCGGTGTGGGCGCCCCGCTCGTTTTCTCGCAGGCTTATGGATGGCACAATATTCATGAACGGCGTGGAATCAGTATTGGTCATATGCGGACCAACAGTTGCCGGGTAGTCGGTGTTGTACGCATCGGCCGCTGCCTTGAATACGAATGCCAGTCGCATGGAATCGTCGGCCAGGTCCGATGCCGACTGAAACTCGATGTTCACGTCGGCTTCGGGTCGCTGGTCACGACTGACCGTTCCATCGGCGCGCGGTGCACCATGGTCCCACAGCATCATGTCGTGTTGAATCATGCCCAGCCATTTTGGCTCCGGATAAAACCCCGAGCCCGCTGGATTTTCGATGCCCTGAAGTTCCTGGCGCTGTTCGACATAGGCACTGGAACCGTTTAGCCCCGTTTCCTCATTGTTCCACAGCGCAAAACGGATCGATCGCTCCGTCCGTACGCCCGGCGCACTAAAAATTCGAGCGAGTTCGATTACCAGTGCAGTACCGGAGCCATCGTCGTTTACCGCCTCGTTGACACCGTGACCGTCCATGTGCGCCCCGATGATGTACATCTCATCCGGCCGGGTGCTGCCAATCTTGGTGCAATAGACATTCTGGCGCTCGCCGTTAACCGGTTCCTCCGCATTGAGCATTCGAATCCGTTCATCCGGCTGTGCATTGAGATCACGATTGACGCTGGTGGGCGCCCGATACCCGTAAATTGAAGACCCACCCGGTCCGCTGCCGTTTCGCCCGACGGCGCCCCCGGTCGGCGTTCTGAGATCTGGCATTGCTGTGAGCGGTGGTGCCGGTGACCTGGGAGGACTCGGCTCCGGATCGAACAGGTATGTCAGGCGCTCGACATTGTCGCAGCCGGCCGCAATCAGTTGCTGCTCGATCCAGTCAATCGCGTCGCGATTACGGGACGTGCCCTGCCGACGGTCGCCGAACTGAGTAAGACCTTTAAGCGTGGATTTATAGCTCTCCAGCGTCAGGCGACTCACCAGTACCTCGACCGGGTCCGCAGCGGCCTGTTGCGCCACCGCAGTATTTTTCGCAGTGAATGAAAGAAACACGACGCCGCAAATCATGGCAATTCGAGAGTTGAGAATCATGGTGACCCCGGTATTAGTCTGAGTATTTGTGTGTCCAAGCATATGCAGACGCGACGCCAAGGTCCAATCCAGACCCACTGCTGATAGTATTCGCAGCCTAAAGCAATTCCGGAGAACTCGACCATGCAACGCCCGAGCCCGATTGTTGGCCTCACCGTTTTCCTGCTCGCGGCCGGCTGTTCCGGGGGCAACTCACCAGAGTCCGTTGTGAACAATACTACCGAATCTTCAAACCCTTTTTTTGTTGACAGCGAACTACCTTACGGTATGCCACCGTTCGACCTGATCAGGAACGAACATTTCGCGCCGGCATTCGAGCGCGGAATGGCCGAGGAAATGACCGAGGTAATGGTTATCGTCTCGAACCCGGAACCCGCCAGCTTCGACAACACCATTGTGGCGCTGGAACTTTCCGGACAACTGCTCAGTCGCTCCCGACGTGTATTTTCCAGCCTCACCGGGGCACATACAAACGATGCGCTGAAGGTGATTCAGAAAGACATGGCCCCGAGGTTTTCGTCGCATAACGACAGCATTAACCTGAATCCGGACCTGTTCGCTCGTGTGGCCGATCTTTACGCCGTGCGGGAAACGCTGGGTCTGGATGCCGAATCGCTCCGTCTCCTTGAACGCTACTACAGCGATTTCATACGTGCGGGCGCACAACTTTCAGATGTCCAGAAAGAGCGGTTGCGAGAAATCAACTCGGAACTCGCTCAATTGGGAACGGCGTTTAGCCAGAACGTGCTGAGCGAGGTAAACGATTCTGCCATCGTCGTCGATTCGCGGGGAGAACTTGCGGGCCTGTCGGATAGCCAGATTGACAGCGCCGCGGCGGAGGCCTCATCCCGGCAACTCGATGGAAAGTTCGTACTCACGCTGCAAAACACGACATTGCAGCCGTTGATCACTTCACTGGAAAATCGGGCACTACGCCAACGCATTCAGGAAACGTCCGCGATGCGCGGCAGCCGCGGTAACGAGTACGACAATCGCGGCATTGTCACGCGTGTGCTCGAGTTGCGATCGGAAAAGGCAACGCTCCTGGGTTTTGAGAGCCACGCCGCATTCATACTTGAAAATCAGACAGCCCACACCGTCAGTGCCGTGAATGACATGTTGGGCCGTCTTGGCCCCAGGGCATATGCCAACGCTCGCAAGGAAGCGGAAGACCTGCAGACGCTCATCAACGAAACGGAAACGAAGCCATTCGAACTGGCGTCTTGGGACTGGCTTTACTACACAGAAAAATTGCGACAAAAACGTTATGACCTCGACGCAGATCAACTCAAGCCCTATTTCGAAATTGATCGGGTGCTGAACGACGGAGTTTTTCATTCGGCCGAGAAACTCTACGGCGTTACATTTGAAGAGCGACCGGAACTGCCTGTTTACCAGGAGGACGTTCGCGTATTTGAAGTTTTCTTCGACGGGGAACCTGCCGGGCTTTTCATATTCGACGCCTACGCCCGAGACACCAAACGTGGTGGAGCGTGGATGAACGCTTACGTGTCGCAGTCCAGATTGTTGAACGAGAGACCCGTCGTTGCCAATCACCTCAACGTTATCAAACCAGCGGAGGGAGAGCCGACACTGCTCACACTGGACGAAGTAACTACAATGTTTCACGAATTTGGCCACGCATTGCACGGCCTGTTCTCTGATGTCAATTATCCGCACTTCTCCGGCACCAGCGTGCCGCGTGATTTTGTGGAGTACCCGTCACAGGTAAACGAGATGTGGGCGACCTGGCCGGAAGTGCTGTCAAACTATGCCGTCCACTACCGGACGGGCGAACCCATTCCACTGGAACTTCTCGAGAAGGTAATTGCCGCACAACAGTTCAATGAAGGATTTACGACCGGCGAATACCTGGCGGCAGCAATTGTCGACCAGGCCCTGCATCAACTCCCGATTGAAGATATTCCGCCCGCCGAGGCTCTGATGGAAACGCAGTCGAAAATCCTGCACGATGCCGCCATCGAGTTCGACGCCGTACCGCCACGCTACAGCGCACCCTACTTCAGCCACATTATGGGAGGGTATTCCGCTGGCTATTACTCGTACATCTGGGCAGAGGTTCTCGATGCCGACAGCGTACAGTGGTTCAGGGAAAATGGTGGCCTGAAGCGCGAAAACGGCAACCATTTCCGCAAGTCCTTGCTTTCAAAAGGCGGTAGCGTTGACGCGATGGAGTTGTTCCGGAATTTTCGAGGCGCGGATCCATCGATTGAGCCGTTACTGGAAAGGCGCGGTTTGAATTGAACGACCCCGGTCATTCATAGTCGGCCGATCAGTTCCGCAAACAGAAATATCCGAATGGATAGCTGACCTAGAACAGCTCAATGCGAAGCGCATTCTGTATTTTATCGCGTTGCAGAGCCGCCACGCTGACTTCATCTGCGTAGTCGGTCCAACGTGAAATTACCGATCGAACCTCTTCAACGATCGTTTCGGCGCGACCACGCTTCATCGACACCGTCTTCGCACACTCTTTAAAATCCTGGAGTGTGAAATCGTCCCGTTTGCCATTCATCGACATCTGGTGACTCGATGTCCACAAGCCGGACGGCGCATAGCTGTAAACCACATCAAACGCCGGCGCCAGCGACCAGGTGCCTGACTTGTCCATCAGGAACGCAATGTTCTTCACATGGTCGTCCTGATTGCGGCCAATCAAATTAAACGCCATGCGTCGAAACTCTTGTTCGATCGAATCCATGGACAGGCCGAGTTCGCGAATCACGATGAAAGCCTGCTCGTAACTGCAGGCCCCCGGCATGTTGTAGTCGAAATGGGCAAGCGCGCCCAACGACTGCATGTGCAGTTTTTGCCCGCCAGGCTGACGGTCGAACCTCCGTGTCATAAAATGGCGGCGACCGCTTTCCTCAAGTAGCCGGCATTCGTTCATCGTAATACCCGCATCGACGGCCATTTTGTAATACGCGTATTCGATGACACCGTATCCCTGCGGATCGTCGAGTTCCTTGTCACGATTTCCGCGAACACCGTCAAATTTCAGAACCCAGTAATCGAATCCGTCGCCAGCGGTCACCTGGCCGGACCTGACTTCGCCCGTGGTCGAATTCCACGCAACAATCGCCTTCGCCCGTGCACCCCCTGCCGACGTGCCCACGCGAAGAATGTCCCGCAATGCCGCTTCTTTTTCCGGATCGCTAAACGAACCCTGCAGGTTATTCCGGTGACTCAGTACGTCGGAGGCGAGGTCGACAAGATTGTCAACATCAACGCGAGTCGCCGTTTTCGATTTCGGACCAATGATCGGCGCGAATTCCAGCGCGCCCATGCCACGCGATCCGGTGTAGCAGAGTCGCTCGACCGCATTGAATGACCGGGGCGAACGGCCCTGCGTCGCCAGCCAGGCATCGATTAGTGCATTACCAAACGAATCCGGCAACGAGTCGGCCAGTAAACCGGGCAAACCATGAAAAGTCTGACGGGATAATTCGGGAAATCGGAAAACCTTTGGTGAAAGCGGCATCATCAGAGGCGCCACCTGGATGTCACTTCGTATGAAGTCACGGTCATACTCGAATTCCGCAACGTCTGCGTCGTCGTCGATCGCTACTGCGGCAATGGTTCTGCCCCATAACCTGACTTCTGCGACAGTGGTCATGACTCATCGCCCCAGCGCCAGTCGCGCACCGGCGCGTCGGCAGAGCTTCGCCTGGACGATGCGCGCTGCCGCTCTCTTCGCTTGTTTTTCAGAAGCTCCATTGGCCTTGGACCCTGACCGGGCAGCCATCCACCGAACTGCTCCAGCAAGCCAAGGACGCGCAGAATTCGCACCAGGCTCATCGTTTGGGTGGAGCGACCTGCTTCCAGGCGCTCAACGGTGCTGCGGCTCACGCCGGCCTGGCCGGCCAGCTCTGACTGGGTCAGGCCAGAATCGATCCGTTGCCGCGCGATGCTTCGACCCATAGCGGCCAGAAAAACTTCATCGGTGATCGAAAAATCAGTCATTGCGTGACTCACATATGATGTATTAAGGCCTTTTTATATCATATTTCCGCATTTATGATGTTTTATTTAGGTCACATTATTCAAATTCGACAAGCCGAAAACGGCCCCGCAACTTCGTCAACCCTGCCCTTTGGTACCTGTTTTGCCCTTTTTCGCGTTTTTCTCGATGAACTCGATCACCATTCCTGCAACATCCTTGCCGGTCGCCTTTTCGATACCTTCGAGGCCCGGGGTTGAGTTGACTTCCATTACGACGGGCCCGTGATTGGATCGAAGCAGATCGACACCGGCGACATTCAATCCCATGACTTTGGCAGACCGAACCGCCGTCGATCGCTCCTCAGGCGTAATCCTGATGAGCGTTGCCGAGCCTCCCCGATGCAAATTTGAGCGAAATTCGCCCTCCTTACCCTGTCGCATCATCGACGCGACCACTTTGTCGCCGATCACGAAGCAACGTATGTCCGCGCCGCCAGCCTCCTTGATGTATTCCTGCACCATGAAATTCGCTTTCAGGCCACGGAACGCTTCGATCACACTCTCGGCAGCCTTCGTTGTTTCCGCCAGCACGACGCCGACGCCCTGGGTTCCCTCGAGCAGCTTGATCACAACTGGTGCGCCGCCCACGAATGCCAGCAGGTCATCCGTGTCATCCGGCGAATTTGCAAATCCTGTCACCGGCAACCCAATGCCTTTGCGAGACAATAATTGCAGTGCCCGCAACTTATCCCTGGACCGGGTTATGGCCACCGATTCGTTGACAGAATAGACACCCATCATTTCAAACTGCCGAACGACGGCTGTCCCGTAAAACGATATCGACGCGCCAATGCGGGGAATGATCGCGTCGACGCCTTTAATCAATTTTCCATCGATATGAATTTCGGGTTTGTGGCTCGTGATATTCATGTAGCAACGTTTATGGTTGATGACAACCATCTCGTGCTCGCGCTCTTTCCCTGCTTCTACCAATCGCTTGGTTGAATAGAGATTCCTGTTTCTCGAAAGAATTCCGATTTTCATTGCATTGATCTCTGAAATATTATTCTGATGTTGCGCCGATTCGTATCAGCTGTCATGTGGCTCAGGTTGATACTCGGCTGAGTATTCTTCGACAAGGTTCTCCGCCTGCTCAACGTCGTCGAATGCCGCAATATTGAATAGCGCTTCGCCCTCATAAGTTAACGGCAAGTTGCTTCGCCCGATAATGATACCGTCGAAGGGCGCAACAAGGATTTCTTCCTCGACTCCCAGTGGATCGCCGATCGTTGCAAGCCGCTGCCCTTTGGATACCGTGTTACCCAGCTTCGCCATTTGGCCAACAATGCCGCTGGTCGGCGACCGAACCCAGCGCGTATAGCTTGCCAGCACCGGTTCAGAACGTCTCGCCGGATTTCTTCCTTTTGATGGAGGCAGCATCCCGATGGCGCGCATGACATTCAGAATGCCCCGCAATCCCGCCCGAATACTGAATTCGTCAAAACGCAATGCCTCTCCTGCCTCATAAATCAAAACAGGCAAACCAGGATCAGCAGCCGACCCACGTAGCGATCCATCACGAACGTTCGCATTGAGCATGACCGGGGCGCCGAACGCCTTTCCCAGCTCCAGCGTCATTGCATCGTCCATATTTCCCCGAATTTTGCGGCAGATTGGAACGATCGATCGCGCCGGTATGAAGATCGATACCGTAGTTGGCCTTCGCAACTACCTGCTCAAGAAATATGTTGGCCAGACGTGCTGCGACCGACCCTCTTGCACTTCCGGGAAACGAGCGATTGAGGTCTCTGCGATCCGGCAAATACCGCGACTGGTTAATGAAGCCATGCACGTTGACAATCGGAACCGCCAACAATGTGCCACTTAATGACTTTAACACTTTGCGCCGCAGCAATCTGCGAATGATTTCTACACCATTGAGTTCATCTCCATGAACAGCGGCCGATACAAAAAGTGTCGGGCCTGCGTTTCGGCCACAAATAATCTGCAACGGCATGCAAAGCGAGGTGGCAGTGTACAAATCCGCAACGGGAAGATTGACATTCGCCCTCTGCCCCGGCGCGAAAACGACATCACCGATCATCACGGAATTATTCTTTTCCATGATTGAAAAACTCCAATATTTTCATACTTGCCATTTGTTTCTTTGATTGTCGAAAAGGATGTATGCGAGTAATCCACCGGCGACAAAGCCCGTGCCTTACACGACGCAGAAATGCAGAACAATTGTTTCAGGAAGAAATGGTGACCTAGTTTTTCTCAACGAGATACAGTAGATCAATCGACTGCACTTCTCCAGCACCAGCTTCCAGCGTAAGTCGTTGCGACAACCGGTAGCGAACAAGAAGTGTCCCGAGACGACTGAATACACCATATGCATAACGGGCGTGCAAGCGCGAGTTAATCTGCTTTCCTGCCACCAGCGCCGTCGACTCGCCACCGCTGCCGGCGACTGTAAGTTGATCGAGTCCAAGCGCCTGCCCAAGTTGGTCGGTAACCCGCGCTGCCTGCCGAGCCCCAAGCGCAAGGGCCGCGCTCGTAAGTTGACCGCCCTCTGATTCGGTGGCCTGGCTAAGCGGCCTGCCTACCACCAGGTAGGACAGCGCGTCCGCCTCGGCCATTACAGGATCCGAATAGACCGTCGAAGTGATCGACTGCGCCCTTCCCTGCAGATTGTATGACGTCAGCGCCTATGGGACAGAATTAGTTCTGGTTTAAGAGAGTGTTTTTGTTCATCCTAA
>JAQCAD010000067.1 GCA_027621915.1 Pseudomonadota bacterium
CTCATCGCAGTCATCCTGCCCGAGGATTTTCCAAAGCGATTCGAATCGGCCGTCCGATACATTGATGTCGTTGGCCAGTGCGAGCAAATGCAGATCATGATTGCCGAGGACTGTTATTGCGGATTTCCCCAGGCTTTTGACGAAACGCAGCGTACGCCTCGATTTGGGTCCACGATTGACCAGGTCGCCGGTTAGCCAGAGCGTGTCCTGGTCGGGATCAAACGCGATTTTGTCGAGCAGGCGGCGAAAAGAATCATAACAGCCCTGCACATCGCCGATCGCATACTCCGCCACCCGATTATCCTGTGTTAGTGGAGCATGCCCGGCACAGCGAGCGTGAATGGCGGAATCGGGGCGTCAAAGCCGATACCGTCCTCTGCCTGCATTCTGTAGCGACCCTGCATCGCGCCGACTGGCGTTTCCAGTACCGCGCCACTTGAGTAGCGATAGGTCTCGCCGGGATGGAGTTTCGGTTGCTCGCCCACCACGCCATCGCCGGACACTTCCTGGACCTTTCCGTTCGCATCGGTAATTACCCAATGGCGACTAAGTAGTTGCGCGGGAAGCTCACTGCGATTCTCTATCGTGATCGTGTATGCAAATACGTAACGATTGACTTCCGGTTCGGACTGGGCGTCGATGTATTGAGTGGCAACGTGGATCCTGATTTCGTAGTTTTTCTTGGTCATGTCCCGATGCCTGTGCTGGTGGTGTCCTTTCGTCGCGTATTCTACCTTAGCCGGATGATTGATTCGCGGCGATATGATTGGCCAGTGCGACCCAGCCCGAAATCGGCACCTGCTCCGGGCGACTGGCGGGGTCGATGTCGGCTGCTGCGATATCCGCTACCTCGGCCACTCCTTGCAATGCATTACGTAAGGTCTTGCGGCGCCTCGAAAAAGCGGACCTGACAATCAGCGCCAAAACGCCCGGATCGTGGACATCGAAGCCGGGGTCAGGAATCGGACGCATCCTGACGACCGAGGACATCACTTTCGGTGGCGGCGAAAATGCCGTCGGTGGCACGTCAAATAGCGGCACAACTTCCATCCGGCAGCCCAGCATGACGGTCAGTCGGCCGAAACTTTTGCCACCGGGCGAGGCACACATGCGATCGACAACCTCTTTTTGCAACATGAAGTGTGCATCCGCGATGCAGGATTTGTAATTGAGCAGGTGAAACAACAATGGTGTTGAAATGTTGTACGGCAGATTGCCGACGATCCGCAATTTATCGCCGAGCGACGAGAAATCAAACTTTAAGGCATCCGCTTCGTGAATCGACACCCGTTCGTTTCCGGCGAACCTTGTCTTGAGCGACGCTGCGAGGTCGCGATCGAATTCGATCGCGTGCATCTCGGATGCAAGGGCGGCAAGGGGGTCGGTTATGGCGGCCTGACCGGGCCCGATTTCGACAATGGTTTCGCCTTCGCGAGGGGCGATAGCCGCAACGATCTGCTCGATGGTCTCGGCAGATGTCAGGAAGTGTTGGCCAAATCTTTTTCGAGGCCGGTGATTCATAATCCGGCGAGTTCAGCGGCGAGTTCCACCGCCGCGAACAGGCTGCCGGAATCGGCTGTACCTTTGCCCGCGATGTCCAGCGCGGTGCCGTGATCAACCGATGTACGAATGATGGGCAGCCCGAGCGTTACATTCACTGCATGACCGAAACCTGCGTACTTTATGACCGGCAGGCCCTGGTCGTGATACATCGCCAAAATTGCGTCGGCATGTCCGGCGACTGGCGTAAAAGCGGTGTCGGCAGGTAACGGGCCACGAATTTTCATCCCGCCACTGACGCATGCCGCGATCGCCGGGGCAATAATTTCCTGGTCTTCATGACCGAGATGACCTCCTTCCCCGGCGTGGGGGTTCAGCCCACACACGATGATTTCCGGATCGTCGATTTGAAATATCGACTTGAGATCAGCATGGAGAACCCGCAACACGCGAATGATTCCAGCCGTCGTCAGATATGCCGGCACCGCTTTCAAAGGCAGGTGCGTGCTCGCGAGCGCCACGCGCAGTTTTCCTGCAACCAGCAGCATGACCGGAGTTCGGCAGTTCATTGCATCTGCCAGGTATTCCGTATGGCCGGAAAATTTGATGCCGGCGTCGTTGATGATACTTTTCTGCAAAGGTGCGGTGACCAATGCGGCGAATTCTCCAGACGCGCAACCCTCAACCGCGCGCGTCAAACCATCGAGCAGTGACTGTGAGTTTGCTGAATCCAGCTGGCCGCAGATCGCCTTGTTGACGAGGGGCTGATCAAGAACCGCGAGTTCGCCCTGGCCGGGTGACGACCCAGGCGCATAGGCGGTTATTCGAACCGGCTTTAGCAGACTCGCTGCTCGTTCGGCCAGCATTCCGGCGTCCGCGATGATGACGAGTTGGGTCGCCAGGGCTGAATTGACAAGGTCGAGGCAAAGCTCCGGACCGATTCCCGCCGGCTCACCGGCAGTAACAACTAAGCGACGACTTGATTTACCGGATGGCACCGGTCCACTCCACAATCAGATTCGCGATTCGACGTAAGCTTCGTCGCGAATTCTCCGTGTCCACAGCTCCATCTCGTTATTCAACTTGCCGTTGCGAACCCGCTGCACGCAATTGCTTTCCTTGAGATCTTCTGTGTTGTCGTAAACCCGCCGATCCATCACTTCGAGAATATGCCAGCCGAATCGGGTGCGAAATGGCTCGGACAAAACAGCAATGTCCAGTTTGCTGGCTACTTCCTCAAATTCAGGCACAAAAGTGCCCGGATCGGTCCAGCCCATTTCGCCGCCGACATTCGCAGAGCCCGGATCGTCAGAAAGCAGCTTGGCCACTTCGCCAAAATCCTCTCCCCCAGTGATCCTCTTGTAAGCATCCTCGAGGCGTTGCTTGGCGGTCTGTTCGTCAATGATCTGATTCGGCGAAACCAGGATATGCCGTACGAGGGTTTGATCGTTCGTGCTTTTCTGGTTAACGCCCTCAACTGCGTTAATTTTTACAAGGTGATACCCGCTAACCGCCCTGATTGGTTTTGATACTTCGCCTTCCTGCATGTTGCCAACCACATCAAAAAAGAGCGTGGGCAACTGGTCGCCCGGGCGCCATCCGAGATTACCGCCCTCGAGCGCCGTATCTCCATCGGAATAACGAATTGCAAGCGCGCCGAATTCGGCACCTTCCTGCAATCGCGCATAGATTTCGTTTGCTTCCTTTTCGGCCGCGGCGTATTCCTCGGCGCTTGCCGAACCGGCAACCGAGATAAAGATATGCGAGAGGTTGAAGCGGGAATTCACGACGGCGTTATCTTCGAGATCGGCAACACATTGCTGGATCTCGCGTGGCGTCACCGAAATGCGATTGACGACATCGATTCGACGCAGCTGCTCGAGAATCATCTGCTTGCGCATGTCACGTCGGTACTCAGCGTAATCGATACCATCGTTCGCCATGATAGCTGGCAGATCCTCAAATTTGACGCCCGCATTTTCGGCGATCTGCGCGATCGCGGTGTTCAACATCTGGTCCGCAATCTGAATACCGACCCGATCGGCGCGCTGCAGCTGGATTTCCTCAAGGATCAGGCGCTCCAGAACCTGTTCGCGCAATTCGTGCGCCGGCGGCAGTTGCATGTTCTGTCCGGTGGCGCGCTGGATAATCAGGTCCTGCTGGCGATTGAGTTCGCTGGTCAAAACCACGCCCTCATTGACGATCGCGGCCACGCCATCAATGAACTGCCCGGTCTCTGATAGTTCCCTGGCCAGTGGCGTTGTAGCCATCAGCGCTATCCCAAGGGAAATCGGTAATAGTTTGATTTTATTCATAAATCTTGATTCGGGGGAACGCTCGTTGCGCTGGATGGGTGATCTTAGTTCAGCTCGCGCGAATAACCAAGAATTCCCCGTTCCATAAGCTTGCCTGCGGCGGTTCCAACGCTCGCCATTCCTTTCAGTATTAACTGGAGACCCACTGACGAATCGTGGGTTCCATCCCGGGTAAAAATATAGCGCCGCGAGACCAACCTCAAGCCCCAGCAACAGCTCTCGAATTCAAGCCCGTAAAACTGTTCCAGCGCCTTCTCGTCCCTGAACGAGTAGTTATAACGTCCGACGAAATTCCATTTTTGTGACAGCGGCCAGGACCATGAAAGATCGCCCTGTTCGAGCGAGTCTCGGCGAAATCGATAAGAGAAATTGAGAATCTTGTTTGTTGCCGGGCGATACTGCAAACGTGCTTCGGATTGAGTTGTGCCGTTTTCGTTGTTATTCCATTGGTGACCGACGTCAAAATTTAGGTTGTCATACAACAGAAATCGAACTTCCGCAATGTAGTCGGAGGTTTCTGCAACGCTCATCGTCTGGCCGGGAAGGCTGACACGCTGGGGGCTCATGTAACGTGCCTGACCAATTGTCGCCGACATAAGTTCTCGGCCTGAACTTGTTTCGAGGACGCGAGACGTAACGCCTATGCTCAGCTGATCGGTATCGGCAATGCGATCGACGCCAAGAAAACGGTTTTTCCTATACAGCTGCACAAGGTTCAGGTCTGGCAAAATTGTGTCGAACACCGGCAAATCTGCCTGGTCACGGTACGGCACATGCACGTAAAGGACCCGAGGCTCGAGTGTCTGGATGCGACCGGCCGAAGACTTGAAGACGCGCTCGAATTGCAGTCCAAGATCGAGGCTGGCGATCGGTAAGGATCGACTCGGCTCAGGATCAACGCCAGGCAGTGTGTTTTCGAGGCTGTACCGGGTGTGGTCAAGCGTGACGGCAGGCTTGACGAACCAGCCGGCACTTTCGAGCGGCAATTCAATCTGCGGCGCGACGTTCAGTCGCCAGCCGGTAACGCCGACATCGTGGTCAAAATAAACGAGCTCGTTGTTGAATCGATAATCGAGCCCTAGGAATGCATCGGGCCAGTATCCATTGATGCGAACCTGCGGCAGTCGCCGGTACGGCTCGTCCATCGGCAGGATTGCCTCATCGATCGTCTGGTAGACCTGGGCCATTGCGAACAACGACCAATTGTTGCCGTAGTAGTCGAAGAGCAGGCTGCGATTGAGATGCGTGATACTGGAAACGCTCAGGCTGCCGCCGAGATCTTCGAAATACTGGTTGTCCGACACTTCGTTGAAATCGACCTGGTTCCGCCAGCCATTACTGAACAGCGTTTGATGTACGAAGTCGACCATGTGCCGGGTGTCGTTGAATTTCGAATCATCTGGCAGGTATTCGAACTGGGCGCTACCTGAACTGCCTTTGGTCAGATAGCGAAATTCGGTCCCCATCTGCAGACCGCGCGCGGTCAGAAGTCGGGGCGTCAGTGTCGCATCGTAGTTCGGTGCGATATTCCAGTAGTAGGGAATGCTGACTTCGTTGCCGCTTCGCCCCGTGCTGCCCATCTCCGGCGTCAGCACGCCGGACTTGCGGGCGTCGGTGATGGGAAAAGACAGGTACGGCGAATACAGAATCGGTACGCCCTTGAAGCGGAGGCGCATTCCCCGTGCAGTTCCGACGCCGGTCTTCGTATCCAGATTGATACTGCTCGCCTCGATGATCCAGTCTTCGGATTCAGGCGGACAGGTTGTGTAGCCGACAGCGGCCAATTGCAATTGGCCATCCTGATTGATTTCCAGGACGCTGGCAGTGCCGCGGGCGTTTCTGTCACCCAGTTGAAATTCCGCACCTTCGAATCGAATGCGACCAGTGTCATAGCCAAATTCCGCGGACTCACTGGAAATGGTCGAATTGGGGTCTTCATACTGGACGCCGCCGGTCAGGTGCAGCGCGCGAGTCAGCGGGTCATAGTCCGCGGACTCGGCGCCGGCCAGGCGATCGCCACGACGAAGCAATACGCCGCCCGACATCGAGACTGTCGGGTCGTCACCGAACGTAGTCTCCACTTCGCCGGCCTGAAATTCGATCGCATCGGGATACTCCCGGCCGAATTCAGCAAGCTGCGATTGGCTCGCAATTTCAGGGCTTTCTGGCAACGTGCATTGCAGGCGCTGCTGTGCTTCCGCCGGCGAAAACGCGAGCAGGAGTGAAAGGCCTGGAAGTAGATGAGTTAGTTTTGGCAAGTCGCAGCGTAAACTTCGTTAAAAGTTAATCGGGACAGGAAGTTAGGATGAAGTGATGTTATCAGTTCTTGCAATTTGCTACCTTCGCATAGTTCGGGACGCCCTTCAACGGGACATGGAGAACTGACATAGCTGCCAACACGGGAATCAGGGATGATCGCTTCGACGAAATGAGCGCCTGGGTGCGACAATTTGCCGGTTTTGAAAGTGCGAACCCGGTACCGGCATCCACCGATGCAAGCTTTCGGCGCTATTTTCGGGTTCAGGGTGACGTGAGCTGCATCATTATGGACGCACCGCCGCCCCAGGAGAATTGCCTCCCATTCATCAGGATTGCGGACCAGCTCGAAAAGATGGGACTCAACAGCCCGCGGGTATTGAAAGAGGACCTTGACCGCGGCTTTCTGTTGCTGTCGGATCTCGGGTCAACACCGTATCTGGTAGCAATCGAGCGTCATCCGGAACACGCTCCTTCGCTATACATGGATGCGATCGATGCATTGCTCATGATGCAGACCAGAGGGGCAAATGTGCAAAGCGAATTGCCTCCCTACAACGAAACGATGTTGTATTTCGAAATGTCATTGTTCCATGACTGGCTCTGTGAGCGGCATCTCGAGATTCAATTCTCGGACGACGAGGAGAAGTTGTGGAAAGAGTGTTGTGACGCCGTGATTGGCAATGCAGTGAATCAACCCCGCGTTTTTGTGCATCGTGATTATCACTCACGTAACCTGATGGTTACGGAATTCGGCAATCCAGGAATTCTCGACTTTCAGGATGCGGTGGAGGGACCGCTGACCTATGACTTGGTATCCCTGTTGAAGGATTGCTACATTAAGTGGCCTGAAGAGCAGATTCTGCAACGCGCGCTCTATTTTCGGGAATATTCCGAAATTGCCGCGCGACTCGAACAAAATCAGTTCATACGGGATTTCCATTTGATGGGAATCATCCGGCACCTGAAGGCAGCTGGAATCTTTGCGCGCCTCCTGCATCGTGACGGCAAGCCCGGTTACCTGAAAGACATACCAAGAACGCTCAGCTACGTCGCCGACATCGCGCCGCGGTACCCGGAACTCAGTTTCCTCGGCGAATTCATCGAGGAGCGTGTGTTGCCAGCGCTGCGTGCACGACGCTGATGTTCGGGATGATCCTTGCTGCCGGGAGGGGAGAGCGGTTACGTCCGGTGACGGATACAGTACCCAAGGCACTGGTTGAGGTTCGGGGTGAACCGCTCATCGATCGGCACCTTAAGATGCTGGCGAGCGCAAACATAAAAAACGTCGTGATCAATCTCGACTGGCTCGGCGAACAAATTGTCGAGCATATTGGTTCCGGTGAGCAGTTTGGTGTGCAGGTTGTCTACAGTCCGGAATTTGGCAATGTGCTTGAAACCGGAGGCGGCATATATCGGGCACTGCCGATGCTTGGGGCAGGGCCGTTTTGGGTCGTGAACGGAGACATTTATACCGACATGGCGTTGCCGACAACGGAGTTCGAGGATGACGTGCTCGGCGAACTGATGCTCGTGCCAACACCGCCACATAAACCCAAGGGCGATTTCGATCTTCACAATGGACGTGTCAGGTTTGCTGACAATCCAGGACTGACTTTCAGCGGAGTTGCGCGCTATCGACCCGAATTTTTCACGGGGGCGTCAGAAGGGCGTTATTCGCTCGCGCCGATGCTCTTCGAGGCAGCCAAACGTGGGCAGTTGCGTGGCAATTTGTTTGAAGGGGTCTGGGAAGATATCGGCAGCCCGGACCGGCTCGCGCTGGTCAATCGTCGCTAAAGAGTTCGCAATCGTTCATATGCAGCCTCGAAAGAAAGTGTTCTTGCACACCGAGCTGGATCTGATCTCGTGTTGCGCCGATTCCGAGTCTGTTCAAGTCAGTTACTTCCAGGTCGCTGAATCCACAGGGATTTATGCGTGAGAAAGGCTCCAGGTCGACGTCAATATTGAGCGCCATGCCGTGGTAGCTGCATCCGCGCCTGATGCGCAGGCCGACGCTGGCAATTTTTTTTCCATCGACATAGACACCTGGTGCTTCTTTGCGGCTGGCAGCGGCTATATCAAATTCCGCGACGAAGTCGACGACGCACTGTTCGAGCGCAGTCACGAGTTCGCGCACGCCAAGCCTCGCCCGTTTCAAGTCAATCAGCGGGTAGATCATCAGCTGCCCTGGTCCGTGATAAGTCACCTGCCCACCACGATCGACCTGCACAACCGGAATACTGCCGGGTGCAATGAGATGTTCGCGACTTGCGTTCATGCCCAGCGTAAAAACAGAAGGGTGTTCCGTGTACCAGAGTTCGTCGGCTGTATTGGCATCACGACCGTCCGTAAACTGCTGCATCTTTCGCCACAGCGGCTCATAGTCCTGTCGCCCCAGTGAGCGAATAATCATAGGGCGACGAGTACTTCTTCGTGACTGGTCAGATCGAGGTAGATGCCGTCGAGTTGTTGCTGGCTTTCAGCCACTATCGTTACTGTGACGGAGACAAAGTTTCCATTGCGACTGGGTGAGATGCTGATGGCTCCTTCAGGGACTTTGCCGGCATGTCTTTCAACCAGGGCGACGGCAATCTCGCGAAATTCGTCACTGGCACGGCCCATCATCTTGATCGGAAACTCGCAGGGAAATTCGAGTAGCGAGTCTTTATTGCTGTCGCTCATTTATTCGAACCAGAGTTTGACTCCATCTCGCGTGCGCTGCCAGAAGGACCCATCCGGATTTGCCTCCAGTGCACGAAGTGGCGCGTTGATCAATTCGCTGCCGTTAAGGCTGACCAATAGCTCGGCAAGTGGCTGTCCTTCTGCAACCGGCCCCATTAACGTAGCCGGCATGTTCAAAACTGACTCAACGTTGTCAAACGATCCCCGTGGAATAGTGACGTACAGGTCATCGGGCAGTCCGATTGGCGTCAGTTCCTTTTCAGCTTTCCAGATCCTGGCTTGTGTTACCGGCTCTCCAGCACGATAAAGCAGTCGCGTTTCGAAGAAGCGAAAACCGTAATTAAGCAGTGCCTGACTGCCGTCAATACGGGACTTCTCGCTCGATGTTCCAAGTACAACGGAAATGATTCGCATGCCGTCACGTTTTGCCGATGAGACAAGGCAATAGCCGGCATCGTCGGTAAATCCCGTCTTCATGCCATCGACGCTTTCATCGCGCCAGAGCAATGAATTTCGATTCGGCTGATCGATGTCGTTGTACTTGTAAGATCTCACCGAGTACCAGGCGTAGTAGTCCGGAAATTCTTTTACGATTGCCCTGGCAAGTTTCGCCAGATCGCGGGCCGACGAGTAATGTTCATCTTCCGGCAAACCGGTCGAGTTCCTGAAATTGCTGGCCGTCATTCCGATTTCGGCAGCGTACTGATTCATCAGTTGTGCAAACACCTCTTCCGTGCCGGCAGTGTGTTCAGCGAGTGCCACGCTGGCGTCGTTGCCTGATTGCACAATCATGCCAAGCAGCAACTCTTCCACACTTACCTGTTTGCCGACTTCAATAAACATCCTGGAGCCCTGGGTTCGCCAGGCTTTCTCGCTGACAGTTACCTGGTCGGTCAACGCAATCTGTTCCTCCCGAAGGGCGCGGAAAACCGCATATGCCGTCATCAGTTTGGTAAGGCTTGCCGGCGCCAGTCGCTCGTCGGCCTTGAGAGAGGCCAGTTCAGCACCGGTATTCCCGTCGATCAGGAGATAGCTCTTGGCGCCGATGATTGGCGGCTGCGGCATCGGCGTGCCTTGTGCAGCGGCTGTGACAGAGATGAATGATAAGAAAAAAATTATATAAATTAGTGAGATACGGGCTTTTGCAGACATGGGCTCAGGCGTTTGGGAGAAGGAAGGCGCGTATTGTAGCGCCAATGGAGGCGAAACGTGAGTTCGGTCGCGCAACGTTCTCTCGTTCCGGCTTCGCGCGCTAATGTCGGACGTTGAATGTTCGGCTTATCCGATTGGCCGCGAATTGACACAGTCCCGAATCCAAAGCGCAAAGCTGTCACTTCCATCAGTCAGGCGATTGCCTGCCTTTGCCACCGACAATCTTGATGGCCATTTCCTGCCCGTCCAAAAGCTTCTTCTTGAACTTGCGCAGCCAGCGACGCGCCCACGAAAACTCCACAGCAAGAATCGACAGGCCCAGAGGGATTACGATGAAGGCGGGACCCGGCAGTACGATCAACGCTAAGCCAACAAGCAGCACCGATGAGCCCAGCAGCAGAATGACGGTTCTCCGAGCCTGCTTGTAGGAAGTCATTAGCAGCCGTTCTAGTTCATTGGCCAGCGGCGACATCAATGCAGCGCTGTCCCGGACCGTTTTAGACGAGGCGATTATCCCTACCAACAGGATTCCGCCGATGATAGCGAGCGACACCATGTTTGGAATCGGATAGTGGTGCACCAGCATCATTTTCACACCAACAAAAGCCAGCAAGAACACCAGACTCGTCTTCAGGTAACGGAATTTTTCCATTAGCCCGGCCAGGACGAAGTACAGGGATCGCAGGCCGAGAATGGCGAACACGTTTGATGTAAACACGATGAACGGGTCGCGCGTGATGGCGAAAATGGCGGGAATCGAGTCGATAGCAAACATTACGTCGCTGGTTTCGACAAGAATCAGTGCGAGAAACAGCGGTGTCGCCGTGCGCACGCCATCGATCCGGACAAAGAAATTACCGCCGTGAAGATTC
>JAQCAD010000003.1 GCA_027621915.1 Pseudomonadota bacterium
CCATCATCGCTGCGACCAACCGCGCTAAACAGCATGCCGCCGCATGAAAGTAAACGAACTAATCAAACGGGACACTAGCACTACGAATTTTCGACTACTGCCACCTACGGCCATCACAACGGTTGCCATCAACAAGGCGGTAGTCAGGTTGTCCGCGATCGGTGACATGACAAACGCCAGTGTGCCTGTTACCCAAAACAGTTTGCGCAACGAAAACTGCTGCCTCAGCAACCACGAACGGAGCACGTCGAATACGCCGCGCTCGTCCATCGTATTGATGTATGTCATCGCTGCGAGAAGGAACAGAAACAGCTCTACAAACTCAAGTAATCCGTGTCGAACCATTTCCTCGACGAGGTCCGCCTGACCGAACTGTTCGTAAGTGACGGCGACGAGAATCCAGATAATTCCTGCCGCCACCATCATCGGTTTCGATTTGCGCAGGTGAATCGTTTCTTCACTGATAACGAGCGCGTAGCCGATGAAGAAAACAGCCAGCGCGACGAGTCCGCCCCAGTGTCCGCCGAGCTGTTGCGACAGATCGGTGTCGGCGGCGAACGCAGGCACGCTAAATAGAACCAGTAAGCCGGCGCCAAGCGTGCTGAGTCTCTTTAGTGCGATCAATGTAGTCATCGATTGTCCGATCTGAAAAATAAGAATCGCCAAATGCAAAAGAAAGCGAACAACGGTTGTCTCCCGGTCGCTCGGCTTGGTTTCGCCGCCTGGCTGATTGTATGCCGCGATTGTGGCACTCAATAACAAGTTATGAGATGATCTTATCCGGATATTTAATGCCGGAAAAGAAAGTCATATAAAGATAGGCAGTAAATCAACTGATGTCAAGGACGGACGAGGCAACATCGATCATGTCGGAAACCGCAGGCACTCATCACTCCTGGACATTCTTCAGCAATTACGCGCATGTACTGGTATGCCTTGCCCAGGATCCTTCGGCCCGCTTAAGGGACATTGCGGCACAGGTCCGTATAACGGAACGTGCCACGCAGCGCATTGTCGGGCAACTTGAAGCAGCTGGCGTGCTAAAGAAGCTGCCTGAAGGTCGCCGGAATCACTATCAGATCGATCTGAAATTCCCGTTACGCCATCCACTCGAATCCCATAAGACGGTTGGCAGCCTGCTGAAAATGGTTCAGGAGCAATAGAGGATTCCGACTGCCGGTACGGTACAATTAGCGGGCGCGGCTGGAGAGAAAAATGCATAAGAGTCGACTGGCCGGATTCATAATCGATTGCGATACCGACGATTTAGAGCGTGCTGCCGCTTTTTGGGCGGCGGCCCTGGGTGCGCCTGCAAAATCCAGGACCGACATCGCCGAGAGTAAGTACGTCGGGTTGGACATGCCACCCGATGAGCCTTACGTCGAAGTCCAGAAAGTCAGCCACGCCAGTCGAGTACACATCGACATCGAATCCGACGACATCCCCGCCGAAGTATCCCGCCTCGAGGGACTGGGGGCGAAACGAATTGATGAAATTCGGGGATGGGTCGTCATGGAAGCGCCGACCGGACAGCGATTTTGTGTCGTCCCGGTCGTCAGCAGAGAGTTCAAGTCCAGAGCCAATTCCTGGGAGTCATAATCCAGCCTGAAGAAGCTGGTGCAAACCAACGTGGAGAAAAGAAATGATGACAAGTGAACTAATGAGCCTGACATGGGTGGTCGCGCTGTCAGCAGTCATGTGGGTGCCTTACATTCTCAACACGATCACAGTACGCGGGCTGATGAACGCTGTCGGTTATCCGGAAAACCCTGCACCGCTGGCAGATTGGGCCGTGCGAATGAAGGCAGCACATTACAATGCCGTTGAAAACCTGGTTGTTTTCGCCGCACTGGTGTTAACCGCCAATGCTGCTGGCATCAGCAACGACATGACCGTTCTCGCCTGTGAGCTTTACTTCTGGGCACGACTCGTACACTTGCTGTCATACACATTCGCTATTCCATGGGTACGCACGCTTGCCTTTGCTGGCGGCTGGGCCTGTCAGATATTATTGCTGTTGCAGTTGATTTAGTGTCTGGCAGATTGCGGTTTTTACAACAAACCGCTATTTGCGCGATTCCCGGTATTTCCTGACCTGGTCCTCGAGCGCGCTCCAGCGCTCGAGGGCCTGATCCAGCGACGCCTGCGTGGCGGTCAAAGCATCGAGCACCGGTTTTGTGAAATCGTGGCCCTGCGAATAAAAATCGTTGGACGCTACCTCTATTGCAAGTGATGCCAATTGTTTCTCGAAATCTTCAATGCATTTGGGTAATTCATCGAGTTCTCGTTGTTCTTTGTAGCTCAGCTTCCTCACCGATTCCGATGTGGCGCGTGGATTGGATTGCTCGCCAGCGAGACTTTCAGCCGCCTGTCGGTCGGCTTCCGCCAGTTCGTGGCCTTGTCGCAACCAGTCAGAGTAACCGCCAACGTATTCGCGCAACCGGCCACCAGCTTCGAAAACGATCGTGCTGGTCACAACATTATCCAGAAATTGCCTGTCGTGACTGACGACGATCAGAGTGCCGCTGTATTCGGCCAATCGCGCCTCCAGCACTTCCAGCGTTTCCATGTCCAGGTCGTTGGTCGGCTCATCGAGGACCAGCAGGTTAGCGGCACGAGTAAACAGTTTTGCGAGAATAATACGGTTTCGCTCTCCGCCTGAGAGCGACTTCACGGGCGTCATCGATCGTTTGGGACTAAACAGAAACCCTTTGAGATACCCAATAATGTGGCGGTCTTTGCCATTCATCTTTATAAACGTACGCCCGTCTCCGACGTTGTCTGCTACCGACTTCTCTTCGTCAAGTGACTCACGCAATTGGTCGAAGTATCCGATCTCCAGATTCGTACCATGCTTGATCGTTCCCGACTTCGGTTCGATGTCGCCGAGCAACAGTCGCAACAGGGTCGTCTTTCCGACGCCGTTGTTACCGAGAATGCCAATCCGATCACCGCGCGTAATCTTGATGGAAAAATCCTTAATCAGCGGTTCTTCATCGTTGAAACCGTAGCTGACGTTCCTGGCGCGAACGACGATCCGGCCGGACTGATCGGCCTCTTCGATGTAGATTTTCGCGCTGTTCTCTCGACTGATCCGCTTTTCACGCTCTTCACGCATCCTGATCAATGCGCGCGCACGACCTTCATTGCGGGTCCGCCGCGCTTTAATGCCCTGGCGAATCCAGATTTCCTCCTCTTCCAGTTTCTTGTCGAATCTGGCATTTTCCCGCGATTCGGCTTCGAGTGCTTCCTCTTTGCGGCGCAGGAAATTCTGATAGTCGCCTGGCCAGCTCGTAATCTTGCCGCGATCGATCTCAACAATGCGTGTGGCAAGGCGCTGCAAAAATGCGCGGTCATGAGTGATGAACAGCACGCAGCCCTGGTAAGAGCGAATAATGCTTTCAAGCCAGGTGATGGTGACGATGTCCAGATGGTTGGTGGGTTCGTCAAGCAGCAAAAGATCCGGTTGCTGTACCAGCGCTTTGGCCAGGGCGACGCGTCGCCGCCATCCGCCGGACAGCTCGCTCATTTTCTTGTGAGTTGGCAATCCGAGTTCCGAAATGGTCGTTTCGACCCGTTGTTCGAGGTGCCAGCCACCGTGTGCATCTATCTGACGGTGCAATTCCTCCAACTCCCTGAGACCCTCTTTATCCAGCTCCAGCTGCGACCGCCGCTGGTACTGGTCAAGCAGTGCCTGAATGCCGACGAGTCCGGAACGCACGACTTCGTAGACGGGGAGGTCCTCGGCGACAGCAAGTGACTGCTCGAGCTGACTGACGACCATGCCCGACGTCCGGACTACTTCACCGTGATCCGGATCGATATCACCCGAGATCAGTTTGAACGTGGTCGACTTGCCCGCTCCGTTCCGTCCGATCAGGCACACGCGCTCACCGGACTCGAGCGAAAGGTCGGCCTGTGTGAGAATTTTCTGGTCGCCGAAATCGAGCGACAGTTCTTCAAAGCGAATGAGTGACATTTTTGGCGTGGGCAGGGTCGGTCAAGTCCGCAAGGATACACGCTCGGGTGCCGCGGGGATTGAAGATTTGCGTCGACAGCCGTAGTGTCTGACTGTTGCGAAGGAGGAGTGCCAGTGCCTGATGAAAGACTGATCGAGATTGAAACGAGGATAGCCCATCAGGAGCATACAATCGCCGAACTTAACGATGCACTCAGTAGCCAGCAGGCTCAGATTGCGAAACTCGAGAGCCTGGTTAACGCGCTCCGGGAGCGGGTCAGAGCTTTGTCAGACTCAGCACCGGGCGCCGGCGCAAGTGATGAAATTCCACCACATTATTAACGGAACTCAACATGACTGAACAAGGGAATTCGATGCGTTATGCCTGGACTGCGATTTTCGTGGGCGTATTGGCCTGGTCCGCGATCAGCCCGCACGATTACCCGACCTGGTGGCTGGAAGTATTGCCGGCGCTGATCGGTGGCGGGGTCCTTTGGTACACGCGCTACACTTTCCCGCTGACGCAACTAACCTACGTCCTGATCCTGATCCACAGCATCATTTTGATGGTGGGTGGTCACTACACGTATGCGGAAGTACCACTTTTCGACTGGATCGGCGAGACGCTCAATCACACTCGGAATAACTACGACAAGCTCGGTCATTTCGTACAGGGTTTCATTCCTGCGATTATTGCGCGGGAAATCGTTATTCGGAAAAACGTTTTTAACAGAACGGGCTGGCGTAATTTCTTCATCACCTGTTTCTGTCTCGGCTTCAGCGCGTTCTATGAGCTCATAGAGTGGTGGGTTGCGCTATTATCCGAAGAGGCTGCAGATTCTTTTCTTGGAACCCAGGGATACATCTGGGACACGCAGTCGGACATGGGCTGGGCGTTTCTAGGCGCCATTCTTAGTCTCACACTGCTTGGTCGATTGCACGACCGGCAGCTCAAAGCAGACGGCCATATTGGTTAGCAACTGAGAACGCGTTGGTATCGATAAGCATAAGGCTCGCTGACCCCGGGCATCTCGCGGCTATACCGGGAATCGAAATAGCCGCTGCGGCGATGTTTCCGGAGGCGGACTTGCCGCTTGAATTCCGGCACAAAGTAACGGAGATGCGAGATTTGCGGGCTGCTGTCGACAGGGGGCAGATGTGGGTTGCCGTCAACGAGCAACAAAAAACGGTGGGCTTTGCGAGCGCCGATGTTGTCGACGGTCAAGCGTATCTCGAGGAGCTGGATGTGTTGCCGGACTTTGGCAGGCAGGGCATTGGCACTCGCTTGTTGGCAAGAGTGATTAACTGGGCGCGTGACCAGCAGTTTCGCTATCTTGTTTTGGTGACCTTTCGGCATTTGCCGTGGAATGCACCTTTCTATGAGAAACTGGGTTTCGAAGTGCTCAATTCGTCGGAACACGGACCCGAGATTGCTGGTCTGATCAAAGAAGAACGCCTGGCCGGACTCAATGTTGCCAATCGTGTGGTCATGCGTCTGAAACTCTAAACCCCTATGAAAAAAATGCCATTCACTGTCCTTGTCGCAACGGTAGTCCTCTCGCTGGGCGCCTGTTCAGACGCCGTGCCTGTTGTGCAGGTGCATGCCGACGAGTGCGTGGTCCTTTTGCATGGGCTGGCCAGAACATCTTCGTCGATGGAACGAATGAAATCGTTTCTGGAAAATAGCGGCTACCAGGTCGCAAATATCGATTATCCGTCGCGCGATTATAAAGTCGAAGAACTCGCGCCGATGGCGGTTGAAGAAGGGCTGCGACAATGCAGGGCTAAGATCGGGATCAATCGCGTGCATTTCGTAACGCATTCGCTGGGCGGCATCCTGGTACGCTACTATTTTTCGCAAAACGAAGTGGAGACTCTGGGTCGAGTTGTCATGTTGGCGCCGCCGAACCAGGGTAGCGCCGCAGCTGATGAATTGCAGGAATGGCCAGGATTTGAGTGGCTTAATGGCCCTGCCGGTTACCAGTTGGGCAAGGGGGAAGACAGCATCCCGCTGCAACTTGGAATTCCCACATTCGAGTTTGCCGTGATTGCGGGAGATGAATCGATAGACCCGGTTACTTCAGCGGTTCTTGAGAATCCTGACGACGGTCGAGTTTCGGTCGCAGACACTTATCTTGATGGCATGCGGGATTTTCGACTGGTCAGCACCAGTCATGCATTCATCATGCAAAATAGCGATGTATTCGAGCTCATCGAGAGCTTTCTCGAAACCGGAAAATTTCTCGAAGAAGATGGCACCTAAGCGCTGCGCTTATCTGACGATGGAGGATGCCGACGGCTGGTCCATCGACGCTGATCTCGCGTTTCCTTCGATGGAAGCGCTTGGCTGGGAGATTGCTGCGATGCCATGGCGAAAACCCGGTACCAACTGGGATCAATTCGATGCGGTCTACATCGGTACGCCCTGGGACTATCCGGAAGATCCGGGACATTTCATGTCGTTGCTCGAATCGATTGACCGCTCACGCGCGATACTCGTCAATGATCTCAATCTTGTCCGCTGGTCAATGTCGAAGACCTACCTTCGAGACCTGGAAGCCAAGGGCGCGGCCATTGTTCCCAGCCTCTGGTATGACGATATGACGCCCGGGGTTATTGATCAGGCTTTCGAGGCGCATCGAACCCCAAAGATCATCATCAAACCGGTTGTCAGCACTAATGCGACGGATACGTTCCTGCTGACACGCGTCCAGGCGCGAGAACTTGAACGCGAACTGGCGACAACTTTTCGCAATCGACCTTTTGTCGTTCAGCCTTTCATCGAAAACATACAACTCGAAGGCGAGTATTCACTGTTCTATTTCAGCTGTAAATTCAGTCACGCGACGCGGAAAGTTCCGAAGCCAGGCGATTTTCGAGTGCAGGAGGAACACGGCGCGGACCTGATGTCGGTCGTGCCGGAGCAGGCACTTCTGGACACCGGTGAAAGGGTCATGGGCCTGGTAAATCCAATGCCGGTATATGCACGCGCAGATTTCGTACGTGGCCCGGATGGTCGATTCCTCGTGATGGAACTCGAAATGATTGAACCATCCATGTATCTTCGAATGGATCCAGAGGCACCGCAGCGATTCGCCAAAGCATTTGACCAATACGTCGCCAACGCAACAACAGGGGGTCAGCAATGATCAGAACAGCAACAACATTCATTCTTGCCATTGTCCTCGGCAGTGTTGCGATAGCGGACAACAATGTCCGAATTGTGATGTCGACCAGTGAGGGTGATATCGCAGTCGACCTCTATGTTGATCAGGCGCCGATCACAGCCGGAAATTTTCTGAAGCTCGTTGACAGCGGCGTCATGGACGGCAGCTCTTTCTATCGCGTTGTTACCTACGACAATGACAAGGGCAGCCCGAAAATCGAAGTCATCCAGGGTGGCCGGGGCGACGCGCTGGAAGGCGAGATCGACGCAATTGATCACGAGACAACCGAGCAAACCGGCATTCTTCACACGGATGGTGTGATATCGATGGCTCGCGGCGGTGTCGGCACGGCAACCTCCGAGTTCTTCATCGTTATCGGTGATCAACGGGGACTCGATCACGGCCAGGCGCGCAACTCGGACATGCAGGGATTCGCCGCATTTGGCAAAGTTGTGAGCGGCATGGATATTGTTCGTACGATCCAGGGATTGCCGGCGGATGGGCCTACAGACTCCGATTACACGAAGGGCCAGATCCTGACCGAGCCGGTTGTTATTTCCACGATGCGTCGCACCAATTGATCAAATCAGGCTAACGTCCGGGCAGTGCCTCACTGTCTCAGCGCGAGATGTACCACTCCAGGTCTCTCAATTGATAGCTGACCCACGCCACCAGCGTTACCAGTTGATAGCCGGCAATGAGATTCTGCGTACGTTGATTGGTGCTGAACCATCCCAGCACCGCGAGTAAAAGCCAGCTGCCAGTAAGCAGGATATAAGGCTGGGAGAATTGGAGGAAATGATTCTTCAGGCCGGTATCCGTCAGTTCGGTCAATACCAGCAAAATGAAAATTCCGAAGAACCAGCGGCGCGTGGCGATAAAGTGCGCTTGCATATCCCAGGGCTTGGGCAGATCGGGTGGATAGAGGACAACGGCCAGGAGAAACAGGAAAACGCCGTACATGAGGACAAACAGAAACAGGACGATGTTCCAGGACTGCCATTCCTTGTAGCCGAAAACGACGGTCCACCAGTAGACAACCATGAACAGAAAGACGAAAGCCGTCCAGAGCAAGTGGGCAATCGACAGGCGGGCATCCGCACTGCTGTGAATCAATCTGCCGATGCCGATGAGCAAGTGAGCTACACCGAGACCTACTACGACAGAAATAAAAACTGACAAAAATTCAAATGAACTCAAAAGCCTGACTCCTGCAACCACTTAACCATGTATATTATTTCCAGGCCCTGAATTCAACGTAGGCAGGTATGGGCTTCTGGAGCGACTCCTGTTCTTTGACTCTTTCAGCAAGCCACTGAAGCCATTCCCAGATAGTGTCTCGCCCCATCTCGCGCCGCAATTCCTCAACATAGGATTCCATGACGGCCCACGACTGCAAAATAGAGTGACTGAAGAAGTCGCACACAAGTTCCAGGCTTACTTGCCGTCGCTGCACCATAATTCCCAGGCTCTCCCAGGTAGCAAAGTAGGAATACAGCATCGGTAATTCTGCGCCGATGCGGTCGTCAAACTTTTTGCGAGACAGGCCCGCCGGCAGGCCGAAGGGGTCAGAGTCCGGCTCTGACTTCATTCCTAAGCCTGCCTTGCCTGACGGGCACCATTCAGCAAGGGTGCGAGGTATGCACCGGTAAACGAGGCCTTGTTGGCCGCCACATCTTCCGGCGTTCCGGTCGCGATTATTTCGCCTCCGCCGTCACCGCCTTCAGGTCCAAGATCGATGACCCAGTCTGCGGTTTTGATGACGTCAAGATTGTGTTCGATTACGACGACGGTATTTCCCTTGTCGCGCAATCGATGCAAAACAGTCAGCAAATGGTCGATGTCGTGGAAATGCAGTCCGGTAGTCGGCTCGTCCAATATATAAAGTGTGTTGCCGGTGTCGCGCTTGGATAGCTCCTTCGCCAGCTTGACGCGTTGCGCTTCGCCGCCGGACAGCGTCGTCGCGTTTTGCCCAAGACAAACGTAAGAAAGCCCGACATCGAGCAATGTTTGCAGTTTCTTCGATAGGACAGGAACGTTCCTGAAGAACTCGGCAGCGTCCTCGACCGTCATCTCCAGCACTTCAGTGATGTTCCTGCCCTTGTAACGTATCTCCAGCGTCTCGCGGTTGTAGCGTTTACCACGACACACATCGCAAGGCACATAGACGTCGGGGAGGAAATGCATTTCGACCTTGATGACACCGTCACCCTGGCAGGCCTCACATCGTCCGCCCTTGACGTTAAAACTGAAGCGACCTGGCATATAGCCGCGCGAGCGTGATTCCTGAGTGCCGGCGAACAACTCCCGGATCGGCGTAAAGAGGCCACTGTATGTTGCCGGGTTCGACCGGGGCGTTCTACCAATCGGGCTCTGGCTGATATCGATGACGCGATCGACCTGGTCGAGGCCGGTGATTGCCTCGTACGCCGCCGCATTCTTGCTGCTGCGGTTCAGTTCTTCGGCAACTGCTTTATAAAGCGTATCGTTAACCAACGTTGATTTCCCTGAGCCGGAGACGCCGGTCACGCAGGTCATCAGGCCCAGCGGAATGGATACGCTGATCGATTTCAGATTATTGCCAGAAGCACCCGTGATCGTCAGCTGCCGTTTCTTGTCAGCCTTGACCCGATTGCCCGGCACCGCAATAGAGCGCCGGCCGGAAAGATACTGCCCGGTCAGGGACCGCGGATTCTGCCGAATCTCATCAGGCGTCCCCTGGGCGACAACCTGTCCGCCGTGCACGCCCGCGCCTGGTCCGAGATCGATGACATGGTCCGCGGACAGGATTGCTTCCTCGTCGTGTTCGACAACAATCACCGTGTTCCCAATATCACGCAAGTGGAAGAGCGTGCCAAGCAGCCGTTGGTTGTCGCGCTGATGCAGGCCAATAGACGGCTCATCGAGGATGTACATCACGCCGACAAGACCGGAACCGATCTGACTGGCAAGTCGGATACGCTGTGCTTCGCCGCCGGACAAAGTCTCAGCGCTGCGATTTAGTGACAGGTAATCGAGGCCAACGTCGCTTAAGAAAGCGAGCCGGTCGCCTATTTCCTTGACAATCTTCTCTGCGATGGTTGCGCGCCAGCCCTCGAGTGCCATTGTCTGGAAAAACTCCCGTGCATGCCCGACCGACAGGTCACTGATTTCCGGCAACGACTTGTCGGTGACAAATACATTCCGTGCCGCGAGATTTAATCGTGTTCCGTTGCAGTCCGGGCATGGTTGGCTGTTGAGATAACGCGTCAACTCTTCACGAACGGCATTGGATTCAGTTTCTTTGTATCGGCGATCGAGATTCGGTATTACGCCCTCAAATCGATGGTGTTGTTTGATCTCCATGCCGCGTGAATTTGCATAGTACAACTCGATTTTTTCCTTTCCGCTGCCGAACAGGACAACTTGCTGCATTTTTTCGTCGAGGTCGCAATACGGCGTTTCAATGTCGAACTTGTAGTGCGCGGCCAGGCTCTTGATCATCTGGAAGTAGTAGGTTGTTTTGCGGTCCCAGCCGCGAATTGCGCCACCAGCCAGTGACAGGTCGGAATTGACGATAACCCGGTCGGGATCGAAAAACTGTTTTACGCCGAGACCGTCGCAGCCAGAGCAGGCGCCGGTCGGATTATTGAAAGAGAACAGGCGTGGTTCCAGCTCGGTAAGACTGTAGCCGCAGATCTTGCAGGCGAAACGGTCGGAAAAGACGAGCTCTTCTGCGGCCGGGTCGTCCATTATCGTGATACGCGCGACGCCGTCTGCCAGTTTCAGGGCAGTCTCGAATGACTCCGCAAGTCTCTGTCGCAATTCCGCATTGACTTTGAAGCGATCAACAATCGCATCGATGCTGTGCTTGCGTCGCAAATCAAGTTTTGGCGGATCGTCGAGCTCATAGACTTCGCCGTTGATGCGGGCGCGAATGAATCCCTGTGCCATGAGGTCCTGCATTAACTGAACATGCTCGCCCTTACGTTCGACGACCACGGGTGCGAGCAGCATCAGGCGACTGTCTTTCGGCAATGCGAGGACCTGGTCGACCATCTGGCTGACAGTCTGCGCTTCGAGCGTGATGCCATGATCAGGGCAGCGCGGCGTGCCGGCGCGGGCATACAGGAGGCGCAGGTAATCGTAAATCTCGGTAACGGTTCCGACGGTCGAGCGCGGATTGTGTGAGGTCGATTTCTGTTCGATTGAAATTGCCGGAGACAGACCTTCGATATGATCGACATCCGGCTTTTCCATCATCGACAGGAATTGTCGCGCATAAGCGGACAACGACTCAACGTAGCGTCGCTGGCCTTCCGCGTAAATTGTGTCAAATGCCAGCGACGATTTGCCCGAACCGGACAACCCGGTGAACACAATCAGCTTGTCCCGGGGCAAACTCAGATCAAGATTTCTGAGATTGTGGGTACGCGCGCCGCGAATTTCGATGGATTTCATAAGAGGATGCAGTGATCGGCGAACAACCTGCTAATATACGCCGCCGCATCAAGGCGAGGCAAAGCCGGGTTGGGTCGAATTCAGGGTGCGGCCGCCGGCGCGATAACATCCGTCACTTAATTTCTGGCCCGATCCTGTGCGAGATCAGCGTCTTAGGCCGAATCAAGAAACATAAATGAGCAAGCAGTTCAGCCAGATATTCAACGCCATGTTGCCGCGGGAACGCCGCGCGGTTGGCGTCGTTGCGCTTATCGCGATATTTCGGATGTTCGGTCTGTTCGCATTACTGCCGGTCCTCGCGATCTATGCGGCGGCCCTTGAGGGCGCCACACCGACATTGATCGGCATCGCGGTGGGTGGATACGGACTGACACAGGCCGCTCTGCAGATTCCTTTCGGTGCCTTGTCAGATCGTATTGGCCGTGTCCCTGTCATCGTTTTTGGCCTGGTCCTGTTCGCGGCAGGTAGCGTGCTTGCGGCGCAAAGCGATACCATCCACGGCGTCATCGCCGGGCGACTTTTGCAGGGAGCCGGAGCCATTTCGGCAACGCTGACCGCGTTACTGGCGGACGCCACTCGAGAGGAAATTCGCACTCGCTCGATGGCAATCTTTGGCGTCGCTATTGGAAGTTCCTTTCTCCTGGCACTTATCATTGGTCCGATGATCGCGGCGGCGTCCAGCGTTCGCTCGTTGTTCTGGGTTGCTGCCGGCATGGCCGTGGTGGCAGGTTTGCTGCTTGGATTGTTACCGAAGGGAATCGAACGGCCTGCACAGTTGCCGGATCGAAGTGTCCGACAGGCGTTGCGGCCTGATCTGCTTCGACTGGACCTCTATATCTTTGTTCTGCATGCACTGCTGACGGCCAGTTTTGTCGCGCTGCCGTTCCTTTTGCGTAATGAATTGCAGCTGCCGCTGGATAGTCACTGGAAAATCTACATTGGTGCCCTGCTGGTCTCGCTCGCAGGAACGGTGCCGCTGATTGCGGCCGATGAACGACAGGGGAAGTCCTCGACACTGGCTATGGCGATTCTGCTGTTGGTAATTGGTCAGCTGGCGCTGGCGGTTGCCGGCTCGTCAGCGATTGTCGTTTTTGCGGCACTCGCTGTTTTTTTTGCAGGATTCAATTTCCTCGAGGCCGGACTGCCAGCCAGGTTGTCTATCCGGGCTGCAGGGGAAATACGCGGTGCGGCGCTCGGCGTTTTTTCCAGCTCGCAGTTTCTGGGAGCCTTCGCCGGTGGCCTTATTGGCGGTCGATTTCTTGCCGTGGGCAATCCGGCCGCCGTGTTCATCGTCTGTGCCATGCTTGCCTCGATCTGGCTCGCAGTGCATAGAATGAGCCCTGACTACGAATAACCCGCCAGAACAGCCTTAAATCGGGCTGGCAATTGGTGTCGCAGGGCCTAAAATACCTACCCCCGCAGGCAAACGCGCGGGCGGATAACTTAATAACAGGGGACCACTATGGCTCGCGGAGTCAACAAAGTAATTCTTGTCGGGAATCTCGGCAACGATCCGGAAACAAAATATATGCCCAGCGGTTCAGCTGTCACCAACCTGAGCGTGGCGACCAACGAATCCTGGAAGGACAAGCAAACCGGAGAGCAGAAAGACCGCACCGAATGGCACCGCGTCGCCATGTTCGGTCGACTCGCCGAGATCGCTGCCGAGTACCTCCGGAAGGGTTCCCAGGTTTACATCGAAGGCAAACTCCGCACCCGGAAGTGGCAGGATCAGCAAGGAAACGACAAGTACACAACCGAAATCATCGCCGATGAAATGCAGATGTTAGGCGGTCGAAGTGGCGGCGGTGCTCCGGCATCGGGTGGCAGTGGTGACAACGGTGGTCCTCCGCCCGGTCCTCCGTCGGGCGGGCCTAATGACTTCGACGACGACATTCCATTCTGAAAATGCCTCATCTGGCGCGATACGGCGTTAAAAGCCATCTCGAAATGCTCACGTACTGGTGTGTACGCGCTGCTTTCCCGACGACTTTTGTTTTGTCTCGCACTCACATGAGACGTTTTCCCGATTGATAGTGATGTTGCTAACACGTCGTAACTTCGAAGATCCAATATGACCGCAAAGCTCTACATCAAGACGATGGGCTGCCAGATGAACGAGTACGACTCGCAGAAGATGGCGGATGTCCTGCGCCTGTCTCACGGCTATGAATTGACGTCGTCTCCCGAAGATGCCGATTTGTTGCTGGTGAATACCTGCTCGATTCGCGAAAAGGCCCAGGAAAAAGTCTTTTCTGAGCTGGGTCGGTGGCGGGCTCTGAAGGAAAAGAGACCTGCACTGATGATCGGTGTTGGTGGCTGTGTCGCCAGCCAGGAAGGTGAGGGCATCAGAAAACGTGCGCCGTTTGTCGACATGGTGTTTGGTCCGCAGACGCTGCATCGTCTGCCTGAAATGGTTGACGAAGTACGTAGCAGCGGACACGGGGTGGTTGACATTTCTTTTCCGGAAATCGAAAAGTTCGATCGCCTGCCGGAACCGCGTGCCGAAGGACCCACTGCCTTCGTGTCGGTGATGGAAGGCTGCAGCAAGTACTGCTCGTTCTGTGTGGTGCCCTACACCCGCGGCGAAGAAATCAGCCGGCCACTTGATGATGTCATTGCAGAAGCAGCAAGCCTGGCCGCGCAGGGTGTGCGCGAAATCAATTTACTGGGGCAGAATGTCAACGCCTACCGCGGGCCCATGCACGATGGTCAGATTGCAGATCTTGCAACATTGATTTACTACGTCGCTGCCATCGAAGGTATTGGAAGGATCCGATTTACGACCTCGCACCCGGTTGAGTTCACTGACAGCCTGATTCAGGCATACGCTGAGGTGCCCAAACTAGCCAATTACCTGCATCTTCCCGTTCAAAACGGATCCGATCGAATCCTTGCCCTGATGAAACGCGGGCACACCACGCTGGAGTACAAGCAGAAAATCCGCAGGCTTCGCGCGGTTCGACCCGGCATTTCCCTGTCTTCTGATTTCATCGTAGGTTTCCCTGGGGAGACCGACACGGACTTCGCCGCAACAATGGATCTAATTGCTGAAATGGGATTTGACCAGTCATTCAGTTTCATTTACAGCGCGAGGCCTGGAACACCGGCCGCAGGGTTGGTTGACCACACACCGGTAGAGACCAAGAAAGAACGTCTCCAATTATTGCAGGCGCGAATCAATCAGCAGGCGAGGGAAATTAGTCTCTCGATGATCGGCACGACGCAGTCGGTGCTGGTCGAGCGGCCCGCAAAGAAAAACCCGCGACAATTGTGTGGTCGCACAGAGAATATGCGTTGGGTGAATTTCGACTGTGATCCTTCCTGGATAGGGCAGTTCGTCGACGTAGTTATCACTGAGGCGATGCCCAATTCTTTACGCGGGCGGCTGGCGAACAATCGCGCAGTTGCCTGATTATTCTTACTAAACATAACGTTACAGGCAGGCCACCGATTGGCCACATGCCTTGGCGACAAATGTTTATGTCGTGATTCACCTATACAGTCCAGGTACGTTCGATATAATCGTGCCCTACGATCGTCTAACGGCACATCAGGTGTAATTACCCGCCATTGAATACAGCACAGATATCTCAGGACTTCGTCCTGGAACCCGCCGACAATAGTCGTCTCGCGAACCTCTGCGGTCAGTTTGACGAACACCTGCGCCAGATTGAGCGCCGCCTTAACGTTGAAATCGCCAGTCGCGGAAATCAATTTCGCGTGACCGGCAATGCGGGCGCAGCACAGACAGGTTCAGACGTCCTCCACGCACTATTCGACATGACGGGTCGTGAAAGGCTCGATCCCGAGCGAGTGCATGTCTGTTTGCAGGAAACCGTTATGAATGAGGCAGAAGCTCAGCATGAGACAGTGGATATGAAGTCGCAAGAAGATGCTGTTGTCGAAATTCAGACAAAACAGAAGCTGGTTCGGGCCCGCGGCGCGAACCAGAAAGCCTATCTGAAGAGCATTGACAGTCATGACCTCGCTTTCGGAATCGGCCCGGCCGGTACTGGGAAAACTTACCTCGCGGTTGCCAGTGCCATCGACGCGCTGGAGAACGATCGCGTTCGGCGTATCGTTCTGGTGCGACCGGCTGTTGAAGCGGGGGAGCGGCTGGGGTTTCTCCCGGGAGACATGTCACAGAAAGTCGATCCCTACCTCCGCCCTATGTACGATGCGCTCTATGAAATGCTTGGTGCTGATCAGGTCGCGCGCCACATCGAAAAAAATGTCATCGAGGTCGCGCCACTTGCTTTCATGCGTGGACGTTCGCTCAACGATTCTTTCATCATTTTGGACGAAGCCCAGAATACCAGCGTCGCGCAGATGAAAATGTTTCTGACACGCATTGGCTTCGGTTCGCAGGCTGTCGTGACCGGTGACGTTACCCAAATTGATTTGCCCTCGGGCCAATTGTCCGGCCTGAAGAATGCGGTGGAGATTCTGAAGGATGTCGAAGGTATCGCGTTCACGTATTTCTCGCCGAAAGACGTTGTGCGGCACCTGCTCGTGCAGCGAATCGTCGAAGCTTATGAGGCCGACGGCAATGGGCACAGGTCCTGAAACGTTCACTGAATTCAGGTGTGTTTGTGGACGTCCAGATAGCCAGCACTGTATCCAGTATCCCGGACACGATTGAAATTCAGTCTTGCGTGAGTGACGTTCTGCGGGAACTTGCTTTCAGCGGTGAGTGCGAAGTATCGGTCCGTATTGTTGATGAAAAGGAGGGCCGCGACCTCAATCGGCAGCACCGCGACATGGACAAGGCGACGAACGTACTGTCTTTTCCGCCGGACCGCGAAACGGCCGGTCATCTGCCGCCCGATGTGCCGTGTTCGCTCGGCGACATCGTAATTTGTGGCCCGATAGTGGAGCGTGAAGCAGCTGAACAAGGCAGGGAAATCGCGGCGCACTGGGCACACCTCCTGGTGCATGGAACGCTACATTTGCTGGGGCACGACCATAAAGATGACGTGGAAGCCGCAGCGATGGAAGCCATTGAAACGCGGATATTGGTACGCCGGGGTTTTGAAGATCCTTATTCCTAATAGAATCAAGAGCATAAGAAATACTAGTTGAGAAAATTCAGGCAGCATGGAACTGCTACACTACCGGCCGGCACTTGCCTGCCGATTACTGAAATGACATTGAACAGACACGGAAAATGAACGAAAAACCGCCAAGTACCAACGGCTCGGGAAGAACCGGCGTATTCAAACGCGTGATACGTGCCATAAAAGGTGACCCCCTGAGCCGCGACGAGATACAAAATCTTTTGCAGGAAGACGAAAGCGTCTTCGAACCCGAAGAAAAAGAGATGCTGAGCAACGTCCTGGAAGTTGCAGAAACCCAGGTTCGTGACGTCATGATTCCCCGTTCCCAGATGGTTGTAATCGAGCTGGGACATTCACTTGACGAGATGTTGAGCGTGATCCTTAGCTCTGGTCATTCCAGGTTCCCGGTTATTGGCGAGGATCGGGACGAAGTCCTCGGCATTCTGCTCGCGAAGGACTTGCTGAGATTCTTTGGCGATGCGACCGACACTGAGCTTGACATCGAAGACTATCTTCGCCCGGTTACCGTCATCCCCGAATCGAAACGCCTCAATGCGTTGCTCAAAGAGTTTCGGGACAGTCGAAGCCACATGGCGATCGTCGTCGACGAATACGGCGGTGTGTCGGGCTTGTTGACGATCGAAGATGTGCTCGAAGAAATTGTCGGCGAGATCGATGATGAACATGATCCCGAAGAGGCTGAGTTCATTCAGGCCGATACTGACAGTGAAGGCCGGCCATGTTTTGCAGTTCGTGCGTTGACGCGCATTGAAGACTTCAATGAGTATTTCGGATGCGAACTCCCTGAAGAAGAGGATTACGATACGGTTGGAGGACTGGTCATGCATGCGCTCGGACGATTGCCTCGGCTAGGTGAGAAACTCAAGTACGACGATTTCGAATTTTGCGTGACCAAAGCAGACCGCCGCCGCATCGATGCGCTTCAGGTAAAACGGCTCGTGCAGGACGTTGACGCATCGAGCGGCTAACTGACGTGTCGGAAAAGTTTTCTTTCGAGACGTTATCCACAGCTAGACCCTGGTTGACCCGCTTCGCGTTTCTCTTGCTTGGCAGCCTGGTCATGTTGTCGTTTGCACCTTTTGGATTCTATGTGCTCGCGCCGCTGCTGGTAATGCCGCTCCTGTATGCCTTCACGAGGTCGAAGCCGAGGCAAGCCTTTCAGCTCGGATTTTGTTTCGGCGCCGGCCTTTTTTTGGCCGGAACCTATTGGCTTTACATTTCGATTCACGTTTTTGGCGAGGCGCCGCTGGTATTGGCCGTGATTCTCATGCTGGGCCTGGTGATCATCATGGCCCTCTATTACGGTGCCGCTGGCTGGGCGATCTCGCTGTTCTGCAACGGCGGAATGTGGAGCTTGGTATGGGTCGCGCCGTCGGTGTGGGTACTTCTGGAATGGTTGCGCGGCTGGGTCCTGAGCGGTTTCCCGTGGATGACCCTTGGTTACACCCAGATCGATTCTCCGCTGGCGGGCCTGGCGCCGGTAATCGGAGTCTATGGTTTGTCGCTGTTGTTGATGATCAGCGCGAGTGGGCTACTCGCTGTCCTCCAGACGCCTGGAAAAACCCGACTGTCATTCGCTGCGGTAGCAGTATTGCCGTGGATTATCGGTTACGCAGCGGGCAGTTTTTCGTGGACCGAGCCCTCGGGGCAGACTGTGCGTACGACGATCGTGCAGGGGGGCGTATCGCAGGATAGAAAATGGTTGCCAGAGCAGTTTGCTGCGACGCTAGAACTGTATCGGAATTCACTACTTGAAAATGGCGAAAGCGATCTGGTTGTCTGGCCTGAAGTTGCCATTCCGTCCGTAATCGATCAGGTCGAGAGTTATATCGCTCAGCTGGAACTGGACGTCGCCGCGCACGAACAGACTTTGCTGTTCGGAATTCTCGAAAGGGATTTGCGCAGAGAGCAGGTGTTCAACAGTGTTGTATCCATCGGCGGCGATGGTCGGCAGATTTATCGGAAGCGTCACCTGGTTCCATTCGGAGAGTATTTCCCGGTACCGGACTTCGTCCGCGAATGGATGCGACTGATGAACTTGCCGTACAGCGATATCGCGCCCGGTGATGATGTTCAACCGCTACTGAAAATCAAAGATGGCAATCAGCTATCAGTAGCAATCTGCTATGAAGATGCGTATGCGACGGAACAGCTATATGCGTTGCCTGAGGCAGGCATCCTTGTAAATGTAAGCAATGATGCATGGTTCGGCGATTCAATCGCACCTCATCAACACCTTGAGATTGCACGCATGCGGGCCCTGGAACTGGGTCGGCCCGTGGTCCGGGCGACCAACAACGGTGTGAGTGCATTTATCGGCTCAGACGGCGCGTTGCTCTCCAGGGGACCACAGTTCGAGTTTGTTGAATTGACAGGTGACGTTCAGCCGCGTACCGGGCTTACGCCTTATGCGCGCATGGGCAACCGGCCTGTCGTCCTGTTCTCATTGACGATCATCCTGTGGACGGTTTGGTACTCGCGAAGACCCTGAAAAGACAATGATCAATTACTCTATTGATTATGTAACCACTTAATTCACTGTTTTATATAGATAAAATAGTATATTTGATAATAATTCTATAGATCTATAGAATTACGGCCCTGTACGCTCCAAAGCGATGAAACCCGTGGCCCCGTCCCCCGACAACGATCGATACCAGCATCAACGCCAACAGGCCATCAGGTCTGCGGCGTCCGTTTTCGCGGCCAAGGGGTTTCACGGCGCCAGCACGAAGGACATTGCGGAGCACATGGGAATCAAGCAGGGCAGTCTTTACTACTACTTCAAGTCGAAAGAGGAAGCACTGGGTGAAGTCTGTCGATACGGAATAGAAGAGTACGTAGAACATATGACGTCGATTGCGGTCAGCGATCAGCCATTCGAATCAAAATTGAT
Source organism: Pseudomonadota bacterium (assembly GCA_027621915.1). GTDB lineage: Bacteria > Pseudomonadota > Gammaproteobacteria > Steroidobacterales > Woeseiaceae > SZUA-117. Next base: position 19,543 of record JAQCAD010000003.1, read on the forward strand.
GGCCACGATTACGTCGCACCTGACGAGTTATCGAGAGAGAAACGAGGCGCTAAAAGTCCACAATGACGAACGCTTGTACTTGCCAGAAGAAAAACGGGCGACGCTCAAATTGCTTGGTAGTAAATATCGCCAGCAGCTGGAAGGAATATTTGAAGAAGGGGTCAAGAGTGGCGCACTGCGTGGCTCGCTGGATTGTCATTTCGCCGCACAAGCAGTAATTGGCATGTGCAATGCCTGGGGCGACATCATTGTTCGAGAACCCGATCTCGATCTTTTCGACACAATTCAAAAATGCACGGACTTGATCCTGAACGGTTTTCGAGAACGACGAATAGTGAAACGGTAGACGGAATTACCGATTGAATTCTGGAATTTGATTAGTGAGCAAAAGGAATTAGTTATGGCAAAGCAAATCGCAACGAATGTCACCTGGCAAAGTGGAGAAATTTCCCGCGAGGATCGTTATCAGATTCTCCGGCAGAAAGGAATCACAATTTGGTTCACGGGCTTGTCGGGAAGCGGAAAAAGTACGATTGCAGTTGCAGTGGAAAAAGCACTGTTTGCAATGGGCAAATTGTCATACCGACTGGATGGTGACAACGTACGCCTGGGCATCAACAAGAATCTTGGCTTCTCAGAGGCAGATCGTAAGGAAAACATTCGCCGCATCGGCGAGATCGCCAAATTGTTCGGCGATGCCGGCGTAATTTCTCTGTCGAGTTTTATCAGCCCGTACAAATCGGATCGCGATGAGGTTCGTGCACTACACGAAGCCGCGAACCTGCAATTCGTGGAGGTCTATGTAGATTGCGCGCTGAGTGTCGCCGAGGAACGGGACCCTAAAGGCCTGTACAAAAAAGCGCGAGCTGGCGAAATCAAGAATTTCACCGGTATCGATGATCCGTATGAAGCGCCGGTGAAAGCGGAAATTCACCTCAGGACGGATGAAATGAGTCTTGAAGAAGAAGTCGCGATCATCATCGATTACCTCGTTGCAAACGAAGTTATCCGACCAGAAAATTATTCCCGAGCCAGCGATAAAGCAGCAGGCTCGGCCACAGCAAACTAGGAGCCAGGGATGATTAGTCCACATGGGGCGGATGCCCTCGATCCACGAATCGTTTCAAAAAATGAAGACAGAAAAGCATTATTGGCAGAAGCGAACACGCTGCCGTCAATCGTCCTGAATTCAGCGGCGGCCGCCAACGCAGTAATGCTGGGTGCGGGCTACTTCACACCGCTGAAGGGATTCATGAACCTCGCGGATGCCATGAGTGTTGCATCGGACATGCGAACAATTGACGGGCTGTTCTGGCCCGTGCCCGTGTTAAATCTTTGCGAAAGCATTGACACCATCGATGGCGCGACGCGCATAGCACTGCGTGATCCGAACGTGGACGGAAATCCGGTCCTGGCGGTCATGGATGTTACCAGTATCGAGAAAGTATCTGACGAGCAACTGGATGCCATGACAGCGCAGGTCTTCGGTACGATGGATTCATCCCATCCCGGCGTCGCCGTGTTCAGGTCATTGGGTCGTTACTGTATCGCCGGCGACATCCACGTTCTCAACTTCAGCTACTTCGGTGAAGAATTTGCAGGTACTTTCAAAACGGCGGGTGAGATTCGCGACGAGATCAGCGCGCGCGGCTGGGAAAAGGTCGTGGCGTTTCAGACGCGTAACCCGATGCATCTTGCGCACGAAGAACTTTGCAGGATGGCCAAAGATCGGCTGCACGCCGACGGCATTGTTATTCATATGCTGCTTGGCAGACTGAAGGAAGGGGATATTCCAGCTTCAGTTCGTGACGCCTGCATTCGTAAAATGGTCGACGTCTATTTCCCCGAAAATTCCGTCATGGTCAACGGTTACGGCTTCGATATGCTATATGCTGGTCCGCGGGAGGCACTGTTGCACGCCGTTTTTCGACAGAATATGGGCGCGACCCACCTCATTGTCGGACGCGACCACGCTGGCGTTGGCAGTTACTACGGTCCCTTCGATGCCCAGGCCATTTTTGAAAGCCTGCCGGAGGGCGCACTCGAAATTGAGATATTTGCTGCTGATCACACAGCATGGTCGAAGAAACTCAATCGCGTTGTCATGATGAGCGAAGCAGAGAACCACGCTCCGGAAGACTACGTATTCCTGTCGGGAACCAAAGTTCGCGAAATGCTGGGGCAGGGTATTGCTCCGCCGCCGGAATTCTCCCGTCCGGAGGTTGCACAGATCCTGATGGATTATTATCAGCTGGAAGATCGAAAGGCTGCCGTAGGCGAGTAAAGCTCAAAGCTGCGCGGGCTGGAAGAACCGGTTATCCTTCCGCCCTTCACTAATGGTCAGGTATGGAAAGTGACAGGGCGGATGGACGCAGCATATAACCCCGAGCAGGTTGAGCAGAAAGCTCGAGAGTACTGGGAAGAAAATCGTTGTTTCGAGGTCGACGAGGACCCGGACAAAAAGCCGTTCTATTGCCTGACAATGTTTCCGTATCCCAGCGGTCATCTGCACATGGGACACGTCCGGGTTTTCACGCTCTCGGATGTTATCGCGCGTTATCAACGCATGCAGGGTAAACATGTGCTGCAGCCGATGGGCTGGGATGCGTTTGGCCTGCCGGCGGAAAATGCAGCGATCAAACGCGGCGTGCCGCCGGCAAAATGGACCTACCAGAATATCGCGGACATGCGCGGGCAGTTCAAAAGGCTTGGCTATGGTTACGACTGGCGCCGTGAGCTGACCACTTGCAAACCTGAATATTACCGGTGGGAGCAATGGCTTTTTACGAAGCTCTTCGAGAAAGGCCTCGTTTATCGCAAGAATTCGATCGTCAACTGGGATCCCGTCGACCAAACCGTGCTTGCGAACGAGCAGGTAATTGACGGTCGCGGCTGGAGATCGGATGCGCTGGTCGAGCGCCGCGAGATTCCGCAGTGGTTTATGAAGATCACAGCCTACGCCGATGAGCTGCTCGAACACCTCGACAAGTTGCCCGGTTGGCCGGATTCCGTCAAATCGATGCAACGCAACTGGATTGGTCGTTCTGAGGGCATCGAGCTGTCATTTGATGTACAGGATGAAAGCGGTTCGTTGACCGTTTTCACGACCCGACCGGATACGTTAATGGGCGTGACCTACATGGCGGTCGCTGCAGAACATCCGCTGGCTGCAAAGGCAGCCGACTCTGATCCGAAGATCGCCGCCTTTATCGAGGACTGCAAGAAGATGCAGGCGGCGGAAGCCGCGATGGAGACGATGGAAAAGAAAGGTATGCCACTCGGCATTTCTGCGATCCATCCGATCACAGGAGACGCCGTACCGCTCTGGGTCGCAAATTTCGTTTTGATGAGTTACGGAACCGGTGCCGTCATGGCCGTACCGGGTCATGATTATCGTGACTGGGAATTTGCCAGCAAGCACGGGCTGCCGATCACAAAGGTGGTGGAGCCACTTGACGGTGCGAGCATCGATATATCTGAAGGACCATATGTCGAATACGGTCGCGTCATCAATTCCGGATTTATCGACGGCATGACTTTCGAACAGGCATTTGATGCGATTGCCGATAGATTCGCCGCGGACGGTCGCGGCAAGCGCACAGTGAATTACCGGCTGCGTGACTGGGGTGTTTCAAGACAACGATATTGGGGCGCACCGATTCCGATTATCTACTGCGAAAAATGCGGTGCACAGCCAGTACCCGAAGATCAGCTGCCTGTCGTGTTGCCGGAAGACGTTCAGATCACGGGCGTGGGCTCGCCCCTGAAAGACATGCCGGAGTTCTACGAAGCCGATTGCCCGAAGTGCGGCAATCCGGCGAGACGAGAAACGGATACGTTCGACACTTTCGTCGAATCGTCCTGGTACTTTTCCCGCTACGCGAGTCACGACTGCAACAATGCAATGTTGGACAAGCGCGAGTCGTACTGGATGCCGGTCGATCAATACACCGGTGGTGTTGAACACGCCATCCTGCATCTGTTGTATTCGCGGTTTTTCCAGAAGGTAATGCGCGACCTCGGATTGTCGGCGGCGGATGAGCCGTTTACCAATTTGCTGACGCAGGGCATGGTGCTGAAAGACGGTGCGAAGATGTCCAAGAACAAGGGCAATACCGTCGATCCAAAAGAGCTAATCGACAAATTTGGCGCAGATACGGTGCGGCTTTTCATGATGTTCGCGGCGCCACCTGAACTGGCGCTCGAGTACTCTGATGATGGCGTTCAGGGTGCCTTCCGATTCCTGAAACGATTCTGGAGTGCCGTACATACGCATGCCGCGTCCGGGATCGTACCAGCGCTGAATATTGATGAGTTGAACGACGCGGAGCGGAACCTGCGCCGGAAGACACACCAGACGATCGCGAAAGTCAGCGATGATATGGGTCGGCGCTATACGTTCAATACTGCGGTTGCTGCCAGTATGGAGCTACTGAATGCAGTCACGCGTTTTAATGAACCATCGCCGCAGAGCGGAGCGGTCGTGCGAGAAGCACTGGAGGCTGTCGTGTTGTTCCTGTCGCCAATCGTGCCGCACATCTGTCACGAGCTCTGGGAAGTTATGGGCCACGAGACGGCAGTGGTAGATGAGCTCTGGCCGGCTTATGATGAATCTGCGATTCTACAGGACATGATCGAGATTGTGGTTCAGGTGAACGGAAAACTCCGCGCGAGAATTTCAGTGTCTGTCGATGCCAGTCGGGAAGACTTGGCCGCCCTTGCGCTCGCGGACGGTAACGTGCAACGGTTCATCAGCGGAAAAGAAATTCGCAAGACGATTGTTGTACCGGGTCGGCTGGTGAACGTCGTTGTATAGAATCGGCACAGTATTAGTCGCGATATTGCTGACCGGCTGCGGTTTCCAGATGCGAGGCGTGGCAACGGTACCGCCGGAGATGTCGCGGACCTATATCGAAACAAATGATCGTTATAGCTTGTTCTATCGCGAGCTGCGCGACAGCTTCAGGCGCTCCGGGATTGAGGTCGTCGATGCGCCGATTGACGCGACGGCGACATTCACAATTCATGCCGATCAGACAGGACAGCGCGTGTTGTCTGTTTCTGCGCGAAATGTTCCGCGCGAGTTTGAAGTTTTTTACGTTGTGAGTTACGACGTTGTGGCCTCTGACAAAGTCATCCTTGAACCACGGACCCAGACACTGACACGCGACTACACCTGGGACGAAACGGAAGTGCTCGGGAAAGAAAAGGAAGAGCAGCTACTTCGTACGTCGGTCGTAAATGATCTGATTCGGGTCATACTTATTCAGCTGTCGTCACTCTGAGAGCGATTTCCGTGTTCCAGCCGGCAGTACAACGTAAAGTCCTGTGCGTCGGAGACATCGATCCACGGGACGTTGAAGAATTTCTTGGGCGTTTCCGCCTGGTACCAGGCTGGATCGCAGACGGCAATCCGATACCTGCAAGTTTCTGGGGTGATCCCGAAGCAGGCATCATCGGCAGGCGGGTTTTCATTCGTGCCGACACGCCGATTCACTCCATGCTGCATGAAGTCTGTCACGTCATCTGCATGTCAAGTGATCGCCGGGATCAACTCGATCGAGATGCGGGTAGTGATGACATGGAAGAGTCAGCCGTTTGTTACCTGCAAATCGTGCTGGCCGATTACATTTCCGGTGTCGGGCGAGAACGGCTAATGCGGGATATGGACGAGTGGGGTTACAGCTTTCGTCTCGGTCGCACGGAGCGCTGGTTTCAGGATGATGCGAACGATGCCGAGGCCTGGCTCAGGGCAGAGGGTTTGTTGAGTTCGACCAACGAAGCGATATTCTGCCTGCGAGGGGAGCAATAAAAACAACAACTTACGGAATATAAGCGTTTCTGCTGCTGGCGCTCTGCCTCTGTACTGTGCACTATGTTTGGCAGGATTTTCAGCGGCTGAGCGATGCATGGCACTAATCCGCTACATGTTCTATCTCCTGGGGATCGCGTTTTTCACGTGGATGCTGACTGCGCTCGAAATAGCTTCCCCGGGCAGTTTGAATTTACAGGTCTTTACGGATGCCTCGGATACACTCGGAACGAGTGAGTATTCGCCGCTCGAGACAATTCAGGTAGGCGTTCTTGCAGTATGCGGGCTGCTTTATGCCTGGGTCGCCAGCAACTGCCCGTCGCAGCGTCCGATCGCCTTCACATTCGGCGGCATGGCTCTAAGTTTCATCATTCGCGAGCTGGATTATTTTCTCGACTTGTATATCGCGGACAATTTCTGGCAGTTGTTGCTTGGCGTTGTTCTGGCGTTACTGATTGCCTACCTCTACCGACACCGTCGACGATTTCGTATCGCCTGGCACCGATTGTGGCCATCGCCTGGTATGACGTTGCTGTTCGCGGGCTCGACAATCATCTTTGCTTTTGTGCCGCTGGTGGGCCACGAGCCGTTGTGGGTAGCAATTCTTGGTGACAACTATCACCGTGTCGTGAAACTGGCCGTCGAAGAATTCATTGAATTGTCGGGTTACTTTCTTTGGCTCATCGGCACGATTGAGTACACCTACCAGGCGAAAGCGATATCGTCGCAGGAGCCACAGACGGTTGCCGCCAAAAGGCGGGCGGGCAGGTTGCCGAAATCGAAGGGCAGGTTCTGACACGCGGGATAGATTCTGAGCCGACTAATAGTTATGTCGCTGATATTCCCGTGACCCAACTCTCCAATGGATCGACGCGGTTATCGGGCATAATGGCTCGCGACAGGCACGTGGCCGACACTGAGCGCTACAATACCAGGAGGTTCTGAACCGATGTCCGACCAAACGGAAGATGAAGGCCTGATTCGCGCGATCGGCCCAAAGGTACTGGGTCTGAACATCGTCAACATGGTGGTCGGCGGTGGGATTTTTGTCCTGCCCGGACTGCTTGCCGTACAGCTCGGTTCGGCGGCGATACTCGCGTACCTCGTCGTGTCGGCAGCGGTTGCCCTGATCTTCCTGTGTTTTGCCGAAGTTGGCAGCCGCATCACTCGCAGTGGCGGTGCTTACGCTTACGTAGAAGAAGCATTTGGTCCTTTCGCCGGATTTATCGCCTCAACATTGTTATGGTTCGGTTGGTGTGTCATGTCCGATGCAGCGATTACGGTCGCGATGGTCGATACCATCGCGATCGCGTTTCCGGTTCTCGCTGATCCGCTTCCGCGTGCATTGTTCATCATCGTGCTGTTCGCTTTTTTGGCAATTGCAAACATCAGGGGCGTGAAGTCTGGCGTACGGCTCTTGGTATTCAACACGATTGCGAAGCTCGTTCCACTGCTGCTCCTGATAGCAGTTGGCCTTTTCGTGATCAATTTCGACAACCTGGCGATTCCCGAGTGGCCGACCCTTGAGAAAGTTGGCGCGGGCGCTCTTGTATTGGTCTTTGTATTCTCTGGTGCTGAGTCAGCACTCAGCTGTAGCGGCGAGATTAAAAATCCGTCAAAGACCGTACCGAAGGGACTGCTTCTCGGTCTTGGCGGCGTACTGATGTTGTATATCGGGCTGCAAACCGTCGCGCAGGGCGTACTCGGCGCAGAACTGGCCGGCAATACAGAAGCGCCTCTCGCGGCTGCGGCGACCGTAGTCTTCGGCAACTGGGGTGCGAAAATGCTGTTGATTGGCGGAGTCATTTCAATTTATGCAACGGTCAGCGGAGACCTGCTGAACACACCGAGGGTCTTATTCGCGTCCGCAAGGGACGGCACATTGCCCGGATTCCTCACCAAAGTTCACCCGAAATACAAGACGCCGTATGTCGCGATTATCGTCTACGCAGCTCTGATCGGCGGATTCGCATTGAGTGGGGTATTCAAGCCTCTCGCAGTTTTGGCATCCGGATCGATTCTCGTTGTTTATATCGGCGTTTGCCTCGCGGTACTTCGAATTCGCCAGCGCGACGGAGAACCGAATGCCGGCGAATTCAGATTACCGGGCGGGCCAGTCATTCCGCTGCTGGCCGTGGTAATCAACGGGTGGTTGCTATGGCAGATGACTGCCGAAGAAGCGGTCGGGCTCTTAGCGCTGATCGGTTTCTCGGTCGCCTACTACGGGGCAAATTTCCTGATATTTCGAAAGCGCATCATGCAGTCGTGACGTAGAGTTGTCACAAGCCCGAGGGAACCGGCCGCACTTGCAGGAATCGTCGCTGGGGCGGGTGCGCAGATTTGCATGACTAAACGATTCACTAACAATTCTAACTGATGGGGACTCAGGCATGGCTTACTACTTTATTGCGAACGTAAAATTGAACGATGACAGCTGGATTCCGGAATACGCTGCGAATGTGCATGACATCGTACATCGACACGGCGGGAAGTACCTGTCGCGCAGCGCTAATGTAACGACGCTGGAGGGGCCGGAGTCGACGTCGAATCTGGTCGCGGTGATTGAGTTTCCCTCGCAAGGTGATGCACAGGCGTTTGTCTCGGATCCGGATTACGCGCCGTATGCCGACGCGCGTAAGGCCGGTACCGACAGCCAGATCATTGGCATTGATGCGACCGACGCGGCCGGTACGATCGCTTATTTGACACCTGGAGGTTAAACCGGCCGTTAACGGTGCCGCCGGAATTTCCTCAGCAGTGTCCCGACAGGCGCGTCGATGAAGCCCGGGCGGTGCGAACAACGCCCTCGTAACCGCGACTCCATGTTCGAGCTGACAGTATTTCTCTGTGCCACGAATTGTCGTAGCGCTGTTATCATTGCGCCATCGGACACGACGGAAATCTGAACGGCAGAAATACGCATGGCAATTCAACTGCACGACACTTTGCGGGGAAGGAAGCTCCCGTTTGAGCCGCTCGTCGAGGGCGAGGTCACGATGTACCTTTGTGGCCCGACGGTTTACAACTATGCTCACATCGGCAATGCGCGTCCTGCCGTCGTATTCGACCTGCTGGCGAGACTTTTACGTCGCTCCTACAAGCTGACCTTTGCGCGAAACATTACGGATGTCGATGACAAGATCAATGCTGCGGCTATCGCGACCGGCAAGAGTATTGATGAGATAACCGCCCGCTACATCAAGGCCTACAACGATGACATGGGGGCGCTCGGCGTGCTTCCACCGGACATCGAACCGCGCGCGACGCGGCACATCGACGAGATGATCGCGATGATTGGTACGCTCGTTACAAAAGGCTTCGCGTACGAGGCTGAGGGCCACGTGCTGTTCGACGTCAGCTCAAATTCCGATTACGGCGCCCTGTCCAAGCGCGACCTTCGCGAAATGATCGCCGGTGCGCGGGTCGAGGTTGCGCCATACAAACGCTCGCCCCAGGATTTCGTCTTATGGAAGCCGTCAACGCCGGAAATGCCGGGCTGGGACTCGCCGTGGGGTCGTGGCAGGCCAGGCTGGCATATTGAGTGTTCGGCCATGGCGAAGAAACACCTCGGCCAGACTATCGACATCCATTCGGGAGGACTGGATCTGGTTTTTCCGCACCACGAAAACGAACTGGCGCAGAGCACATGCGTGCACGACGGAGCCCCTTTTGCCCGTTACTGGCTGCACAACGGTTTCTTGAGTCTCGATAGTACGAAGATGTCGAAATCGCTTGGTAATGTCTTACTCGTGCACGACATGGTGAAAAAGATTCCCGGCGAACTGATTCGACTGGCGCTGCTCAGCGCACATTACCGTCAGCCGCTGGACTGGTCAGATTCGGCGCTCGAAGGCGCGCGAAACATGCTTGATCGTTTGTACGGTTCAATTCGCGGTATTGAATTGTCCGACGCCGAAAGGTCATCAGCCGACCCGCCGGCTGATGTCATCGAGGCGCTGGAAGACGATCTCAATTCACCCAGGGCGATGGCCAAGCTGTTCGATCACGCGAGGACACTCAATAAATCCACCGACGATGAAGAACGCAAAAAGCTGGCCGCAGAAATACTCGCTGCCGGCGATTTGCTGGGCATATTACAAATGGATGCTGAAGCCTGGTTTTCGGGCAGTGAAGACGGTGAACTCTCAGCTGAGGAAATCGAAGTGTTGCTCGAACAACGCGTTGAAGCGAGGGTTAACCGTGATTTCGCTGCCGCAGACAGTATTCGCGACAAGCTGGCCACCGCAGGCATTTCAATTGAGGACAGCCCGACGGGTGCTCGTTGGCGACGCAGCGGATGAACGAAGTACAACGTGCCCAGTCCGAGTTAATCGAAGAATTTGGTCTGTTCGATGACTGGATGGATCGTTACCAGTTCATCATCGATCTCGGTCGCCGGTTGCCCGACTTTCCGGAGAATGAGAAAACCGACGCGAACAAAATAAGAGGGTGCCAGTCGCAGGTCTGGTTTCTTGCCGAGATGAAAGGAGACCGGTTGCACTTCCAGGCGATTAGCGACGCCGCCATTGTATCGGGCCTGATTGCAGTTTTGCTTCGCATCTACAGCGATCGAAAGCCGGAAGATATTCTTCGAAGTTCGGTGGATTTCGTCGTCGCGCTGAATTTCGAGCAACACCTGAGCCCAACACGAAGCAACGGCCTGGCCGCTATGCTTAAGGCAATTCAGACATACGCCGCAGAGGCGGTTCGGGCTGCATGATATGGGTCCCCTCGCTAAAGCATTGACGTGGCCCCTGTTGGGACTGGTGTGGATTTATCGCACCGCAGTCTCTCCGCTGCTCGGTTCAAATTGTCGCTACGAGCCCACCTGTTCTACCTATGCGGAGGAGGCGTTGCGATTGCACGGTGCATTCAAAGGTAGCTGGCTGGTGATGAAGCGCATCGCACGCTGCCATCCGTGGGGAGGTTCCGGGTACGACCCGGTGCCCGGAGCAGACGAGAATCAACGTGAAACCCGCTGAGCTCGTGCGTGAGCTGGTTTATCCGGTTACCGACATGGCAATCATCATGGCGGTATTTTTTTTCTGGGCGATGTTCAGCATTGCTGGACTACTTGCGGCAATGCCCGGTTTCATCGGCGGTATTTTGGCCCTGACCCTGATTTTTTTTCTGACGCCGGCCGCTCTGCGATATCTCCTCTACCTTCTCGAGGCACGGGCCAATGGCCGGCAAGCACCTGTGCCTACCAGTGAAATGTTTGCGCTGACCGGAAAATTGTGGACTCTTACACCTTTGGTATTCGTTGCATTGCTCGTTTGGGGTCTCATCTTATTGTCGGACTACAGCAATGGTTGGGCGCTCTTGTATATTGTTCTTTTCCTGATCGTTGTCCCGGCGTCGCTGGCGATTCTCGCTGTAACTCATTCGCCGTTAGAAAGTCTGAACCCAAAGGCAATTGTGCGGATGTTCAGGATATGTGGGCCTTCATATTTTTCCGCTCCGATCATTGCAGGTACGTTGTCATTTTTCCTGGTCCTGCTCAATTCAGCTGGTGCGCCCAAGATCCTTGTTGAGTTTGTTGCTGCCTACATGGCAGTTTTGACGATTACGTTGACTGGTGCGTTGCTGCATCTGAATGACGTCGCACTCAACGTCGATATTGGTCCGCCACTCGAAAAGACTGAAAAGGAAATCGTTGCGAATCTCGAAAAGGAGCGCCAGAAAGTGGCAAGCCATGCTTATGGATTCATCAGTCGGGGAAATCGCGATGGTGGCTTTGCTCATATCATGGACTGGATTCAAAAAGAACCTGACGTGCATGAAGCGGCAGCCTGGTTCTTCAATACGATGATGAAATGGGAATCCAAAGATGCGGCGCTTTTCTATGCACAAAAATATATCGCGCATCTTCTTTATCACGGCGAGGACACGAAAGCGCTAAAGCTGGTATCCGTCTGTCTGCATGAGGATCCGCGCTGGAAACCAGGTTTGGAAGATCGGCAACACGTACTGGAACTTGCCGAAAAACATCAGCGCGATGACCTGGTCCGGTCATTGCGGAATTGACAGCAGGTCTTTTTTCGCGAGACGGAAATTCTGGTAGTGGGTAAATGCGAGAACGAATGACCCGGCGACGGTCATCGCTCGATCCGCTAGCAATCCGTACAGATCGTGAACGATCAGAGCGCCAATGATCAAAATTGCGAGGCCAGTTGCCCCGGACAATATGACGCTGATCCTGCCGTGCCTGCGAAAGCCCACAGCCAGTGCAACAACGCTAACCGGGATGACGAAAATCAGCATTTCCGCGTGCAGGTGGTCGTTATCGAGCTGGCCAATAAATGGCAGGACAGCTACCGCGAACGGCAACAGCAGACAGTGCAGGAGGCAGAGCCCGGACAGGCCGACCGCGATTTTGTCCAACACGGCTCTTTTTTTGGAACTGTTATCCATTTGCGCTTGCGGCTATGCTCGGGAGGCGGATGGAGATGCCGTGCCAGGCGGGTTCGCAGCCAAACGGCAACTCCAGGGACCGAAAATGGTATAACATAACAATTGGCTTAACAAGTTATTGTATTTTAAGGATTTGCTGGCTCTGCTAATGGACAAGAAATTACTCTCGATACTCTGTTGCCCTGTCACCCACAAGGGATTGTCGCTGGCGCGCGCGGACTTGCTGGCGTCGGTCAATGCGGCAATAGGCGCGCGCCAACTCAGCAATCGTGACGGCATCGTGCTGGAAAACAGCCTGCAAGAGGCGTTGGTGACCGATGATGGCAAGACGATGTACCCAATTGACGACGGCATTCCGGTTCTGCTCGAAGGGGAAGCCATTGCGATCGATCAAGTGGGCTCGCGGTAATCAACTGTGACGAACGGATTCAGTGCAGGTATCATCTGATGCCAATTAGAACTCCAGTTCCTGCGTGAAAATAGGCGCAAATCAACTAACGTCCCACCTCAAGAAATCCCTGCTGCCCTGCTATTTGGTTACCGGTGACGAGCATTTGCTCGTTCAGGAAGCGCTCGATGAAATTCGCGCAAGCGCTCGGGCACTAGGATTCGGGTCGAGGGATCTTTTCGTGCAAACCACTGGTTTCGACTGGGGGAATCTTGCGCGCGCTGGTGGCAACCTGTCTTTATTCGCCGAAAAGCGAATTATTGAACTGCGTCTGCCAACCGGAAAACCAGGCGTTGGTGGTAGCGCCGCGATTAGCGATTTTACGGATGACGCCGGCGATGACCTGATGTTCATTGTCAGTGCGCCGAAACTCGATCGCAATTCGCAGAACGCGAAATGGGTCAAGGCGCTGGATGCGGTGGGCGGCGTGATCCAGATTTGGCCGGTTGGTATTCGTGATCTGCCGTCATGGATTAACGACCGAATGAAAAAAATGGGATTGCAACCTGAACGAGATGCCGTGCGACTGATTGCCGACCGTGTGGAAGGAAATCTCATGGCAGCGCAGCAGGAAATCGAGAAGCTCAGATTGATTCTTGGTGAAGGGCCGGTCACTGTCGATGACGTTGATTCGGCCGTTGCCGATTCAAGTCGATTTGACGTGTACAAACTGGTTGATGCCGCGGTCGGTGGGGATGCGGCGAGAGCGATTCGTATACTGGGCGGTATCAGAACGGAAGGTGTAGATGCTGTCATTGTCATGTGGGCATTGACCCGCGAACTCAGAATGCTCGCCGGCCTGTCGGACAACATGCGTGCCGGCCTGGATCTGAGTGGCGGTATGCGTAAAGCCGGCGTCTGGCAAAGCCGAGAGTCACTGATTCGTGCCTGTATAGGAAGACATCAGGCAACAGGCTTCTATTCATTGCTGCATCTGGTGAGACAGGCGGATGCTGCGGCCAAGGGCCAGGCTTTGGCGGATCCCTGGCAGCTTGCCGCGGAGATCGTAATGGCGCTCTCTGCCGGCGGAGCTCGTGCAGCATGAAGCAGGAGAGTTGAATTGAGTCCGATGGGAGTATTTGGTGGCACATTCGATCCAATTCACTACGGACACTTGCGTACTGCATTTGAAATGCTGCAAGCATTGCGTTTCGACGAGGTACGCTTCATGCCGTGTGGCAATCCACCACACAGAGATACACCGGTTGCTGCCACGAATTTGCGTCTCGATATGGTCCGCGTGGCGACCGAAGCGCAACAGGGCTTCATCGTCGATGACAGGGAATTACAGCGGGAAGGGCCATCGTATTCGGTGGATACACTGACCGCATTGCGCAACGAATTTCCGTTACGGTCGATCGGACTGATCATCGGCATGGACGCCTTTCTCGGATTGCCGAAGTGGCACCATTGGCGCGAGATCCTGAAACTCGCACATATCGTGGTCGCCCACCGCCCCGGCTGGCGTGCGCCGGATATGGGACCGCTCGGTGCATTGCTCGCTGATCGTGGTACTCACCGCATAGGTGACCTGCACGATGCGCTGGCCGGGCATATTTACATTCATGACGTGACTCAACTTGAGATCTCGTCGTCAGAGATTCGCGAGCTCGTTTCAATGGGCCGCGATCCGCGCTTCCTGATACCTGATACCGTGCGGGAAATCATCACGAGGAGCGGTTGCTACTTAAAACCGGCGAATCGCCCTGTTGAGTGAAAAGAATATAAATATCGAACGGAAGAATTGATGAATAGTGAACAACTCTGTGAACTGGTGGTCGATGCACTGGAAGATGGAAAAGCTAAAGATGTAGTCCGACTGGATGTCCGCGACCTGACATCGGTAACCGACTATATGGTCGTTGCAAGCGGAACGTCGAACCGTCATGTCATGGCGCTTGCCCATGCCGTAGCCGAGAAATCAAAAGCGGCAGGTCAGCGGCCGATGGGCATCGAAGGCGAGAGTGGCAGTGAATGGGTTTTGCTCGACCTTGGAGACGCACTGGTTCACGTAATGCTCCCGCGAGTTCGGGAATTTTACAATCTCGAAAAGCTCTGGTCCTTAAGCCCGATCAAAGGCCGGGCTGCAACCGAAAACTGACAATGCACAGTCGCCTGATTGCTGTCGGTGACAGGCAACCGTCATGGGTCGATGCCGCTTTCGGGGACTACGTCGCGCGACTGCCGCGCCAGTGGCAGTTTCGCCTTGAGGAAATTGCTACGGCCAAGCGGCCGAAAAGCGTGCCCATCGACGTTGCAAAACAGACCGAGGGTGAAAAGATCCTCGCCAGAATTAAAGCTGCCGAACATGTTGTCGTTATGGATGAGCGCGGCAAACAATTTTCCAGCAAAGCGCTCGCGGAAAAACTCGACGAGTGGCAAACGGTTGGCGAGGATCTTGTATTCGTTATCGGTGGCCCCGACGGCGTTTCAGCCGATGTCCTGGCGCGTGCCAATACCTGTTGGTCCCTGTCAAAGCTGACATTGCCACATGGCTTGGCTCGAGTACTATTCGTTGAGCAAATTTACCGTGCCTGGTCGTTGACGACAGGTCATCCCTACCACCGGGAGTAACTGTGGATCTGCCTGTACTGCACCTGGCCTCATCTTCGCCGCGTCGTCGGGAAATTCTCGCTGCGTTGGGCGTGCCGTTTAGCTATGCGGGCGCCGATATCGATGAATCGCGATTGCCGGCTGAGTCCGTAGCAAACATGGTGTCACGCCTGGCTCGCGAAAAAGCGCAAGCTTCTTACACAGGATCATTACCAGTGCTTGGCGCAGATACGATCGTAGTTCTGGACAATTTCGTTTTCGGTAAGCCGACGTCTCGGGATGAAGGGCTCAGAATGCTTGGCGCGTTGTCCGGCCGAGTGCATCGCGTGCTCACGGCAGTGGCCCTGGTCTTTGACGGGCGGCTGGAAGTGGCACTTTCCAATACCAAGGTAAAGTTTCGCGACATCGATCCTGACGAAGCTGACGCTTACTGGCAAAGTGGCGAGCCGGAGGGAAAAGCGGGCAGCTATGCAATCCAGGGTCTGGGCGGCGTTTTCGTCGAGTCGCTGACGGGGAGCTATTCGGGTGTTGTCGGGTTGCCGGTTTTCGAAACTGCAAAATTGCTTCGACGCGCCGGGATTGCCGTACTCGCACGGACTAAAGATGACTGAAGAGCTACGAAAAGAAGAGATCCTGATAAACGTTACACCTCGCGAGGTGCGGGCGGCGCTGCTGGAAAACGGTGTTCTGCAGGAAGTACTTGTGGAGCGTGCTGCTCGACGAGGCCTTATCAGTAATATCTACAAGGGCAAAGTGCTACGAGTCCTGCCCGGTATGCAGGCTGCGTTCGTCGATATCGGTCTCGAACGCACGGCCTTCCTGCACGCATCCGACATCGCGCGTACGAGAGCCTCGAATAACTCCGATACCGACGAGCCGGTACCCGATATCCGAGAGCTCATTCGTGAGCAGCAGGATGTCCTGGTGCAGGTCGTCAAAGACCCTCTCGGTACCAAAGGCGCCCGCTTGACCACATTTATGACCTTGCCGTCCAGGTTTCTCGTGTTGTTGCCTATGGGCAGCGGGGTTGGCATCTCCGCGCGAATTGAAAACGAGGACGAACGCGATCGCCTGCGATCCGAACTTACCGACATTCTCAGCGCAGACGAGGGAATCGGCGGCGTTATCGTTCGGACCGCCGCAGAGGGCGCCAGTCGCGATGCGATGCAAGCCGATTTGACTTTTCTGCGCAAGCTCTGGGGCGCCGTGCAGCTTGAGTGCAGCAATGCCAGCGTAAAATCGCTCGTGCACGAGGATTTGCCGCTCCCGCTTCGGGTCTTACGGGATATGGTAACCAGCGACGTCGAGCGCATCCGCGTGGATTCCGCGCCTGCCTTCGAAAGGATGCAGTCTTTCACGGAGCGTTTCCTGCCTGAATTGACGCCGATTCTGGAGCTCTACACAAGCCGCCGGCCGATTTTTGACCTGCATGGCACAGAGGATGAGATCAAGAAGGCGCTAGGGCGAAGTATCTCTTTAAAATCAGGTGGGTATGTCATTATTGACCAAACGGAGGCGATGACGACAATTGATGTCAATACCGGGGCATATGTCGGTCACAGGAATCTCGAGGAGACGATATACCGGACGAATCTCGAAGCCGCAGTAACTATCGCCCGTCAACTGCGTCTAAGGAATCTGGGTGGAATCATCATTATCGATTTCATCGACATGGAGGAGCCCGATCATCGGGACCGGGTTATGCAGGTACTGGAGCAATCGATGGCTGGCGATCACGCGCGGCATCAGATCTCGCCTGTGTCTCCGCTGGGATTGGTTGAGATGTCGCGCAAACGTACGCGCGAGAGCCTGGAGCATGTCTTGTGCGAGCCCTGCGATCATTGCGAGGGTCGCGGTTTCGTCATGACAGCAGCGACTGTCTGTTTTGAAATTTTTCGCGAAATCATCAGGCAGCACAGGCAGTTTCAATTTGAAGAAGTCCTGGTGCTTGCGCATCAGGACGTGATTGAGCTTTTACTCGACGAAGAGGCCAACGGCCTTGCCGAGATTGAGGAACAAATTGGCAAGTCGATTCGACTGCAACCAGAGTCACTCTACTTGCAGGACCAGTTCGATGTCGTTCTGATCTGACCGTGAAGTGTTGATATAAATTGATGAAGCGTTTGCTCCAAAGACTGATCAAGGGACTCGCCTATTTCGGCGCTGCGATGGTTATTTTGCTGGCTATTAGCGTTGGCATCTTTCGCCTTATGTTGCCGCGATTGCCGGAGTATCAGGATGAGATCAAGGACTGGGCCAGTGCTGCAATTGGAATGAACGTCGAGTTTTCGGGCATGAATGCGCGATGGCGCCTGAGTGGACCGGAGCTTAGTTTTTTTGATGCGAGACTGAATCAGCAAAGTACCGGTGACAGCATTTTGATGGCTGAGGAAGTCAGCGTTGGCGTTGGACTGATGCGGCTGATTTCTGACCGGGAACTGGTCATCGATCGGGTTAGCATTCGAAATTCGTCCATCGATCTGCGTCAGAACGTAGATGGCATCTGGTTACTACAGGGTCTGCCGTTGGACCAGATTGTTGGTGCGCGTGATATTTCTGCGCAACAGTCCGGCGATGTCGAGATCATTGCAGTAAATGTAGATGTCTCCTATGAGCACCCGGATTCCGGGCAGGTTGTTCCATTCCTGATCCGCTCGCTGGTTGCGTCGCGGAGTCAGACGGAGCTCGTACTCGAAGCGGAAATCGATTTGCCGGACGCATTTGGTGACCGCCTGGAAATATCTGCCAACCGGTTGAATCTGGATTCATCGGCTGGCGTGTGGCGACTGTTTGTCGAGAGCGAAGGACTGGATGTCAGCGGGTGGTCGCGATTACGACCAGCCGGTTTTCCTGAAGCGGAATCGGGCATCGCCGACTTGAGTCTTTGGGTTGACTCGTCGAATGGTGAAATCAGGAACGCCAGCGCAAACGTTGTATTTTCCAATCTGGACATTTCCGGAACCGGTATCGTCGCTCCATTCGGGTTCAGGGGAAGTTTTGAGTTCTCCCGCGAGCTGGACGGCTGGCTACTGGCGGCCAATCAGTTTCGCATGGCGACAGTTGATGGCGACTGGCCTCAGTCTGACTTGCAGGTACGTGTAATCAATGACGAGAACGGGAAGCTCAACGGACTTAGAACAAATGCCTCGTACTTCGATCTTGAAGATCTGAAATATGTCAGCTCCTGGTTGCCCGAAGCACAGCTGGCCATGCTCAACGATTTTTCTCCAACAGGCGTCGTACGCGAACTGACGGTAGAACTTGGCTCGCTGCAATCGGATAGCCCCCAATTCGATGTGTCTGCCACACTGGAATCTGCAGGAATCGCCGGTACAGGCGAACGACCCGGTGTGCGCGAATTCAGTGGCCGTATTCGCGCGGACAGGGATGGCGGGCGTGTCGAAATTGAGTCGAGAGACCTCGTTGTCGATCTGGGCCCAAATCTTTCTGGCCCACTGCTGCTCGACGATGCGTTCGGTACCGTCATCTGGCGGCGCAGTCGCGACGGGATGATCGTTCTTTCCGATAGTGTCAGGATCCGCAATGCGGATCTCGAGAGCCAAATGAGTCTCCAGGTCAGCTTGCCAGCGGGCGGCGATGCGCCATTTGTGGACTTTGAAAGTACCTGGAGTGTTTACGATGTCAGTTCATTGCACCGTTATCTCCCGGTGCGCGCAATTTCTCCAAATCTTCGAGACTGGTTGAATGGCGCGTTGGTCTCCGGGAGTGTTACGCGCGGTAAGACGCGATTCAATGGCGCACTTGACAAATTTCCATTCGACGAGGGCGAGGGCGCGTTTCATATTGAGGCGCGACTCGAAGATGCAACGCTCCAGTATTCTGATAAGTGGCCAGCGCCGGAATTTCGCCATCTGGATCTCGTCGTCGAAAATGCCCGCCTTTATTCCCACGAGAACTCGGCAGCCAATCTTGGTAACAATGTTGAAGATGCGCGAGTCGAAATTCCGGATTTGCGTACGCCGGTTCTCAGTATTGACGGGTTTGCAACCGGCTCGCTGGAATCAATCAGGACTTTTGCCATGCAGAGTCCCATTAACGGCGTATTGGGAGGACAGCTCGATCGAGTGGAAGTTGGCGGAGACGCGTCATTCGATCTCTCGATTACCTATCCGATCCAGGATAAGGAAAATTACGATTTCGCCACGAAGATCCGGGTCAGTGACGCCATGGTTCGGGTGCAGGGTTTCTCGGCTCCGGTTACGCAGCTCAACGGTGTAGTCAATGTGTCGCGAAGCGGTGCCACATCCGAGTCGCTGTTCGGTCATTTTCTCGGCCAGCCCGTAGATCTGGACCTGAATCGTGTCGGTGACGAATCGGCACCTTACAGCGTCGTGCTTGACGCGGTCGGACGGACGACTGCCGAGGCACTGCAGGCCGAGCTCGGAATTCCCTTGCGGGGCGTGCTGATGGGCGACGCCGATTTCACAGCCAGTGTGCATTTTCCGAACGGCCGTGCGTTGCAGCCGGGACCGCTTCGGGTAGAGGTCAAATCGGATTTGTACGGGTTCGAGTCTGACCTGCCAGCGCCGCTCGGCAAGTCGGATGACGAGCAGCTGGCGCTGTCGTTGAGTATCGAATTCCCGGCGGCCGACCAGATCGTTACCAAGGGCAGCCTGGCCGGCGATATCAACTGGACGGCCCTTTTCATCAAGGCGGGCGGTGCCTGGGATTTCGATCGAGGCGTCCTTGCAGTGGGCGGCGATTATCCAGAAGTCCCGGATGTTCGCGGACTGCGAATTCACGGACAGACGCCAAAGCTCGATCTGCACGCGTGGCTGGCGGAAGGTCGCCGGGGTGACAAAGAAATCGGTTTGGGTGACAGAATCAGATCTATCGATCTCGATGTAAACCAATTCTATGCGATAGGGCAGCGTTTTACCGACCATCGAATCACGGTCGATCGCAGCAGCCAGGACTGGCTTATTCAGATCATCGGCGATGACGTCAATGGACTGGTGACCGTTCCATACGATTTCTTGGCGGGGCGATCGATGTCGCTTGAAATGGATCGACTGATTCTGACGGGCGGCGACGAAGTTGAACCGGAAACCGCAGTGCCGCTGGATCCGCGCACGTTACCGGGAATATCAATACGAGCTGCCGAATTTGGTATGGGAGAGCGCTATTTAGGTCAACTCGAGGCTGATTTTGAAAAAACGGATCGCGGGCTCGAAACTATAAATCTCAAGTCAACTGATCATTCGTTCACGATCGTTGCCGCCGCCGGCTGGATCGTCGATGCCGAAGAAGAATCAGGTCAACGTACATACTTTGACGCGGAACTCAAAAGCACGAACGTCGAACAGACCGCCGGGCGCCTGAATTATGAGCCGGGCATAATCTCCGATTCCATGACGGTAGATGTCGATGTAGGTTGGTCGGGCGGACCCCGAAAAGATTATATGGAATGGTTGAACGGGAATGTTGTCGTCAATCTGGGTGAGGGAAGGCTCGCTGACGTTGAGCCGGGCGCAGGGCGGGTGTTCGGCCTCATGAGTATCGTCGCGTTGCCGCGACGACTCGCGCTCGATTTTCGGGACGTTTTCGATGCAGGATTCAGCTTTGACAAAATCACCGGAAACTTCAGACTCGTCAGGGGTGAGGCATACACGTGTGACCTGACCTTAACTGGGCCGGCAGCGGATGTCGGCATCGTGGGTCGTACTGGCTTGAACGCCCGTGATTACGATCAGGCAGCGATTGTCAGCGCCAACGTTGGCAATACGCTGCCTGTTGTTGGCGCTCTTTTGGGTGGCCCACAGGTCGCTGCCGCACTGCTGGTATTTTCGCAAATCTTCAAGAACCCGCTGAAAGACGTTGGTCAGGTTTACTACTCGGTCGAGGGTTCGTGGGACGCGCCGTTGATCGAGAAACTAGATTTGGAACAATTCGCGAATACGAGTAGTCTCGCGGGCTGCATTGACGCACCACAATAAGTTGTCGGTAAGAGCAATTCACTGGCAACCAGGACGATTTGACATTGATCGCTAACAATAATAACGGCTCGGCTGTTGACACCGTGATGTCTCAGATGCTCTCACCGGCGGGTCTTGACGAGAGACACCTTGCCAAAGCGCTGGGTTCTCTTTACATGCGCGATGTCGATGCTGCAGACCTGTATTTTCAGGTCAGCCGCAGCGAATCCTGGACGGTCGAGGATGGCATTCTCAAAGAGGGCAGTTTCAGCCATGATCAGGGCGTAGGCGTGCGTGCGGTCTGTGGTGAGAAAACCGGCTTTGCCTATTCGGAAGAACTCATTCTGCCCGCGCTTCAAGGCGCTGCCGATGCGGCACGAGCGATATCGAGACAAGGCCAATCGAAATCAATTCAAATTGCATCTATCGGAGAAACTCAACGCCTTTACCCGGTAACAGATCCGACGAGCAGTATCTCCGACGAACAAAAAAAAGCGCTGGTGAGCAGGATCGATATCGAGACACGCAAACTCGACAGGCGAGTTGAGCAGGTGATCGTGACCCTGATTAGCAATCAGGAACTGGTCCTGATCGTCGCTGCCGACGGAACGCTGGCCGGAGATATTCGTCCGTTGGTTCGGCTGAACGTCATGGTAATTGTTGCCGAGAATGGCAAACGGGAGCAGGGCTATGCCGGAGGTGGCGCCAGAGCTGATCTCAACTATTTTCTAGAAAGCGATCGGGCAATGGAATATGCCAGGGAAGCGGTCCGGCAAGGCGTTGTGCTGCTTGACGCGCAGCCGGCCCCTGCGGGCACAATGCCGGTCGTCCTCGGTGCCGGCTGGCCGGGTATTTTGTTGCACGAAGCTGTTGGTCACGGTCTGGAGGGCGATTTCAACAGGAAAGGGACATCCGCATTTACAGGTCGCGTCGGTCAAAAGGTCGCTTCCGATTTATGCACCATTGTTGACGATGGCACTCTTCCCAATCGCCGTGGTTCCCTCGCTGTTGACGACGAAGGAACGCCCGGCCAATACAACGTTTTGGTGGAGAACGGCGTACTGCGGGGATACATGCAGGACAGGATGAATGCCCGGCTGATGGGTGTTGCACCGACCGGCAATGGCCGTCGCGAGTCATTCGCTCATATTCCGATGCCGCGTATGACAAATACCTACATGCTCGCAGGTCCTCATGATCCGGAAGAGATTATTCGCTCCGTCGCAAGGGGGCTTTACTCGCCGAATTTTGGTGGCGGACAGGTTGATATTACGTCCGGCAAGTTCGTGTTTTCCGCCAATGAGGCTTACCTGATCGAGAATGGCAAATTGACGACTCCGGTAAAGGGCGCGATGCTCATTGGTGACGGCCCGGAAGTATTGACGCGTATTTCGATGGTTGGCAAAGACCTCAGGATGGACTCCGGAGTTGGAACCTGCGGAAAAGACGGACAGTCAGTTCCTGTGGGTGTCGGCCAACCAACATTACGCATCGACGAACTCACTGTCGGCGGCACAGCCTGAGGCGACGGCGCTGCATGCTTTGACATAAGACCAATGGTGTGACCCCTCACCGAGTCTCTGATGTGATTTCCTTCACTGCGGTCAGGTTATGTTCATAGTAAGGTTTGATTGTGCTCGTCGAATGATTCGGCCGGCTGACCAGGTCTTTCAAGGAGTGATAACAGTGGGATTCGAAAACACAATAACAGAATACGACATGGACCCAGCGTCCCAGCAATTTGTGCAAAATCTGCGATCCGGAAGTAAAGACCTGGGGCCGGATCTGGACGTTGACGGCCTCTCGGATTCGATCATTGCTCGTCTCAAACTATTCTTTTCATTCGGCCGAAGTTAATACGTATCTATTTGTTTCCATTAGATATTTTGGTCAATCTACCCAGAAATACCGGATTCTGACTGATTCCCGTGTGGACTCGGAGCCAGCCGCGATGGAAAATCGAAACGGCCGGAGTTGAGAGAGGATCCCGACATGTGGGTGTCAAAGTCGATCTACGAAAGCCTGCCATATTTTTATCTGGCGGTGGGCGGAATTTCGCTGATTGCATCGATGTATCTGAACCACTGGCACTGGCCGACAATCTGCTTCGTTGTCGGTATCTCATCGTTGGTTGGTGGCCTGGTGTTGTTACTGAAGCGGCGCGACTTTCGCCACTACGATCATCGCGGTAAACCGAAAGAATAATCAAACTCTGTTCTTACGCCTGGCTTACGGCAGACGTATCGCTGCGGACCCCATCGGCGCCACGCAAATCATGGTAGATCAATTCGTGCTCGCCAATTGAAATGACATCGCCGTCCTGCAACTTGTGTTTTTTGATTGATACGTTTCCCAACAGGACTCCGTTAGTACTGTTCAGGTCTTCCAGAATGCAACCGGATTCATCGCTGATCAGCTGAGCGTGATGACGACTGATGAACGTGCTGTCAATGTGAATCTCGTTGGTCGGCGATCGGCCGACAATGACGCGGCCTGCTTCGAAAAAATATTCGGCGACTTGCTGGCCATCGCTCCGCACTTCAATGCGGGTCAGAAAATTCTTCTCAGGTCGCTTCGCCACAAGATGTGGCATGGCCTTGTGCGTGCCGGTCGTGTCCTTGTGCTCCTTCCAGTCAAGCTCTGCTGCAGTGGCTTCGATGTCTTCGCCACTGATCTGGTCTTTCCCGTCGGCGAGACCGACCAGTAATGCTGAATCACATATCGTATTAATGAGGCGAGGGATGCCGCCAGAGTAGCGATAGATAACCGGGAAGCTGTCGTCAAGAAACAACTTTTTGGCGGTACAGCCCGCGACAGTGATTCGATGTTCGATGTAAGCGCGCATATCGCGCTTATCCAGCGCGCCGAGATGAAACCTCAGGCGGACGCGTTGGGCCAGCTGCCTGAGCTTGTCAGAGTCCAGCGTATCTTTTAATTCAGGTTGCCCGGCAAGAATGATTCGCAGCACCTTTTCTTTGCTGGTTTCAATACCGGATAGCAGGCGAATCTCTTCGAGTACCCTGGCAGTCAGGTTCTGCGCCTCGTCTACGACCAGGATGACTTTTTTGCCCGCTGAGTATTGCTCGATCAGGAACATATTCAGCATGTCCAGCAGCTCGACTTTCTGCTTGTCGTAAGGTTTGAAGCCGAATTCCGTCAAAATTGCCTGCAAAAATTGCGTAGGCGTCAATTGCGTCTGCGACACGAAGGCGAAAACGACGTCATGGCCGAGATCGGCGAGAAAGGTCTGCAACAAGGTTGTTTTGCCCGATCCAATGTCTCCCGTTATGACGACAAAGCCGTCCGCGAGCCAGATCGTGGATTCCATGTAGGCTTTTGCGCGCGCGTGCTGTTTGCTCCAGTACACGAAGTCCGGATCGGGAGTCAGGCTAAATGGCGCCGTTTTCAGGTTGAAATGTTCGAGGTACGACATTGATCGTTGTCTTTCTTTTCAGGCCGCTCGGTTGCGAGTTTCTACAAGGTACTAGTGTACCCAAATTATGCGTCAATCCAGCGATTCAATCTGCGCGTCTCGTCAGGCGCGAAAGTGCGAAGCCGGTCTCATATTGATCAGGTGCTCAGAAGTTCCGACAGACGCAGGACTGTTGCATCGCGTTCCTCGGCGGTCGTCGTTACAACGGTCGCGTGACCGAGCTTTCTGCCAGGTCGCGGCACTTTTCCATAATCATGGAGATGGCACGGATGGGATTCGAATGGGTTGCGATCAACCGGCAAATTTCCGATCAGGTTCAGCATCCCGGCGTAACCACACATCGCGGTTTCTCCCAGCGGCATATCCAGAATTGCCCGCAGGTGATTCTCGAACTGACTGGTTTTCGCACCCTCTATGGTCCAGTGGCCGGAGTTGTGGACACGCGGGGCAAATTCATTCGCGAGTAAACGATCACCGGTGACGAACAATTCGAGGGCGAGTACTCCTACGTAATCAAGGTGCTCAAGCAGTGTCGTCACGTACGATTGTGCGGTTTCTTGAAGTTTGGGGAGAATTGCAGGCGCACGGGAGATGCGCAGAATCCCGCTCTCGTGTTCGTTTCCTGTCAATGGATAGTGGACGATCTGCCCGCTTCGACTTCTTACACCGATTGCCGAAATTTCCCGGTCAAACCGGACCCACTGCTCAGCAATCAGATCTTTGACGCCAAGCGCGGCGATTGCAGCGTCAATCTCCGACGCGTTACGTATAACGAACTGGCCCTTGCCGTCATAGCCGAGCCGTCTTGTTTTCAGAACGAGGGGTAGTCCGATCTCTTCAATTGCCTTAAGAAGTTCACTCGACGAATTGACGGGCCGAAAACCCGGAACCGGTATGCCGAGAAATTCAAACAATGTTTTTTCAGCCACACGGTCCTGCGCATACAGCAGGGCCTGAGCTGGCGGATAAACGGATACACCATCGGCAATACGCTCGATCGCAGCAACAGGTACGTTTTCGAATTCATAGGTGATAATTTCTGTCGCCGCGGCCAGCAAAGCCAGCCCCTCGTCGCCGTCGAACGGATATTTGAGCACTGAACCAACGCGGGCAGCAGGCGGGTCGTCGGCAGGGTCGAGAAAAATGAACTCGAGGCCCATTCGCTGCCCGGCGATTCCCAGCATCTGGCCCAACTGTCCGGCGCCGATAACGCCAATTCTTGTCACGCTACTGGCTCGGATCAGAATTCGCGAGAACGGCGTCGGTCTGGTTTTTGCGATAGGTGTCAAGTGCTGTCGCGACATCCGGATTGCCGATCGCGAGAATGGCCGCGGCGAGCAACGCGGCATTGACCGCTCCGGCTTTGCCTATCGCCATACATCCTACCGGTACGCCGCCGGGCATCTGCGCGATCGACAACAGTGAGTCCATGCCTTTCAGTGATTTCGATTCGATCGGCACTCCCAGGACAGGCAAGCGTGTTTTTGCTGCGGCCATGCCGGGAAGGTGCGCTGCGCCACCGGCCCCGGCGATGATGACCTTGAGGCCCCGATCGACAGCGGTTTCTGCGTACTCGTACAGCAGGTCCGGTGTTCGGTGAGCTGAAACGACCTGGACATCGCAGGCAATGCCCAGCTTCGCCAGGGTTTCGCTGGTATGCCTCATCGTATCCCAATCAGAGCGGGACCCCATGATGATTCCTATCTGTGCATTCATTCGTCTGTTCGTCTGCGTGCGAGGAAAAGGGGCAATTCTATATGGATAGTGCCGTGCTCTGCATCTTTGATGTCAGATCCTTGTGGATTTCACGGAATATTTTTCGCCGTACGAGCCGCCGGGCGTCGTCACCCGGTGCGGAGAACCAGTTCGCGACCAATTCCGCAAGTATCTCGTTGCGATGACCGACGAGTAAGAAATATTCGTCAAGATCGTCTCTGTCGTCACCAGTCAATCGTTCACGCCATTCCTCCGCCTGGTGGAAAACCTGCTTGGACTTCCGGTCACTGCTACCCAGCGCCTCAAGTGCTGCCTTGATTGGTTCAGCATCTGCCGCACGCATGATTTTACCGATCAGCTGTTTCTGTCGGCGCATTGCGCCATGCGCAGTAATGGCTTTGGCCGCAAGAACCGCGTCGAGCAATGATTCTGGCAAGTCGATTCTACGCAGTTGCTCGGCCGTCAAATCGATCAGTTGCTCGCCGAGTACCTGGAGAGCCTGGTACTCACGCTTTAGGGCAGATTTACTGGGCTTTGCAATCATTTCTGAGTGGGTTACTGTGCTTGCCGACGTTGGAACGCAATAGTACGCAAAAGTCTGCGGTAGATATCGAACAATAAGAAAGTTAGGGAACGATTGCCACATGAACGCACTGTCAGGTCGCACATCTTTAGATACCAAGGCGCTTGAAAATATCGTCCAGGAGGTCCTGAATGAGGCCGTTTCGCTCGGCGTTGACCAGGCGGAGGTCTCAGCGAGCCATGACATCGGTCTCGCGGTGACGGCACGCCTGGGCGAGGTTGAAAGTCTCGAATACACCAATGATCGCGGCATCGGCATCACCGTTTACAAGGATCAGAAAAAAGGCAGCGCGAGTACGTCGGATTTCAGTGCGAAGGCACTCCGAGAGGCAGTGGGTAAGGCCTGTAGCTTCGCAACTTTTACGGCAGCAGATGAACATTCCGGTCTCGCAGATGCGGAGCGGATGGCCTCAAATCCACCCGATCTTGATCTGGCACATGAGTGGAACGTTGATTCAGACGAAGCGATTCGCATTGCAATCGAGTGCGAAGAAGCCGGCCGCTCGTACGACAAAAGAATTACGAATTCGGAGGGCGCATCGGTTGGCACCAGCAGCGGCGTACGCGTGTATGGCAACACGCATGGTTTTCTCTCAAGTTATCCGAAAACGAGCCACAGCCTGAGCTGCGTCGTCGTTGGCGAAGAAAACGGCAGCATGGAGCGTGATTACTGGTATACAGCAGCACGCGATGCAGCGATGCTCGAATCGGCCCAGGCAGTCGGAGTAGAAGCGGCAAAACGCACTGTGGCTCGCCTCGGCGGGCGCAAGATCAAAACCGGTACTGCGCATGTTTTATTTACGCCCGAAAATGCGCGCGGATTCATCGGGCACGCAATTGGCGCTATTGCCGGTGGCGCGCAATATCGGCGTTCATCGTTCCTGCTGGATGCTGCCGGCGAGAAAATTTTTCCAACCTTCCTGCAAATGCAGGAGCGCCCCCACATTCCGGGCGCGATGGCAAGCGCACCCTATGATGCAGAAGGTGTTGCCACCTCAAATCGTGACATTGTCGTCGACGGTGTATTGCAAGGCTATATTCTTGGTTCGTACTCGGCAAGGCGGCTTGGCCTGGAGTCGACGGGCAATGCTGGCGGCTCGCATAATCTGCTTGTGCCGGGAAGTTCCGGCGACCTTCAGTCCATGATGAAGGAAATGGGTACGGGCCTGCTCGTTCATGAATTGATCGGGCAGGGCGTCAATGGCGTTACTGGCGACTATTCTCGTGGCGTGGTTGGTTTCTGGGTCGAGAATGGCGAAGTTACCTTCCCGGTACACGAAGTGACGATCGCCGGAAATCTGAAAGATCTTTATCAAAGAATTATTTCGATTGGCAGCGATCAGGATCTACGTGGCGGAACACGTTGTGGGTCGCTGCTGGTTGAATCTATGAAGATCGCGGGAGCGTAACTTGATCAGCCTTTTTCCTGCTCGTCGAGCAAGTCCGACAGCGTTCGATCGGCAAGGACATTGTTTACCGCAATGTCGAGCGCATTACCCAGTTCGTCAATATGATTTGACCAATTTGGATCCCGATGGGAACCGGTTTCGCCCCTTTCCCTGACAACGTTCAGGATATCCGTAAGTTTGATGCGAGACATTTCCCGACCCGGCAGAAGGTTCTCTTTCTCCGTAGGCATGATGAGGCCGGCGTCTTCGAGAACGTTGATAATAGGGCTGAGTGCAATCGAAGGAATTTTAATGCGGTCGCTGATTTCACCTGCAGTGATCTTTTCGCCAGGATTTCGAAAAGCGGTCCCAATGTGAGACATAACGCTCAGCGCCAGCCTTTCGCGCATTGAGTTCGATAGTCTGGGTTCCTGTCGGCCCGTTCGCAGGAAGGCGGGACGCTGATGGTAAAAAGCCAGCTGCGAGCCGATGAGTAAAATAAGCCAGTTCAGGTAGAGCCAGATCAGCGTGGTGATCGCGACAGCGAATCCGGCGTATATCTGCAGCGTCCTGGACGCAAATAGTATGAATGTTGTGAAAATCGCCCCGACCGTTGCCCACATGAAGCCACCCGCGATACCGCCAACCAGTGCAGAGACGAAATTGACGTTCGTGTTGGGGATAAACATGTAGAGAAAAGTGAAAACGCCGGAGATCAATATATATGGCACCAACTTTCCGGCCAGAACCACGATCGGGCCGAGCGCATCATTGTTCAGAATGTACTGAACCACTGCGCCGCTCTGTATTGAGGTCAGTATGCCTATTGCGGTTACCATCAGCAGAGGGCCGACCAGCAATACGACAAGATATTCGGTGAATCGGCGGGCGAAGCTTCGGGGTTTTGACACGTACCAGACGAAGTTAAAGCTCTCTTCAACCTTTTGGACGGTGGAAATGGCGGTATAAAGGAATACAGCCAGTCCTACGCCACCCAGCACTGAACCTTTGACGTTGTTGACGAGAGCCAGAATCTGCTCAGTAATCTGGGCGCCCTGATCACCGAGTGGTGCCAACAGATTGGCCAGGTATGGTTCCAGCTCATTAAAGATGCCGAAGCCTTTCAGAATCGCAAAGCTGAATGCCAGTAACGGCACAACGGACAGCAGCGTCGTGTAGACCAGGCTCATTGCGCGCATGGTCAGCTGCCCGGAGAAAAAATCCCTCAACATTGCATAGAGATAGCGCAATACGACGACGAGGATCCGGCCAGGCAAACCGGCTTTGGTCAACCTGTTGCTCCAGATCAGCTTATCGAGTTCGTTATAGAGTCTGGCGATCAAGGTGCGGCCCTTTAAGCCATGCATTCAGGCATTGTACATTGGCGATCGTCGGCATAGTTTGAAGTCAGCCACGGTTTGCAGGTTAGCCGGTTAGTATTTCCATCGCTTCCCTGTACTTCTCTCCTGTGCGCCTTAGTACTTCATCCGGGAGTTTTGGCGCCGGTGCCGTCTTGCCCCAGTCCAGTGTCTCGAGATAATCGCGTACGTATTGCTTGTCGAAACTAGGCGGGCTGGTGCCAACTTCGTATTCGGCTGACGGCCAGAAGCGCGAAGAATCCGGCGTCAAAACCTCATCAATAATATACAGCTTCCCGGCGCTGTCCTGACCGAACTCAAATTTCGTATCTGCGATGATGATTCCGCGATCCAATGCGTAGCCAGCGGCACGTTCGTAGATTCGAATCGCGATGTCTCGAACCTGTGTTGCGAGCTCATTGCCGATCATATTGGCGACGCGCTCGAAGCTTACGTTTTCGTCATGATCACCGGCGTCAGCTTTCGTTGCTGGCGTGAAAATTGTCTCGGGCAGCCGCGACGCCTGTTTTAGCCCGTCCGGCAGGTCAATGCCGCACACTGCACCCGTGGCCCGGTAATCGTTCCAGCCAGAGCCAATCAGGTATCCACGGACCACTGCCTCTATCGGCAATGGCTTCAGGCGACGCACCACCATGGATCGACTTTCCAACAGTGCTACAATTTTATCGTCGTCAATAACCGAGGACAGCGACCTGCGTGTCAGATGGTTGGGAATCAGATCTTCCATCATCACAAACCAGAAATTCGACAGCGTTGTCAGTACTTCGCCTTTACCGGGTACCGGGTCGGGCATTACTACATCGTAGGCCGATAATCTGTCTGTCGTAATGATTAACAGATGTTCGTCATCTACAGAATAAATGTCGCGGACTTTTCCACGGGCGATCATTTCCAATCCGGGTATGGTCGTTTCGAATATGGCTTCAGGGTTTTTCATAAAGGATGCTTGATGGAAAAAGTCACGGTAGGATTCGCGGCAAATAATGGCCGTTCGCGCTCGCTGTGGCAAGTCAGTGAGTTGGGAAAAGCAGCCGCGACAGTTAGCATTGCCCGATGGGCCGTACGGTTATCAGAAAAGCAGTCGTGAATGAAATACTGGGGTAAGGTGATTGGTGCAGCTGCGGGCTTGATGACGGGGCGGCCATGGATAGCGATAATTGGTCTGATCCTTGGTCACCAGTTCGACAGGGGATTCGCGGATCGATTCACAAAATTTGGGCCGGACATTTCCGGCGGCCGATTGGAAAAGCTTTCAGGCCAGTTCATCAAAGCGTTGTTCCAGACAATGGGGCACCTCGCGAAAGCTGACGGTCGAGTGACGGAAGACGAAATTCGCGCAGTCAGATCACTAATGAATCGGCTCGGGCTCGGGCCAGTCGAGGTTCGCCAGGCTATCGCCTGGTTTGATGAGGGCAAAGAAGCCACTTTCCCGCTCAGGTCAACGCTTCAGCAGGTTCGAAAAGATAGCGCCCGCAAGGCGGAAAACCGGGCACTTTTCATTCGGCTCCTGATGGAAGTAGCCTTGTCAAAGCCGACCTTGCATCAGCACGAAAGGTCGCTCCTCTGGACAATTTGCACGGAACTCGAAATCGGCCGGGTTGAATTTGCACAGCTGGAGGCGATGCTGAGGGCGCAGCGTGGATTCAGGCGATCATCCGCAGGCGATGCTGATGCACGGCGCGTTACAGCAGCATACGCCGCCCTCGGCGTTGAAAAGTCGTCGACGAATTCCGAAGTCAAGAAAGCCTACCGACGCCTGATGAACAAGAACCACCCGGATAAACTGTCAGGAGGCAATCCGGACCCAGCGGCCATCGCTGAAGCGGAACGCCGCACACGCGAGGTTCGCAGCGCTTATGAAATGCTAAAGGCGCGTCGGAGTATTCGATAGAAAACATTACTGGTAGAGTTTGGCCCTTAGCGAAAAAGCATAGTCAGGGACTGTACTGTGGAACCTTTGATAGCACCTTCCATCCTCTCAGCGGATTTTGCGCGACTCGGCGAAGACGTTTCGGCAGTCCTCGATGCTGGCGCAGACATTATTCACTTTGACGTGATGGACAATCATTTTGTGCCTAACTTGACTATCGGACCGATGATCTGTGATGCATTGCGAAACTTTGGGATCCAAGCGCCAATAGACGTGCACCTGATGGTCGAACCGGTCGATCGAATCATTCCGGATTTCGCTAAGGCGGGCGCCAGTTACATTACGTTTCATCCGGAGGCGAGTACCCACGTGCATCGCACCATCGGACTGATTCACGAACAGGGCTGTAAAGCCGGTATCGTATTCAATCCGGCGACTCCACTGACCTGGCTCGAGCATGTAATTGATGAGCTCGACATGGTGTTAATCATGTCAGTGAACCCGGGCTTCGGGGGGCAAAAATTCATCGATTCGTCGTTTGAGAAGCTTCGGCAGGCGCGACGGATGATCGACGCCAGCGGCCGCGAAATTCGTCTTGAGATTGATGGTGGGGTCAAAACGAACAATATTGCAGAGATCGCCGCGGCAGGTGCAGATACATTCGTCGCAGGGTCAGCGATCTTTGGCAGCGATAATTACGCCGCCACGATAGCGCAGATGAAAGCAGAAATTGCGTCAGCAGCCTGACGTCAGCCATAAATGTGTTGGGCCCAAGCTCGTTCGCTGCCGGCTAATTTGTGATATTAAAATTCGCGCCATGTAGGCGCGAGCCGGCATTCGACTGGTTCTTAATGCTTTCGGTTGGGCCGAGCGCCGAAAACAACAATTGTTTTGCCACTGGCCGAAACGAGCCCTTGCTCTTCGAGCACTTTTAATACCCGGCCGGCCATCTCGCGTGAGCAGCCCACGAGGCGACTCAGTTCCTGACGACTTACCTTGATTTGCATGCCGTCCGGATGTGTCATCGCGTCCGGTTCATTGCAAAGGTCCATGATCGCGTGCGCCACGCGCCCTGTAACATCGACAAACGCCAGGTCGCCCAGTTTGCGGTTGGTTCGATCCAGGCGGGTGGCAAGTTGAGTCGCCAGCTCGAAAACCAGTCCCGGGCTTTCACTGGCAATCTGGCGAAAGCGCGGATAGGTCATTTCCGCGATCTCGCACTCCGTTCGAGTCCGTACCCATGCGCTTCGTGTCGGCTGTTCGTAAAAAAGCCCCATTTCACCGAAGAATTGTCCTTTGTTGAGGTATGCCAATACCATCTCGTTGCCATCTTCGTCCTCGATCATGACCTCGACCGAGCCATCGACGATGTAATAGAGAACGTCGGGCAGGTCGCCCGCATGGATCATGACGGTTTTGGAAGGAACGGTACGCACTCGGCAATAACTAAGGAACCGATTTATCGCCGGTACATCACTCAAATTCTTCGCTGTTGTCTGCATATTGTCGCCCTCGACGAATTACGCCCAAACATTATTAGTAGACCGCCTGGGAAAAAGCTAAGTCCTTAATTTCCTTGAAAAATCGCTCTAACAAGACCCGCCGGAATTATATTGAATCAGGCATTGCAGCACCAGCACTATCAGGTGCGATACGAGGTGCTGGTCATTAACCTTGCGACAATGTGCATCAGAATTCGCAGCGGACCCGGCAAAATTGCCGCACCCGCCTTACTTGCATTCGCGCCATGTTCTTCTTCTTCATCACGCATCTGCGTGACGATGGCGCGGCTTTTGTGATCATTTTCAGGCAAGCGGTCGAGGTGGCCTGTCAGGTGTGCCGATACCTGACGCTCGGTTTCTTCGATGAATCCGAGCGACCATTTGTCACCAAGTACACCGCTGGCAGCACCCATGGCAAAGGCACCGCCATACCAGATGGGGCGCAGCACGCTCGGACCGGATCCGAGTTCGGCCAGGCGCTGCTCGCACCAGGCGAGGTGATCCAATTCCTCCTCGGCGGCACGCGTCATCTGTTCTTCAATGCAAGGATCGCGCGCGACGGCGGCGTGTCCCTGGTAAAGACCTTGTGCGGCAATCTCGCCCGCGTGATTTACTCGCATCAAACCTGCGGAATGTGCCTTTTCTTCGGGTGTCAGGCCGCTCTCTTCAATATCGGCTGCCGGGTTAGGCCTTCCGGCCCTGGTCGGCGAAGAATTCACTGTGCGAAGCGCATAATCTATGCCGGCGAGCAGACGATCGATAGGCGTGAATTGTCGGTCTTCCATCGGCGCGATTATAACCACGAATGGAAACGCCGGGCCGAATTCCGTGCGCGGCTCAATACTGGCACAATGCTGTCACTTTATCTTATTGATAAATAAAGAGTTATTTGACCACAATCGGCGGTTAGCCTTTTTCTGAAAAAGGCTCTGTTTGTTTGCAATGCGCCACCTCGTCAAGTAGAATTTCGCGCCTTTCGCCGGGGCGCTATTTGGTAGCGTTCGCGCGGACAATGGGCCGCTGCTAACAGGCCTGATTTAGCTTCCAAATGGATAAAAGATCATGAAGACGTTTTCTGCCAAATCGCATGAGGTAAATCGCGATTGGTACGTAGTTGATGCAACTAACAAGACTTTGGGACGCTTGTCGACCGAAATCGCCAGACGGCTTCGGGGCAAGCACAAGCCTGAGTACACGCCACATGTCGATACGGGTGACTATATCGTCGTCGTTAACGCTGAGAAGATTCGCGTCACCGGCAACAAGATGAAAGACAAGATGTATCATCGTTATACAGGCTATGTGGGGCACTTGAAGTCAATACCGCTGGAGAAGTTGATTGAGGAAGCCCCCGAGCGCGCACTGCAATTCGCCGTCAAAGGGATGCTGCCGCGAAATCCGCTTGGGCGACAGATGTTTTCGAAGCTGCGTGTATTTGCAGGTCCTGAGCACAATCATGAAGCTCAGCAACCGATACCACTTGAAATCAAGACTTAAGCGCAGATTGCGTCAGGACGAAGGCAAATAAGATGAGTGATACCCATTTCTACGGAACCGGACGGCGAAAATCGTCAACCGCAAGAGTATTTATTCGAAGTGGTTCAGGCGATATTCAAGTGAACAATCGGTCGCTGGATCGGTTTTTCGGACGGGAAACGGCGCGTATGATCGTTCGCCAGCCGCTTGAGCTGATTGAAATGACCGACAAATTCGATATCAACGTTACAGTTACTGGTGGTGGAACCACCGGCCAGGCCGGCGCCATTCGCCACGGTCTGACGCGGGCGTTGATGCAGTATGACGAGGCGCTTCGCCCAAGCCTCCGTAAAGCCGGTTTCGTAACTCGCGACGCGAGGGAAGTTGAACGCAAGAAAGTGGGGCTCAGAAAAGCTCGCCGCGCAACTCAGTACTCCAAGCGATAGCAGGGACTCGGAAAACGGGCCACGCTTTTTTACTGGTACCGTTCGATCAGGACCGTCACTTAAGGTAAGTTCGCACCCAGTCCGCGACGATTAATTGCAGGCCCTCGGTCGATCAGGACGGTCACTTAAGGTAAGTTCGCGCCAGTCAAGTGTGCCC
Organism: Pseudomonadota bacterium; assembly: GCA_027621915.1. GTDB lineage: Bacteria > Pseudomonadota > Gammaproteobacteria > Steroidobacterales > Woeseiaceae > SZUA-117. Next base: position 54,655 of record JAQCAD010000003.1, read on the forward strand.
GCGATGAAATCGCGGGCGAACTTGGGGGATCGTCTAGCGGTAGGACTGCGGACTCTGACTCCGCCAACCAAGGTTCGAATCCTTGTCCCCCAGCCAGCAATAAAAAGAGCCATCCGAATGGATGGCTCTTTTTATTGGGCAGGGGGAGGAGCTCGTTCTTTGATCATCGCACTTAAGATCAATCGGCACTGATCCAATGTACACGATCGACTACTGGGGGCCGATTGGGTTCGACCGATTCGCCTGGAGCGAATCGGAACGGCATAGCCGCCCGAAGGGCGAGGCCCAGGGATGGGCCGAGTTAATCCTTGTCCCCCCAATCGGCAACGTTCAACGACGCTTGGCTGCCCCGACAGGCCCGATTGGGTCCGATAGAATTCATTGACCCAGCGTTCTAATCCCATTGTCACTCGCCACAATCAATACGTCCGCCGGGCGATGGGCGAAAAGGCCAACCGTGATGACACCAGGAATCTGGTTAATCCGGGTTTCCATCTCCAGCGGGTTGGGAATCTGAAGATTATGAATGTCGAGAATATGATTGCCATTGTCCGTCACCAACCCCTCGCGCCAGATAGGTTGACCACGCATCTTGACCATTTTTCGGGCTACGAACGATTGTGCCATCGGTATGACTTCGATAGGCAGCGGAAATGCGCCTAACCGTCCAACTTGCTTTGAGTCATCGATAATACAAACAAATTTGCGTGATGCTCCGGCAAGAATCTTTTCACGAGTCAGCGCGCCACCGCCGCCCTTGATGAGCTGCAAATGCTTGTTTGCCTCGTCGGCACCATCTATATAGACATCGAGGTCGCCGACACTATTTAGCATCGAAACCTCAAACCCGAGACTCTCCAATCGGGCAGTTGTCGCCGCCGAACTGGATACAACAGCCTGAATCTTTTCTCGTATAGTCGGAAGGAGGTCAATCAGCTCATTGACAGTTGACCCGGTACCAACGCCGAGAATCGCGCCATCCTGAACATAGTTGAGTGATGCTTTGGCGGCAATCAGCTTTTTGTTTTTCTGATCCATAAATCTGTTCGTTTACAGAGGAGAAGTGGAGCGAGCTTATCCGATCGCCGCACTTATCGCCACGACATTGACCCCAAAAACGAAACATGCCCGCAGGTGCGGGCATGTTTCTTGTCTTGGAAGAAGGCCAACTCCTTCCAGCCTGTAAGGCAAAGACTATTTGGAACGCTAAGCTTTCTTCGAAGCTTTCTTCTTAGCCTTTTTCTTAGCCTTTTTCTTAGCCTTTTTCTTTGCCTTTTTCTTTGCCTTTTTCTTAGCTTTCTTCTTTGTTGCCTTCTTCTTTGTCTTTCGTTTCGCTACTTTTTTCTTAGCAGCTTTTTTCTTTGTCTTACGTTTAGCAGCCTTCCTCTTCGGCGCTGCCTTTTTCTTACTTGCCTTCTTACTTGCCTTTTTCTTGGTAGCCATCATTTTCTCCGTGTCGGGTACCCGGGGCTGAGTATATACAACAGTTTTAAAAAATCCAGCAAGTAGCGTGACGTAGTTAACACTGTCCGGGCCGGGTCTAACGGCACGAAATGGCGACGTCGGCAGTCAGAAAATCCTGAGCAATGCTTCTCCGAAAAATATTTCTTCGCCATCGACCATAGTTTTTCTCAGAAAAATGTGCCGTCGAAGAAAACTTGCAGGCCTCCCGCACATATTTATTCAGACGCTGGCGAGAAACGAAAATTCTATCGCAGGACGTCAATCAAAGATCAGTTGTTCGCCGAATTTGGTCTTCTGACGGATCAGGAAGCTTCGGTAATTATGCTGAAAACCCGTATATCCCAAGGGTTTGGAGGGATTTTCTCCATTTTTTGACAGGCGAATGCAACGCCGATCAACTTCGGGTGCAAAAACGAGTTTCTGCATGAGAGAAAGGAAAACGTGCGATCAAAATAGCCACCGCCCATTCCAATTCGATGATTGTTTCCATCGAATGCAACCAACGGTGTAATGACGACGTCGAGCGCTCGAGCCTCGATCCAATCACCGTCCCGTGGCTCGAAGAGGCCATGGTGATTTCGGTGCAACGCCGTTTCGGGCGTAATCTGGCGGAATGACATGCGGCCGTTTTTTTCTACAATTGGCGCAAAAATGCGCTTTTTCATGCGCAAAGCGCGCGCAATAATTCTCCACGTGTCAACTTCTCCAGGCACTGGCAGGTAGCAGGCAATCGTCTTGCTTCTCTGGAACCACGAAGAATGAGTAACTTTTTGCGCGATCGTTTTTGATGCTTTGTCTCGTTCGTCCTGGCTCAAAGACATGCGTGCAGTTCGACCAAGTTTGCGAATTTCGTTTTGCATTAAATTTGGCGCCTAACGACTTCGATAACGTTACAGCCGGACACGAACAAGTTGATTGCGAAAAATGGGGAGGCGCCTCCCACCTGTGCCGTTACTGTCCGTCGCTCTCGAACCAGAGCAACAAGTGGGGTCAGCCGTGACAACAACAGGCTTTCCACCTAAGTGGTCTTGCACAAATGTCGCCTACAGAACACGACCCCGGGGTAAATATTTAGGGCCGAAAGGTTTCCAGGCCAGCATCGAACACCGCAGGAGACGCCAACGTGATCTTACCGCATGTCCGGCAGATTTTCCTGTCAGTGGGAATGAAAAGTTAACCGAGGTCCAGCTGCCGACTGCCGCCGAGCACGCCTTCAACGCGGTCCGACAATAACTTCAGACGGGGACCAAAACTTGTTTCCAACTTTTCGTCTTTGGCCTTCGAGCGTATGAGCTCATTCGCCATATTTAATGCGGCCATAACGGCAATGCGGTCGAGCCCGACAACTTTGCCGCTGTCCCGAATTTCCCGCATTTTCGAGTTCAGCATCTCCGCGGAATCCAGTAATTCGGTTCGCTCGCCGGCGGGGCAGGAAACCTGGTATTCCTTTTCAAGGATGCGGACACTTACGTGGGCGTACATATCGGTCATTGCGCGTGCTCCATTACAGACGCTGTCGATCGACGTCAGCGCGTGCGGGATTAACGAAGTTCAATCGGGTGAAAAAAATGACGCTTGCGATCATTGGTGGCGCCCGGGTATCCGGATGATACTCGGCTAACCCCCCTGTTCCATCGCTTTCAGGCGCCCGATCATCGCTTCGACGCGAGCCCTGACCTGCTCATTCTTCTGGAGGAGTGTCGCTCGCTCCGAGGTCAATGAATCCTGGCGCTGTTTGAGCGAACGGTTTTCATCCTGAAGCTGGTCACAGACCTGGACGAGGGCGTCTACGCGCTTCTCCAGTCGTTTAAGTTCATGCTCAAATTTTGCGCTGGTATCGTCGGCCATGCGTGCAATATAGAACCGCTTCGGAGCAGAATCAATCGTGATCTTAAGGAAGCTTCCATTTACATGGCCAGGCAACCGATTCCGTGGGATCATTCTGGCCCTAAACGATGCAATACACGCTGACGGAAACAATGGATCAGGCAATCGACCACGACGCGCTCGATGAAATACTAAAGAGTTGCGGCTCAAACTGGGATGCAGGGCAGGTACACGGGCTGCTGTGCAGCCGCCTTGCAGTGACAGGAGCGCAGGGTGCATCTCGATGGTTTGCGCAGATCCTTGAGGATACGGACCCAGATCACGATCTGCGGAGTAAATCCGAGGCCGCCCTGGATGGGCTGTATGCAGAAACCTGGAGGCAACTGGTGGAGCGACAATCCGAGTTCGGCCTTTTGCTGCCCGACGACGACGACCCGATCCTAGTTCGCACAGCAGCAATGGTCCGATGGTGCGAAGGCTTTCTTCACGGCCTGGTGTCCGAGAAGCATAGCGAAGATCTAAAGAAACGCCTGTCCGCGGACCCACTGGCGGATATCATCAAGGACATGTTACATATCACGCGTGCCAGCATCGGTGATGACGAAGATGACGACGGTAACGAGGGCGCCCTTACCGAGCTGATTGAGTATTTGCGAGTTGCTGTGCAGTTAATCTTTGAAGAACTCGCAGATTTTCGCGCGCCTCCGGAAAGTGACACCCCAATCGAATCAGAAGTGCTGCACTAGCACGGCCTTTCGGCGCGAGAATCTATGAACGAAAGTGAATTTGCCAAGCGGCGTAAGATACTAATGCAAATGGTGGGCGAAGACGGCATTGCGATACTGCCCAGTGCGCCCGTCAGGACCCGTAGCCGCGATGTTGAATATCGCTTCCGGCAGGACAGCGATTTCTATTATCTTTCCGGCTTCGCCGAGCCGGATTCTGTCGCTATCATTGTGCCCGGTCGTGCCAGCGGCGAATACGTGCTGTTTTGCCGCGAGCGGGACGAACTGAAAGAACAATGGGACGGGTCGCGGGCCGGACCGGAAGGAGCGATTGAAAAATTCGGTGCCGACGACGCGTTCCCGATCGACGATATCGACGATATTCTGCCGGGCATCCTGGAAACCCGGAGTCGCGTCTATTACACCATGGGTGCCTACGCGGAATTCGATCATCGGATTACCGAGTGGGTGAAATCCCTGCGGTACCGCGAGTCGTCAGGAATTCACGCACCGCAGGAATTCATCGCACTTGACCATGTTCTGCACGACATGCGCCTATATAAGAGTCGGGCAGAGATCACAGCCATGCGCATGGCCGCCAAAATAGCCGTAAAAGCACACCACCGGGCAATGGGAAAGATCAGGCCGGGCCTGTTCGAATACGAAATTGAGGCGGAGTATATTCACGAATTCCGCCGCCACAACGCCAATATTTCCTATTCTCCCATCGTCGGCGGAGGTGCCAACAGCTGTACATTGCACTACGTTGATAACAATGGTCAGCTCAAAGACGGTGATCTGTTATTGATTGACGCCGGATGCGAGTACGACTATTACGCGTCGGACGTTACGCGTACGGTGCCCGTAAATGGCCGGTTCACTTCGGAACAAAGAGCCGTATACGAAATTGTACTTGAAGCACAATCTGCGGCGATTGCCAAAACTGTCAGAGGCAATCACTGGAATGATCCCCACGATGCCGCGGTACGAACGATTACCAAGGGACTTAAGAAATTGGGATTCCTCAATGGCACATTGGCAAAGCTGATCAAAGATGAGGCTTATCGGGATTTTTTCATGCACCGCACCGGCCACTGGATTGGTATGGACGTCCACGATGTCGGTGATTACAAAGTCGGCAACGAGTGGCGCTTTCTTGAGCCGGGCATGGTGATGACCGTCGAACCTGGAATTTACATCCCTGCAGGTAGCAAGACGCCGTCGAGGTGGCACAACATAGGAATTCGCATAGAGGATGATGTTGCCGTGACGAACAACGGGCCGGACGTATTGAGCAAAGGCCTTGCCAAAGATCCGGACGATATCGAGAAATTGATGGCGGCCTGATCATAGTGTCCGAGAATAAAAAACAACCTGACTACGACATTGTTATCGCTGGTGGGGGCATGATTGGCACCAGCTTGGGCCTGGCGCTGGCGCCCCTGAATCTCAAGATCGCTGTCGTTGAAGCTGTCGCGAGAAGTTCCGAGGAGCAACCTAGTTTCGATGATCGATCCACCGCGTTGTCCCGCAGTAGTCAACGCATGTTCGAAGCAATGGGCCTTTGGCCGGATATCGTAACGGCATCGACGCCAATCAAGAGCATTCATGTATCCGACAAGGGGCATTTTGGATTTGCCCATATCGATGCCGCAGAACAAAAAGTTGAAGCCCTGGGTTATGTCGTCATCAACCGCGTTTTGGGAAAAGTTTTGCAGGATTCCCTGGCAGCCCTCGACAATGTCCAGATGATTTGCCCCGGCAAGATCGTTGCAGTCACGCCGGGTGACGATTTCGCCGAAGTGACCGTCGAAAAAGCTTCCGGCCCGAGAAATCTGACTTGCCGATTACTGGTCGCTGCGGATGGAGCCAATTCCGCGGTCCGCGATATGGTCGGTATCGGCGCCAAACAGGTAAGCTACGATCAGTGGGCGGTAATAGGCAACCTGCTGACCGAAAAGGCGATGGCGTATCGCGCGTTTGAGCGTTTCACCGAAGCGGGGCCGGTCGCGTTGTTACCGGTTGCCGATGGTCGCGCTGCGTTTGTCTGGATCCAGCCGCCTGACGCGGCAAGGGCAGCGTTGAGTCTCGACGACGACGAGTTCGTGAAACAAATCCAGGACGCATTTGGTTTCCGACTTGGCAGGTTTTCCAGGGTTGGCAAACGCGCCGCGTATCCGCTTTCACTAAGTAAGGCGAACAGCCTGATATCGCGCCGTAGTGTCATCGTGGGCAACGCTGCTCATGGGTTGCATCCGGTTGCGGCACAGGGATTCAATCTTGGCATGCGTGATGTCGCCGCGCTGTGCGATTGTATCGCCGATGCACGTGCCGAATCTGGCGCTGCGCTCGACTGTGGTGACGCGACAATTCTGGAAAATTACGCTGAATGGCGAGCGCCCGATCACCGAAAACTGGTGCGATTTACAGATGGCATTGTCCGTCTGTTTGGAGATTCCCGTGCGCCGGTAAGGATATTGCGAAATCTTGGCATGTTGGGATTTGACCTTGTTCCCGGCGTCAGGAAGACGTTCGCAAGACACACGATGGGACTTGCAGGAAGATTGCCGCGTCTTGCCCGAGGCGTGCCGCTCGAATGAAGCGGAAATACGATGTCGTTATTGTTGGCGCAGGCATGGTTGGCTTGGCGGCCGCCCGTCTATTATCCCGCGACGACCAGTTGCGAGTGATTGTGATCGATGCCGGCGCAAGGCCTGTCTTCAGGCCGGACGAAGAAATGTCCTTGAGGGTCTGCGCTGTATCTCCCGGATCAGTCGGCATACTCTCGGAGATCGGCGCATGGCATCAGATCGTTAGTACGCGCGCGTGCCCCTATCGCGATATGAAAGTCTGGGACGCGACCGGCAACGTCGAGGGGCCGGAAACGCTTTCTTTCGGCGCGGCAGAATTCGCCGTGGCACAACTCGGATTCATTGTTGAAAATGTTCTCATCCAAGACGCATTGTTGCGGCAAGTTGATCAGTCAGATGTCGTTGTTCATTTCGATTCCTCGATCAGGTCGCTCGCCCGGTCCGGGCATCGATTTGAAATTGAACTGGAGTCGGGTGAAAAAATGACGCCGGATCTCCTCGTTGGCGCGGATGGCGCCAATTCGTTTGTACGCGGTACAGCCGGTATCGCCATCGAGTCCTGGCCGCATGCGCAAAAAGGGCTTGTTACGTGTCTCAGGCCGGAGCTAAGCCATCGAAACACGGCATGGCAGAGATTCCTCAAGGACGGCCCGATCGGGTTGCTGCCACTTGATGACGGGCGCGTATCGATTGTCTGGTCGACTACGCCGGCAGAGGCAGATGAAGCTATGCAGATGTCCGACAGTGCTTTGTCAGCAAAACTTTATGAGGTAACTGATGGCGTGCTGGGCCGGGTGACGGTTGCCGGTCCACGCGGAGCATTTCTGCTCAATTCGCAACATGCAAAAGAGTATGTGCAGGATGGTCTCGTTCTCATCGGCGATGCAGCGCACACCGTACATCCACTGGCCGGACAGGGCGTCAATCTGGGATTCGCAGATGCCAGTAAATTGGCACAGATCGTTTCGGCAGCGCTGCGAGCTGGCGAAAACCCCGGTGACCTACCGGTACTGAGAAATTACGAGCGGGCGCAAAAGGGGGCCAACAAGACCATGCTGCATTTTATGGATGGGCTGAATCGTTTGTTCTCGAATCGCTCAGCGTTGCTTGCGCGGCTGCGTGGCGCCGGAATGTTTATGTTCAACAAGAGCGGCCCGATACGCGCGCATGCCGTGCAGGTCGCGCTTGGAATCAGATAACGTGCTGCGGACGAAAAAGGTCTGTCACGCCGACTCTTCCTGTCGTTCCGCCCGTTTTCGGAGTTGCTCAATAATTCTGACGCCTTTGCCTGGAATACTCCACGGACAAATCGAAATGCAAATTGCACAACCCGCCGATTCGTTAAAGTAGGGAATGCATTTATCAAAGTCGACGTACCATTTGTGGACTCCCCGAACCAAAGTTTTTTCCGGCATGATGGCTTCTGGCGGACATGCGTTCGCACAGACCTGGCAGCGGACACAAAAGTCGTCGACGTTGTAGGTCTCTTTTTCAGTTGGTATCAACGGGATGTCCGTCAGTACGGCGGCGAGACGAAATGACGAGCCGAATTCCTTGTTGATGATTGAGCCGTGTTTCCCCAGTTCTCCGAAACCGCATTCGATCGCCGGTGGAATGAGCAAGACCGGTCCGGCCATCGGGCCGCCCAGCGGTGTGGCGTCCCAGCCACGCTGCCGAATCCAGGATGCGATGTCCTTCGCCGCTTTGGCGCCGCGGCCATATTGTCGAATTACTTCGGCGCCGGCGGACGTGGCTGGTGCGGTCCTGATGCGCTCATAGTCGTGCGCGACGCCGATCATGACCATCCACTTCTGAGTAATGGTTATGTCCGTGAATGCCCATTCAGGCCGAAACGCAACTATTCCAAAAAGCTCCATGTCGAGCGTTTGCACATGCGCCCGTAGTTGAGCTGCCCATGCTTCGGCGGATTGCTGCAGTGGATTGTCAGCAACGCCTGGTAATTCGATTGCCAGGATTTCGGCGCGGTTGGCACGCGCTTTATTGATCTGCTCGTCGTTCGCGTTCTGAGTGTAAAACCATTTTTGCAGCTCGCCGTGTGCCAGCGAATCAGGATCGTGCCAGTAAATCGGTGATGCCTGCCGCCGCGCCGGTTCGCCCACGCCATTAATGGCATTGCCGGAGACGTTCGGCATCAGTGATACCTGCTCGGATTTCGGCTTGAAGGGACGGTAAGGAGATCTGGCCATCTGCGGCTCCGTGGTTTCCGAGTCTGAATATTGCCATGAACGGGCCCGCCGTTTGCGAGATACCTGGTGATTTAAATTCATGTTTCGGCTTTCACGGATAGCAATGCGGCCCTGTTGCATTGAATATTCGCCGTATGCGGGACATTGCAATCAATCGAATTATGACGACCGACCCACTTACGGTTGGGCCAAATGTGTCTGTTGCGGTGGCCAGGGAGTTGCTGGAATTAAACGGTATTCACCATTTGCCGGTTGTGGAGGATGGTGTGCTGGTCGGAATTCTGTCGTCGTCCGATCTTCTGAAACTGCACGTCTTGCGAAGACGCAAACAGGCGCTGGAAGCGATTACAGTTTCCCAGGTTATGGAAGCAGACCCGGTGACACTTGATGTTTTCGCCGACCTGATCGATGTGGCTACCAAGCTGTCCGAAGGCGGCTTTCACGCGCTGCCCGTTGTCGAGGCAGACAATGTGCTGGTCGGGATTGTGACCTCGACCGACCTGATCAATCATCTTCTGAGGCAGGTGCCGCGAGGTGACGGAAGTGTGCGTGTCCGAGTCGAACCCGAGCCAGGCGCCCGCGCGACGGACGCAACCCTGACCGCGTCATTGCGCATTGCGAAAGAGTCCCTGCGAAGTGGCAAGGACGACCCGATCGCGGCGTCTCTGATGCACCTGACCGAAGAGAATCGCATGCTGAAAGAAGTCAGCAAGGCGGCCGAACTCTATATGCGCAGCGGACATGGTGAGCACGAACATTCCGTGCTCATCAAGTCCCTGGCTGACCTGCAAAGACTTGGCTCGAGGTAATGCTCCTGTTACTGAGTTTCCCAGGGGCCGTCTTCGCCTTCGACGCGTTCAAGTACGACCTTGAACGGGTTCGGTCCCGATGTTCCCGTAATGGTTAACGCATCACCATCGCGCACGAACTCATGCTCGACACCGTTCTCGGGAAAGCCACCCATATAATTCGTATCTTTGGCAACGTAAGCATAGGTTGTGAACTTGCTGCCATCAATTTCATAACCGCCGGCATTGGCGGTTAGAGAATCATACGCTGCCATTTTTTCCGCGTCGGTCATGCCTGCTTCTGCATCGTATCCCGGCCGCGGTTCTGCCGTATTCACATACATGAAGACGTAATTTGTGCTGGTGAAAATGAAAATGCCTGGCTGAGCGTCCTGTATCGCCGCGCCACCCGGATTTTCCCAGCTCGAAACGATCCAGCCGCCCTCCAGGTCGTTTTCTGCCTGGACCGCAAAGCTGAATGCCAGCGCGATTGCGCCGATCACAAGCGCCGGGAAATGCTGCTTTTTGTTTTTCATCGTGAATCTCCTCGGTGCACCATTGCACGCATACCATCAGTTTAGACGGGATTTGACGCATTGCAGGGTTTAACTCGCAACGCGAACCACGTTGTAAGGTCGTCCCCGGCGAAAATCTCTATAATCGCCGCCGAAGCTTCAGAATTAGAATAAGGAGCCACCATGACCTGCATTTCCCGGTGTGTGCGCCGCATTCAGGCGATTACTGCGCTTTTCGCTATCGCCCTCATATCGCCATCATTCGCGCAGGAATATGACATTGTAATAAGCAACGGTCGGGTGATGGATCCGGAAACCGGCCTGGATGCGATCCGCAATGTCGGTATTCGCGGCGAGTCGGTCGTTGCGATATCAATGCAGCCATTGAATGGCACGACGGAGGTCGATGCGACCGGACTGGTCGTTTCACCCGGCTTCATCGATCTGCACGCACATGGTCAAAGCGCCCGCGCGAATGAGTTCCAGGCGATGGACGGTGTAACGACAGCACTTGAACTCGAGGCGGGCGTGCCCGACGTTGCTATGTTCCTGGCGATGCGAGAAGGAGACGCTGTCATTAATTATGGTACGAGCATTTCGCATGGTGCGCTGCGCACCTGGTCAATGCCCGAGCACGAAGACAAGCTCAATACGCTGGTTGCGGGCCTGCAGGAAGCCGGTGACGGGACGGATGGCATTGAGAATTCGTTTTTCGACGCGATCGCGGCAGGTCAATACCAGGCACTTGATGCGCAATACCACCCGGTATTGTGGAAGCGCCTCGGCAAAGGTCTGACAGACGGTGCGCTCGGCATCGGCATGCCTCACGCCTACTATCCCGGCGTCACGGCGGACGAAACCTTCCACTTATTCGAGTTCGCCGCAGAACAACAAGTGCCCATTTATACGCACGTCAAGGGCATGGGCACGGCGGGTGTCCAGGAGGTGGTTGCCAATGCCGTTGCGACCGGCGCAGCGCTGCACATCGTACACATTAACAGTACGAGCCTTGCGCAATATCAAACCAACCTCGATGTGATTCTCGGCGCGCAGGCGCGCGGTGCGGATATTACGACCGAAGCCTATCCATATACCGCCGGATCCACGGGACTTCAGTCCGCCCTGTTCGACGACGGCTGGCAGGAAATCATGGGTATTTCTTATGGCGACGTCCAGTGGCAGGACACTGGTGAGCGGCTTACGGAAGAAACATTCAAGCGGTACAGGCAGGAAGGCGGCATCGTCATTATTCACTTAATGAAGCCGGAGTGGATCAAGGCGATCTTGTCCGACCCGCGCGTGATGGTCGCCTCGGACGGCATGCCATATGCACCAGGCGCGCATCCGCGCGGTGCCGGCACGTTCTCTCGATTCCTTGGTCGTTATGTTCGGGACCAGGAGATCATTTCGCTGATGGGCGGGCTCGCCAAGGTCACACTGATGCCGGCAGAACGGCTAGAAGCGGTATCCCCACAAATGAAACGCAAAGGCCGAATGCAGATTGGCAGCGACGCGGACATCACGATATTCAGTGCGCAAAAGATCATCGACACCGCAGACTTCGAGGGCGGCCTTTCTTATTCGACCGGCGTCCAATACGTGCTGGTGAATGGCCAGTTCGTTGTATGGGACGGCGAATTGGTTGAGGGCGCCAGGCCAGGCAGAGCAATTCTCGGCAAAAAGGCCGTATTCTGATAAGCACCGAATAACCGCCGCAGGAGCATATCGATGCAAGGCATGCGAATCGAGATACATCAATGAAGGGTCTTCGCTGGATTGTACTTGCGGTCATCATCTTCGCGAGCTTCATAGCGTATACCTTGCGCACGAACTTCAATGTCGTCAGCGCGATGATGATCAGTGATCTTGGCATGAATGAGGTTCAGCTAGGCAAGGTGTTTGCGGCGTTTGCGGCTGGCTACGCGATCTTTCAGTTTCCAGGCGGCATATTCGGTGACAAGGTTGGTCCCCGATATGCCATCACTGCGATTGCCATCGCGTGGACATTGCTGACCGTCGTGACTGCGATTATTCCGGGCACCGATACCTGGTCTGTAGCCTCAATTGTTATTGCGTTGGTTATCACCCGATTTCTCGTCGGGGCCGCACATGCGCCTTTTTTTCCGGTAACGATTGGCGGAACCATTGAACGATGGTTTCCGGTGCGGCAGTGGGGATTGCCAAACGGCTTGTCGAGCACGGGGCTGACTCTTGGCGCAGCGGCGACGGCGCCGCTCGTTGTCTGGCTGATGGAAAGCTACGGCTGGCGAAGTGCCCTGTTGATTACGGCGCCTGCGGGACTGCTCGCTGCACTGGCGTACTATTGGCTCGTCACCGATGACCCTGCTGACCATGCGCGAATTACGGCTGCGGAACTCGAATTCATTCACTCGGATCGTCCGGCAGCAGATATTCCGCTGGAAAAAGGCAGCTGGAAGCTGGCGCTGAAGAACCGTAACATCTTGCTGATTGCGATCAGCTATTTCTGCATGAATTATGTTTTCTACCTGTTCTTCAGCTGGTTCTTCTTTTACCTGGTTGACGTCCGGGGATTCTCTGCAAGTGACGCCGGCATGTTCACAGCGGCACAGTGGATCCTGGGGGCAGTTGGCGCGACGCTGGGCGGATTTGGCTGCGATATGCTGGTGCGCAGGCTGGGCATCCGTCGTGGCACCCGGTACCAGACGATGATTGCACTCGTACTCTCGGGCGCATTCCTTTACGCAGGCGCGATGTCTGACAGCGTCATCGTGACTGTCATCATGCTTTGCTGCAGTTTTGGCTTCACGCAAGTGACAGAGGCGCCGATGTGGGTTGCCACAATGGGTGTCGCCGGGCGCCATTCACAGGTTGCGACCGGTGTGCTGAACACGGGCGGAAATATTCCAGGCGTTGTTGGCGGACTGATGGTGCCGGCAATCGCGGGCTGGTTCGGCTGGCCCGCGGCAATTGCGAGCGGGTCAGTCTTCGCACTGGTTGGTGCGTTTCTGTGGGTTTTCATTCGCGCCGACGAACCAATGGTCGATCCTGACGCCAGCTCGCAGGATTCGAAAAATAATTGGTTGAGGGGAAATACATGAATGCTAGATTATTTCGTAGTCTACTGATCATATGTTCTGTTCTTCTTCTTGCCTCGACGGCCAATGCCCAGGGCAACAATGGTCGTGGCAAATGCATGCAACCTTTCGGTATCTCCTTTTACCTGGTGAAGGGGGGTTACGAGGACGAGTGGCTCGAGCTTTACATGAAGTGGCATTACCCGCTGATGGCGTACGGGCTTGAGCAAGGCACCGTAAGCGAACATAAACTGATGGTGCCGGCCGGCCATGCGCAGGAGCCGCAATGGACGTTTGCAGCGACGTTCCTTTATCCGGCACCGCAGAGCTCGAAATCAGCGCCTCTGGATCGTGCCGGACTCATCGAACATCTTTTTGGCGATCGCATGGATGAATATGTGGCGGGCGAAAAGCGCCGCTGGGATTTGACACTGAAGCACTGGGACACGGATTTCGTTCAGCTGGATAAGTCCGAAAGCCCGTTGTCGGTTTACACACCATCCGCCGGTGGCTGTAAGTAGGCTCGCACATGTCAATGCTTGATGGGAAAAAGATCGGCCGCCTGTTGCTCGAAGCCGGCGCAATCGTCGTTTCGATACTGCTTGCGTTCGCACTGGATGCCATGTGGGACGAGCGACAGCTTCAGCGATGGGAAGTGACGCAGCTTGCTGCACTACGTGACGAGATGACGGAGAACCTGGCGTCACTGGATGCGATAATTGCTGCCCACGAAAAGAACACATACAGCATGAATACGATGTCAGGCCAATTGCGTGCCGTCGCCACCGGAAACGTGGTCAGGGTCGACAATGATGTACTCGTTTCACTCGTAAGCTGGCGCACGTCGGATATATCGACCAGCAGCCTCGATGCGTTGCTGGCGTCCGGCCGCCTGGGCGACATCAGCAACGCAGAAATTCGCAAAGCGTTGGCTTCCTGGCCGACGCTCGTGCTGGATGCGCAGGAAGACGAAATCATTGCGCGGGACTTTGTGGAAAAGGTGATTGCTGCAGAACTCGCGGGACAGGGGATTATCGCAGTTGCCTATTCATTGCGTTGGACGCCGGCGGACCCGGTTGGACAAGCCACGAGAAGCGGCGAAACTGAGGTCACTGTGATACCGCAGTTGGAAGATTTCGCAATGGTCCGAAGCGTGCATTCAAGAATGGCGAGTGGGTCTCTTGTCGGACTGCAGGGTCATATTCGTGAAATTATCGCGTTGCTGGATGCGGAGTTGGCGGGAAAAAAGGGGTCAGAGCCCAATTACGGGCTCTGACCCGGTTATTGGGCTCTGACCCCTTTTGTAACCCCTTTTGTACGTTGCGAAAACACGCACCGGCGAGTAATTTGAGTACATCACCAAGGCGGGCCATCGTCCCCAAGAAAAAATAAAAAGGTGCCAAATGGAAATTCATTTCAATAAATTTCTGCTCGCATTGGGATGTTCAGCCGTCCTCATTTGCGGATGCCAGCGTGACGAACCCGCGGTAACGGAAGAACCACAGGCCGCCGTGCAGGAGACTCGTACCGCATGGGTCGACGCGGCACGGCTGGCAAATGCTGATGCCGAACCGGAGAACTGGATGGCGCATGGACGAACGACGTCGGAGCAGCGCTTCAGCCCCCTCGATCAGGTCAATGACTCAAATGTCACCAAGCTCGGCCTTGCCTGGTACACGGATCTCGATACGACGCGAGGACAGGAAGCGACCCCCATTGTTATCGGTGGCGTCATGTATTCCACCAGCGCGTGGAGTAAGGTGCAGGCCGTCGATGCGAAGACCGGACAAATGTTATGGCAGTACGATCCCGAGGTGCCAAAAAGCTGGAGCGTCAGGGTCTGCTGTGGTGTACAGAATCGAGGCGCTGCCGTCTGGAAAGGCAAGGTTTATGCGGGCACGCTTGACGGTCGCCTGATCGCATTGAATGCCCAAACCGGTGAGCTTCTGTGGGAGGTCAGTACCACTGACAAGGCGCAAAGCTATTCGATTACCGGTGCGCCAAGAATGGCTGGCGACAGAATCATCATTGGCAACGGCGGTGCCGAGTACGGTGTCCGTGGTTACGTTTCAGCCTATGACCCGGATAGCGGCGAGCAATTATGGCGCTTCTACACGGTCCCGGGAAACCCTGCTGACGGTCACGAAGACGCAACACAGCGAAGAGCTGCCAGCACGTGGACCGGCGAGTGGTGGACACAGGGTGGTGGTGGAACAGCGTGGGACTCATTCGCGTACGACCCGGAACTCAACCTCGTTTACATTGGTACCGGTAACGGCTCTCCCTGGTCGCGCGCGATACGCAGCCCAGGTGGCGGAGATAATCTTTTTCTCGCGTCGATCGTCGCGGTCCACGCGGACACCGGAATCTATGCGTGGCACTACCAGACCACGCCCGGTGACACGTGGGATTACACCGCCGTACAGCACATGATTCTGGCGGAACTGGAAATCGATGGCGTAGAACGAAAAGTCATCATGCAGGCGCCCAAGAACGGTTTCTTCTACGTGCTCGATCGAAAAACGGGCAAGTTGCTTTCTGCTGAGAACATCATGCCGGTGAACTGGGCAACTCATATCGATCTCGAAACAGGGCGACCGGTTGAGACTGACGATGCCCGGTACGACGAGACGCTTGCGGCAAAGAAAATTTCTCCGGGACCCGGTGGCGCCCACAACTGGCAGCCGATGGCGTACAACCGGGACACTGGTCTGGTCTACATACCCGCCAAGCAGGAGCCGTCCGTCTACAAGCTTGATGACAGCTACGAGATAAAACCACTCGGCATGAACCTGGGCGTCAACTTCTGGGATCCGCCTGGTGAGATCATTGAACTCGCACCGGAATTTGGCGCGGAGTTCCAGGGAAGCCTGCTTGCCTGGGATCCGGTGGCGCAAAAAGAAGTCTGGCGCGTACCACACACTGCGTTTGAGAATGGCGGTGTGTTGACAACCGCCGGCAACCTGGTTTTTCAGGGAAACGCGGATGAGGAGATTGTCGCGTACAACGCAGAAACCGGGGCGCGCCTGTGGTCAGCTCCCACGCAAACCGGCGTTCTTGCGCCGCCAATAACTTATTCAATTGATGGCGAACAATATATCGCCGTCGTTGCGGGTTGGGGTGCGGTGTCAGCCAATTTTCTTGGCCTGGTCCTGAATCCTGACGGCGACAAGCGAAATGTCAGTCGGATTCTGGCGTACAAGATCGGCAGCGATATCGAATTGCCGCCGCTACCCGATTTACCAGCACGGGCACCGTTAACGGCTGACTTCGGCACCGAGGCGCAGGTCAACGCCGGTGCCGGTCTTTACACACGCTATTGTGCGATTTGCCACGGCGCCGAAGTCATTTCCGGTGGCGCGATGCCCGATCTTCGCCACTCTGCAATGACGGCCAGTGCCGAAGCATTTCAAAGTGTCGTGCTCGACGGCGCGTTAGAGGACAGAGGCATGGTCTCGTTTGCAGAGGTATTTGATCAGCAAGACGCGGAAGCTGTGCGCGCATTTGTTGTGAGGCGGGCGAACCAGTAGCACATGTTGGGTTGATCGTGGCAGCGATGTCGTTGTCCCCGTATATTTGCGTCGGATGAAGTCTTTACTAGCGACATTTGCCGCAGTTTTTCTGATCACGTTCCTGGCGGCACCCACGATGGGTGCCGGCTGGTTCTGGGATACCGGGAATGCGATCGGCTTCGCCGCTTTCGGCGGACTCCTGTACCTGACCGTTACGAGCAATCGCCGGCTCGATGTGCGTGCGCATCAGGTATTGGGCTATGGTGTTTTGTTTGTCGCAGTTGCCCACGCGTTCTGGTTCCTGCTGGGCGATGCCGTTGTGCCCGAGTTCCTGAAGCCCGGTGCGCCGGATTACATGTGGTTGGGCCTTGTCAGTCTGCTGCTCCTGGGCATCCTGATAACCGTAGCGCTGGTTCCCGACAGAATGCGCGTACACAAGGACTACCCTGCGTTTAAGTACTGGCATCGCGTCGTCGCAATTGCGACAGTTGCGACCGCGACCTATCACATTGTTGTCAGCAACTTTTACCTCGGCACCTGGTACCAGGCATTCTTGTTTGTACTGATAACGTTAGCGGCATCATTTGGTCGCGCCTACTGGATAAAACTGGGACAACTGCCGATCGCAACCAACCTGGCTTACGGTCTGGCAAGTATCGCATTTGGTGCGTTGTTCGTCGTAACGCGAAACCTGCCGTTATGAAGATCGTATTCGGCATCGTTGTT
This sequence comes from Pseudomonadota bacterium, assembly GCA_027621915.1. Lineage (GTDB taxonomy): Bacteria > Pseudomonadota > Gammaproteobacteria > Steroidobacterales > Woeseiaceae > SZUA-117. The sequence continues at coordinate 72,066 of JAQCAD010000003.1, forward strand.
TTCATTGGCGCACTCATCGTTGTTTTTGGCTCACCGATAGCAGGCGAAATACCTGTCAAAGAAAATCGCTACGGAAGCACGGAACCAATCCTGCCGATGTCGTTCGCGCACACAGATCATGCGCAACAAAACTGCATCGATTGTCATCATAATTACGTTGATGGCACCGGTGGCGGACTTTGCATGACCTGCCACGTCACTGATCCGAAGATCCGGCCATTGCTGGAAAAGCAATATCACGACCTGTGTCGTGGTTGTCATGCGGAAAAGGCGGCCGAAGGAATCGAGGGTGGCCCGCCTCGGGAATGTATGGCGTGTCATTTGGGTGATGATCTGCCGTAGCCGGTTATGGGCGACGAAAAAGGGGGTCGGATCCAATTTTCAGTCAATTCTGAAATTTCAAGATCCAGAAAAAATTGGATCCGACCCCCTTTTTCCGTCATTACCCTGCTTTGATCTTCAACCGTTCCGCCAGCCAGCGATTCATTCGCGTTTCAAGGATCTCCATCGGCACTGCGCCACCGCCCAGCAACGCATCATGGAATGCTTTGATGTCAAAATCGTCGCCCAGCGACTGCTCCGCTTTTTTCCTCAGCTCCAGCATTTTCAGCTGGCCAATTTTGTAAGCCAGTGCCTGGCCCGGCCATGAGATATACCGGTCGATCTCGTTGATGATGTCGGCTTCTTGTTTGGCGGCGTTATCTTTAAAAAAATCAATGGCTTGTTGGCGCGTCCAGCCCTTGTAGTGCATGCCCGTATCGACCACCAGCCGCACCGCGCGCCACATGTCGTATGTTAGTGCGCCGAATTTCGAATAGGGGTCTTTATAGAAGCCCATTTCGTAACCCAGGCTTTCGCTGTACAGACCCCAGCCTTCGGAAAATGCTGTAAAGCCGGAGTACTTCCTGAAGTTCGGCATGTCTTCCAATTCCATCTGCAGCGCAATCTGCAAATGATGACCGGGCACTGCTTCGTGAATGGACAACACTTCCATTTCGTATTTCGGACGTACTTCGGGACGATACAAATTGACGTAGTAGTAACCCGGACGACTGCCATCTGCAGCCGGTCCGTTGTAATAAGCCGTCGTCGTGTCCGGCGCAATATTGTCAGGGATGGGCCGCAGGCCGTAGGGCATGCGTGGCAACTTGCCGAACAATTTCACCAGCTCTGGGTCAATGCGTTTTGATACGGCAAGATAGCCTTCGAACAATTCTTCGGGTGTATCGTAGTAGAACTGTGGATCCGTCCGCAGGAATTCCAGGAAGTCAGCGAAACTTCCTTCGAACTCAAGCTCGTCAATGACCAGTTGCATCTCATCGCGGATGCGCTTGACTTCATTCAGGCCCAGACGATGAACTTCATCTGGTGTCATTGACGTCGTCGTATAGAGTCGTGTGCGGTACTCATAAAACGCGTCACCATTCGGCAGTGACGAAGCACCAATGGTAGCTCGACTCGCCGGCAGATATGTTTCATTAAAATAGTTGTTGAACTCGCGATACGCGGGGACGATTGATTTGTCGATCACGACTTTGGCGAGCTGCCGAATTCGCGCCTTGTCTTCCTCGCCGATTGAATCCGGCATGTTGTCGAAGGCTTTGAAAAACGGGCTCATCTCCGGGTCTTCGACCAGTTGCGATGAAATCTGGTTTGGCAATCGCTCCATCAGTATCTTGGGGGACATGTAACCGGTGCGCCTGCCTTCTTCCATCAGCTCGGTCGTTTGTTCGATGACGGATTCGATCTTCGTCATCCTGGCCAGCCAGTCTTCGTAGTCCTTAACATTCGTGAGGCGAAGCGTTTCGGCTGTGGACTCGAGCGACTGTACGCCGCCGCGCTGACTTATCGGCATCAGGTAGTCTTTGAACTCGTGACCGTCGATCGAATTTTCGAGCTGGCGGCGGAAAAGGTCGTAGTTGAGCGCGGCGGTGTCTGAAAGTGCCGATGAGTCGACAGCTCGCAAACGACTCAGAAATATTTTTTGCTGTTCGAAGCGTTGCTCGATCGCCTCGAGACGCATATCCGTCCACTCCGTATTGAATCGCCGGTCGCCAAGGCGTGATGCGCGCTCGGGATTATTGGACAGTTGCCACTCCCATGACTCGTCGAGCAGTGACTGAAAGTCTTCTGCAGGTCCCGCCTGCGCCGCTAAACCACTGAAAACGAAACAAAAAACGAGTGCAATCCGAAAGTCACGCATAAAGCCTCTCCTCAACGGGTTCGCGCATTGTTGCGGGATCAATGCTTTCTGGCAACCACCTCCCGACTTGGCTATCATTGCGGCCAGTAGTCAATAGGGTTGGCAGAAGAGACCTCTTTTAAGAGGCGCCGAAGGCGCAACACGCTCGGAAACGCTCAGGCACACGGACTGTCGACGCTGATTATCTCTGGAGAGAGGCTGGCAAGGCCCACCGAAGGGGTATGTCACTGGCGGTATGCAAACCGTCAGATGGCGATCTCTCAGGTTTCAGGACAGAGGGGCGATCGAGTGAGCTTTCATAAAAGCTCACTCGATCGCCTTTTTTTTGCCAATTAAAAAATCGCCCGGAGCGTTTGATGGGGAAAAGGACACCGCTTTATCAGACCCATGTTGATGCCGGCGCCAAAATCGTTGATTTTGGCGGCTGGGACATGCCGCTTCATTATGGTTCCCAGCTTGAAGAGCATCAATTTGTCCGCAGTGGCGCAGGCGTGTTCGACGTATCGCACATGACCGTGGTCGACGTAAGCGGAAGTGAATCGATGGCGTTTCTGCAAAAACTGTTTGCCAACGATGTCGGCAGACTGAAAGAAAAAGGCAAGGCCCTATATAGCTGCATGCTGAACGATCAGGGCGGCGTCGTCGACGACCTGATTACGTATTACCTCGGACCGGGCCGGTATCGCGTCGTCGTGAATGCAGCGACGCGCGACAAGGATATGGCGTGGATCAACGCAGAGGCTGCGTCCTTCGATGTTGAGATTAATGAGCGCCCGGGCCTCGCGATGATGGCAGTGCAGGGGCCAAAAGCGCGGGAGCTCGCCGCGACCGTTATCGAGAACCAATGGCGCGATGCCGCGCTGGCATTAAAGCCCTTTTATGGACTTGAGGCAGGCGAGCTGTTTATCGCTCGCACTGGTTATACAGGTGAGGACGGTTGGGAAATCGTTTTGCCGGAGGCAATGGCCGTCGGCTACTGGCAAAGATTCGTCGACGCCGGGATTCGGCCGTGCGGATTGGGTGCAAGAGACACGCTGCGGCTTGAGGCTGGCATGAATCTCTACGGTTCGGATATGAACGAGACGATTTCGCCGCTGGAGGCGGGGCTCGGCTGGACTATCGCCTGGGATCCGGCAGACCGGAATTTCAACGGCAGGGGTCCGCTGACCGCTATGCGGGAAAGCGACTCGCGCCAAAAATTTGCGGGACTTCTCCTGGAGGGCAAGGGCGTGTTGCGCGATCACATGCGCGTCGTTGTCGAAGGGCTGGCGGACGGTGAAATCACCAGCGGTGGATTTTCCCCAACGCTTGGACGCTCCATTGCGATGGCGCGGTTGCCTGCCGGCGATTATGGTTCCGCCAAGGTTGATGTGCGTGGTCGGATGCTGGACGCGCGAGTCGTAAAGATGCCGTTTGTTCGCAACGGAAAAATACAAATCGAGCTGTAGATTGAGTTGGATAGGGAGACAAACAATGAGTGAATTGCCAGGTGATCTTGAATACACAGAAGAACATGAATGGCTTCGCAAGGAAGACGACGGCACCGTCACGATCGGCATCACCGATCATGCGCAAAGCGCGCTTGGCGATCTTGTCTATGTCGAATTGCCGGAAGTTGGCCAGGAAGTTGAAAGCGGCGGGGAGATGGCAGTTGTCGAGTCAGTAAAGGCAGCATCCGACGTATACGCGCCAATCTCCGGTGAGATCGTGGCCGTAAACGACGAGCTCGCCGATGATCCGGAGAGAATCAATGCGGATCCTTACGGCGATGGATGGATAGTCCGGGTGAAGCCGACTGGCGACGACGCCAACATGATGGATTCGTTCGCATACCAGGAATTCCTCGACGGGCTCGAAGAATAAATAACTCTCTAAAGAAAGCAGTCAATATTTATGCCATTTATTCCCCACACTGACGACGAAGTCGAGGCCATGCTTGGCGCAATCGGCGCGAAGAAAATCGATGATCTGTTCGACGAAATTCCTCGCGAACTCCTTATAAAGGATCTTGATGGAGTGCCTGATGCGCTCAGCGAACAGGAAATTTCACGTTTAATGAGGACCCGGGCGGCGCTGGATCGCGGTGCGAGGTGTTTCATCGGCGCAGGTGCGTACGAGCATCACATACCAGCGGCCGTGTGGGACATCGCGACCCGCGGTGAGTTTTATAGCGCGTATACGCCGTACCAGGCCGAAGCGAGCCAGGGCACGCTGCAGACTATCTACGAATTTCAATCGATGATGACGAGTCTAACCGGACTTGATGTCAGCAATGCGTCCCTTTATGACGGCGCTTCCGGCTTGGCGGAAGCAGCACTGATGGCGGTCAGGGCGAATCGAAAATCGAAATCGCGTCGCATACTGTTGGCGGCCGGCGTCAACAAACTGTATCAAAAGGTGGCGACTGCGATCGCGGGGTCACAAGGACTTTCGTTTGACCGTCTGCCGCTGAATACAAGAACCGGCAGTTCAGATCTTGACGCACTGAATAATCAGGTTGAACCACCGGTCGCCGTCGTCATACAGCAGCCATCCTTTCTCGGCGTTTACGAACAGGTTGATGCGATTACAGACTGGGCGCACTCAAACGGTGCGCTCGTGATAGCGGTGATTAATCCAACCTCGCTCGCCGTGTTGAGGCCGCCAGGAAAATGGGGTGAAACAGGCGCCGACATCGCTTGTGGCGAAGGGCAGCCGTTTGGTGTGCCGCTGTCATCAGGTGGCCCGTATTTCGGCATCATGACCTGCAAAGAAGACATCGTCAGGCAAATGCCCGGTCGAATCGTCGGACGTACTACGGATCTCGATGGCAACCCCGGTTTCACGCTGACTTTGCAGGCGCGCGAACAACATATTCGCCGCTCGAAAGCGACCTCGAATATATGTACGAATCAGGGGCTTATGGTCACCGCCGCAACGATTTACATGTCGCTTCTGGGACACGAGGGTTTGCGTCGGGTCGCGCTGGCATCGCAGCAACAAACGGCGAAACTGCTCGAGCTGTTAACTGCTATCGACGGCGTCGAAAGAGCGTTTTCCTCACCGCATTTTCATGAAGCGGTTATTCGTCTCGATCGTCCTGTTGGTCCGGTTCTGGAATCACTGGCGGTCCAGGACATTCTCGGTGGCTTCGATTTGTCGACGGTGTATCCGGAGCTGGGAAATGCGCTTTTGATCTGTGCGACGGAAACAAAAAATGACGAGGATCTTGAGGCCTATGCAACAGCACTTCGCGATGTAATGAGCGCTCCGGCGTAAGAGGAATTCGAAGCTCGATGAAAGAAATTATCTACAACGGCACGCGTTACAGAACTCATAGCGAATTGCCGCCGATCGGGAGCCGTGCGCCCGATGTATCCCTCGTCAATACGCAACTGCAGGATGTGTCGCTGGCGAATTTCATGGGCAAACGAAAAGTGATTAACATTTTTCCCAGTATCGATACGCCCGTCTGCGCCAAGTCGGTGATCGTTTTTAATGCGCTGGCGAAGGAACACGACGATGTTGCGATGTTAATGGTGTCTTACGATCTGCCGTTCGCTCACGCTCGATTTCAGCGCGAGCATTCTCTGGATCGTGTCGTTGGGCTTTCCGCCATTCGGCATGCCGGATTCGGTGAAAATTACGGAGTCTTAATTCTGGAAGGACCCCTTGCCGGCATGTTTTCTCGCGCTGTAGTCGTGCTTGATGAGAACAATACGGTCGTCTACCGTGAACAGATTGCCGACATTGGCGACGAGCCGAATTACGCCGCAGCGTATAGAGCGCTCGGTATCGACGCCGATCCAGCGGAACTCGATGTTTGAATCAAGCGCACCAGCTCATTTAACCGCTATTGTCCGCAAAAATATAATTAGGAAACTCGAGAATGACTGAACAATTGATTTTTGAACGATCACGACCGGGTCGTCGGGCTTACGCGCAGGCACCGCTCAACGATGTCGGTGGGTCTGTTCCCACAGAGTTTCAGCGTGGCGAAGCGCCGATCATGCCTGAGGTGTCGGAGTTACAGGTTGTTCGCCATTTCACAAGATTGTCACAACAGAATTTTTCGATAGACACGCACTTTTATCCGCTCGGGTCATGCACGATGAAGTACAACCCGCGTGCGTGCAATTCGCTGGCGCTGTTGCCAGGTTTCGCGGGTAGACATCCGCTGGGCCCCGCGAGTCACGGCCAGGGATTTCTCGCATGCATGTATGAACTTCAGGACATGCTCAAATCCGTTACAGGTATGAAAGCTGTGTCGCTTACGCCGATGGCAGGCGCGCAGGGCGAATTGGCCGGTGTCGCAATGATTCGTGCCTACCACATCGCCAATGGCAACAACGAGCGCGATGAGATCATTGTTCCCGACGCCGCGCACGGCACCAACCCGGCGACCGCGACAATGTGCGGCTGTACCGTGAGGGAGATTCCAACGAATTCCGAGGGCGACGTTGACCTCGACGCATTACAGGCGGCGCTCGGTCCGAAAACGGCCGGCATCATGCTGACCAATCCGTCGACACTTGGCGTCTTCGAGCGCAGGATTGCGCAAATTGCAGAGATGGTGCATGACGCCGGCGGACTGCTTTACTACGACGGGGCGAACCTGAATGCCATCCTCGGCAAAGTACGGCCGGGTGATATGGGATTCGACGTTATTCACCTCAATCTGCACAAGACTTTCTCGACACCACATGGCGGTGGCGGACCAGGATCCGGGGCGGTGGGCGTCGGTAACAGGTTGAAGCCTTTTATGCCGATTCCAATCGTTGGCAAGACTGAAAAAGATGGTGTCCCGTACTACGACTGGCTGACCGAAAAAGACTTGCCACAAAGTATTGGACATTTGTCCGGTTTCATGGGTAATGCCGGAGTCTTGTTACGCGCGTACATTTATATGCGAATGGTTGGCAAGGATGGCATGAAGCGAATCGCCGAGTTTGCGACGCTCAACGCAAATTATCTCGGGGTTCGCCTCAAAGAGGCGGGATTCGAGCTGGCCTTTCCGGCGCGCCGCGCCAGCCATGAGTTCATTATCACGCTGAAAAACGAAGCCAGAACGCTCAATGTGAACGCAATGGATTTCGCCAAGGCGTTGCTGGACAAGGGCTTTCATGCGCCAACGACCTATTTTCCGCTCCTGGTGCCGGAGTGTCTGCTGATCGAACCGACCGAGACCGAAACGAAAGAGTCAGTCGACCGGTTTGTCGCGGCGCTGGTCGAAATCCGGGAAGAAGCGAAAAAAGATCCGGACAAGGTTAAAGGTGCGCCATACACGCTACCGGTGCGGCGCCTGGACGATGTCAAAGCCGCGCGACAGCTTGATCTTGCGTGGAAGGGTCAATCTGTGTGACGCGGCGTTGTTGCAAGCGACGCAAAAACCAGCGATTCCGGGCGGGTTGACTCGACATCAACTTCGACTGAGCTGCGAAAAGAATGTCGCGCCACGATTCGAGCATATCGCATTCACAGTTGGGCCGTCGGAGTGGATCTGACCCAAAAATGCGAGCCATCACACCGTTCTCTCTGATTATTCCTGCATAATCTGCTGTTGTGCCCAGCTGGCGGGGAACCGCGACGCTATCCAATAGTCGGAGTGTCGGACGAAGCAATAACGCTTCCACTAAAAACGCACGGAAATACTAAATGCAAAATAGAATCTGGCTATCGTTACTTGCGGGGATGCTGATCGGTTTGCCGGTACGGGCGGAAGTGCCCGAATGGGCAAGAACGCTGGAGCGAATCTCAAGTGGCGTCGTTTCCATTCGTGTCGACAGCACGCGAGCTTTCGATACCGAATGGAATTCATCCAGCCAGGCAACCGGCTTCGTCGTCGACGCAGAACGCGGTCTGATCCTGACGAATCGACATGTAGTCACGCCGGGTCCTGTTGTGGCCGAGGCGATTTTTCTCAATAACGAAGAGGTTCGGCTGACGCCGATATACCGAGATCCGGTACATGATTTTGGTTTTTATCGCTATGACCCCAAGGATCTTGTTTATATCAAGCCTACCGAATTGCCATTGGTGCCCGGCGCTGCAGGAATTGGTAGCGAAATTCGCGTAGTCGGCAATGATGCCGGCGAACAGTTATCCATCCTTGCCGGAACGATTGCCAGGCTTGATCGCCAGGCGCCCGACTATGGTCGCGGCAAATACAACGATTTCAACACCTTCTATTTCCAGGCGGCGTCTGGCACATCGGGTGGCTCATCCGGCTCGCCTGTTATCAATATCGAAGGTGAGGTGGTTGCATTAAACGCCGGCGGCGCGAGTACCGCAGCGAGCAGTTTCTTTCTGCCGCTTGATCGAATTAACAGGGCGCTGAATCTGATCAGGAATGGTGAGGCCGTAACGCGTGGCACGTTACAAACCATGTTTGAACACAAACCATTCGACGAACTACGTCGTCTCGGTTTGACAAAGGCAACCGAAAACCAGGTCCGCTCGGACTATCCGAAGCAAACGGGCATGCTGACGATATCGCAGGTTATTCCCGAATCACCGGCGTACGGCAAGCTCGAACCCGGCGATATTCTCGTCAAAGTTAACGACGTGCTGGTCACCGAGTTTATTCCGGTCGCGGCCATATTCGACAACAAAGTCGGTCAATCCGTGGCGATCGAAGTTGAACGCGGCGGCCGGTCGGTTCGCGAAGAAATTATCGTCAGCGATCTGCACGAGATTTCGCCGGACGAATTTCTTGAGTTTGGCGATGCGGTTGTTCACAACCTGTCGTATCAGCAGGCACGGCATTACAATCACCCTGTGGAAGGCGTCTACGTCGCAAATCCCGGATATATATTCGCGAAATCTGCAATTCCCCGCGGTGCCATTATCTCCGAAATCGGCGGTGAGCCGATTTCGAACATTGAAGAGCTGGAATCGAAAATTGCGACCCTGGCTCATGGCGACAGAACAACATTTCGCTTCACCACCATCGATGACCCGCAAAACAGTATTGTTCGCTCAGTTGAGATGGAGCGAATGTGGTTTCCCGCACAGCATTGCAGGCGAAATGACGAAAGCGGCGTATGGCCTTGTGAAGACCTCACCGCAGGACCAGCACCGTCGCCGCCGGTATCCGGTAGCACGCAATTTACGAAGAATGGCGATTCGCGAGTCAATGCCGTTGCGCCTTCGCTGGTAATGGTCACGTTTGATTTGCCCTATACGGTTTCAGGCGTTGCTGAGAGGCATTATTACGGAACTGGATTGATCGTCGACAAAGAACGCGGCCTCGTTGTCGTGGACCGCAATACCGTTCCTGTCGGGATGGGGGATGTCAGTATCACGTTTGCCGGCTCGCTGCAGGTGAATGGACGTGTCGAGTACGTGCATCCGCTGCACAACCTGGCGATCGTTTCCTATGACCCGACTTTAATTGGCGATACCCCTGTCAAGAGTGCGATATTTTCCAAAGAAGTGCTTGAGCCGGGTGACGACGTGTGGGTAATTGGTCTGAAAGGAGATCATCAGATCGTTCATCAGGCCAGTACTGTGGCGTCCGTTGACCCGATGCTGTTGCCGCTGTCGCGCACGATGCGGTTTCGCGACACCAATCTCGAAGGTATTTCACTGGTAAACGCACCCGGCGATATCGACGGTGTCATCGTTAATAAACGTGGTGAAGTCGTTGCCAAGTGGGTGAGCTTCGCGTACGAGTCTGGAGGCGAGTCCGGACAGGTCAATCGTGGTCTCTCATCCGAGATGGTTAGCGAGTTCGTCGACATCGTGCGTTCGGGAAAACCGGTCTATTCGCTTGAGGTGGAACTCGGGTACACACCGCTTTTTGCAGCGAGAAAGTTGGGCCTGGATGAAGAATGGCTCGACAAACTCGAGGCAAAGAATCCAAGCGGAAGGCGAGCGCTCAGCGTCTCCCGACTGGTTGCGGGTGCACCCGCTGCCGATCTGCTGGTGAACGGTGACATGATTTTGGCTGTCGACGGAAATCTTGTGACGACTTTTCGTGAGCTCGAAAGAGCTGTGCAAAAAAATCAGGTTGTGTTGACAGTGTGGCGTGATGGAGAGGCCGTCGAAATCGAAACAGCGACCGTCGCGCTCGGTGGTGACGATGTAGTGCGCGCCGTTTCATGGGCGGGCGCTTTGTTGCATGACCCGCATCGCGCAATGGCCGCGCAGCGCGGCATTAAGCCCACTGGTGTTTATATCGCTTTTTTCAGCTACGGCTCGCCGGCCACTCGTTACGGCCTCTGGGCAGGTCGTCGCATCGTGGCGGTTGACGACACGGACACGCCGGATCTGCAGTCCTTCGTCGACGTTGTCAGTGGCAAGGACGACCAGTCGTCTGTCAGGGTGAAAACCGTGTCCTGGAACGGCGTGGTTCAGGTCATCACATTGAAGCTGGACAATCAGTATTGGCCAACTTACGAGATTCTCCGAACCGACGAAGGATGGCATCGGGCACCGATTGGATAAGCGCAATCGCCTGTTCGTAACAGCGACGCTGCTCCTGACCAGCGGCATGGCCCTCGGGCAGCTGATGTACAAATATCAGAGTGATGCCGGGGAGCTGGTATTCACGGATCGACCACCGCCCGATCAGCAAAGGGTAGAAATTCGTGAGCTTCCAACGGGGTCCGTGTCCCCTACGGTCACGGTGACGTCGAGAGTCTCCGGCCGCAGGATCAGCATCGTCGCGCACAACAACTACGTAGTACCCGTTGAAGTAATACTCGCGCTTGATGAGCTGCGAAATCTTGTGCTGCCTCCCCCGGATCAGACCCTGCGATGGGTTTTGGCACCAAAAAGCGATCGTGTCCTGATGGAACTCGATGCGGAAGCGGACAACATCGCTCCCGATGTGAAATTTCGGTATGTGTGGGTGCCAGGTGACCCTGGGGTGTCACACGATGATGAGCAGTTATACCGGGCCCCTTTTGCCGTCGCCAGGGAGTACCCGATTTCCCAGGCATTCCCGATCGGTATTACACACCTGACACCGAATAGTTACTTCGCTGTCGACATCGCCATGCCGATTGGTACCGATGTATACGCAGCGCGCGGCGGCATTGTCTTCGAAGTTGCCAGCACTAATTTTCGCGGTGGAATTGACCCTGATGAGGATATGGCATCGGCCAATGTCGTGCGCATAATGCACGATGACGGGTCGCATGCGGTTTACGCACATCTGAACTGGAATTCGATTCGGGTGCGTCCTGGAGACCGGGTAGCGCGCGGTCAATACATTGCAGACTCAGGCAATACCGGTTTTTCGACAGGACCGCATCTTCATTTCGCGGTGCTGGTAAATCGCGGCATGCGCCTGGTTTCTAAACCGGTGATGTTCGAAGGACCCGAATTGACACCGGTGCAACCCACGACAGGAAACCTTTTGTTGGCCTACTGATCCGACGACCCTGTGTCGCTGTCCCGAAGCTCCCATTGGACATTCACTGTGACGAGCTAAATCAAAACCACGCATTCGCTTGTATCGATATAACCAAAAGTTCCGTATAAATTTTGCAACCTTTCTGTTGCCGTGGGCATCAATACTACAAACCGATTCGAAACGAAGGAAAATATCTATCGTCGTATCGGTCCTGCATTGCAAAGATTTCGTAACCTTTTTGTATTTCAATGCATATAAGTAAGAAACGGAAAGGATCATTTGAAGTTCTGGCTGATCAGCTCCGGATGAGAAGGTTGGCATCTCATCAAACGTCGAAACCATACTGGTGTTTAATTCTTAAAGTGAGGAAGTCATGAAAGAGTCGAAGTTTGTAAAAGCTGTAGTTGCTGCGGTCGCGACCATTGCGTTCAGCATGCCTGCCATCGCATCTGCGCAGGTCGGAACGGAGGTGAAGGGGAAATCTGAGAAAGTTTCTTTCTCAGATCTTAATATTGAGAAAAATGAAGGCGCCCAACAGCTGTATCGCAGGCTGCAGCACGCTTCAAAGCGCGTATGCGGAGTGGAGTCGCTCAAGGTCGCCGGATCAATTGCCGAAGTGTTGCAATCGAGGCGTTGTTACCGGGAGGCTCTGGACGCCGCCGTGGCGAAGATGGACAACTCCGCATTGACGGAATTGCACGAAGGGTAGTCCGAAATACTTACTGAATTTTGCGAAATGTGAAGCCCGCGCATCGTCCGGCGCGTGTCATCGAGCCAGGCAGTTTCGACTCGATGGCACGTGCCTTTTCGGTCAAGCAAAAAGTTGTTTGTAGACCTGGACAAAATAACGCATCTCTTCAGGCTTCGACAGGCTGACTCTCGTCCAGGTCGTATGGTAGGGCGGAAAATCCCGGCCGGTTGAGATGCCATACTCATGCATTTTGTCCTGGACGAATTTATTCTCCATGCCGGTCTCGATAAACGTGAAGTTCGTATTGGACTTAATGTACCGCAGGCCGAGCTCTTCGCACATAGCCTCAACAATCTGGCGCGACTCCTTGTTCTTCCGAATCGAAAACTTTGGAAACTCGTCGTCCTGGTAACTGGCAAGGGCAGCCTCGATCGCGAGTACACATGCGTCGCCCGTTTTGATCTGATTCATTCGCGTAGCGAGATCTGGATGCGCAAACCCGAATCCGATGCGCATTCCGGCAAGCCCGTGAATTTTTGAAGCCGTTCGTGAAACAATAATATTGTTGTGGCCCTCTGCGATGAGCCCAATCATGGATCCATAATCCGGATTGTCGACATACTCGTGATACGCCTCGTCAATAAAGACCAGTCGATCCTTTGACATCTCAATTACGAATTCACGCATCTCGTTTTTATCAAGCACCGAAGGAATCGGGTTGTTCGGATTGACGAGGTAGACCATGTCGGTATCGTTGCGTACCGCCGCGCGCATGGCATCAAGATCAGCATTCAGGCTCTCATTGACTGGCACGCGGATGATTTCGGCACCGGCTGTTTCGGCGTACCGCAACAGGTCCTGGTAGGTTGGGTCGGCACATACGATTGACCCACGATTCAAGCTGGCCAGCAAACCGGCGACATTCAGGATTTCACCGGAACCGGTTCCGATCACCATGTTTTCCGTCGTCACGCCATTCAGTTCGGCAACGACTTTTGCCAGTGGCCGTGGGTCGGCGCTATACCGGTTCATAAGGTGCAGATTCGCGTGTATTGCATTTAGCGCGACTCTCGACGGGCCGTATGGATTTTCATTGGCGCCGAGGCGGACGATGTAATCAGGACGCGGAATGTCAGCCGCGAGCGCACTCTGCATCAGTTTCATCGCGGGTGTGAGCGGCGTTCTTGGTATCGCCGGTATCAGACCGGCTGCCGCAAGTGCGGTGCCGCCAAGCAGAATCTGTCGTCGTGTCAAACTACCCATTCATTTCTCCCCCGGGGAAATAGTGCTGTTAACTAATTCAGTACTTCATGTTTGTTCTCACCTGGAATTTCAGCGCAGGTGCAATTCAGTTTTCTGGTTCGTACTCGTATCAGGTCGACGTTTTTGCCAATCAAATATTCTCGCTCGAATGCGATGGGTCGATCGTCTTCCCGTTGCCATATCTCCGCAAAGTTGATGTCTTGCAGTTCACCGTCCGAATCCCGATAGCGAACGTTAATCGTGAATTCGCCGCCAGATGCGGCGCAATCTTCATTCTTGATTTCGCCTGAAACATTTGCGACATCATCGTTCTGCACATATTCGATGGATGCGTTCGCCTGACAATACTGTTTGTGCTGCGTTGTCTCAAGCTTGAGCGTGTATTTTCTCGACGCGTGATTCCCGGCGGGCTCTTGTTCTGTTTCCTGAGGTGGCGCGGCGCCTGCCGCGGTCCAGGCGAACGCCGAAATCACGATACTGACGAGAGCAGATTGAGAATGATTATTGATTAGTTCGCGCCTCATGTTGCGTGTCGCAATGGCGCCCAAGTATACGCACACCGGGCCCTGCCGCCTATGCGGTGGTTCGGGCCCGGCGGGGCCTTCACGACGCCCATTCCGCGATCTGGCATGCTATCTTTCTCGAAACAACTGGTTTTCGGAGAAACCTTTTGCAGGGGCGCGTGGAACCTTCAAATCTGATGGCATTATTTCGACCCGTCAGCGGCCCTTAATAGAGAACAAGAAAACTTAAAAGGAATCACGAATGTTCAAACTATTTACGACCCTGGCTTTCGTCGTCGGCGCATCTTCGTTAGTCAACGCCGACACATTCAAAAACACCGATGTTTTCGAACTCGAGATCGCCGGTGATCCACAGATTTCGCCTGATGGTTCGCGGGTTGCCTATACCCGTCTGTCGAATGACATCATGACCGACAGAACCCGCTCGAATATCTGGCTGGTTGGGGCTGACGGACGAACACACCGGCCGCTCTTGTCCGGCACCGATTCTTACAGCAGTCCGCGATGGTCACCGGGAGGAGATCGGCTCGCCTATGTTTCAAGTGCCGAGAGTCGTGGACCCGAGCTGTATGTACGCTGGATGGACACCGGCCAGACTGCTTTGTTGAGCAACCTGCCATCGTCACCGGGCGATATGTCGTGGTCGCCAGATGGCTCGCTGATTGCGTTCACGGCACACGTGAAAAGCGAGGGACCTACGCTGGCGAAGCCGCCGGAAAAGCCGGAAGGCGCAGAGTGGGCACCACCGGTGATTGTTATCGATTCGCTGAACTATCGTGCGGACGGGCGCGGATATCTTGAGCCCGGCAACGCGCACGTGTTCGTTATTCCGGCGGAGGGCGGAACACCCAGGCAAATAACGTCCGGCCATTTCGATCACGATGGCCCGTTGGCATGGTCGCCGGATGGGCGCTCGATCGTAATGTCGAGCAACCGTGATGACGACTGGGAGTTTAATCGACGCAATACCGAATTGTGGTCTGTTGATGTCGACGGCGGGGAGGTGACGCGCTTAACAAACCGTTTCGGGCCCGACGACGCGGCGACCTTTTCGCCGGACGGCTCGAAAATCGCCTATCTTGGTTACGACGACAAGAAAATGGGCTACCACAACGTCAACGTTTACGTGATGAACATGGCCGACCAGTCAGTCGAGGAACTCACCACAAATTTTGATCGTTCTGTCAGCGCGGTCGCCTGGGCGGGATCTTCCAGCAGGCTCTATATCCAGTACGACGATCGCGGGAAAACGCATCTTGCAACACTGGCAATGGACGGGCGCGTTCAGTCATTCGTAGATGACATCGGTAGTGCCAGCGTCAGTCGGCCGTACACGAGTGGTGGATTTTCGGCTGCTGATAATGGCGCCTATGCGTATTCTGCAGGCGCGCCGAATCGGCCGGCGGATATCGCAGCAGGGCGCAGAGGTGGCGGCGCCACCAAATTGACCAACCTCAACGATGATTTGCTGGGGCACAAGACATTAGGGGCCGTCGAGGAAATCACGTGGCGGTCTTCGGTTGGTGATCACGATGTGCAGGGCTGGATCGTGACACCGCCGGATTTCGATGCCGACAAACAATATCCGTTAATCCTCGAAATACATGGTGGTCCATTCACGGCTTATGGCCCGCACTTCAGTGTCGAGAACCAACTGTATGCAGCGGCCGGTTACGTCGTGCTTTATACGAACCCACGTGGTTCCACCAGTTATGGCGACGAATTCGCCAACGAGATTCATTACAACTATCCGGGCCAGGATTACGATGACCTGATGTCCGGTGTCGATGCGGTAATCTCACGTGGTTACGTTGACGAAGACCAGCTGTTCGTGACCGGTGGTTCCGGTGGTGGCGTGCTTAGCGCGTGGATAGTCGGTAAGACTGATCGTTTTGCGGCTGCAGTCGTTGCCAAACCGGTCATCAACTGGATCAGTGAGGCACTTTACAGCGATATTCACACTTTCATACCGGGATACTGGTTTGAAAAAATGCCATGGGAAGATCCAATGGAATACTGGCGCCGCTCGCCGTTGTCACTGGTTGGCAATGTCTCCACGCCGACCATGCTGTTGACCGGTGAGTCCGATCACCGCACGCCGATGCCCGAGTCAGAGCAGTACTACCAGGCGCTGAAACTCCGGAAAATTGACAGCGCGCTGGTGCGCGTGCCGGAATCGTCGCATGGGATTGCGACGAGACCGTCAAATCAAATCGCCAAGGTCGATAACATCCTTGCCTGGTTTGCGAAGTACCGGAAGGAATAGACCCCTTATTCTCGGTCAGGAATCTACCAGGGCAATCGTGTGAGAATGAAACCAATTGAGGTGGCCAACAAAGGCAGGACCTTTGGCGCGTTTGTCGCCAAATGGCTGCTTGCAAGCTGTTTCATTCTGCCCATCTCTAATGTTTCTGCAGAGATTTTTGATCTTGGTGGAATGTATACCTACCACTATCACGATGGTCGCTATGCGGACTGGGGCGACTACGCGCTTCAGGGTGCGCACATTGCAATCGAGGAGGTCAATGCATCAGCCATGCTCGCTGGCGATCAGATTCGCCTGAAGCGCGAGAACACGATTGACTATCACTGCTGGCCCGAAAGTGCCGCCGCAATGGCCGAAACACTGATGCAAAAAGATATCCTGGTAATGACCGGAGTCGATTGCAGTGGGCCTGCGGTAGAAATTGCCAAAGTTGCCGCGAAGTATAAGGTCCCGGCGATTTCGAATGGTGCGAACGCGTCGATGCTGACATCCGTTGAGGATTTCCCCTGGTTTGTACGGGTTGTGACACCGAGCGAAGAATACGAAGGCTACCTGATTGACGTTGCCGCTCATTTTGGCGTCACCGAGATTGCTTACTTCTATACGACCGACCCCTGGGGCCTCGGCGCAAGGCGCGTGATCCATGAGTATGCGGAACGGCGTGGCATCCAAATTGGAAAAGAGTATGGTTTTCCGCGCGACACCGACTACGAAACCTTGGAAAAATATATGACAGAAGTGAGGGACGCCGGCATTCGGCACGTCGTTATCACCGGGCCGACGCCGGACACGGTCAGTGTGTTTCGCGCGCTGTATGCGCTCGACATGAACAAACCAGGAAACAGTTTTTACGCGGCAGAAATGATATCCGCGGACGAGAGTGCCGACGCGGTAAACGGCAGCCTCGGCTACTTTGCGCCGATGACCATGATTCCGGCATCAGAGAAGCAGCGGGTATTTCTTCAATCACTGGAAATGCGTCTTGGCCAGGAAGTCGACCCGAATTCCAAAGCTTTCTTCTATGGTGCGCTCAGTTACGACCATATTCTCGCGGTTGCTCATGCGATCAAATCGATCAAGGACGACGGCAAATCCGTCAATCGCGATAACATGATGACTTATCTGCGTGAGATGGACTTCGACGGCATGACCGGTCGCGTATCACTCGTACCCGGGACCAACGACCGGGCCAACATGCCGCTGCAGATATTCAACAGTCACGGCTATAAGGCAGATCAGAAAACGGTAAATTTCGTTCGTGTCGGAACGGTAAATCCGGAGAGTGGGGAATTGGTGCTCGATGAAAGCGCAATTTTATGGCCTGGTGGCACAAGAACAGCGCCAGGTCTGTAAATCACCAAGCAGGGCCAGTGTCGATCGATGGCACGAGGCGGACGATTCAAGCGCTCGCAGAACTGAATGGTACGCTATGGCTGAGCACACACATTGCACCGAGGTTTGAATGGCTAGAGTAGCGTTACTGGTATTTTGTGCTGCGATGTCTGTCGCTGCGTCAGCCGCTGACAACGCTGACCGGCCGAACATCGTGTTGATCATTTCCGACTACATGGGTTATCACGATACCGAACCCTACGGCGCAACTGATGTTCGCACGCCATCGATATTACGCCTGGCATCTGAAGGTGTAACGATGACGGATTTTTATGCTGCTGCACCGGTATGCGGACCGTCTCGTGCGGCGTTGTTTACCGGACAATACCCGGCACGAATCGGATTCGAACAGAACATTCGAGGGGAGGCAGATGGATTGAGTTCCACAATTCCGTCGTTGCCGCGCTGGTTGAAGAATGCGGGCTACAGAACTGCGCTCCTCGGTAAATGGCATCTCGGACGCACGCCTGACCTCACGCCGAACGCGCACGGATTTGACGAGTTTATCGGGCATCACGAATGGACAATCGGCTATTACAACCACAAGACTGAGCAAGGCAAGCCGGGTCTCTTTGAAAATGACCACATTGTTGAACGCGACGGCTATCTGACCGACCTGCTGACTGACGAAGCAGTCAAGTTTATTGATCGCAACCAGGATCGCCCATTTTTCCTGACGCTTTCCTATAACGCAGCACTACCGCCGTATCAGCCACCCGGCTTGCCGGAATCAAAATGGGGTGAGGGCTGGGACGTCAATCAAGCGACTCGTGATGACTACGTGCAGATGGTCGAACGCATGGATGAAGGCATAGGTCGGGTGCTGGACACGCTCGACACGCGAGGCCTCACATCAAACACACTGGTCGTCTACATGTATGATCATGGTGGACGTCACCTGGTGAATTCGGAACCACTGTTTCATGGCTTTGCCAGTTTGTGGGAAGGCGGCATTCGGATACCGACCATTTTGCGACTGCCTGGTGTAATCCCCTCTAACGAGCGATCGAACATCCCCGGTATTGCAATGGACCTGACGGCGACCATACTGAGCGTCGCCGGGATTGAGGACACGGCCACGAAGCTGGACGGGCTGAACCTGATTCCAGCGCTTCGCGATGAGCAGCCGCCACCCACTCGACAGTTGTTCTGGCGAGCAGACCTATACGATTTCGGCAAGCAAAAAGCGATTCGGGACAAAAACTGGAAGTATGTTGAACACGGCAACACGCAATTCCTTTTTGATCTGAATGTCGACGCCGGCGAACGACATAACCTGTTCTATAGACAACCCGACACTGTTAAGCGATTGCGAAACGATCTGAACACCTGGATAGAAAGCCTGGCTCGGGAATGACTGTGACCAGCCGGTAACGGACAAGTATTTTCCGAATATTTTATTTGATTACGCAATTCGAGGTTCGAAATGAAATTAGCTGTTTACAAAGCCAGGGAAAATTACCTCTTAACGGCGGGTTGTATTCTATTCATGCTGTTCGCGATGACCGGATTGTCACGTGCGCAGGACCCGGCAACCCCGAGCGATGTGGCAACCATCGACGGCCTGATCAACGCGTACTATGAAAGTGTCTCGGGTCACCCGGGGAAGAGGGACGGCGAGCGAATGCTGTCGCTATTCATTGGGGGAGGAAAAATCAGCATAGGACTGGAAAGTGATGAGCCAACACACGAACTGGCCGAGGACTATCTGCGAACAGAACGATTTCTGACGCTCTCAAGCGATTTTTTTGAGCGCGAAATCTCGCGCGACGTTCAACGATTCGGGAATATGGCCAACGTAATCAGCACGTATGGCATCAGCGATGCCATGGAGAACACCAAATACACGGCGCGAGGCGTAACTGTATTCCAATTGGTTCGGCACAGCGATCGATGGTGGATTCTGAGCACGATGTGGCAACGGGAAAGCCCGGAATTTCCATTGCCAGCCGAATTGCTCGACTAAATTTAATTAGCACAGCATGAAAATACAGCTATCAATAATGGCGAGCATATCGATCGGTCGTTCGTTCCAGACCTGATGCCGGCGTTGCTGGCCGCAAACAATCATTAAATGCCATTGTTACATGGGTAAATCTTGGCGATTTTCACCGTGGGCCGCTACTATTCAGTACTGAAAAGATCGAAGGAGTCATGATCATGGTTCAGCGTAATAATCAGATCGTTGGAAATGTTGCATCCGGAGTGGCTCTGATGCTTTCGGTTGTTTTGGGTGGGATGTGCCAGGCAGTATTCGCTCAGGACACTGAGTCCGCGTCCGCCGATACAGTGAAAGAGAACACTGACTATCGAAAGAAATCACTCAACGTATTGCGCCGGGAATTCAACGAGGCTGAAGAAAATTTCTATGACCTGTTCAACGAAGTCAACAGCAGCGATGATTTCGATGTCGACTGCAAGAATGAGGTACCGCTGGGAGGCCGCAGAAAGGTTCATGCGTGTAAAGCGGATTTTCTTTGGAGATATGAAGCTGATCAGGCCGCACAATATAGCAACCAGATTAGTAATACGGCGGGAGGTTCCGCTCTCAACACCTCGCAAGTAGAGAAGAAGCAAGAGCAGTTGCGGAATGAAATTTCTTCAGCGGTATCCGAATATCCGGAGTTGAAGGAGTCATTTGCTATCTTGGTCAAAGCAAAAAAGGACTATGACGCCAAGCAAGCTGATCGGTGAGTACGCCGACGATGCCGGCTGTCGGAATGGTCTTCGTCGTTCGAAAACTCCAGCTTGCCACTTTGTTGGTGCTGACTTGCCTGTGGCTTCCTGGCAATTTAGCGAAGGCACAGGAAACTCCTGAAAACCTCGTTCTGGTCACCCTGGATGGCGTCCGCTGGCAGGAGGTGTTCGGCGGTGTCGACCTGGCGTTGATCGAGGACAAACGCTTCACCAGCGAACCGGAAATTCTGAAGAAGAAGTACTGGCACGAGCAGGAAATTCTGCGGCGCAAACAGTTGTTCCCGTTTTTGTGGTCGGTTATCGAATCTCACGGTGTGCTTATCGGTGACAGGAACCGGGGAAGCCGTATCGACGTGTCCAACGACTGGTGGTTTTCCTACCCGGGCTACAATGAAATCCTGACCGGCAGGGCAGATCCGGCCATCGATTCCAACGACAAGCTATGGAACCCGAACGTCACTTTTCTTGAAACACTAAATGGCATGGAGGAATTCAACGGTCGTGTGCTGGCGTTTGGTTCATGGGATGTCTTTCCCTACATCATCAACACCGAGCGTAGTGGGCTGCCCGTCAATGCAGGTTTTGCTATTGCGACGCCCGCGCAAACGGAAAGAACCGAATGGCTAAATGAGGTTTCTGCGGAAGCACCGAGCTTATGGTCGACCGTTCGCGCCGATTTCCTCACTAACGGATACGCCACAGAGGCGCTGCAATCTCAGACTCCGCGCGTGGTTTACATTGCATTCGGTGAGACCGATGACTTCGCCCACGACGGCAGTTACGATCGTTATGTTGACGCTGCCTATCGTACCGATCAAATGCTGGCAAAACTCTGGAATTGGTTGCAGGCAACTCCTTCCTATCGCGACCGCACGACGTTGATCATCACTACGGATCATGGCAGAGGGCATACACCGGAGGACTGGACAAGCCACGCGAGTCCTCTGGACGCCGCAAGGCAGATGACGGGAAGTGATCCTGACGGAATACCCGGATCCAATGAAATCTGGCTCGCGGCAATCGGACCTCATATCAGAACGACCGGACTTGTTAAGGGACATTGGAAACAATCGCAGATCGCAGCTACAGCGCTTGCTTCGCTGCAGCTGGAACCAGCCCAGTTGATGCCACAGGCGGACAAAGCGATAGCGGAGATACTGCAATGAGCATTGCTCTTGAGTGCTGCTATCACGTCGAGTTTTCGGTGTGCCCTTTTTGCCCGAAAGACAGGAAAGAAAGTGTCGCCATAGTCACACTTTTGCCTGTAATTATTGGATTTGACCGTTTTTTCGATGTTTTTTTTTGGCTCGCGATTCGGAAAAATTGTGTAGAGCAGATCACATTTTCGCCTCGCCCGGAATACGTCGCACGCCGTGCAACAGGCGATAAAGTACTTCGTCGCGCGATGCGACGGGATAGCTCCTCGCGCTCAAATCGCGTCTGTATGCGCGCCGAACCGTTCGGCCGAAAGCGGACCCTTCAGTTCATCGAGTTCCTAGCCATTTGAGCGACTTCGTTTGCTTGAATGCGAACCTGCAATTTCCAGAATTCACTCTGTTCTAGTGTCCGCTGTGCTCCCTGGAACTGCTGTTCAATTAGAAATGCTGAATAGGTTTGATGATGATTTAAAGCGGACATTCGCATCGTGACATTCGCGACAGCAACTTGCGATACGGAACAGGTATTCGTCGGTAGCGTATTTGTTCTTGCCGTGAGGAAACAGAAGTGATCTCATCAATATCCTGCAGGGTGTTTCGTGGTCACAGCCGCTACGGGATTCCACCTTTACATGTGTTCGGCAGCGTCAGGAGTACGCCATGAAGTCTCGATACCTCGCATCCCTGATAGCCATCCTGATTCTCGGCACGTCACCAGTTATTGCGCAGAGTGAATGGCCGACCCGCGGATGGCCGTTGACGACACCACCGGAGGTCGGCCTCGACGCCAAGATCCTCGCCTCGTTCGACGCCGACATCGGCGAAGGAAAGTACGGCTACGTTGATTCCATTCTGGTCATTCGCCATGGAAAGGTGGCCTACGAGCGCTACTACGGACACGACTACGGCAGCATCTACGGCCTGGAATCGAGAACTCCCGGACCGCTGGTTGTACACGACCCGACCGGACCCTATAACTACTTTAATTCGTGGTGGCATCCCTACTATCGCGGGGGCGAGCTGCACACGATGCAATCGGTCACGAAGAGCGTCGTCTCGGCTGTGATCGGGATTGCCATTGGACGGAACGAGTTTCCTGCTCTCGATACGCCGGTCCTCTCCTTTTTCGAACCGGGCAAGGTGGCGAACGTCGATGAACGCAAGCGCCGCATGACGCTCCGGCACCTGCTCACAATGTCGACAGGACTCGACTGGGACGAGGACGTTCCTTATGCGGACCCAACAAACACCTTCGCGATTATGGCGGTCTCACCCGACTGGGTGCAGTTCACCATCGATCGACCGATGGCGAAGGATCCGGGCAAGTTTTTTCAGTACAACAGCGGCGCCACGCTGATACTGGGACACGTGTTTCGATTGGCCACGGGTAAGGACCTCGAGGAATATGCCGTGCAGCATTTGTTCACGCCGCTCGGAATTGATGACTACCTCTGGAAGCGCACACCAATGGGACTCGTGGATACCCAGGAAGGTCTCTACGTCGCTCCGCGCGACATTGCCAAAATTGCATACCTCTACCTGAAGCACGGACGATGGGAAGAACAACAGGTCGTGCCTCAAGAATGGGTGACGGCGTCGGTCGAACCGAGCGTCAGCGTAACGGATGACCGCAGCATCGAGTATGGTTACAAATGGTGGCTCTACCATTATCAGTACCAGGGAGAAGATCGCGTCGCATTCGCCGGCGTCGGATTTGGCAACCAACTCCCGATAGTCCTGCCGGAGCTTGACCTCGTTCTGGTCTTCACGGGATGGAACATACTCCCCGATCGGCCCCGCCTCGGGGCACAGGTCGCAATCGAGCGGATCCTGGAGGCTGTCATCAGAATCAGGCCGAATTGACCCAACCCTTATGACCGCTTTCCGCTAGCAGTCCTTCAAACGGATCAAAAGTCGATAGGGTGACCGACGGCAGTCGGTCTATTCTGTTGAAAGTGCGCCAGGCAAAGCTTGGAGGAGAGGGAAGTTATGTGAAGGAATGAAGTAACGGAAATCTCCTGAAGCAACCCGGCAGGTTGTAGTTCTGCCCGACAACGGTTGGCCACCGG
Source organism: Pseudomonadota bacterium (assembly GCA_027621915.1). Lineage (GTDB taxonomy): Bacteria > Pseudomonadota > Gammaproteobacteria > Steroidobacterales > Woeseiaceae > SZUA-117. The sequence goes on from JAQCAD010000003.1 coordinate 95,668, forward strand.
TCGGAACCGAGTGTTGCGTGGACTGAGGGCGACCTCAGCTGCGAAGCGTACACAGGGTGTTGCCAGGCCGCGTGATCCAGCTTCGAAAGGAATATGTTTCGGAGGCCGACACTGTTTTCAAAGTGGAAGGCTGCACAGCTCGCGTCGTATGGCCTGACGTGAGTTACTCCGCGGAGTCTATGAGCACGGCATGGTTAACGGGTGGGTTGTCCAGGAACCTGGGAGATCTCTCACTTTCCGCTGAAGAGTAACGTTGGGGTAGCGTTCAATAAACACCCCGGTCCACGACGTAGCGTGTTGCGTTGCTGGAAGCGAAAAGAACACGCAATCAGCGGTACGCGACGCCGCAAGGTGTGCGGAGGAAGCGAGAGAAGTCGGAGTCTTCTCATAGTACTGAATAAGCAGGCGAACAGAGCCCAAACGGAGCCTGTGGAGGGAAGGGGAAGATCGGGTCAGATGCCGCAGAGAATGCGGCGAGTTGCTCAAGGAGGGACAGATGGCAGGAACACTGAGTCCACAAACCATCTCAACGAAACAACTTGGGCTTGCACAGCGAGCCGAACAGTATCCACACGAGGCGCTTAAAACGCTGTCGCACTTCATTGATCTGGACTGGCTGCGCGAAGCGTTCCGCCGGACGAGGAAAGATGGAGCGGCAGGTGTTGATGGTCAGTCGGCGGCACAGTATGAAGTCCAGCTTGAAGAAAACCTGTCGAGTTTACTCGACCGACTCAAGTTAGGGCGCTACCGGGCGCCGCCGGTGAAGCGTGTGTATATCCCGAAAGGTGACGGCAAGCGAGTTCGGCCGATTGGCATCCCGACGCTGGAGGACAAAGTTCTGCAGCGTGCCGTGGTGATGCTACTGGAACCCATTTACGAGACGCAGTTTAAGGACTGCTCGTTTGGGTTCCGGCCGGCGCGTTCCGCACACCTTGCGCTTGATCAGCTATGGCAGCAGGTAATGTCGCTGCCCAGTTGTTGGCTGATCGAACTCGATATCGAGAGCTTCTTCGATCGAGTGGATCGCGCGAAGCTTCGGGAGATGTTGGCTCGCCGGGTGGGTGACGGTGTGATCCGTCGCGTGATCGGGAAATGGCTGAAAGCGGGCGTGCTCGAAGGTGCGCAGCTGAGCCATCCCGAACGAGGGACACCTCAAGGTGGTGTGATCTCGCCGTTGCTGGCGAATATCTATCTGCATGAGGTGTTGGATGCGTGGTTCGAAGAGGAAGTCCAACCACGTCTTAAAGGCAGGTCTTTTATTGTCCGCTATGCGGATGATGCAGTACTAGGCTTTGCGAATAAGGAAGACGCTGAACGGGTTTATGCGGTGCTGGCGGAACGCTTTGCGAAGTATGCATTGACGCTGCATCCGGAAAAGACTCGGTTATTGCCGTTTACCCGACCACACTCAAACGATCGACCCCGGGGGGGTCCCGGGATCAGGCGGTCGTTCGACTTTCTCGGCTTTACGCTGTTCTGGGGACGATCCAGAAAAGGTCACTGGGTGGTTCGACGCAAAACGGCGAAGGACCGATTAAGCCGGGCGCTGCGTAACGTCAACACGTGGTGTCGTCGTTATCGACACGCACCTGTTCAGAGGCAATATGCGGCACTGAGTCGCAAGTTACGGGGTCACTACGCGTACTATGGTGTGACCGGTAACGGTCGTTCGCTTGCGAGCTTCCGTCACCAAGTCGAACGCATCTGGCGCAAGTGGCTGGCGCGACGATCGCAGCGTGGTAAGTTGCCTTGGGATCGGTTCTCGGTGTTCCTTAAACGCTTCCCTTTACCCCCGGTACGCATTGTTCACAGTTCTTACCGTCACTCAGCAAATACCTGACTTGAGGAGCCGGATGCGGGAGTTCCGCACGTCCGGATCTGTGGGAGCCCCAGTGAGCAATCGCTGGGGCGACCCGACAACTCCGTTCCAGGACGACCCGAAAACGTGCAGAATGTTTTTGCTCGCCAGACGCGCATATCAGAGCTGTTTCTTCGGCTACTGTGGCGCTCCAGGACGAACTATCAGCTGATTACTACGTCCCCTCTTCATAACTACTGTAAGAAACTGGCCGCAAAACGCAAATGAAATCGTATCGCTTTTCAAAACAGAGTTTTTCAACAGAATAGGCCAGCAGCGGTCGTTCAGGTTTCGCTAACAGATATTAGTTCGACGCTTCTGATGCGATGATGGCAACAATGCTCTGGATGCGGTTTTTCATATACTGATAATCTTCCAGCACGTCGGCCTGGCGTACGGTGTAGATGCCCACCGCGTTCATGAATTCGTCGGAACCAGACCATTGGTCGACAGGGAAATCGCCTGCCACGGGAATGCCTGCCTGACCCATGCGATGCCAACCGGCTAGTTGGCTAAACGTATTAGATGTAAAAAAGGTAATTTGAGTCTCTAACAACAGTTTCTCACTTGCCCGTACATCTTCAAATGACCCGAAAAAATCTGCGAGTTCAATTTTCAATCGAGCATTCTGGAGAAGCTCGAGGTTTCCCGACGAAACTAACGCTTGGTATGCGCCAGGGCTCGCTGTGAAAACCTCGTAGAAAATAAGATGCCACAGCAATTCCCGAGCTAATTCAGGGTCTATTTCAGAGCCATCTTGCATGAAAGTTGAAAGTTTTCTGCCAGCGTCAACTCCGCGGTTCGCGGCGTTATATGAGGCATTGACTCGCTCCAGCATCGTATCGAAGTCGCGGCCCAGCGCTGCCACGTGCGAGTCTAGTTGGGCAGCTTGATTCCGTGAGTCAAGCCATGCGTCTGCAGAAAGGGCCAAAAGAATACTGACAACAATTAGGAGTCCTTCGCTGAACATGCGTATCAACACAGGCCTATCCATTCATATCGCTCCCGATAAATCGTTGAGTCTTCACTTGGTAAATTGCCCACGCAGATCAATAGACAGACAGGTTGTTGGCAAAAGCGGAAGGTTTAGCCGAAGTCCGCTCTGGGTCATCAACTGCCTGCCAGCAGTTTATCACCTGGACGGCTGCTTACGAGAGCTTACCGGCCGCCTACTGACAAGAGAGTTGCCGAGTGCTCAAAACTAGTCGGGCGATGAACCATGTTCATTCCGCAGCCGCAATCCCCGAGAACTATTGAACTCCAAACGCCTTGTAAGCGCCGGTCACCTGCTCGGAGATCTCTTCAATCGTGCATGTGTTTATCTTATAGGTGATTGAGCGTTTGGCTTGTTCCAGTATTGTCAGGTGAACACTCTTTTCAGGGTAGTGCGGACTGTCCGCTGATTTCATCTGACTAACGCAGATGCCAAGGGCGAAGATGAGCTGAGCGCCCTTGTCGAGAACGTATTGTTCGTCCAACGGTTTGTGTTCTAGGGCCATCAGGATTTCTTGGAACATCTCCCTAACCTCGGAGTAACTTATTATTCTCGCCTTCACTTTTCCGTCACTTTGGCAGGTTCAACGCAATAGCAGCTTACTCGAACCAGCCATACTATTCCGAACTCAAATTAGAGCGGAATCCAACGTCGGCTCTTGAGAAGCAGTCAGCTTAGACGAACGCCTTGATCTGTGCCGACCACCAGTCGCCAACCAGATCAACGGCCTGAAAATCGGCAAACTCTCCAGCGGAGTCAATGACACTATGCTCGTCAATCCGCAACATCGCGGCACGATGCGATGGGGCTCTGTACCAATACCAGCCCGGGTTATTTGGTGTTTCTGATGTCCAGTGAGGGGATTTGAGCATGAGCTTGATTCTACTCCGAATTCGTTCCCGCAACCGTCGGAGGAAAAATCTCATGGATTCCATCTGGATTTTATGGGTGAAAGTCATACTGTGGCCCGATTCTCACCCCAAAAAAACGTAACATGGTTTCATGCACTTACCGCATAGATCGCTGTTTTGCCATGCTGTAGCCCATTAATACCAACAGTTTGAAACGCGATTTTACGAACGCTTGGATCCAAACGTCCGCTTTACCCGAAATCGATCAGTTAGGCTAGTTTCAGAGCTGATGACCGCCAGTGACCGAATTGGAGGAATCTGGCATTGTGCGACTGGCAATCGAACCAATGCTGCCACTAGCTGGGAGATATTGTCATGACGCAAATGGAAACCGATAAAACATCGAGAAGGACTTTCATGAAAAAGAGTGCTGCACTTGGCATTGGTATTTCTGCCACGCCGATTTCCACTGTCGGGCAACAGCCTGACGAACACGGACACGACGAACGTGGTGTATTGAGCGAGAAAAGCCAGGCGCTTTTGAAACGCTTCAATTTGAAGTATCCGATTTTCCAGGCTGCGCCGGGCGGAGAAGAACTGGCTGTGGCGGTTGCAAACAGCGGTGGTATGGGCGCGATTTCGTTGTCATGGGACGCTCCGGAACTCGCCGTCGATGTTGTGACGAGGCTTAGAAAAGCGACCAAGGGAAATTTCTACGCGAACTATGTACTGCATTTTGAGCCGAATTCTCTGGACCAGGTACTTGAGGCGGGTTGCCCGAACGTTCAGTTTTCCTGGGGGATACCCGGCAAAAATGTCGTTGCCAAAATTCGCAATGCCGGCGCGGGACTCGGCATCCAGGTGTCGAGCAGGCAGAATGCCGAGCGAGCGCTGGAGCGTGAACCGGATTTCCTGATCTGCCAGGGACTGGAGGCGGGCGGACATGTTCAGGCCACGTCGTTACTGTTTCCGACGCTGCAAGCAGTGCTTGAGTTAGCTGGTGACGTTCCTGTCCTGGCAGCGGGAGGAATCTCAACGGGACACGACATCAGGAACGCGCTCAATGCCGGGGCATCAGGCGTTATCCTCGGCACGCGATTAATGGCTACTGTGGAAAGCGATGCACACGACGTATACAAGAGCAGCCTCATCGACGCGGGGGAAGACAGCACCGTGTACACGATTTGCTTTAATCGCGACTGGAATGCCACGCACCGGGTGCTGAGAAACAAAACGTTCCTCGACTGGGAAGCCGACGGGTGTCCGGATACCGGAAACAAGCCAGGCGAAGATGACGTGGTGGCGAATCATCCTGATTTGGGACCGGCCTTAAGGTACGAAACCGTGCCGCCCTTGCAAGGACATGAAGGGGCACTGGACGAAATGGCCATGTATGCGGGGCAGGGCGTCGACAAAATTTACGACCTTCCGTCGGCGCGTGAGCTGATCACCAGGCTCTGGAAAGAATTTGAAAATACGTAAGTCGGCGATGGAGAATAGGGCTGAGACAGGCTAGTCAGTTTCCGTATTTTTCCTGCGGTCCAAATAGGAAAACAACGATGACGAACTTAGACAAAAGCGCGGCCGAGATCCGCAAAGGCGACTTGCCGGTCATGTGCATTAGTGAATCGGAAGTCATGGGGCTTCTTGACCCCAATGAACTGATCCTGGGACTGGCAAGGGGATTCATTGCGCTCTCGGAGGGCAAGGTGCAGTCGCCGAATCGACCCGAAATCTGCATACCCGGAAAAGGTTTTTCACTGGCGATGTCCGCGTGGATGGCAGGAATGAATATCGCGGTGAAAGTTGTCAACGTCTACGAGGGCAATCCGGCAATCGATCTTCCAAACCATCTTGCGACAATTACGCTTTACGATCCTGACACCGGAAAATTGCTGTGCGTGATGGATGGCACGCATATCACCGCGATCAGAACTGCGGCTTCTGCCATCGTATCCGTGAAGGCGCTGGCGAAAGACGATGCCAGGGTGGCGACAATTGTGGGTGCGGGTGTCCAGGGAAGAGAGCATCTTCAGCTCTTGCCACTGGTTCGAGACTTTGACCTGATACAAATCGCTTCACTACGCTACGAAGACGCAGAAAAACTTGCAGCCCGGCATCCCAAGGCGAAAGCGGTCAGGGACATTGAAAAGGCGGTTCGCTCGTCAGACGTGGTTTGTCTCAGCACTCATTCTTACGACCCGGTTATTCAGGCGTGCTGGGTACGAAGCGGGACGCATGTCAGCTCGGTTGGATACGCGCCGCCGTCCGGTGAGCTGCCGGTTGAACTTGCCAGAGATCATTCGCTGTTCGTTGAAACACTGGATGCATTCGAGGCCCCACCGGTTGGATGCGGCGAGCTGTCCGGCATCGATCCCGGCAGGGCAACGCAGTTGGGAGACGTGCTGTCTCGTGCCAGACCCGGACGAATTTCGGATGATCAGATTACAGTTTACAAGGCGATGGGTGTGGCGATGGAAGACATGGTCGCGGCCAACATCACCTACGACGAGGCGGTAAGAATGGGCGCTGGACGCAACGTATTGCTGTAACGTTCATTGCGCGACCAAATCGGGCACGGGACTATGCTTGAATTTTCGGCGCGTTCTTTGCCTTCAAGCTTTGTTGAAGCGTCTTCGAATCGAAGCGATGAAAATGTTCTTTGCGATGGAGATTAATAAAGCACGGTCATAACGTCGATTTCAGATCGCGTCTGTTCTCAAAAAGACCGACTAGCGAAGCGCATCAAGTAGCTTTTTTCGGTCCTGCAGATATTTTTTCTGGGTGATTTCTTCCCGACCCAATTTTGATTCCAGATCCTGCAACGCGATGAGCGCGGTTGTGTCTGTCATATCAGGATCGCCGGTTGGCCCGCTCGGACAATTGTCGCGCTGCTTATATTCCAGAAGTTGTTCCATCCGAAGTCCGGCTGCAGCGGCGGCCTCAATATATGTCTTGGTCGCTTTGGACACTGACGTGCTTCTCATAATGCCGAACAGGACTCCACTGACGGGGTCCGAAACCACATCCAATGCCGTACTAGCATAGGCGCCGCCGATGACCTCGCCATGTTCTTCAAACACGGCGTCGCGAATAGCATTCGCTTTTAACAGTTCGTCATCAAACGCCGGACAATCGAGATCTGCATCGGACTCGAGCGTTTGTTCGAGCACGGGATAAACCGAGAGTGGCTGCGAGCTACAGCCGACCAGGATTGCCAACAGCATTAGTGGCAAGAGAAACCTGCACTGTTCCCTTTTAGATTCCACTCGGAAATCCGAATCCGGCTTTTGAAAATTCCTTTACAAAAACCACGCCAGCCGCAATGACAAGTGCGACAGCTGTCACGTGACCTTCCGGAGAGCCGCTCACGCGTTTTTCCACAAATGCCATATCTGCGTAACGAATGTCACGGTTCTTTCCAATGAGGGATTCTTCCATGATTTCGGTCACTTTGAACGTTGGTCGGTCGCCATATTTTGTCAGGACCCGGACCGTATCGCCGATTGCGATCGATACGTTTACAGGTGATTCATCCGTATTCGAAACCGGCATCATGACCGGCGCACAAGCAGAATTAAAAACCACGCCGACGACAACCAGCAGCACCCCTACTCGTTTTCTGATTGCGTGCTGCAGTCTCTTTCTCGTTATTTGCAGGCCCATTTGTCGCCCATTTTATCGCAGAAGTCTGGTGGCCCGCGCTGCTCCCAAAGTTCGACGAGGCCAAGCGAGCTGGCAACTTCGAGGTACTTCGGATGTGCTGTAAAACCGAGTCGTGAAAATATCGTGCCGGCGTATATGAGGGTATCCGCGTCCGTCCAAGTTGAATCAACGTCGATGTCCAGGATCAACTCGAAGTATCGATCATAGAAACCGAAAGCCAGGTACCACATGGTCAGGGTTCGCTGCCGGTCATACGCCTCCTCTTCGGGCATGGAAGCGACGATCTGCGGGATACGAGCGTCAAGATACGCCTGCCCGGATTCGGGATTGCGTGCGCCGCTCACCAGATCCCTGACCCAGGTTGTGTCGGGATAATGATACTGCTTAAGCCACGCTTCAAAATGAGCGATGGCAATGTCGTCTTTCTCGTCCACCAGGTTCATCGCGCCAATTACCCACTTCGCGGCGGTGCTACCCAACTGGTCGGCGAGTTCCAGTGACGCGATTGCCTCGTTCGTGCGCCCCACAGCGAAGAGTGCTTCTGACAGACGATTATTAGCCGCCGGCGACAAAGGTTCGAGTTCGACATATCGCTCGGTAACTGACAGGGCCTCTTGCAAGTAACCGGCTTTCAACAAGTCCCAGGCCAGTATGCGCAGAGGCTCGGAGCTACCGGATTGTTGGTGAACCGCACGCTCAAACGCATTGATTTCTCCGAGCAACGACCATGTCTCGATGTTTCCTGACTGGTACATCGCTTGCGCCAGGACAAGGTCAGGATCAATGGCAAGCGCCTTGGCGGCGGCCTCACCCATGAGCTTTTGTCCTTCTGCTGCTTGGACGGCCGATCGGCCAAGCCACCAGTAGCTAAAAGCCAGCGACTCATTCGCTTCTGCAAAGTTCGGGTCGAGCTCGATCGCGTGCTGAAAGAGTTCTATGGCATTGCGGTACTCGAAAACGTTTAACGAAGCTCGGCCTTTCAGAAACAGCGCATAGGCTTCGGGCTTATCGGTGGGTCGCCCGCGAGTAGGATTCGCGCTGACGTGTATTTGCAATGCATCGATTATGGCAGCCGCAACATCGTCCTGAACTGCAAAGATATCGGTGATTGTCCGGTCATAGGTTTCCGACCAGATATGGGAGGCATCCGAGCTGTCAATCAATTGCGCGGTAATGCGTACCTTGTCGCCTGACTTTCGCACTGAACCTTCGAGCAGCGTCGTAACGCCGAGCGATTGACCAATAATTCGGAGGTCCTCATTTTCTCCCTTGAATGCAAACGAAGACGTTCGGCCGATCACCTTCAACTCCGGTATTTTCGCCAGCAGGTAAGGAATGTCCCTGCATTCGTCAGATTACTTCGTCGGCTGCGGCTCCTCGCAAAGACGACTGCTGGATTTTTTAGATTTCTCGCGTCCGTGTTGCACCCGAAAGCAGACATTCAGCTATTATGCGTATCAATGATTACCGCTGACTGTAGAGCAAATCGATGAGTGACCGGAGCCAACGCTGCCAGTCGGCCAAATGGAGAAGGTAATAATGACAAGTACAGACATAGCCTATCCGAAGAAAACGCGCGAACTGCATAACATGATGATGGACTCCGACCGCTGGGACGGCGTCAAAATGCGCGACGGCGATATCGTCATCGATACGTGGGCCAAATCCGGGACCACGTGGACGCAGCAGATCGTTTCTCAATTGATATTCAATGGCGCTGAAAATCTGCCGGCGATGGACATTGCACCATAAGTAGACATGCGCGTCATACCCCTGGACGACATGATGGCGGGCATCGAGGCACAGACGCATCGCCGTTTTCTAAAATCTCATTTGCCGGCTGACGCGCTGACCATCTCACCTAAAGCCAAGTACGTTTTCCTGGCTCGTGACGCGAAGGATGTCGTCTGGAGCTGGTACAACCACTTGATGCATACGACGCCGCAATTCTTCGACATGATCAACAGCGTGCCAGGTCGTGTCGGTCCGCCGCTTGAGCCGCCTGCCGGCGACGTCCGCGAATTCTTTCATAGCTGGCTCGACGACGATGGACTGCACGACTGGTCTTACTGGTCGCATATTCAGTCCTGGTGGGATATCCGCGACGTACCGAATGTCCGACTTTTTCACTACAACAGCCTCAAAGCGGACATGGAGGGTGAAATTCGCCGCATGGCAGCATTCCTCGAAATAGAAATTGACGAGGAGCGTTGGCCAGACATCGTGGAGCATTGCACGTTCGACTATATGAAAAATAATGCCGCTACGCTTTCTCCGATGTTCAATGACTTATTCAAAGGCGGGCTCCAGAACTTCGTATACAAAGGAACGAATGGTCGCTGGCGTGACACGTTGACGCCCGAAGATCTCCAGAAATACGAAAACGTTGTGAGCGAAAGACTCACGCCGGATTGTGCCCATTGGCACGCGACCGGGGAAGTTTTGAGCTAAGGAGCCTCTGATTAATTCGTCATTGCAAGGAACGAAGTGACGAAGCAGTCTTTAAGCCATTGAATACAATGTAAGAGATTGCGTCGTTGCGCTCGCAACGACTTAGGATTTCGAACTAATCAGAGGATACCTAGTACAGAACGAGCTTGATGCCGACGATCGACAGAATGACAGCAATGGCAATCCGTAACATTGCCTCAGGAACCATCGTACTGAGCTTCGAGCCGACGATAATGCCTGGCACGGATCCGAGCAGAAGTTTTCCAAGTAAAAGGAAGTCGACATTTCCCATCAAGAGGTGGCCAGTTCCAGCGACAATCGTCAACGGAATCGCGTGCACGATGTCCGTTCCGACGAGGCGCGCAGGACTCAACCGAAAGGGATACAGAAACACGAGCATAACGATTCCCAGTGCGCCGCCGCCAACAGACGTAAGGGTGACCAGGACGCCCAAAATACTCCCGGCCAAAACGGTCAACATCGGCTGTGTGCGCTTGAACCCATCGGGCGCCTGCGTCCGAAGCAGGGCACCTAAAGCGTGAGTCTTGCTCCTGAACAGGATGGCGAAAGCGGTGAGTACAAGCACGAAGCCAAGTGCCGTCAAAAGCAATCCCTGTTTGACCTGGCTGATGCCTGCGTAATGTAGCCACGCCAGCGTAACCAGGGATGTCGGCAGACTGCCGAGACACAGACGCCGAAACACTTCCCAGTCCACGCTGCCATGTCGCTGATGCATGAAACCGCCAACAGACTTGGTCAGCGCGGCGAACCACAGATCAGTGCCGACGGCTAACGCAGGTGACACGCCGAACATCAAAACGAGAATCGGCGTCATAAGCGCGCCGCCACCGACGCCGGTCATGCCGACGATCGCGCCGACAAAGAACCCGGCTAAGGTATGTATCCAGTCCACAGTGATTTGCAGGGTCTCGCTAGGGTGTGCAGGTTACTAAGTGAGCGGGTGGGGCGGCGTAAGAATATTCGTGCCCGGGGCGAAAATACACAATTAGTTTCACGAAAGTGCCTGGGCCCTTACCGATACAGAATTTTGCGCAGGTGGTCATTGTCTGTACTTTACTAAATCCACAAAACGCTCGGCGCACATCGCGATATTCGGGGCTCGGTATGGACATCCTGATCGTTATGGTTTCTAGTACGCAAATGCGCTGCAAAACTCTTATCTCATTGTTCCTTCTGGCGTTTTTATCGAGCACCCGGCTACACGCCGGCGAGATCGTGTACTACGGATACCGCGTCGCGAATGTTTATCCACACGATAGAAACGCATTCACGCAGGGTCTGTTTTTCAGAGATGGCGCCCTCTATGAAAGTACCGGATTGCGTGGACACTCGTCTGTTCGCAAGGTATCTCTCGAAACAGGTGAAGTGCTCAAAAAACTCGATCTGGCGGACCAGTATTTCGGTGAGGGTGTTGTCGACTGGAATGACCGCCTGATCAGCGTAACGTGGAAATCAGGAAAGGGGTTTGTTTTTGGACTTGACGATTTTAAGCAACAGGAAACCTTCAGCTACGACGGCGAAGGATGGGGGCTGACCCGCGACCCATCTCATATCATCATGAGCGATGGCACAGCGCGACTCCGTTACCTCGACCCAAAGACATTCAAGGTAACGAAAAGTTTGACAGTCCGATTGAGGGGTCGCGAGGTTCGAAATCTAAATGAACTCGAATGGATTGACGGAAAAATTTTCGCCAATGTCTGGCAGACAGACTTGATCCTGCAGATCAACCCTGAGACCGGCGATGTCGTCGGGCTGATCGATCTCTCTGGCATCTTGCAGGAGACCGATCGAAAATCACCGGGTACAGATGTATTGAACGGAATTGCCTACGACGCCGAAGCAGAACGAATATTCGTGACAGGCAAAAATTGGCCAAGCTTGTTCGAAATTGAACTGGTTGAGAAAGCCAGCGGAAAATAACATTTTCCGATGACCGCGCAGCAGGAAGCTTTCAAGGCGAATCCTGGTGGCCGGGTCTAAATCGTGCACGTAATTTCGCCAAGTTTTTTCGTCAACAGCGCATTCTCACGATAGTCGATTGGGATGACGACGAGGCTCGGGCCCGGCTCATTAAATGCGTGTTCGAGTTTCTCAGAAAATTCCCTGCTATTTGGTACGTAATAACCATTCCAGCCAAACGCGCTTGCCAACTGAAGCCAGTCCGGGTTACCAAACGAAAGGTCGGTATGGCGACCGAAATGAGTTTCCTGTTTCCACGCGATCAGGCCGTATTCATTGTCGGCCCACACCAATACGACGATATTGCTGTTGAGGCGTTTCGCAGTTTCCATTTCCTGCACATTCATCAGAAACCCGGCGTCGCCGGCGATGGCCAGAATGCGCCTGTCCGGGTGCACGATACTGGCGGCGATTGCACCGGGGAGAGCAAATCCCATCGAGCAAAAACCGTTAGGAATCAGGCAGGTATTGGGTTCGTGACATTGATAGTGTCGTGCAATCCACATCTTGTGCGCACCGACATCGGATAGCAGCACATCCTCCGCCCCCATCACCTGGCGCACGTCCCACAGCGCCTTTTGTGGCCGAATGGAACCCTCCGTCTGGTCATCTTTGTATTCCGCGAAATCCCGGCCCATCACGTCGCGACAATCTCGTTGATTCTTGAAATCGAATTTCAATTCGACCGAGTCGTCCATGCGTTCATTGAGCATCCACATCGTGTGTGCGAGGTCACCAACAAGTTCGATCTCCGGGTGGTAATACTCATCAATTTCTGCCGGAAGAAAATCTGCGTGAATGATTTTCTTGTTGCCGTGTGGATTCCAGAGTTGCGGGTGATACTCGACCATGTCGAAACCCAGCGTGATGACCAGGTCGGCGTCGTCGATCGCTCGAGAGACCCGGTCCTTGCTGCCGAGCCCGACAGTATAGAGGCAGTAGGGCGCGTCCATATCTACAGAGCCTTTCGCCATGAATGTACTGACTACACCAATACCGGTTTGCTCGCAGAATAGTCGAAGTTGCTTGCTTGCTCGTCGCCGGATACAGCCATTCCCGGCGATTATGACCGGTCGCTTGGCGCTGCAAATCATTGCGAACGCCCTGTCGACAACTTTGTCGTCCGGAACCGAGCGTCGAAACCGACGCGGCTTCATCGGCAATTTGCTCGTTTCCAAACTCGCAATGTCTTCAGGAAGTTCAATGTGCACAGCGCCTGGTTTCTCTGAACGTGCGACACGAACCGCTTTTCGTACAATTTCGGGAATCGTATCTGCGTTCAGAATAGTTGCGGCCCACTTGGTGACGGGACGGAACATGCTGACGACATCCATAATCTGGTGCGATTCTTTGTGCAGGCGATCGGTCGATCCCTGGCCGGTAAGCACCAGCATTGGCGCCCTGTCCATATTCGAATTGGCGACGCCGGTTATCAGGTTGGTCGCACCGGGCCCCAGTGTGCCGAGACAACCGGCCGGGTTGCCGGTCAGACGAACATAAACCTCCGCCATGAATGCTGCCCCCTGTTCATGGCGCGTAAGAATGAATTTGATGCTTGCGGATTGCTCCAGTGACATCATGAAGTCCGCGTTTTCCTCACCGGGAACCCCGAATATGTATTCGATGCCTTCTTCTTCCAGGCATTTGACGAGCAGATCGGACGCTTTCATTGAATTTCCCAGTTTGGTTTGTCTACCTGACCCGATTATCAACTATCTTGTTGCGCGTATTCGCACAAATGTGAATTTGACTCTGGATTTACGACCCATGCGCCAATACGCTTGGGCGACACGTTCGCAGGTAAGTTTCAATGCACCGAATCACTTGTTTTGCCGCTGTTTTGCTGGTTGCAGCCTGCGGCAAGCCCGAAATTCCATCGACGCCCGTCGCCGGTCGTTGGTATTCGATCGAGCAGGTTGAGCACGGGCTCGGGCTGTACCAGGCTCATTGCGCCGTCTGTCATGCGGTTGATGGAAGCGCAACTGCCGAATGGCGAGTTACCGGACCTGACGGGAACTATCCGCCGCCGCCTCTGAATGGGTCGGCACATACCTGGCATCACCCACTGGATGTACTCGACGAAACCATTGCCAGTGGTGGCGCGCAATTTGGCGGCGTCATGCCGGGATTTTCGGCGGCGTTGAATCGCGACGAACGGCTGGCGGTCATCGCATGGATTCAAAATCTATGGTCTGACGCCATCTACACCAAATGGCTGGAAATCGATTCGCGCAGCCGGTAACTGCCTTCCCTGCAGGGCGTTATATTTTACGAAAGCAAAACTTTGTAAAGCGCACTGGATCACACCAGTCGTTACGACTGACCTCTAATATTCTCCGCTGACATTATGTTTTGTAGGCCGGATTATTATGTCAAACCGGGTGGCCAGAAAATCGCTGCAGGAGAAGGTGTCGCTGACATTGACCGGCGTCATGGCGGTTTTGGCACTGGTTATCTACAGCACTTTAGATGGCGTCATCGCCCCGGCATTTGACCAGCTCGAAATAAGCGAAGCCCGTACGAACCTGATCCGGGCCGAACGGGCCATACAGAACGACCTGCGAAATCTCAGCGCGATCACTGGCGACTGGGGTTTATGGGACGACGCATTCGACTTCGTTCGCGGTGAATACCCGGCGTTTCGCGATTCCAACCTCAATCGTCCTACATTGGCCAATCTCGGCCTGAACCTGCTCGCCGTCTACGATACGGACCGTAACCTGGTCTGGGGCCAGGTCTTCCACGACGATGAAAACCTAGGTCCGGACAGTCTGCAGATCCTGGAGCCTGGAATGACGACGGCGGATTACCTGCTCGAGCACACCGATGCCAGTGGTCACGTCGATGGCCTGGTTCGAACGGCGCTCGGACCAATGATGATCAGCTCCTGGCCAATTGCCCACAGCGATGGCAGTGGACCGATCTCCGGCGCGATGATCATGGGCCAGCTAATGGACGACGCGCGCACCAGCGTGCTGCGTGAGAGAACCGAAGTCCGCCTTTCATGGCAGCAGATTGAACCCAATGCATCGATTGCCAGGGAATACCAGGCGGCTCTCAACGCGTCCGGCAACGTGACCGTCATTCATAAGACGGCTGAAAACGAGATATCCAGCACCGGCCTGTTAGTCGACCTGTTTGGCGACCCGCTGCTTCAGTTACAGGTTGTCACACCGAGAAATATTTCAATACTCGGAAAAAATACCGTGAGCGGGGCGTTGTTGTTCCTCGGTCTGGCGGCACTCATTGTGTCCTTCATGACATGGTTTCTGCTGCGCCGAATTATTGTATTGCCACTCGAAGGACTGGCCAGTCACATTCAGGCGATCCGAAAAAGTGGCGATCTCACTCATAAACTGAATGACATTCGAAATGACGAAATTGGTGAGTTGGCCAGCGAGTTCGACCAACTGACCGGTGAATTGCATGAGGCTCGCAAACTCCTGCTTGATCAATCGTTCAAGGCAGGCAAGGCCGACAATGCGGCCGAGGTCCTGCACAACATCAGAAATGCCATGACGCCGCTGATCAACGGCATTGACAGACTGGCGAAAAACCTGGGTGCAGCCGGAAAGCTGAGAGTCAAACAGGCAGTCGAGGAATTGACAAGTCCTGATTGCCCGGCCGATCGTGAAGTGAAACTTTTCAAGTACATCGAGTCTGCCTTTTCACACATTGAAGCGACCAATGCAGATGCTGCAGACAATCTTGGTGTTGCTTCAAAACAGGCGCGGCAGGTCGAGGCAATTCTTGCGGATCAGGAGAAATATGCTCACGTCGCGCCGGTGATCGAAAAGCTGAGCCTCGACGAAGTTCTCGACGAAGCTGTCCTGGTGATCCCAAGAATTGACGAGCCGGACGTTGAGCTAAGTCTTGAGGCCGGCATCCGCACATTGAGTGTCCGCGCGCACCGGGTAGGCCTGTTGCAGGTGATGGGTAACCTGATTCTGAACGCCTATGAGTCGATCGAACGCAGTAACGCAGGCGTTCGGCGGATCGCGCTTAATGCTCGTGAGGAATTGATCGACGACAGGAAAATGGTTCGCGTTACGGTGAGCGATACAGGTAGCGGCTTCGATGCTGAAACCAGTGAGAAAATTTTTCAACGAGGATTTTCCTCCAAAGAGGGAAATTTCAGTGGTCTGGGATTGCACTGGTGCGCCAACGCACTTGCTGCAATGGGCGGCCGCATACAGGCAGAAAGCGACGGGCCCGGTCGCGGTGCCGCATTTCATGTACTGCTACCCGCAGCACAGGGAGGATTGACATGAATACCCTATCGAACGACGCCACCATTCGGGTGCTGATCGCCGATGACGACGAGATTATTCTCGCGTGCTATCGCGAGGCATTCGGAGAATCCGAGGCGACCGACTACATGAAAGCACTCGATGCACTCGACGCCGAGTTGTTTGATGTCGAAAATGTCACAGGCGACATTCAAAAATTCGACATCGTGGCTTGCAGGCAGGGGCAGGATGCGATCGATATGGCAAAGGAGGCCGCGAACGATGGAAATCCGTTCGATGTTGTAATTCTCGATGTTCGGATGCCGCCCGGAATCGATGGCGTTGAGGCCGGCAGCCAGATTCGGAAAATGGACCCGGATGTGCCGATTGTTTTCGTCAGCGGTTTTTCGGATGTGCCGCGCGCCGAACTTGAACGCCGCGTACCGCCACCAATGAAACTCCATTACTTCAACAAACCGTTATCTTTCATGAAGCTGGCTGAAGATGTCGTCGGAATGATTGGGTCGCATTAAAGGAATATGGCGAAAATGACACCGGAAATGACTTCCACCAACCGCATCCTCGTCGTAGACGATGACGCGATGCTAATTGGCGAGTACCTGCGCTGTCTCGGCGAAGGATTCGAACCCGACTGCGCGACATCGACGCTCGGCGACCTTGAGAAAGTCTTGTTTGGCGAGGATACCGATGAGAACGGTGCCGCCAGGTTTGACGTTCAGTCGCGAAACCAGGGGAAAGCAGCAGTTGATGCCGTTCGCGAATCCGTCAAGGTCGGTCGCCCGTATGCCATTGTATTTCTCGATATTCGCATGCCCCCGGGCATCGATGGCATTGAGGCCGCGCGACAAATTCGCGAACTCGATCGAAACGTCAACATCGTCATTGTAACGGGATCGCTGAGTCCGGAACCGGAAGATCTAGGTAAGGTAGTTCCGCCGGCGGATCGAATATTCTTCTTCAAAAAGCCGTTTCATGCAGTTGAATGTCGTCAGTTGGCAGCCGCTCTTTGCGGCAAATGGCATTCAGACCTGGCGCTGCGGCGGGCCAATGACGTTCTCGAACAACGCGTATGGGAACGAACCGAGGCGCTGCACAAGCTTGCTTATTACGATCCTGTCACACATCTGCCGAATCGGCTGAAGCTGCTGGATGAGTTGCAATTACTAATCGATGCGTCCACTGATTCTAACCTGCAGACCGCGGTTCTGTTGCTCGACATAGATCGATTCAGCTTCCTGAATGAAACGATGGGTTACAAATCCGGGACCGAGCTGCTCGGTGCGATTGGCAAGCGATTGGTCAGAACATGCCAGGACCTGCCCGATGCACAACATTCCATCGTCGGCCGGTTTGGTGCAGATGAATTCGCCTGTCTTGTACCAGGAATCAAAGACAACAATGAACTCGAAGAAATTGTAGAGCGTGTCAGGACCAGTATTGAAGAGCCATTTCTTCTGCGCGGCAGAGAGCTGTATCTTAAGAGCAGTATCGGTGTGGCCTGGCATCCGGTTCATGGGAGCGATTCGAAAACGGTATTCAGCTGCGCGGAAGCCGCGCTTCATCGTTCCATGCGGCAACCAGGGCGCTGCGTTACCTGGTATCACCGCGAAATGCATAATCGTGCTCTTTACGAATTCGATCTTCAGTCGGAATTGCGACAGGCGCTGGAGAACGGCGAAATCATTACGTGGTTCCAGCCCCAGCTGTCTCTGCTGACCGGAAAGATTGCCGGAGTCGAAGCGCTGGCACGATGGCTGCGGCCGGACGGCACGATCGTACAACCGGTGGATTTCGTGCCATTGACGGAGGAGATGGGTATTTCCGATCTGCTGTTCGAGTCGGTATTGCGATACGTAAGTAGCGCCGTCTCACGATGGAAAGCAGAATTCAACTGGGACGTACCGGTTAGTGTCAATCTGTCGGCGCATCAACTCAGAAATCACAAGCTCGTCGAAATCATCCAGTCAATTCTTGAGAAAGACAATGTTGAACAGTCTTTCCTGAACCTGGAGCTGACCGAAACTGTGCTGCTCGAGGATCTTACGATAGCCGAACCAGTGTTGCGGGACTTGTCAAAGTATGGTGTCGGCATTCACATCGATGATTTCGGCACCGGATACTCGTCACTCAGTTATCTTGCCGATCTCCCGGTTCAGACGCTGAAGATTGACCAGTCCTTCGTGGAGCGCCTGACAGAATCCGAAACCAATGCGAAAGTGGTTCAGGCGATCGTCGCACTTGGCAAAGCGATGGGGCTGGACGTAGTCGCTGAAGGCGTAGAGACGGAGCAGCAGCTGCTCATGGTTGCGAAATACGGTTGCGACCTCGCACAGGGCTTTTTTATTGGCAAACCCATGATGGAAACAGACTTTCTCGCCTGGTGCCACGCGGTTGATCAAACAACCAATGACCTGCCCATACTGCCAGCCCTGGCCAGCGAGAACGGTTAATTTGCCAGTCCGGCCTCCGCCAGAAGCGTGACCAGCCCGATCTGAATACCGATGTGGCCGTCTACGTTTTGCCACCATTCGTCCGGCGAATGGGAATTGCCGCTAACGCCGCCTCTGCTCATGGTTACCGCAGGAATGCCCTTGGAAATTGGCAGGTTGGAATCTGTAGAGGAGATCCTGAGACTCGGTTGTACGCCGAACGCCAAAGTCGCCGCCATCGCCCGCTGAACTACCGGTGAAGTTGAATCACCTTCAGCCGCAGGGCGAGTGCCGACACGATCGACATCGACAGTTAGTTCTGGCCCGTCAAGGCGACCGGCGTTTTCTTCCTGCAATGCCTGCTCAACAGCCGCTTTGAGTACCTCATCAATGTCGTCCAGTTTGTCCTGGCTGCCGGAGCGCATGTCGACTTCCATCCAGGATTCAAATGGAATGGAATTGATGGACGTCCCACCACCAATTCGTCCGATGTTGTAACTTGTCTTTTCGCCAACAGATGTAACAGTCGGTGCATTTTCGTCAAATATCTGGATCGCGCGCCCCAGTGCATGATGCGGATTCGCAAGTCCGAACGCCCCCCAGGAATGTCCGCCGGGACCCTGGAACGTGATCTTGTAGCGGTGGGAGCCAACGCCACCGTAAACGATTCGGGTGGACTCTCCGCCATCGACGGCGATCAGCGTGTCAATTTTTTCAGCACCATCGCGAAACAGGTGTTTTACGCCGCGCAGGTCACCGAGACCTTCCTCACCGACGTTGCCGACAAACAGAACATCCGCTTCCGTTTCGATGCCGGCATGTTCCATGGCACGAAGGACGCCAAGTATTGTAACGAGGCCACGAGTATTGTCACCGATTCCGGGCGCATACATTTTCTCATCGTCATATCGAACGGTGACGTCTGTATCCGACGGAAACACGGTGTCGAGGTGTGCGCTGTAGGCAATCACTCGATTGCCGGTCCGACCGGGACGTCTGCCAATGGCATTGCCGACATCGTCTATAGTCACATCGGTCAGCCCCGATTCGCGAAGCATCTCGGCAAATCGCTCTGCTCGCGCCTGCTCTTCAAACGGTGGCGCGGGAATTTCGGTCAGCTCAACCAGGTCCTCTCGCGATTGCGGTTCGATTGCAACAATGTGTTCCATCGCCTGCTGCACGCGCCGATTTGCGGTTATCGCTTCGGCCTCGGCCACGTACTCGGGAAAGACTTCCGGGTCCGTTAATTCCTGCGCCATAGCTGCAAATGATGTCAGCAAAGCAAATGAGGCAAATGGTGCGATTCTGTGCATGGTTGAGTTTCCTGTCAGGTCAGTCAGTTGTCGTCGTTGATTTGAACATAGCCGATCTCGCGACGCATTTCGATTGTGGTGCCATACGGTTCCGATAATCGTCGCAAGTCTCCAATAATTTTTTCGCCAAGATCTTTGTTGGCAAACACAGGTCGGCCGCGGACCTGGAGCGGCTTGCCAAATCCGAGACTGATCGGGTAAAGCGCGAGTTCGGAGAGCTGACGATTGCGGAATTTCGGCACGGCAATGACTGCCTCCCAGATCTCGGGTATGGCGGGGAAACCTTCGGTATCGTTTTTATACCGGGCGTCGTTGAAATCGGCGACGTGCGCATTTTCATCCAGGTCATAGCTTTCGTAGTTTTCGGATGGCAGTCGCGCGAGGGACTCGTTTTGAAACAGAAAGTCACCCAGGCTATAGAGAATTGGCTTGCCCCGGTAGATCTCTATCCCCCGAAGCGCGTGAGGGCCGTGGCCGACGAAAACATCGGCGCCGGCTTCCACCATTGCCCGCGCAAACGTCGTCAGGAATTCGGGAGAGAGTTCACGACGGCCCGCGTGCTCGTGCGCGTGAATTGTCACGATCGTGAAATCGGCGACTCGGCTCGCGTTGTTGACAACCGCGCTGATGGCCGCGACGTCATCCTGATTAGCGTCCATGCGTACCATCGGCGTTTCGCCACTGGCGAAGTTGCGGCCGAAAAGCTCCATTTCGCCGGGCTTGTCCTCTTTGGTCCCGGTGGCAACTCCATCCTGGTCCTTGAACAGACCGAGCGATTCTCCGCTGTCGCGAATGTTTTCGTAATCCGCGGGCGGCAATACATAGGTCGTCTTGTACCGCAGCGGATTAAGGCCCGGTCGTGGCGGGACGTCGTCGCGCGATTGGCCGGCACGCATGTGATTCGCGAAACTCGACGAGACCGAGATCAACGCGACCCGGGCTTTGGCGGTTTCGAGAAACTTCGCCTCCCGTGCCTCGGCAAGGCTCATGCCGACACCGGCGTGTACGAGTCCGGCTTGTTCAACGTATTTCGTGGTCAGCTGCAGTCCGAGCGTGCCGTAGTCCCCTGCATGATTGTTGGCGCGCGATACCAGGTCGATTCCGGCCCATGCGAGTTCGTTCGCGAGTTCCGGGGCACCACGCATATACGTGCCGCCGCTTTCCGCCATCGGGTAGGGCTCATAGTCGTGAAACAGCATCTCGAGATTAGTAAATGCAACGTCAGCAGAGCGCAGCAATTCGATCATCTGGAGGAATTCGGGTTCATTGTAAACCGATAACTTGCGCGTAATGATCGAGTCGCCCGTAAGTGCCATGGTGAACTCTTCGTCTGCACTGCGGTGTTGACTGACGCCGGGAACAGCAATCGTTACACCCGCAATCAGCATCACGGCACCTAGAATTTGTGGGCATTTCATCAGTGATATCTCCGGCGCAGCTGGAACCTGTACGAGCTTAGCAAACTTTACTTTGAGCGATGACTGAATTACCAATAGGACTCAACGGGAGAGAAGCCATGAATTGGATATTCAAATTGCTGGCGAGTGCTGCCCTTGTGGCGTCAGCATTGTCGGCGAGCGCGCAGGATAACGACAGCGTGCAGGATTACATCGACAGTCGATACGAAAGTACGGCGGATCTTGCGCGCGCGCTCTGGGAGTTCGCGGAAGTCGGTTACCAGGAAACCCGGAGTTCCACGCTGCTGCAACAAACGCTGGATGCAGAAGGATTCACAATTGAGGCCGGTGTCGCAGGTATTCCAACGGCATTCACCGCTACGTACGGCAGTGGCGGCCCTGTGATCGCCATTCTGGCGGAATTTGATGCGCTTCCCGGCATCAACCAGGACGCGGTGCCTTCGCGCCTGCTGATCGATGGTAAAACTGCCGGTCATGCCTGTGGGCACAATTTGTTCGGCGCGGGCTCCACCGGCGCCGCTATCGCAGTTCGCCACTGGCTTGAGGAAACCGGTACGCCGGGGACGATCCGACTTTATGGGACGCCGGCCGAAGAGGGCGGCAGCGGCAAGGTCTACATGGTGCGCCAGGGCCTGTTCGATGACGTCGATATCGCGTTGCACTGGCATCCGGGAGACAGGAATTCGGCCGGAGCGGAAACGACATTAGCCAACCGGTCGGCAAAATTCCGGTTTCGCGGCATTTCCGCACATGCGGCTGGTTCGCCGGAAAAAGCGCGTTCGGCGCTGGATGGCGTGGAAGCGTTCAATAACATGATCAACCTGATGCGCGAACACGTGCCACAGGAGACGCGAATTCACTACGTGATTACAAATGGCGGGAACGCCCCTAACGTTGTGCCCGATTTCGCCGAGGTCTTTTACTACGTGAGACATCCTGATGCGACGATGGTCAGGGAAATCTGGGACCGTGTGGAAGCCGCAGCCAATGGCGCCGCGATGGGTACCGGCACCGAAGTGGAATGGGAGATCATTCATGGAAATCACTCTTTGATGCTCAACGAAACCCTTGCAAAAATGATGGATGAGAAAATCCGAATCGTTGGCGGCATCAGTTACAACGATCATGAACAGGCATTTGCAGAAGAGATCTACCAAACGCTCAATCGCCCGGACCTCGCGCTCGGCAGCGAGGAGATCGTCCAGCCCTACATGGTGAGTCTCGGGTATGGTTCCACCGATGTTGGTGATGTGTCAATCGCGGTGCCGACAGCGGGCATCAGCACAGCGACGTGGGTGCCGGGTACATCGGCACACAGCTGGCAATCCACGGCGGCAAGTGGCATGACAATTGGATACAAAGGTGCGCAATCGGCGGCCAAAACGCTTTCTCTCGCCGCAATCGAGCTCTATCAGAACGAAGAACTGAGAGACGCAGCCAGACAGGAATTCGACGAGCGACGTGGCAAAGATTTTCACTATGAAGCACTGCTCGGCGATCGGCCGCCACCGCTGGACTACCGAAACTAGTCTGGTTATACCGCCGATCGACCGTGTTGCTGAAGTGCAACAACGCGATCATGTCCGATGGTCCGGCTTCCCACGAAAAAAGGTTTCACGTGATCGTACCGGGCCAATTTGGCAAATAACCCGAAGTTGGATTGACAGCCCGTGCCTGCGGGCTTAGATTCCCTGTGGAGAGCGAACGAATAAGTAAAACCACGTACTAAAGAATGGTTAAATTCAGTAAAAGTACGTAATCGCCCACGGAGCGGGCACGGATTCGAATCCGCGAATCCAATCTGACATAAAGATGACACATTTTCACAACAGTTTGTATTTGTGCGTATCAGTTTATCCCGGTTGCATGAATGCAGATGTCACTTAACTACAGGATCAGGGGAATCATCCTATGGCTAGCAAGACATTTAAGGCGACTGCAATTTCAACCGGCATCGCCATCGCACTCGGCACCGCGCCGCCAGTTTTGGCGCAGGACAACGGTGATGAACGCATCGAAGAAATTACCGTTACCGGCTCGCATATACGGCGTTCCGGATTTGAAGGCCGCGTGCCGATCCAGGTGCTGGACGCAGAATCGATCGCGTCGATGGGCGTCAACCAGCCGGTAGAAGTCCTCAAGGACCTGAGCGTCAACAGTGGTTCACAGTTTTACAATGAAACCAACTCTGTGGCCGGTAGCGCGATGTTCAATATCCGTAATTTGGGATTGGGCTCGACGCTGACTTTGCTCAACGGCCGTCGTGCGGGCGTTGCGGCGGTTGCCGATGCGACCGGTAACGACTTTGTCGACATCAATCAGTTTCCGATCGCCATGATCGAGCGCATAGAAGTGCTGACAGACGGCGCATCTGCACTGTATGGGTCGCAGGCTGTGTCTGGCGTAGCCAATATCATTACCCGTAAAGGCTTCGAAGGTTTCGAGATTTCGGGCGGTGGCTCATTCTCGGAAATTGAAACGTACGACTTCAATATTGCGGCAGGTTCCCAGTTTGCCGATGACAAGGGTGGTTTCAATATCTACGCCACTTACTACAACCAGGACTTTCAGGATCGTTCCGATTTCGACTGGATGCACACTCGGTTGATCGGTGACGACGTAAATGGTGATGCCAGTCAGTCCAGATTTGTATCGTCCACCGGCTCGCCAGGCACCTATCGTCG
This sequence comes from Pseudomonadota bacterium, assembly GCA_027621915.1. GTDB lineage: Bacteria > Pseudomonadota > Gammaproteobacteria > Steroidobacterales > Woeseiaceae > SZUA-117. The sequence goes on from JAQCAD010000003.1 coordinate 119,565, forward strand.
CGCGACGATCGGACCGAATGGCGAGGCGACGGACGTTGCTGGAGCGGTGAACGTGCCGGATGCTGACTGTCTGGCCGCCGGTGGTATCAAGCGCAGCCCGACTGACACTTTCTGTCGTTATAACTTCGTCGACCAGGTTTCGGTCATTTCCGCCGAAGAACGGGTGCAGGTGTTTACCGAGTTTGACTATAACTTCTCGGATCAGTTGACGTATTTTGCGGAGGCCAGCTTCTCGCACAACACGATCCGGCGCTCCGATGGCGGCGGTACTTTCAACACCGGCCAGGCAACGGGGGGCGGATTTACGATTCTTAGCAGCCATCCATTCAATTTCTTCATCGCGGATCCGGCGACGCCAGGTGGTCTGAACTGGATCGATCCGGCGAGCTGGGATCCGGCAATCCACACGGCATCCGACCTGCGTGCCATTGCCCGCCCGTTCGGCATTGACGTTAATCACAACGAGAAGACGTCGAAGATTCGCCGGCAACTCGACTACGTTCGATTCATCAATGGCCTGGAATACGAATTTGATAATGGCTGGTATGTCAACGGGTCATTATCTTATGCGGGCGGCACACGGGTTTCAGACGGCGCACACAACTACCGGTCAGATATCTTCCAGCAAATGGTCAAAGATGGTGAGTGGAACCCGTTCGGCACGCGTATATCAGACCCCAATCTGATATCGCCGAAAGACGGCATATCGATTGCTGGTAATGACCAGATTAAGACGGCTAAATTCGATCAGCGCAGCGTTGACACCACACGGACCCGCGAAGTAGTTCTCGATATCGTGGCCAGTGGCGAGATCTTCGAGTTAGGTGGCAACACCGTCAGCGCCGCGGTTGGCGGACAATTCAGAGATGTGACAATCGAATCCGTACCGGATTCATTGGGTGGAGCCGGCGAATCCAGCGAGGAGAGCATTTCGAACTTCATCTCCGGATCGCAGGATGTGACGGCATTCTTTGGTGAAGTCATCGTGCCAATCGGTGATCTTGTAGAGGTGCAACTCGCCGTTCGCCAGGAGGATTATGGCGGCGGCATCGGTTCGACGACAGACCCTAAAGTGTCCTTCGAATTCCGGCCGCTCGACTGGCTGGGCTTCCGCGGCTCCTGGGGTACGTCATTCCAGGCACCGACGGTCCGACAGACAGCAGAGGCAACATCATCTGCTTTTGTTAACGACCCGGCATCACCGACCGGCCCTGGCGGTTCACTCGTATGTTTTGACAACGGCATTCAAAACAATATCTCGGTCAGCGTCGTTGGTTCGCCAGGTCTCAAACCGCAGTCGGCAGACAACTACAATTTCGGTGTTGTCTTTCAAACTGAGGGCGGTTTCAGGGCCAGCCTTGATTACTGGAATTTCGACTACACCGACCTGATCGCCCCGGGCAACAGCGCACAGGCTATCGTCAACAACGACTGCCTTGACGATGGAATTCCGAACGATCCGGCCGTTATCCGCGATGCGGGTGGTCAGTTACGCCAGGTTAACTCGGAGTTCGTCAATATCGGTCAGGTAGAGACTGACGGTTTTGACCTGAACGCCGACTATACGCTGGACGTCGGAAACAGCACTTTGATCTTCGATCTCTCGGCAACGCAGGTATTGAATTTCGACGTTGACAAGCAGAACGGCAGCCCGGTGTTCGACGGCGCAGGCAGCAGGAATTTCTCGAATAACTTTTCGACGATGCCTGAACTGCGTGGTCATGTCGGCGCTACCTGGTTGATGGGCGATCATTCTGCAAGTATCACTGCGCGTTACATCGACAGCTACGGGAACGACCAGAGCAGTCCGGCCTTCCCGGCGGAAGTTGAAGCCTGGACCACGTTGGATGTTCAATATTCCATATTGCTCCCTGGCCTTATCGGGGACGGCGACACCCGACTCACGGTTGGCGTGAACAACCTGACGGACGAGGATCCACCGGCGTTGTTCCGTAACGACAAACTCGGCGTTCCTATTCCGAAGGGGAATACTTTGGCGAATATTGACAGACCGGGATACGATGATCGGGCCGGACATGATATTCGCGGCCAGATCGTTTACCTGAGGTTCGTGCAGGGATTCTGATTCGCGGAGTTTGCACAAAGACGAGAGGGGCCTTGCGCCCCTCTTTTCCGTTTGGCGCCGTGAAAAGTCCATCGGGTTGATATGACCGCCCACAGGTAATCGAAAGAGGACGGATCAGCTTAGCAACGAGAGGCCGGGCGAGGCAGATGAGTATTCGTTACAAAACAACTTTTCCAACGATGTTGTGTTTGATGGCGTCCGCCGTATCGGTCGCCCAGACGGTCGACCAGGGCGACCTGGAGCGATGTGCTGAGAAGGCATCGGCGGAGCTGAAGCTGGCCTGTTTCGAAGCGCTGACTTCAGCGGGCATCGATTCCGTAATTGTCGAACCGGGGAATACCGACCCTATCGATGCGTCTGATGTATCGCCAGTGGCGGCGAAACCAGCGACAGAGATGTCGCGCACGGACGCGGCCGCATCTGGCACTGTTGCTACGTCTGCAAAGGCGACCCAGGTGACGGACGAACCGGAACGAAACGGTCCGATACCGGCGGTCACGCAATCAACGCTGCGGAATGGTCCAGTAGTCGAGCCCGTCGAAAGTCAAACAGATGATCCGCCAGTTGTCGTGACGGCAAAAGTTGTTGAAGTTTCAAAAGGCCGGTACAACGTCCTTTACTTCCACTTCGACGACGGCCAGGTTTGGCGGCAGATTGAAGGACGGCGATTTCGGTATCCGAAGGATGGTGACTTCGAAGTCACCATTAGCAAAGGATTGCTCGGGGACGATCAGCTTCGTGTCGAGGGCAGCGGAGCGATGACCAGGATTCGCCGTATTCAGTAAGTGCGGTGCACTAAGTTGCTGTACCACTCACTTGAAGTATCGCCAGCCAGCACGGCATACTGCCGGCGTACAAGGACGGATGACTATGGCAGAAGACCCGGTAGCCGATTTCGACATCAACAAGAGCCTGTCGATGATTTTCGCGACGCCACTTGTCGTGCATGACTGGCCGGAGAGCGACGCTTTCAACAGGGAATTTGCCGAGCTGGTTCTGACGAAGGAGAAGAAACTCGCCAGGAAAGACGTGGTGCGTTCGAACGCCGGCGGCTGGCAGTCTCCCGGCAATCTGATGCAGTGGCCGGAACCCTGTATCGAGACTTTTCGCCAGCGAATCGAGAAACTGACCTTCAATCTATTGCATGTGCTTCTGCGAGGTGACAGCAGCAATCGTTCGTTCAAACTGTTGGTAGATGCCTGGGCAAATATCAACCGAAGCGGCGACTACAACGTTGCGCATACTCACCCGAATTGCATGTGGTCCGGTTGTTACTACGTAACGCCAGGCAATCCGGATCCGAATGTCACGTGGAATGGCCTGATCGAACTGTTTGACCCTCGCGAAGCGGCCAACTACGTACAAGTCAACAATACGATCCTCGACGCTCGCACGCTCATCGAAAATGTGCCTGGTCGAATGTTGTTCTGGCCAAGCTGGGTCAGGCACATGGTTCACCCGTACGTCGGCGATGGCGAACGAATCTCGGTGGCATTCAATGTGAACGTCATCGAGGACAGGTCGTAGATTTGAGCGCTGTCAGGGCCTGGTCAGGGGTTGGCCGGAAAGTGCTCCTGTCGCATTTTCATTCCGGATCGCAAACGTGCCGTTTACAACGACATGAACTGCGCCGACGGAAAATTCACGTGGTGATTCGTAGGTGGCCAGGTCGCGATATTTTTCCGGATCGAGAACGACAAGATCGGCGAAATATCCTTCCCGCAGATATCCACGGTCCGGCATTCGAAAAAAGTCTGCTGCAAGTCCCGAATAGCTTCGTATTACAAACTCTGCCGACAAAGTTCCGGAATCGAATACGAGCATACGCATTTTCTTCGCGAAAGAGCCGTACGTGCGCGGGTGCGTAATCGGCTGATCGGGGCGTGGCGTTCGCCCGTCAGTACACGTCATCATCCATGCTTCCTCTGCCAGCAGCCGCGTGTTGTCGTCATCATAAAGTTCCAGGTTCATGACGACTTTATTGTTCTCCCGCAAAATCTGCTGGACCGCGAGGGCCGGCGCCAGCTCACGTTCCCGTGATACCTCCGCAAGCGTTTTGCCGTTCAGATTCGGTTGAGGATCGACGAACATGATCTTGTCCGCACCCCCGCGAATCTGCAGCATGGCGTTCGTGGCGTCCGCAATGTCCGCGGATAATTCAGGATCGTCAAATCGTTCAATCATGGCGTCCTGCCCACCGGCGGCTGCCCAGTCAGGAACGGTGTACGACCTCAGATTACTTTGGGTCGCCGTATAGGGATGTTGCGCCGCCCAGATGTCAACGCCACGCGCGCGCGCATCATTGATGTATTTGGCACCGATGTCTGCCCGGCCGTAGTTATGTGCGCCCTGCAGGTTGTAGTGACTGAAGATACCGCGCAGTCCTGATTCTTCGGTGATGCGAATACCTTCTTTGACCGAGGCGTCGTAGCCGACTCCCTTGTAAACGGCCCCCAGGTCGCGGTCATGAGTATCGTAAATCGCGCCAGCATATTCAGCTGCGGTTTTGGCGAGCGTGATAACTTCTTCGGTGGAAGCATAAGTCCCCGGAACGTAGAAAAGACCGGTAGATAAGCCAAATGCGCCCTCATCCATGCCTTTTCGGACCAGCGCCTGCATTGCGGCCATCTCATCGCCAGTAGGCGCACGATCTGCCGCACCCATGACCTCACTTCGAACATTGCCGTGACCGACATAGAGAATTCCGTTGGTGCCGATTCCGTTTGTCCGCCACAGTTCCATACGTTCTGCCACGTTGCTGGAACCTTCGCCGTCGGCTCCGAGCACCACTGTCGTGATCCCCTGGTAGAGATAAGGCAATGCGTCGCGTCCATAATCCTTGTCAAGTTCGGCATGGCTATGCGCGTCGATGAATCCCGGGGTTATCCAGAGACCGTTGACGTCTATCTCATCGTCCGACCGTACATTGGCGGTAGTTGCATTGCCAATGAAGGCTATTCGTCCGTCGTTGATACCAAGATCGGCTGCATAGGGTGCACCGCCTGAGCCATCGATAACGTATCCACCGAGGAGGAGGTGCTGGACGGAAATTTCTCCGCCATCTTTTTGATCGTCCGCCGAATCGCACGCGACTGTCAGAAACGCGACAACAATTGCAAGGATTTGTCTGTCGTTGATTTTTCGCATAATCACTGTCTCACTATTAGTCGATCGACACCCGGTTGCAGCATAATCAACTGTCATCCGGTTGTTTTCATCTGCTGGCGCAATCCCGCCAGCCTGTTGTTCGCTGTAGCAATTCGCTGGAATGGCGCCGGCAGCGAGACTTAATGTCAGATGGTGTCGTTAATTGAACACCACGCCTTTCTTAAAGGCTTGGTGAAGGCTAAACTCTGCGCATACCAGAAGATAGTGGTACCAGTGCTGCCAGCGCAAGTTTCGGGTGATAGCGCACGGTAACGAAACAGCCCGCCACCCTGAAAAAGCGAACGCAACAATGACCGTCCGGAATTCGGAAATATCGCACACGAAATTTTTCGCTGCCCTGGCGTTGTTGGTCGCATTCTCGTCAATTCTTTCCTGTGCGAGCACGGATGGCCCGCCACCACCGAGGCGTCAGATATCGGAATGCCCGCCTGGCATGCTTTTAATCTGTACCAGTCGGCAACCGGCGACGAAAGGCGGAGATGAAGAAATCCCGCTGTACGAACATTGCACTTGTAAGTCGAATATCTGACGGGAATTTACGTTTTTTCGTTCAAACAGGTCCTTATGCCTGAAAAACTCGATTCTTCGCAGATTACGGGACCTTATCTATGAGACCGATTGAGAGCGCTTCCAACTCCGGTCATGTCAACCCGATCGTGGTGTTGCTTGGAATCCTGTTACTGGCGACTGCGCTTACCTATGTCGTCGAATCCGGGTTTTACGAACGTGATGGCAGGCTGGTCGTTCCCGGGTCTTACCAGACTCTGGAAAAAAACAGTTCCCCAATTAACCTTTTTCGAACTGAATCTGGCGACGACGCGGACGACGCGAGGCCAGTCAGCCTGATCGGTACGATATCGGCAATTCCGGCTGGGCTCGAGCGGATGGCCGGACTGATATTCATGGTGCTAATCATTGGAGGCATGTTCGGCATCGTCACTCATTCCGGCGCGATCGATTCGGGTCTCGAGAAACTGCTCAGCACAGTTCGCGGCAATATCTACGTACTCGTTCCGGCGCTGATGATCGTGTTCGCGGCGGGCAGCAGTTTTCTGGGGTTGGCATCCGAATACCTCCTGGTTATTCCGCTAATGGTCGTTATGGCGCAGCGTCTTGGTATGTCCAGAGTGATAGGACTTGCGATTGTTACTGTCGCGGTGAAAGCAGGATATTTGTCGTCGGTCACCAATCCGATCCCGCTTTCGATTGCACAGCCGCTGCTGGGATTGCAAATATTCAGCGGAGCGGGCGTCCGGTTCATCTTCTTCCTTGTTTTTCTCATTGCGGGTATCGCCTTCGTGCTTTACATGATTCGCCGCGAGGGGTTCGACTCGACAATTGTGCAGGAATTTGATCACCGGGAGCTGTCGAATCGGCACAAGCTTGTGCTGGCCATTCTTGCCGGGGGCGTTGCGTTCCTTGTTTACGGCTCCACTCACTGGCATTGGGAAAATTCCGAGTTGTCGACGTACTACGTCGGTCTCAGCATTGTTCTCGCTGCCGCGGCCAGACTTGGTGCGAGCGAGGCGGCTGGCGCTTTTGTGACCGGCATGAAGAAAATCCTGATGGCCAGTATGTTGATTGGCGTCGCGTCGGCAGTTGCCATCGTTCTCGAAGAAGGTCGCATACTTGATTCGATCGTGCATTCGCTTACGGGCCTGATCGGCGAGAATGGCGCGTTCTTCTCGGTCATCGGAATGTTCGTTTCGCAATTGCTGCTCGATTTCCTGATTCCATCAACGTCGGGCCAGGCGGCAGTCAGCATGCCGATTCTAGGACCTATTGGCCAGCTTTCCGGCGTACAGCCGCAGACGACGGTGCTTGCCTTCCTGTTTGGAAACGGTATCACCAATATGCTGACTCCGACGTCAGGTACTTTGCTTGCCTACCTGGCAACCGCGCAGGTCGGGTGGGTTGAATGGGCACGATTTATTTTCCGGTTGTGGGTCATTTACATCGTAATCGCAATTATCCTGCTCGGAATTGCTGTGGCCATCGAATTTTGAGATACCGGCGCCGGAACTCATGAACACGGCTGGTGAATCCCGCCGAACGCCGGCTGAAGTTGTCGTTGAACGCGATGTCATGGTGGATATGCGAGACGGCATTCGCCTGGCTACCGACGTTTATCGACCCATTGACAGAGCGGGTGAGCAGGTTTCACCGCTGCCGGTCATCATGGAACGTACTCCGTACGACAAGTGCGGCGTCAGTCGTTCAGAAGTGAGCATCGACAGTTCAAACCCTGCGACCCGTGTCGAAGTTGCAGAATTTTTCGCCCGCCAGGGTTACGTCGTCGTCATGCAGGATTGTCGCGGCCGCTACAAGTCCGAGGGCGAATTCGTCAAATATGTAAACGAGGCCGCAGATGGATTTGATGCGATAACGTGGGTAGCGCGGCAGTCGTGGTGCAACGGTGCGGTCGGCACGATGGGCCTGTCTTACGGTGCACACACGCAGTGCGCGCTTGCGTCCCTTAATCCGCCCGGGCTGGCCTGCATGTTCCTTGATTCCGGGGGCTTCGCCAGCGCTTATCACGGGGGCATCCGGCGTGGCGGGGCTTTCGAATTGAAACAGGCAACGTGGGCGTATCGACATGCATTGCGGAGTCCGGCGACTTTGGCAGATCCGGTCAGACTGAAGGCGTTGCAGGATACCGATATCAGGGAGTGGTTTCGACATATGCCGTGGCGACCAGGGAATTCACCACTCGCTTCGGCGCCCGAGTATGAAAGCTACCTGTTTGAGTTGTGGTCTTCCGGGTTGTTTTCGGACTACTGGAAGCGACCAGGCCTTTATGCGGAGGGTTACTATGATTGCTTCCCGGACGTGCCGACGGCGATAGTCGGCAGCTGGTACGATCCGTACGTCTATTCGTGCATCACCAATTTCCACGGGCTTTCAAAAAGCGGTAATTCAGCCGTAACGCTGCTGATGGGTCCATGGACGCACGGAAACCGGTCGGTAACCTACGCGGGCGACGTGGATTTCGGATCACAGTCGACGCTTGACGGAAATATATCCGCTGACTATCGGCAATTTAGATTGTCATGGTTTGATCGGTGGTTGAAGAACAGCGCTTCGCCGTCCGAGAAATCGGTCGTTACTTATTTTCAGATGGGTGGTGGCAGCGGCGACCGCAATGCGGACGGCAGGCTGCATCATGGTGGAGTCTGGCGGAACGCAGATAGCTGGCCACCCACAGAAGTTGCAATGCACTCCTTGTATTTGCGAGCCGATGGACGCCTGTTGCCGCAACCGGCCGAAGAACCCGGATATCTCGAGTACCAATATGATCCCGGCGATCCGGTACCGACGATTGGAGGTGCATTGACTTCCGGTGAGCCCGTAATGAAGAGTGGTGCGTTCGATCAGCGTGAGAACGAGCACGTTCTTAAAATTCGCGGCGAACCAGGACGAGAACCGCTGTCTGGCCGCCCCGATGTGCTGGTGTTCGAAACCGACCCGTTGCCAGCGGACACGATCATCACAGGGGAAATAGAGATCGAGCTATGGGTGTCGTCCGATTGCCGCGACACTGACTTCACCGCAAAAATAGTCGATCTTTACCCGCCGTCCGAGGACTTTCCGGACGGCTTCGCAATGAACATAACCGACGGCATTTTCAGGGCGCGCTACAGGGAAGGCTGGGAAAGCGAGGTCATGATGGAACCAGGTCAGATCTACCGGATCGAAATCAGGCCATTTGCAACCAGCAACCTGTTCAAAACCGGTCATCGATTGCGGATCGATATTTCAAGCAGCAATTACCCGCAATTCGATCTCAATTCGAACACCGGGGAGCCGGAAGGGCGTGCCACTCACTTTACGGTGGCAAACAACCGGCTGCATTTTGGCGGATCGTACTCGTCTCGTGTCGTTTTGCCTGTCGCCAGCGGCGGGTAAACTGTGACGACCATCCAGTGACTGGTCAACAAGTCCTGAAATCATTCGACCTTTCGATGTAAGATTCGGCAAATTTTTACCAGCGGCACACCAGGCTGCCTGATTCCCCATCAAACAATGACTATCGTGAAACCGAATAAAAACCTGACCCTGAGTTTTATCTGTGCCGGAGCGCTTGTGCCTGCGCTGCCACTCATGGCGCAAGATGATGAAGCAATTGATGAAATTCAGGTTACGGCCACGCGCCGCCCGGTCGCCGCAGAAGATGTTTCGGCAGCGCTCACCATTGTCAGCAGCCAAGAACTCGCAGGACGAAAGCTCATCACTGACGCACTGGCCGCGCAGCCGGGCGTGTTCCTTCAACAGACAACACCAGGGCAGGGAGCCGCGATCGTTCGCGGCCTCAAGGGATCCGAGGTGCTGCACCTGGTCGATGGCATGCGACTGAACAACGCCATTTTTCGAAACGCGCCGACGCAATACCTGGCGCTGGTTGCTCCGGGAGCCCTCGAACGAATCGAAGTCGTTCGTGGCGCACCGGCGTCTCTTTATGGCAGTGACGCGGTGGGCGGGGTTGTGCAGGCAATATCGCGGATTCCGTCCTTCGATGCATCAGGGTTACGGCGCTCTGTGTATCTTGCTTTTGATTCCGGCGATCTTGCGCGAGTAGTACGCGCTTCGCTTGAATCGGGAGACGAAAATCTCGCGGCATTGGTCAGTGGGGAATACCTTAGCAGCGACGATCGACGCACCGGAAGTGGCGACCGCATTGGCCCGAGTGGCTACGACTCAAAAGGCGGGAGAATCGCAGTTTCAGCAACGCCCGAAAACGGCAATAGCTGGCTGTTCGATCTGCAATATGCGAGCCAGCCAATGACGCCGAGGGTCGATGAGCTTGTTGCTGGTTTCGGCCAGACGGAACCGTCCTCGTCCGAATTCTGGTTCTCCCCTAACGAGCGCCTGTTCGGGCATATCAGACATGTTCGCGATGAATGGCTGCTCGGCGCCAACTGGAATTTCGATCTTGGATGGCAGCGCATCGTCGATGACCGGACATCGCGAAATTTTTCCTCGGACATTCGGCGTCACGAAGAAAATAGCAGCGACCTGTTCGGTTTTCTCGTCAATGCATCGGGTACTTCGCACGGTGGTTCCTGGATTGTAGGTGCGGACATTTATCATGACGACGTTGCGAGTGAACGCTATGACGAAAATCTGACGACGGGCCAGGTGGTCGAAGCGGCTGCGCGTTTTCCGGACGGGTCAACGGTCGATCAGGCTGCGGTTTACGGCAACATCATTCGCGACGTTGGCGATCGGCATTCGCTGTCCGGGGGAATTCGTTTCAGTTCAGTTCGTGTCGATCTGCCGGCATCCGGCGTAGTGCCAGGTTCATCTGTCGATCAAAGCGACTTCAGTGCGGATATCGGCTGGATCGTTGAAGTCGCTGCTGGTACGCAACTGACGGTCAACGTTGGTTACGGTTTTCGCGCGCCAAACGTTTTCGATCTTGGTGCGCTCGGTGAACGGCCAGGCAACCGTTTCAATATCCCGAATCCAAATCTCGATTCAGAGCACATCACGCAATTCGATTTTGGAGTCCGACATCGAACCGATAACCTGGATCTCGACATCGTCTTTTTTGCGTTGCACTACTCGGACCGAATTATATCGGTGCTGACAGGTGATGTTACGCAGGATGGTCGCGACGTTACGCAAAGCCAAAATGTGGACCGGGCTGATATACACGGCGTTGAAGCGTCTGCACGCTGGTTATATTCTGATACGGTCAGCGCTGACATGGTCGTGAACTATACTCGAGGTGAGCAATTCGAGACTGACGGAAACGCCGTCTCTGCAGACAGGATTCCACCGCTCAATGGCCGGCTGGGAATGCGATTTGATATCGGGGCCAGTGTTTCTCTTGAGCCCTATGTGTTGTTTGCCGGGAAACAGGACCGGTTGAGCCCACGGGATCTTACGGATCCTCGCATCAATCCAAACGGCACGTCCGGCTGGCTTGCGGTGAATTTTTCAGCAACCTGGTCGGTCAATGATTCTGTGCGGCTAAGGGCGAGTATGGAAAACCTGTTTGACAGGGAATACCGTTTGCATGGATCCGGTATTGATGCGGTGGGGCGGAGCCTCTTTATGAGCCTGCAAAAAACCTGGTAACTACTCCGGTGGAAATTCGATCGGCCCCTTGAGTTCTGCTCTTCGACCGACGAAAGGCGCGTAGAACTTACGAACTGCGCTCAATGTATCCTCGAGCGACGTCCCCGCCGGTAACGTCGGACCTATTCCCATCTGCCTTTTCCCGTAGTCGATGAACGCCAGCACGATTGGGACATTGGACGCGTCAGCGATGCGATAGAATCCAGTCTTCCAGTACGGCGTCCACTTTCGCGTTCCTTCAGGAGACAGCGCGAGAAACAGCCGGTCTGAAGTTTTGAACGCGTCAATGAGTTGTGCAACGACTTTTGACGCGTCTCTTCGATCAACAGGCATTGCGCCAAACGCCCGTAATATCGATCCAAGCGGCCACCAGAAAAGTGTGTGCTTGCCGAGAAAACGGACATCTACATTGATCGCGACTTTGTAGACAAGAAGCCAGAATCCGTCCCAGTTTGACGTGTGCGGTGCCGCGATGAAAACGGCTTTTTCAATGGCAGGCACTTCACCAATCGATTCCCAACGGCAAAGCCTCATTATTATTTTTGCGACCACGCGTAACATCGGCGGAGTATCACCGGCGGGCCCTCGGTATGCAAAGAGTTTTGGAGCGGGTTAGAATTCCAGCACAGTTCACCGAGAGTCAAAAAAATGTCTATTCGAACCGGTTTTCTTCTGCTGTATTTTATCCTGGGCGCCTGTGCCAAACCCAACGAATCGGACCAAGCGACCGGTGCCGGTGTCGCGGACGCAGAAGTTGTGGACAATACACAAGTGCAGAATCGTGGCGCCGACAAGGATAACTGGTGGGACTCGCTGCCGCGCCCGGAATGGAGCGCGTATACCAAGGTCGATCTCGATGATGACTGGTTCGATGTTTACCGAATAGATGACGAGATTTATGCAATTTACGAGCCGGGCCAATTCGAAGAAGTCATTTCATTCCTGATCATCGGCAATGATTTTGCGCTGATATTCGATACCGGACTTGGCATTGGGAATATACGGAATGTCGTTGATCAGCTGACCAGCCTTGATGTGGTCGTACTGAATTCGCATACGCATTACGATCATATTGGTGGCAATCATTTGTTCGACACGATTTACGGGACGTCGCTGGATTACACCAGGCAGCGATCGCTCGGGAGCCCGCCGGACGCCGTTGCCGGATTCTTGCAGGAAGGCTGGATCTGGAAACCGCTCCCGGATGGTTTCTCAGCAGACGATTACCAGAGCCGGGCATTTGAAATTGACAAGACTGTCAGCGAGGGAGACCAGATCGACATTGGAGGACGCACGCTGGAAATCATTTTTACACCCGGTCACGCGCCGGACTCTATTTGCCTGATTGACAGGGAAAATCGACTCCTTTTCACGGGCGATACTTTTTACCTGGCTCCTCTATATACGCACCTGGCAGGTTCCAGCTTTGACGATTACGCGAATTCGGCAGAACGCCTTGCGGGTTTGGCCGACCAGATCGACAAAGCAGTGACTTCGCACAATGTCCCGGTGGTGGACGCGAGTTACATGACGGCTCTCGGCCAGGCCTTTGCGGATATCAAATCTGGCAACGCGTCCGACTTCACGATCAGTGACGGCAATCGTGAATACCATTTCGACGGTTTCTCAGTCATTGTGAAAGGGCAGGATTGAAGGGCGGGAGCAGCCGGGCTGCCCGGAATATGCGAATCGGTGCCGCATAAACCTTTGATTTCGAATTAGTTTTCGAAGAACGGAACTGCGTCACTTCAAAGACTGCCTGATTATGGCAAAAAGACTGATAGTGACCGAATTTCGGAGACTGTCATGAAATGCCTTACTGGCCTGTTACTTCTGATTCTGCCGCTTTTTTCTGTCGCAGATGTCGTGGTGCCGACCGAATCTGTCGAGAATCACGTAAACATCCGCATGTCGGCGGACCCGCAGTCCGATATTGTTGGTCGCCTCAGCCAGGGCGACTATCTGCCCCTGGTCAAAAGTATTGCAGGGTGGCATGAAGTCGCGATCTCCGGTGGTGCAACCGGATTCATCAGCGCTGACTGGTCCGTAGTTCTTGATGAACCGCCCGAGCCGAAAGAAGCTGCCGCGGAAGGAATCATGCCGGTCAGCGACGATGTCGAGAAATTAGTTGAATCCTCGCGCGAGCTCGACGAACCGGCCCCGTCGGTTGACGCAGTCGCCGCAGAGCAGACTACAACAGCGCCAATCCAAATCATCGAGCAAACGGCCGAGAAAGCAGTTGCAGACGCAATTCCGGATGCGGCCGAAGTGGCGGATGTTGTTGGCGGCGACTCAACAGCAAAAGAGACTGACGGCGAAGTATTAGAGGAAGTAGTTGTGGTAGTGGAAGAGCCGGCAAAGGACGTGGCCGTTGAAGTCGCGACCGAATTGCCGGTTACAGATCACGAAGTGGTCGCTGAGGAATCTGCCGAAACTACCGGCGAGCCGACAACAGCTGTGGTCTATGATTCTCCGGCAGGACTGCAAGGACTACCGGGAATCCCGAGGCCACAGGGTCCAAAGGGTGACGCCGGTCCGCCGGGACCCTCTGGCGCCGCAAGCATTGAAGGATCGGTCGGATTCCTCACGAAATTTACCGCACCAACGATAGGTGGCTCATCGGGAGTTTACGATGATGGCAACAACATCGGCATTGGCACGACCGAGCCAAAACAACGTCTCGAAGTTAACGGCAATATCCAGATCCATGAGCGCAACAGCAGCGTTGCCGGACTGATGATTACCCAGTCCGATGGTGAAACGGGATACATCATGCATAACCGCGCGAGCACATTGACGATCGGTGCGGGCTCCGTTGACCGGATCACTATCGACAGGGAAGGAAATGTTGGAATTGGTGTTTCCAGACCGAAAAATCCAATCGAGATGGCGAGCGGTGCGCATGTGACTGCCGGAGGTGTGTGGACTAATAGTTCTTCGCGCGCCCGAAAGGAAAACATTCATCAGCTTTCGCTGGATGATGCTATATCTGCGCTGGCAGACCTGGAACCCGTACAGTTCAATTACAAAAATGACCACTTGGAAAGTTACGTGGGTTTCATCGCTGAAGACGTCCCGGACCTTGTCGCAACAAGCGATCGCGATGGACTCAGCTCAATGGACATCGTCGCTGTGCTGACACGAATAGTTCAGGAGCAGCAGAAAAAAATCGCAGAACTTGAAGCGCGCCTCGATCGAATGTAGGGTTCCAGTAGTACAGCCCCGGATCGACGTGTTCCAATGCCGTCATCCAGGTGCAAAATCCGACGAATCCACCAGCTTCAAATATCACCAAGTGACTGGATCGGTTGGGCTCATGCTGAGCCCGATTCAATATGATTGCCTGACGCGAGGAGAAACAATGAGCGTTGCTAAAACCACAGAAATAACTTCGTCATCGAAAAAAAGCTTCGAGGATGCCATTAGTTCAGGAATCAAACGATTCTCCAAAACGATGGACAAAGTCGAAGGCGCCTGGATAAAGGAGCAGAAAGTTGTTGTCAGTAAAGGCGAAGTCAGCGAATACCGCGTGACTATGAAAGTAACTTTTGTGCTGAAAGACTAATTTAGAAAAGGAACTCTCTCCAGTCGTACGGCAGGTCGATTTCGCCGACGACACTCCTGGCAAACGTTTCTGCCTCGATTGCACCACGCTCGAAATCGCGAACGGATGGGGAGCGCAGCCATCGATCCAGGAATTCACTTTCACTGGTTTTAAGGCCGAACGTTGCCTGCGGATTGTTGAGTCGCAGCAGCACACCGCCAAGATCGAACAACAGGACCTTGATATCAGGCATCAGTCGCGAATCTTCGTATTCCACAATGTCGCAGCCAACAACATCGACAAAACGGATGACCCGATCCAGAACATGATGGGAACATCAAAATCATAGATGCGAACGCCGTCCACCATTGTCACGCCATTGCTGATCAATGTTCCACTAACATATTCCTGCGTAGCTGCCGCCAGGTAACTGAACACACCGACAAATCCCATGGCCGCACCGGTCGCACCACGGGGCGCGATGTCTACTCCAAAAAGACCGCCGATCGAGGCGACGAGGCCGCTCAACCCCACGCCATACAATGCAAACGCGGCTGCAAGCACCATCGTATCTCGCGGACCGTAGAAGATAATAATCAATGCAATGACTTCGACAGCAGCGAACAATAGATTAGCGGGCGGTCGGCGTGCGTCGAATATCTTGTCCGAAACATATCCGTACAGAATGGAACCGACGATGCCGGCCACCGTGTTGAATGCGATGAAAGTACCGGCCTCTACCAGCGAATAACCGTACTCCTCCTGCAGGTAAAGCACGCCCCAGCTATTGATAGCGTATCGCGTCACGTACATTAGCCCGCTCGAGATTGCGACAATCCACATGGCGCCTATACCAAAAACGATTTTTTGAGTTTTCCAAGTGTTTTCTGCCTTGATGTCGCGATTCTCTTCGCCAACCCACTCATGAATGTCGGGCAGTCCAATTGTCGGTGGAGCATTTTGCAGGAACGTATAAACCCACGCCGCCACGATTACGCAAATTACTCCCGGGAGAATGAATCCGTAACGCCAGCCGGCGAATGAAACGACCACGGCAACGACGTAAAATGTCAGGCCCTCGCCAATCGAATGGGATGCATTCCACACGCCGTATCGTCTGCCCCGTTCCTTCAGACCAAACCAGTTCGTGATGGAGATTACTGCCGACGGCGCGGCCATGCCCTGGAACCAGCCATTCAATGCCCAAAGCGCGACGGAAGCCCACAACAGCGTCGACCAACCCATGAACAGGTTGATAATGGCCGAGGCGAAAATACTAAAGGAAAAAAACAGTCGCGGTCGAAAGTGATCCGAAAGGAAGCCATTGAAAAATTTACCGGCAGCGTAGGCGTAGAAAAGTGCCGAGCCGATCAGGCCAAGTTCTTCAATCGTGAATATGTTGCCGTCAATAAGAGGCTTCTTGACAATCGAGAGACCGAGGCGGCACGTGTAAATGAACCCGTAGCCGAGGGTGATCGCGAGCATTACCCGGATTCGATGCCGTCGATAGAGTGCGTCGATGCCCAAAGGCGCTGTACCTGCTTCCGTCAAGGCCATTTTTATTCCCTGGTCATCGGCGAAGTTGCAGCTTGCCAGAAGGCCTTGCTACAAGCCAATTGAACATAATAAAGACTCCTGGCGCCCAACTTGTCAACCATTGGGTATTTGCCGCGTTGTACAGGCAGACACCAACATTTCGATTGAGTTAAGGAGAACGAAAATGAATACAGGGACCGTGCGTGATATAGCCAAAGTGACCTTGTTTATCGCAGGCATCGCGTTGTTTGGCGGCACTGTCTGGGCGGACGAAACTGACGCAGTTGCAGACCGTATCGACCAGCGCGGCGACCGAATCGAAGAACGCCTTGATGACAGGGGCGATCGTATTAATGACCGCCTCGATAATCGCGGTGACCGTATTAATGATCGCCTGGACAATCGCGGCGATCGCATCAATGACCGACTGGACGACAAGGGCGATCGCATTAACGATCGACTGGACCGACGTTCAGATCGTGCGGCCGATGCCGGACGTGACCAACTGTCTGATCGCCTGGATCGCAAGGGCGATCGTATCGATCGGCGCCTGGACAACAAGGGAAACCGCATTGACCGTCGCCTCGATCACAAAGGCAACCGGATTGATCGTCGCCTTGACAAGCGTGGTAATCGAATCGACCGGCGGATGGACCACAAGGGCCAGCGGGTTGACCAGCGGCACGATCGTCGGGCGCAGCGAGTCAATAGACCCAACAACTAGATGCATCACTTCAACAAAAAAGCCCCTTGATCGGGGCTTTTTTATTTATCCATCGCTTGCAAAATGTCTTCCCAGCGCCTCGTGAGGAGGCCGGCTTTAAATTTTGGAATCTTGAACTGCCAGCCCTCAACGCGCTCGTTAATAGCGATGGCGTCGGCCTGGTCTTCCTTCGTCGAACCGGCTGCCACGCTCAGCCACGTGTCATCACCACTGCCCGCAAGCCGAATGGTGACCGACAGGCCATCGAAAGTAATAAACTCGGTCGTAACTGCGGCCTCCATACTTTCACCGAGTCGAACATCCTCCAGGGTAAGGCCGCTGAGTGCGCCGGCAATGCCGTCGGCCACGGTGGCGTAACTGAGTTCCCGGCCCTCGGGAATGTCGCTGACTGTGAAGTTCAAATCGTCAGCCGTCTCCTTGCTGATTCGAATCGACTCGCCGTCGTCGTGGTCAATCGTTACCTGCTGAATATTCGCCTTTTGAATGTCCAGCAGGTCGGCCAGCAGCCAGCCGTCGGCAGCATCCGGAATTTTCGGGTCCTTATTGATCAGCCAGGATTGCGCCTGATCGGCAATTCGGGCATAGCGACTGCCGGTCGATGCGGTGTTGCCAAGTATTACGCGAAAGTCCAGCCCCTCTCCGGATAACTCGACGAGCACTCCATCGCTGCCGGCGACATCCGGTGCCGCGAGACCAAGCCGACCGTGCATTTCCGGGTTCGCCGTTTTTTTCTCTATGACGGCTGCTTCCGCAATCGCGAGCAATACCGCGCGGACGTTGCCAAAGTCAGCAGGGTAGTTATCGCGACCAGCGACTGTCCATCGGCCCGACGACTTTTTGAGCACAACCGGTTCCGTCTCGCCGCTGCGACTGATGTGCAACTCCGTGACATCGTTAATTTTTTCCTTGAGATCCGGGAACAGCAGTTCATCGCCGCCCGTCGAAGCATTCCGGTCGCGCACCTCGATGAAGATTGACATGGCACCGAGCAACAAAACAACCGCACCAAGATATTTCAGGGTCTTCAGGTTCACGTTGCCGGGCTCCGATTGCGCCGCCATACGGCAAACAATGCAAACAGTGCCAGCAAGAACGGAACCAGGCCGATATTGATGACTTTCAAAACCGTGCCGAGACGATCGATGTCTTCGTCCAGTCCACGCTGAACTGCCCGAAGTTCTTTTCGAATTGACGTACGTTGATCGATGAATCGGTCGATTTCTGCTTGCTGTTCGGGAGTAAGCAACAGATCCCCCGTATCCTCCCGGCTGGACTGCAATTCGCCCAACCGACGCTCCGTGTCTGCAAGTTCACTTTGCAGGCGTTGCTCCGTCTCACGGAAATTTGCTTCCGCTTCTGCACGTAATTTTTCGACACGGGTGAAAGGGCGTGTAAAGCTGCCTCGACTCCTGACGCCAATCAAGTCGGAACTTCCAGAAAGGTTTTCGAGTGCATTGATCACGAATGCACCATTGCTTGCGAATGTGTTCGCGATTTGCTGGCCGAAAAAATCCTGCAATTGGACCCACAATCGGTCACCCAGTATGTCAACGTCAGCGGCGATTATGATGTTTGCAGGCGCGGTGGATTCAGCCAGGTGGCCAGCATCTGCCGAATCATCGTCTGGGTCACCATCGCCTGAGCTGACCGTGGTCGTTGGGCGACCATTTGGAAAGGCGCTCTGCAAATTGCCGCTGAGGCGCGCTGCAAGGACGAATTCCTGCCCGCTTGCGACGAATCCCTTTTGTAGCGACGACGGGTCGGGCAGGTAACTGAATCGTGTCGCTGGGAGAGATTGTGACACCACACTGGACGTAATTAGCGGCTCGAATAATACGGTGCTGTCTTGTGCGGACTGCAAATGCCCGGCGGTTGCAAGATTGACAGTGCTTAGATTTGCAGTGACGACGTCCGCGCCGCTCATCAGGTCGCTGGTCACGCCAAGAAAACCATAGTGGCGTATCGGTCGACGATCTATGCCAGAAATTTGTAATGCAATCTGGGCATCCGCCACGACCTCTTCAGAGGAGAACTCGACACCCCAGGTCTTGAAAAGCAACGGAATATCGGAGCTTTGCCCGATCGGTGGCATTTCCTGCGGCATGCCCTCCATGTTCGCTGGATCCATATCCGCAAGAGGATCAACGAAAATTATCGCCTTTCCACCTCGCAGCATGAACTGGTCGATCGCGTACAACGTATCGTTGCCGAGGTTCTTTGGTTGCACGATCCAGAGCAGGTTGACATCGTTGTCGATTCTGTCAAACGTAGTGCCGAGATTACGTAACTCGAATAGTTGCTGTGCCTGTTGATAAACCACCCAAGCCGGTTGCATTCTGCCGGTCTGGGGATCGAAAGCACCGGTCATATCGACACCGGAGACAACGCCGATCAGCGTGCGCTGTGTATTGGCCAGCGTACTGATCAGTTTAGCGATGTCATATTCGAGGAATTCTTCCTTGTCAGGCTGGAAAAAAGCGATGACCTCTTCCTTGTCGACGCTGTCAGTGCCCGCAAGACCGAGGTAAACCGGATCCGGAATTGAATTCAGTCTGACGGCCTGCAGCCCGAATTGCGCGGCGCGATCCTCATCTTCCGAAAAAGGAAGTGGATCGATCACGGTAAGGTGGATTTTGCCGCCCGCCCTGTCTTCGAATTCTTCCAGCATTTCCTGCACACGATTCGCGTAACTTCGCAGCGATGGAATGCTGGCCGTCGCTTCATTGGAAAAGTAAAAGTACAGGTTAATCGGATCCTGGATATTTCCGAGGAGATTCCTCGTGCCGTCTGACAGCGTGTAAAGCTCGTTATCCGTCAGATCGACTCGCCAGCTCTTGAACAACTGGTTCGAAACTGAAATGGCGAATACGAACGCCACTGCCAGCAATGCAAGGCTGGACGCACTTAATCGTTGTTGTGCGCTGGTGCTCATAGTTCCCCTGCGTTAGTCAGCCTGTTTCCATTGCAGGACAATCGTGTTGGCATACAGAAAACCGCCTATCAGCAATGAAAAATAGGCTATGTCGCGAAAATCGATTACACCACGCGAAATATTTGTGAAATGAGTCAGGAAACTTAATGATGCGATAGCGTCGATGATCGCTTGTGGTGCCCAGGAGCTGAACAAGTCAAGCACCGTTGGGAAGCCCGACAGTAAAAAACCGAAACAAACGACTACGCTGATGACGAAAGCGATTACCTGGTTCTTGGTGATCGCGGAAAGACAGGACCCAATGGCCAGAAATCCGCCGGCCATCAGGAAACTGCCGATGTAGGCTGCGAATATCGTGCCGTTATCGGGATCACCCAGGTAGTTAACGGTTATCCATATAGGAAATGTCAGGGTTAGCGCAATACCGGTAAATGTCCATGCGGCGAGATACTTCCCGAGCACCGTTTGCCAGGGAGTAATTGGCAGCGTCATCAGCAGTTCAATGGTGCCATTCTTCCTTTCTTCGGCCCACAGACGCATTGAAATCGCCGGAACCAGGAACAGGTAAAGCCACGGATGGAAATTGAAGAATGCGCGAAGATCTGCCTGGCCCTGTTCATAAAAACCGCCCATGTCGAATGTAAATGTTCCCATGAGCACCAGGAAGATCACGATGAAGACGTAGGCAACGGGTGTGGCAAAGTAGCTGCGCAATTCCCGTCTAAAAAGCGCGTTGACAATACTCATGATTTCGCAGCCTGTGTGATCTCACGAAACACTTCATCCAGGCGTCCGGATTCCAGCTGTATCCCATCAATTGACCAGCCCTTCGCAGCAACCAGGTCCGTGACTTGCCGCCATGCGTAAGTGGCTTCGCGGTCGCGATGGGCGATTGCCGTAAGGATTCCCTGGTGCCGGTCTGTTTCAATCGATTTCACGGAGTCCAGGGCATCCAGCGACGAACGGACTTCATCCAGGTTCGTTTTATCGCCAATATTTAATCGGACGGCATTAAAATAACGGGATCGCATCGCCAGCTCATGTGGCGTGTCATCAGCGAGAATTTTTCCATTGGCAATGATGATTGCACGACTGCACACGGCCTCTACTTCTTCGAGAATGTGCGTCGAAATTACGATCAGCTTATCGGCCGACATTGAACGGATTAATTCACGAACCTCGTGTTTTTGGTTGGGATCCAGGCCATCGGTTGGTTCGTCCAGAATGAGGACTTCCGGGTCATGCAGGATGGCTTGCGCCAGTCCGACACGCCGCCTGAAACCTTTGGAGAGCGTGTCGATCGTCTGGTTGATCACCGGTGCCAGGTGAAGCCGCTCGATGACTTCATCCAGTTTTGAACGCCGATTGCTGCCGCTCAGTCCGCGTATGTCCGCGATAAAAGAGAGGAACGTGCCAGGACTCATTTCCGCGTAGCAGGGTGCACCTTCGGGCAGGTAACCCAGTCGCTTTCTGGCAGCCAGGCCATCTGTCTGCACATCATGGCCACACACCGATACCCGACCTTTATCCGGAGCGACAAAACCGGTGACCATTTTCATGGTCGTGGACTTTCCGGCACCGTTAGGCCCGAGGAAACCGAGCACTTCGCCGGGCTCGCAGCGAAAGCTTAATTCATCGACAACGGTGTGCTTCCCGTACCGTTTCGTAAGATTCTGGATTTCAATCATCTAAACGTTCCCGACCGGTCAAGCGCCAGCGCGGTTGCATTTTCTATCAGGAATGAATATTCGCATCAAGTTTTTTCGTTATTTTCTATTATTTATCGGGAACTGGGCTCCCATCATGCCGAAAAGAAGACTGAGCGACAGTGGAGCTGCTCTGTATCTGCTACTGCACTCTGACGCGAATTCGCAAATCGAACGTGGTCGGAGTCGCGGTTAAGCTCCCCAGGAAAGTGCCGCTGGGTTTGATGCGGATGAACCTGACCGCGGTGTCGAATCCATCTGCGTCCGGGACAGGCAGGTAGTTGTAGCTGATTCCATCGGTGGAAAATTCAACGTCGTCACTTAAATCGGCCAAACCGCCGTACGTAAAACCGAGACCGCTTGCGGCGGCACCTGATCCGTCAATGAATTCGACGGGTCCGCTGCCCGCGCCACTCAGGTCGCCGACGAACAGGGCCACGTTGGCAGGAAGTGGATCGGTTACCAGCAACGAGTCGTCATCGACATCACCGGCGCCGCTGTTTGAGGTTGATAACGTGTAGTCGACCCAGGAACCGGGAATTGCTTTCGGATTGGTCGTGTTATTGACGGGATCGAAAACCGTCAACACGTTTTTCTGCAACAAAATGTTCGGCGGTTGCGATTCGGCCGTCAGGATAGCCAGCGGTTCCGGAGAAATATATCGCCGGAACAGGATGTTTCTCACACGCGCGTTATCCTGCGCCGTCATGACAGCTGCAAACCCGCGACCCTCATCATCGTTCGCATCCGTGCCACTCACCTGCAGGTTGGCACCACTCGGAAATCCGAGAGCTGCCCAGTTGGCCGAATTATCTTCATCCCAGAATGAGGCGTTGGTCGGATTGGTCAGCCAGGTGGCCAGCGCCTGGCGTCGCCATGTGTTTGGCACAATGTCAGGTGGGTTAGCGCCATCGACCCCAGTCGTCGGACGATTGCCACGCACAATGTCGCCATCGTGGCCATACCCGTTGGCATCGCATCCAGCTGGATACTCGCCGCGATTGCTGGCGTAGTAGTGGTTCGACGATTCACTGCCGAGCGAGCCGTTCTGAATAATGCCCCGGACCAACAATCCCGTGGTGATGTTATTTGGATAACATCGCGTGTGATAGAACTCGGCTTCGGCGAAGATGTCTCGCTCGTCGATTGCGCGCCTGTAACCGCTGGTGAAATTGTCACCATTGTTATAGGTGTAGAACCCACCGGCATTCCACGTGAGTGAATTATCCCAGCCATTGCCGTGCCAGTTGTCGATTCGCCCGCGAATGTAACTTGCGGAACGATTAATAGAAGCATCGTCGTACCAGAGATAGACGTTGGTCTCTGACATCGCCGGCAATGCCGCAGGTGAAGCATTGTTGTGGTACAGGTAATAATTATCGTCACTACCAGCGGCGGCGATATCAGTGACGAGCGCGAACCGAATGTCGGTGCTTGCTGTGTTGCAGCCGATAACATGTCGCGGTAATTCCTGCCATCCGAGGCCGTTGTAATAGGTGATACGTAAGTCGCTGCAGTCGGATTGCAGCGTTCCCGCTGCAATCAGGGTTTGCGTATCGAGAACTGGAATTCTGCCGGTATAACCGATATAGCCTTTGTCCGGCGCGTTGGCACCGGTTGTAATGTCAACATTGAAACGGCGCAAATAATTTTCGTCCCACCATAGGGTTGTAGCCGCGTCGGTATAGCCGGTCGCAAAAACGCCGGATGCCAGCAAAGTCGCCTTCAGGGCCTGGGATAAGCGCGTATTCACGCGCCCATAATAAGCGAAATCGTGCGTAATCGACTACGGCTTGTCAGTTAATGACTCTCGATTCGCCACGGTGCCGCGGATCCGATGCAGCCTGAACGGTCTTGCCATCATCGTAAATCACCTGCATATCACCGAAATCCCAGATCGCGGTCAGCGTGTAACCGCGATCCTGCAATTCGGAGGCAACGTCAGGCGGAAGTGGCCTGCTTGGACCGTACATAATCACGTTGGGGGGGAGCAGCTGGTGATGGAACCGCGCCGCGTCGGTGGCATCCAGGGGCGACATGCCGAAGTCGATAACATTGACGATCGTCTGGAACACGGATGTGAATATGGTCGATCCGCCGGGCGTGCCAACTACCATCACGACTTTCCCGTCCTTCAATAAAATCGTTGGTGTCATGGAAGACAACATGCGTTTTTGCGGTTGTATTTCATTGGCTTCGTTGCCAATGACGCCGTACGCATTTGGCACTCCAGGTTTGACGCTAAAGTCGTCCATTTCATCGTTCAGCAGGAAGCCAGCACCCTCGACAACGACGCCGCTGCCGAAGCCAAGGTTCAATGTATAAGTATTCGATACGGCATTTCCCCACTTATCGAGTACCGAATAGTGCGTTGTGTCGTGAGTATCCAGCCCGACTCCTGCGCCAACATTTTGCGAAATCCCGTCCGGATTGATTTCCCTCGCCCTGGAACGAATGTACTCGTCACTGATCAGTTCATCGATGCGATTGTCTACGAAATCCGGATCGCCGAGATACTGGGCACGATCGGCAAATACGCGCTTTTCTATTTCCGCAACCAGATGAATGTATTGCGCGGAATTATGCGGAACATCCGCAAAGAAATGTTCTGTGTAGTCCTTGATCTTGAGGAGCTGAATCAGCGCGAACCCACCGGAGCTTGGTGGCGGAGCGGAAACAACCTGGTAACCGCGCCAGTCACCGCGCAATGGCTCGCGCCATTTGGCGTCATATGCCGCCAGGTCTTCCAATGTTATCAGCCCATCGCCACGCGCCATCTCGGCAACAATGAGGTTTGCGGTTTCACCTTTGTAAAATCCGTCCGCGCCATTGTCGGCAATACGTTGCAGTGTTGCGGCGAGCTCAGGTTGTCGAAAATTCTCGCCGCTGTTCAGTTTTCCAAAATATTTGCCAAAATTTGTCTTGCCCTCGTATTGTTCCAGCGTTGATAACATACCGCCGCCCAGTTTGTCGGGCACAACGAATCCTTCGTCGGCCAGTTTGACGGCGGGCATCACGAGATCGCGCCACGGCATGGTGCCGTATTTTCTGTGCGCTTCGGAAAAGCCGGCGACTGTGCCCGGTACACCGACACTCAGGTGGCCAATCAGGCTCGCGCCCTCAATAACGTCACCGTTTTCATCCAGGTACATATCCCGCTCGGCGGCCAGCGGTGCTTTTTCCCGATAGTCGACGAAGCTGTCTTCGCCATTCATGTGAATCAACATGAACCCACCGCCGCCGATGTTGCCGGCTTCCGGAAACGTAACCGCCAGCGCAAATCCAGCCGCAATCGCCGCGTCTACGGCGTTTCCACCCGCTCGAAGAATCTGCTCACTCACTTGTGCACCGTAAGTATCCGGCATGGCGACAGCCGGTTGTCGCAGAATCTCGGCGGTTGCCCCCAGCGCCACGGTCGCTTCGTCCGCAGGCTTCGAGCAGCCGGTCAGAACCAGTGTGAATGTGAGTAAAGTGGCAAACGCGAATTTTCGAAGCAGCATATTTGTCAAACCGGGCTAGAGGTGGGGCGTGGATTTTTCCATGAATCGGACCAGCCGTCCACGGCTAGCCCGGCATTGTTGTGTGCCAATCCACACCGTTTTCATCCCGTTCCACAGTCATTCGACCCTTTTTTCTCAAATAACTGAGATGTGCGATGGATTCTCCGGTGGCCATGATCAGGTTGTTATTATTGATCTTGCTCTTGAAAAGCGCCGGAAATGCATCGACTGCGCGCCTGGGTTTTGCACAGAATGTTTCGAGTTTCATCAACGAATCCTCGTGTTCGTGGATTAGCTCGTCGAGCCGCGCGTGAGCGCCGCGAAACGGTTTTCCGTGCGCCGGTAGCACCAACACGTCTTCCGGAACGCGGGTTTTCAGCATGCGCAGCGAATCCATCCAGTCGGCCAGCGGATCTGCTTCAGGCTCTGTGGGAAATACGCTGACGTTCGATGAAATCGTGGGTAGTAACTGATCGCCCGAAATCAGCATATTCAGTTTCTCGCAATAGAGGCAGACATGTTCCGGCGAGTGACCTTTTCCGATTATCACCTGCCATTCGTACGTACCGATCACAACAAGGTCATTGTCACTGAGGCGATGGAATGATTCCGGCAATGCCGATACGAACCTTCCGAACAAACCGAACATCCGGTGGTAATGTTCAAGTTGATCCGGCTCGAATCCGGCCGCCGTGTAAAAACGGTCTCCTTCCTCGGGCGTCGCTCGACCGGTATCTGCGACGAGAATCCTGGCGAGCAAATATTCATCCCGGGACATCCACAAAGGCGCCTCGAAGTGATCAGCGAGCCAGCCCGCACAGCCAATATGATCAGGATGCAAATGCGTTGCAATGACCCGGCTCATGGGCCGGCCCTGCATGGTCTCGGCAAACGTCTTTCGCCAGATATCCTTGCACTCATCTGTCGCAACGCCAGTGTCGACGATTGACCAGGAATCACCCTCGTCAAACAACCACAGGTTTATGTGGGCCAGGGAAAACGGAAGATGCATGCGCAACCAGTACAGGCCGGGTGCTATCTGCTGCGTCTCCCCGGTTTCAGGTCGCGCTTCGAATTCGTATTGAATACGACTGCTGGAGTCTTTAGCTTGCATCAGTGCATCATCGCACGCCGGTTTACGCGAATCCCGATTTTCAATCTGAATGGCGACCCGGTTCAGGCTGCGCGAGCGGATGATTGCAGAAATCCGGCAATCCTGATTTCGATGCGTTTCCTTGCTTCATCGGCTGCCTTTTCCTTGACGGGACCGTAGCCACGAATTTCCAGGTACTCGGACACGATGTCTATAGCCACTGAAAGGTTGTCGCCAGACAGATTGTCCGTGATCGCATTGACGGTGTTCTCGAATTCGTCAATCAGTGCGCGTTCCATTTTGCGTTCCGCTGTCCTGCCGAATACATCGAGTTTCGTACCGCGCAAAAAACGCATTTTCGCGAGAAGCCGGAATACCGGAATGATCCAGGCGCCGAATTCACGTTTGCGCGGACGGCCACGTGCGTCGGTGCCGGCACTCAAGAGCGGCGGCGCCAGGTGAAATCGCAATCTTGACTTCGCGCCATAGTCACCACACAGTTTGTTGAGAAATTCCGGTCGGGTGTGGAGGCGGGCTACCTCATACTCATCTTTATAGGCAAGCGTCTTGAAATAGGCCCTCGAAACGGCTTCGGTCAACTGCGTATTCCCGTCAGCATTGATATTCGATTCTGCGGCGCGGACGCGTGCCACCAGTTGCGAAAATCTCTCGGACAAAGCGGCATTCTGATAGTCGGCCAGGAAATCCTTGCGTCGACTGATGAGGTCGTCAAGAGATTCCAGACCGCTGACTGGCATCCCGGGCTCGCTCACCTGGCTCGCGACAAACTGCGGATCTGCTGCGGCAAGCCGACCCCAATTGAAGGCCTTCGTATTTTGCGAAACTTCAACTGCGTTGAGTTCGATGGCTCGAAGTAGCGCTTTTTCCGATACCGGAATTAACCCGTGCTGCCACGCATAACCCGTCATCAGGACGTTGGCGTATATCGTATTTCCCAGAAGCGCCTCGGCGACGTCATTTGCAGCAACGGCAAAAAGGTTTTGCTTGCCAGTAACAGCGCCAATCGCTTCAATGCGCTTGCTCGCCTGGAGGTTCGCATCGCGAAATTTCACGAAGTCCGCCGTCGCCATTTCCGTTGTATTAACAGCCGCGCGGGTCTTGCCTTTGCGAAACGTGCGCGAGGCCGCCGGGGATGAGCTGACCACGAGGTCACAGCCGATCATCGCATCCGCCTGTTGATCGTCAATTCTTACCTGGTTCAGCTCCGACGGATTCCGGGCAAAACGGATGTAGCTAAGGACTGGCCCGAATTTTTGCGCGAAACCCATAAAGTCCAGGACACTCGTGCCGCGTCCTTCGACGTGCGCAGCCATCGTGATCAGCGCGCCAACCGTGATGACACCGGTACCACCGACGCCCGTAACCAGCAAATCATAGTTTCGATCCAGCGACGGGATCGAGGGATCGCCAATGCTTGCCAGTTTTTCATCAGGAAAGACATTCGTTGACTCCGGTCTTTTCTGCTTTTCACCGTTTTCAATGGTGACAAAGCTGGGGCAGAAACCGTTAACGCAGGAAAAGTCCTTGTTGCAGCTGTTCTGGTCAATCTGCCGCTTGCGACCGAATGGCGTTTCTTTGGGAATGACAGAAAGGCAATTTGATTCAATCGAGCAGTCACCGCAGCCTTCACATACCAGGTCGTTTATCACGACGAACTTCCTGGGGTCCGCCAACGTACCGCGTTTGCGGCGTCGGCGTTTTTCCGTCGCGCAGGTTTGGGCATAGATCAGAATAGTGACCCCCGGGATTTCCCTCAGCTCCCGTTGGACCGTATCGAGATCGCGACGATGCGAAATCGTAGTGCCTGCCGGCAAATCGGCGGGATCAAAAGATTCCGGTTCGTCGGACACCAGCGCGATTCTCTCAATTCCCTCGGCCCGAACCGAGTGCGCGATTCGCTCAACGCTTATGGGACCGTCCACTGGCTGACCGCCGGTCATTGCGACAGCGTCGTTGAACAGGATTTTGTAGGTGATATTGGTCTTGGCCGCAAAGGCCTGCCTGATCGCGAGCGAACCGGAGTGATAAAAAGTCCCGTCGCCCAGGTTTTGAAAAATATGCTGCTCTCCGTTGAACATGGAGCGCGTAATCCAGTTGATACCTTCACCGCCCATCTGGATGAGGCCGTCTGTATCCCGGTTCATCCAGTTCGCCATAAAATGGCAGCCGATACCGGCAAGCGCCTGTGATCCCTCTGGTATTTTGGTCGATGTGTTGTGCGGACAGCCGGAACAAAAGTAAGGTGTGCGAGAGGCGCCGCTGATTTCAATCACTGAAGCTTCGCGATCTATCAGGCTCTTCGCCCTTGAAGTGAGATTCAGGCCCATGAATTCCGCATCAAGACGCGCAGCTACAATCTGTGCGAGTTGAATGGGAGACAGTTCACCAACCCAGGGAACAAGTTTTTCACCTTGTTCATCTTCCTTGCCGACCATGCGTTTGGGTTTGCGACCGGGATAGTCATAAAAATACTCCTTGAACTGGCTTTCGATCAGTCCACGTTGTCCGTCTTCAAACAAATGGGACAGATGTGTTGTCAGGTTAAGCGAGTGTTTTGCTCATCATTTTCATAT
>JAQCAD010000020.1 GCA_027621915.1 Pseudomonadota bacterium
CAGTGATGCCGATTATGCCGCCGAGAAGGCGGTGATCGAGACCATCCTCAAACATTATCCGGACCACGCGATCCTGGCCGAGGAAAGCGGACAAACGGGTGAATCCGACTATGTCTGGATCATCGATCCGCTTGATGGCACGACGAATTACCTGCACCGCTTCCCTGTCTACTGCGTATCAGTCGCCCTGGCTCATAACGGACGCCTCGAGCATGGCGCGGTATATGACCCGCTCAGGCAGGAGTTTTTCACCGCCACACGCGGCCAGGGAGCACAGCTGGAGGGTCACAAGATTCGTGTCAGCGGCAGGATCGACCTGGAACGGGCCCTCATCGGTACCGGTTTTCCGTATCGCGACTCGAATGAAGCGTTCGAGCCATACATGAACATGCTGGTCAGCGCGATGAAAAATACGACTGGCATACGACGGGCCGGTTCGGCGGCGCTTGACCTTTGCTACGTCGCAGCGGGTCGTCTTGACGCCTATTGGGAAACCGGCCTCAAGCCATGGGATCTGGCCGCAGGTACGCTGATCGTTCGTGAGGCAGGCGGGATTGTCAGTGGTCTCGATGGCAGCGAAGAATTCATGGACAACGGCCACGTGTTGTGTGGCTCACCCAAAATATATGCTGCGCTGGCCAAACTTTTCGGACCGGATATCAAGGCGATGTTCGCCGCCTGAGACAGTATCCGGGTCGGAGCAAGTCTCTGACGCCGGATTATTATCAGGGGAGATCGTCGACGAAATCCGGATCATGCTCGGGCGGCAGCAGGTCCTTCGCGTTTACATGCAACATTAGTGCAACAGCGCTCGCCGTGTAAACGGAAGAGTAAGTACCGACAATAATTCCGACTATGATCGCCACGGAAAACGGCCCCACCGATTCGCCGCCAAGAACCAGCAACGCGACTAATACAAGCAGCGTCGTCAGGCCCGTGATGATCGTTCGTGCGAGCGTCTCATTGATGGAAATGTTTATGGCATCAGTTGGGCCTAGTCCCCTTAACTTGCTGAAGTTCTCGCGAATCCTGTCGAACACGACGACCGTGTCATTCAATGAATAGCCGATTACTGCCAATACGGCAGCGACTACCGAAAGATCGAAAGTGATGCCGGTAAAAGAGAAAAACCCGATCGTGACAATGACATCGTGCGCCAACGCTGCCACTGCGCCAGCGGCAAATTTCCACTGAAAACGAAACATGACGTAAATGAAGATCATCATCAGCGCAAAAATCAGCGCGAGGCCACCCTGCTCGGTTAACTCTTCGCCAACCTGGGCGCTAACCAGTTCAATGCGACGCAACACAACGGCGTCGTCACCACTGGACAGCACACTAAAAAGCCTGTCCCTGACCGCATTCGAATCTTCGCCGGGTTGCGGAGGCAAACGCACGAGTACATCCGTCGGAGTACCGAACACCTGGACGACAAATTGTGAATATCCCGCCTCCTGGAGCTTCGACCTGATATTCCCGAGATCTGCCTGCTGCGGGTAGCGCACTTCCAGCAACAGACCGCCGGTGAAATCGATGCCAAGGTTCAAGCCACGAACAGCGAAGGACGCAATCGAAGAGAGAATTATCAGAATCGAAAACCCGACGGCAATGTTTCGCCGCGACCGACTCAGGAAATCGATATTTGTCTTGTCTTTGATAAGGCGCATCAATAATTCCTAAATCGACAATTTTTCCAGCCGGCGCCCGCCAAATATCAGGTTGACCACCGTACGTGTGCCTACAATGGCAGTGAACATCGATGTCATGATCCCGAGCGACAACGTTACGGCGAACCCTTTGATCGGTCCGGTGCCAAAAGCGAACAAGACGATCGCGGCAATCAGGGTTGTTACGTTCGCATCAGCAATCGACGAGAACGCTTTTTCATAGCCGGCATCAATACTTTTTTGTACCGTTTCCCCTGCGCTTAATTCTTCCCTTATTCGTTCGAATATGAGCACATTCGCGTCCACTGCCATTCCGACGGTTAAGACAATACCGGCAATACCTGGCAGCGTCAGCGATGCCTGCAACAATGACAGCAGCGCGACAATGAAAATCAAATTGGAAAACAAAGCAAGGTTCGCGATCATGCCGAAACCACGATAATAAATCGCCATAAAAACAATCACCGCCAGGAAACCGATTTGTACTGCCTCGAATCCTCTGGCGATATTTTCCTTGCCTAGTGTCGGCCCGATAGTCCGATCCTCGACTTTGAACACCGGTGCGGCCAGGGCGCCCGCCCTGAGAAGCAGCGCGAGCTCGCGAGCTTCAGACATACTCAGTCCGGTCGTTCTGAACGAATCTTTGAATACGCCCTGGATTGTCGCGGTGTTAATAATTTCTTCCGTCTTTATCACCCGAAATGACGTCGTTCCATCCGGCAATGTGATGGGTTCGCGACGGGTCTCAATAAATACCGTCGACATCGGTTTCCTGAGGTTGGCTTTGGTGTTTGCGAGCATGCGCTCGCCGCCGGCCGAGTCGAGCCGGATGTTGACGGCAGGCTGGCCCTCGTCGAACCCTGTCGACGCATCGATGATCTGATCACCCGAGACAATGACTTCCCGCTTCAACAGCTGGCCGGGAACGCCCTTGCCCGGGTATCGCCTCGACCCCGGGCTGTCCCCTGTCGTATCGACCATGCGAAGCTCGAGCGTTGCTGTCGCCGTCAAAATCTTGTCGAGCTCGTTTGGATCCTGAACGCCGGGTAGCTGGACAACAATCCGGTTTACACCCTGGCGCTGCACCAGCGGCTCAGCGACACCCAATTGGTCAACACGGTTGCGAAGCGTCGTCATGTTCTGCTCAATCGCAAAATCCTGTCGCGCTTTGATCTGTATTTCGTTCATTCGAACGCGCAATGAGCGCC
Organism: Pseudomonadota bacterium; assembly: GCA_027621915.1. Lineage (GTDB taxonomy): Bacteria > Pseudomonadota > Gammaproteobacteria > Steroidobacterales > Woeseiaceae > SZUA-117. The sequence goes on from JAQCAD010000020.1 coordinate 2,876, forward strand.
CGTCTGCGCCGTCAAGAATTAGAACGCCTGAATCCGCTTCTCTGATAATTTCACGGGCTCTCTCAACATCCTCCGCCGATCGCAATCTTACGGTGATCTGCGAACCGTCCAGCTCAACTAACGGGCGAATTCTTTCTGCTCGTAGCCGCGTGTCGAAGTCCTGTTGATAGGCGGCGAGTCGGCTCGCGACGGCGCTGTCCATATCGACCTCCAGCAGGACATACACACCCCCGCGCAGGTCAAGACCAAGACTCATTGGGTTAAGACCGAGGCCTCTTACCCAATCCGGCAGTTTCGGCGCAAGGGTAATAGCGATATTCGAATCTGTATCGAAGCGTTCCTTAAGAAGGTCGGCTGCTCTTTTCTGATCGCTTTCCGATTCAAAACGCACGACCACACGACCTTCCTTCAGATATGCGGCCTCCGGCGTAATACTTTCTTCTTCCAGCACCTCGGTGACGCGTAATACCCGGGCCTCGTCAAACAGATCGCCGTCCCGATGCGCAATCTGAATCGCATTGGACGAGCCGTAAATGTTTGGCATCGCGATCAGAATCCCCAACATCAGGATGACGAGCACCAGTACGTTCAACCAGGCTGGATAGCGATTCATAACTGAACTTTAAGTTCAGGCTGCGTCGAACGTGCCCTTCGGCACGACAGCAGACACTGTGGATTTCTGAATTTTAATTTCGACGTTTTCAGCGATCTGCAGCGTCGCATAGTGGTCGCTAACGGCAGTAACCTTGCCGAGTACGCCGCCTGCTGTCAGCACCTCGTCGCCTGTCGCCAACGCACCAATGAGTGCTGCATGTGCTTTTTGTTTTTTTTGCTGAGGACGAATCAGCAGAAAGTAGAACGCGACGAAAATGACAATCATCGGCAAGAAAAAGCCGAACGGATCGGCTGCGGGGACGTCCTGCGCGTAGGCAGAACTGATTAAAAAATCCATGATTTACTTTCCTGTAGCCGGTACGTTGGTCGAGCCAAAAAAAAGGCGCGCCATTATGGCACACGAACAGCTTACTTGGGGACGCCGATTCGTGAATCAAGCAATCCATTCGAAAAGGCCCGGGCGGTAGCTCGAAGATCAATCAATCGTCCGCCGGCGTGGCGTATACAGACCCCAGGTTGGAAACGACAGCCGCCAGGCGATCAGCATCAATTGCCGCCCGTAGAGTTACCATAAGTTGTTGATAATAATGTAAATTATGAATTGTCCCCAGGCGTGAACCCAGGATTTCTCCACACTTTTCCAGGTGCCGCAGGTACGCACGGCTGTAGTTCTGGCATGTATAACAGCTGCAATCCGGATCAAGAGGGCCCGTGTCGTCCCGGTACCGGGCATTACGGATCTTGACCGTTCCACGTGACGTAAACAGGTGGCCGGTGCGAGCATGACGAGTTGGCATGACGCAATCAAACATGTCGATACCCCGCATCACCGCGGCGGCGATATCCAGTGGCGTGCCTACACCCATCAGGTATCGCGGTTTGTCGACAGGCATCAAGGGCATCAGGTAGTCGAGCACGTCGATCCGTTCGTGCTCTGGCTCGCCGACAGCCAACCCACCAACGGCATAGCCATCGAAACAGATGTCAGTCAGGCCTTGCAAAGACCTGCAGCGTAAATCGTCGTAGATGCCACCCTGAACTATTCCGAAAAGTGCTTCACCTCGACCCGGCTCTTCGAATTTAAGTTCGTCAAATCGACTGCGGCTTCGCCTGGCCCAACGAAGTGACAGTTCCATAGAATCGCGCGCCGCCGTTTCCGCCGCAGGATATGCCGTGCATTCGTCGAAAATCATTGCGACATCAGAGTTGAGGTCATGTTGAACTTCTATCGATTTTTCGGGCGTCAGGAAGACTTCGTCGCCATTAACGGGGGAGCGAAACATGACACCGTCTTCCGAGAGTTTTCGAAAGTCCGACAATGAGAAAACCTGGAAGCCGCCTGAGTCCGTCAGGATGGGGCCCGACCAGTGCATGAACTCGTGCAGACCACCGTGCTGCCGAATGATCGGGGCGCCGGGGCGCAGCATGAGGTGAAAGGTATTGCCCAATATGATCTCGGCACCGCTGGCGAAAACCTCTTCCGGTGTCACGCTTTTGACGGAGCCATAGGTACCGACAGGCATGAACGCCGGCGTTTGCACTTTGCCACGTCGGAAACTGAGCTGGCCTGTCCGCGCCATGCCAGACGTCTTTTGCACCACAAACTTCATTCTTGATCCGGGCTTAACAGCATCGCATCACCATAACTGAAAAAACGATACCGTTGCTCGATGGCATGTCTGTACGCCGACATGATTTTTTCATAGCCGGCGAAAGCAGCTACCAGCATAAGCAAAGATGATCTGGGTAAATGAAAATTGGTTAAGAGCATGTCTACTGATCGAAAGCGGTATCCCGGAAGAATAAAGATGTCCGTTTCGCCATTAAAGGGTTCGAGATCGCCGTTTGCAGACGCGGCCTCAAGCGCTCGCACCGATGTTGTACCTACCGCCACGACACGACCGCCCGCGGCCCGGGTTTCTCGAACAGCGTCACAGACATCGTTCGCGACTTCGACGCGCTCTGCGTGCAGCCGATTGGCAGTCAGCTGTTCTTCGCGAAGTGGCTGGTAGGTGCCGGCTCCGACATGCAATGTTACGAACGCGTGCCGAATCCCTTGGGCTTTGGTTTCCCGGAGCATTTCGTCATCAAAATGCAAGCCCGCCGTTGGCGCCGCTACAGCGCCAGGCAACGTCGCGTAAACCGTTTGATAACGCTCTATGTCCGCGGGCTCCTCATGCCTGTTGAGATACGGCGGCAACGGGATTTCACCGTGTTGCTCCAGAAAGCCTGGTAGCGGGCGGGAAAAACGCAGCACGAACATGTTGTCATCGCGACCTGCCACCGTAGCGACGCAATTGCCGGCGAGCTCAATTGTCGACCCGGTCTTTGGCGTTTTGCTGGCTCTGACCTGCGCCAGCGCCTCGTCGTCTGCCAATACCCGCTCGATCAGAATCTCAACGCGCCCGCCGGTCGCCTTTTTGCCGTGCAGGCGTGCACGAATTACCCGGGTGTTGTTGAAGACGAGCAAGTCGCCCGAATTGAGCATCTCCGGCAGACTTGCAAACAAACAATCTTCGTTTTTCGAACCCGCGACGAGCAGTCGACTGGCCCGTCGGTCCGGTATCGGATAACGGGCGATCAGTTCGTCCGGCAATTCATAGTCGAAATCAGATAAAAACATGGGCGCGAATGGTAACCCACACGCGCCCGTTTTTTGCTACCAATCCTCAGATTCCGTCGTTGTCGACGACGACCACCTTTTTATGAATTTCTACCGGAGGATGGGTTGTGAAATCCGGCACGTTGGCACCGCGTCGATTATCCGGAATCTTCAGACTGATCGTCTGCTTCCGTTTGTCGCGCATGATTTCGATCTTCAGCTCTTCGCCACTCTCATAAGACCCAAGAATTCGCATTGCATGTGCCACCGACGTCGGATTTCGCCCATCAATACTCAAAATCACATCGCCGTCTTCCAGTTGCAGGTCTTTATTACCAGGCGCACTCACAACCAGAAGACCTTCACTGGTGCCGAAATAAGTGCCAAGGCGCTCACTCAGTTGGGCAAGTTCCATAGCACCGAAACCATCAGCATCAGACCGCCAAATAAAGCCGCCAAACGGTGCAGCGTTCGGCGCAACATGAACGTTGGGTACCGCGAAATTTCCATCATTAAAGTCGAATGCGAAGACGTTGCTGCCCATCGGGCGAGGCGTGATCTCGGTAACAGCGGTTTTTCCGTCGCGAAGATATTCGACTGCCAGCGCATCTCCAACTTCGACGCCTTGCATGAAGTCGAGTAACTTGTCGCTCGCTTTTTGACTGCTATCTGCCGTCAGCGACTCTTTGTTAATTGACGTTATGACGTCGCCGGATCGCAATCCAGCGTCTGCAGCCGCCCCACCGGGCGATACACCGAGTATTTCAACACCTTCGACAGGACTGTCACCCTCGTCGGCACCGATGGATATGCCAAGCATCGGACCACGACTGCCTCGAATGATTCGCTCGAGGCCCTCCACTCTTGGCAATTGCGCCATCGACAAGTCGGCAACCTGCCGCGCCGCTTCAGCCATACGTCGTTCCGCGTCGCGCATACGAACCTCAACTTCATACTGCGCGCTTCGCTGCTCGTTCGTTTCTGCGTGCTGCATATCTTCGGCTTGCCGCATTTCGTGTGCTCGAACGGCGTCCTCGGCCTCCTGTTGCAAACGCCGTTCGGCTGGTTCGGCGTCGCCCTGCGCCATCACCGGCACACACAAAAGCACCGCTGTAATTATCGCAATTGTTTTCGTTAAAATTTCCATCTGTCTACTCCTGGTCCCGCTCGCACCGGCCCGACTACTTCAGGGTGTCGCAGAACATTAATCAAAATGCCATCCGCTGCGCCTGGGCGGTACGCAAATTCAGCAATGAATTCATCAGCCTGACGCGTTCGCGCCAGTAAATTTCAGCGTCTACAGGGGTCAGGCGATAAGCCGGGTGATTGAGGCGATAGTCGATCGCCGCTATCTGGTCCTCAAGATGCACAATCGTCGCCGCTGTACTGGCGCGAACCATGCGTGGCTGACCCGGCAGCGCGCGCAAGTCTCGTTCGATCTGTTGTGAGCGCACCATCAGCGCATTCAGGTTCGCCGGCCCGCTGTTGTCAACTTCGGCAATGCTCGGCGTACCAGAGAACTCACGCTGACCGCCATCTATCATCGGTGTTACCGGAATATTCAGGACAGCAAGCACAACTGCCGCCGCAATACCGGTGCCGGCCAGCCATTTGACAGTTTCAAAATACCGCGCCTGAAACAATCCCTCGGCGCGAGCCTGAGCTTCAATTTTTTGCCACACCTCGCGTGGCGGTGTTGTGTCTCTAAGTTCACGAAGCCTGGTCTGCAGAACGTCGCGCTGCGAAACGCTCAAACCGATGTTCATTTTGTCGTCCTTACGTTCATCACTCTGATTCATAGTCATACAACCCTGTTTCCGGTCATTTTCAGCAACTGCCCAGCACCGATTCCTGCATGCCTGATTTCGCATCTGCATGCTCGATTTCCGCGTCAAGCATTGGCCGTAGCCGCTGGTAAGCACGTGACAATTGCGATTTCGAAAAACTTTCGGTCTTTCCCATCTGCTCGGCGATCTCTTTATGTGTGAATCCTTCCACGTCATGTAACCAGACTACGACCCGGCTGATTTCGGGCAAACTCGCTAAAGCTGCATCAAGATCCATTGCCTGATCCTGCCTTGCTGAATGAGTTGGCGATGCCCGACTCTCGAATGTCATTTCTTCCCAGTCATCATCCAGGCTCTGGCCCCGGCTATGCCACGCCGAGCGCAGGAACATGAGTGCTTTCGAAATCGCGATTCGACGAATCCACATGCCGAGCGGCGCCTCTCCGCGAAAACCGGAAATACTGCGGATCACCTCTATATAAGTGTCCTGCAGCAAATCCTCTGCTTGCGCGGGCACTCTCGTAAACCGCAGGCAAACCGAATAGACGGGTGCAGAGAAGGCGCGGTAGATAATTTCGTGCGCTTTCGCATCGCCACGGGCTGCGCGCTTTACGATCGCGGGATCGATTTGAATATCAGTAAATTTACTCATGTCTCGATCACTAAGATGCGGCCATTTTCGAAAAGGTCGCAGGAATTATCAGTATAGTGTGGCGGGCGCCTGGTCTCCCGCATATACTGTCGGCCTTTCGGCCGGGGGCTCGCCATTTGGCGCATCCGGCAGGCGATTGATGCAGCCGGGGTGGCGGAACTGGTAGACGCGCCGGACTCAAAATCCGGTTCTGGCAACAGAGTGCGAGTTCGATTCTCGCTCCCGGCACCATCAATACCAACTATAGCGGGCCCTCTGCTATGGCTTTCCAGGTGCGAAACGACGACCCTGTTTCAGTCCGCGAGTCAGTCCGGGCAGCACTTCCACGCCAAGGCGTTGTCCGTCTTCAAATCCGGGATTCTCGGTCGCGACTTCAAATTCATGTCGAAAGTTTGAATCGAAATATGAAAATGGGTGAACGATAAAAAATGCAGGTCCTGAATTACCGTATCCCTATTTGATATTCGTGCTGAACCCGACCAATTTCCACCCCAGCCCTTCGTAAACGTATTTTTGCTCGAAGTGCACCTGAGTCGGCTTCGTTGGGTAATAGCCCGAAAGCAAGAGGATTCCATTTTCGTCAACGGAAGGCTCCGGATCGAATCCCGGGCTGAAATTATCAAGGACCGTCAGATCGGCACCAAACTCGTAGAACACCGCAAATGCTTGATCCAGATCTTCAATTGTTGTTTGTTTCTGCCAGAGATTTGACGTGTGCTCAAAAAACGCCTTCATACTCCTGTCGTTTACGGATTCTGCAAACACATGCATCGTCGTCCTCGCCAAATCGACCTGATCTGATGCAGAAGGCATCTGAAACGAAGCTGATTCAACCTGCAGTCCTGTCGCGGGTTTCTGAATCGCGTAGATTTTCCAACTGTTGTCACCCTTCACGAGGCTAAGGGAAATAGGCACAACACCGCCAGACGTCGTCGTAATCGAGCCGACAAGCTCGCCGCGGCCCCCGCTAACTGATCGGTTTTGCCAATTTGCCTCCTGAAACTCTGTCAGGCGATTGCTTTGCGCAAAAGTGGACAGTTCGGACTGCGATGTGCTGGCTTGGAAATCTTCAGACAAGAAGGAATAGGCTGCAGCAATATCGCCGTTTTTTGTCGCCAGAAAGAAATCATCAGCAGTACGGACCATATCGGATGTGAAATAGAATACCGAACCAAGTCCAAGCGCTACAAGGCTCAGGATTCCGACAAGAATTTTCAAAAACTTGTTCAATTTTCAACCCTCCTGATATCTTAACCGGTCAGTGCACTATTCAAAAACCTTCGCTCGTATTGCAAAAGTGATTGCACCACACGCTTACTCAACCTCGAGCTTGCTCAGATCTGACAGCCAGCCCTCAAGGTCACTTGAAATCTGATCCACTTTGGTTCGGCAAAAAATAAACGGGTACCGCTCCAGTGTCTGCCTGTGGGCATCGGGTTCATCGCCACAGCAATCCTCTACTATTCCAACCAGGTAGCCTCGTTGAGCCGCATGTGCCGCGGTAAGCAGCACACATACAGACGTCACAAGTCCCGCTACCAGGATAAATCGTTTCTTGTTTTCGCGAAGGTATAGTTGCAGTTCCGGGTTCTGGAAGCCGTCAAACGTCTGCTTGGTAATCACCTTTTCACCCGGCAACTCATTGGCGAAAGGGAATACTTCTGAACCCTGGGTTCCCTCTACGCAGGGGACGTGACCAAGTAATTTGTACTTCACCATCCAATCCGATTCGTCCGCGCGAAAACGGGCACGTAAATGCACGATGTCAATCTGCGCTTGCCGACAATTGGCAAGAAGTGCTCTTACATTGTTCTGATAATCAGGAAATGCCTGAGACATATCAGCACTCCAGAAGTCCCTCTGCACATCGATTAACAGTAGTACGAACGGATCCCACTTGCGAACGCTTTCCGACATCTTTTGCTCCGAATACATGCACTTTAGCTGGCATTGGCCAATATGCCCGATTTCTGTTGTTCGACGGAGGTATACGTGCCTGGAGTTGGTCAGAATCGGGGGCAGCAACGAGGCCAATTTCCCGGATCCCAATCTGACTTTAGCTTAACGACCGCTTTCAGGAGGTGACTTCAACCGTTTGATCCGCATACCATCCATCTCGTTTTTCCGATCGTTCAGTTTTCCAACCAGATGTTGGATTTACATAATTCACCCCTATAATCCTATACCGCGCTTTGATAGTGAAACAGCGCACGACGGTAATTATCGCAATAGGGCAAATGATGAGATATCCCGTAATTAAACCACCGACAAAACAGGAACAGGCGCTGATACGCCGGAAGATCAAGGAAGTTGTGAAGGCCCAAGGCGGATTAAGGCCTGCTGCCCGGCACCTGAAAATCAAGAGCAGTTATCTTGGATCACTATTGGACGGCACGAAGAATAATCCGGGTGACTGGTATCTTCGCAAACTCGGTTTGCGCCGCGTGACTTACATTGAGGAAGTCTGATTGTCAGCTGCGGCTCTACCCCAAGAGTCTTGTCGTTCTCCAGTCAGTTTTCTAACGCTTCGTCGCTCGCAAATCTTGGGTATCGGTCTTTCTGCAGTGTTTGCGTGAGGCGGCTTACGTTCGCCATACCGAATATTCGTCGATGTAGTTTTGAGAATGGCCGCGGCTGTCCCGGAAATTTGTGGATTCTCGTGCTGTCTAGTACTGTTGCGTTCGCTGAGAGGCAACTGGAAGATTCACTCTCAATACGGGACCCCAGGCCCATTCTTGCGCTGGGTCATTAATCACGCAACGCGCAGCTGGATCACCTATACATCGATGAAATACTGTTCAAGCTGTGCCACAGAGGTCGCTAGAAACATACCGAAGGGAGACACCAGGGAGCGCTGGGTCTGCGGCAACTGCGGTGTCGTGCATTACCAGAATCCTAAAATCGTCGTCGGATGTATCCCGGAACGGGACGGCAAAATCCTGCTTTGTAAAAGAGCGATTGAACCACGCCGCGGGTTCTGGACAGCGCCAGCCGGATTTATGGAACTCGGTGAAAGTATTGCCGAGGGCGCGGCAAGAGAGACGCTGGAGGAGGCTTGTGCCAAGGTTGAAATCGGACACCTTTTCGCTTCCGTCGATGTGGTCTATGCGGGGCAGCTACATCTTTTTTTCAAGGCAAAGTTACTCAGTGATTTCGCGGCCGGCGACGAAAGTCTGGACGTGAAATTATTCGAAGTCGATGACATTCCATGGAACGACCTGGCGTTCACCAGCAATCGATTCGCACTCGAAAAATACATTGGGGACGCGGGCCGGGACAACGGCGTGCATATGTGCGCCATTAAGAAGAAACGCGAGTCCGATCCTATTTAGAATCGAGGCTAACCTATTCCAGTGTGGACGCGATGGCTTCGCTGAGCTGTTTGGGCGGCAGATATCCACTGAACAGAGTGCCGTCTTCAAGCACGATTGCTGGCGTACCTCTGAGACCGACATCCTGACCGATAGCGTAGTGCGAGCCAATCATTGACGAATCGCACTCATGCATGGGAAAACTCTTGTCCAGCTTCGCTAGTGTGAGTGCCTCGTTACGATTGTCCGCACACCAGACGTTCTGCGCTTTCACCCAGGACTCCGAAGTTGGACCGTTGCGCGGATAGAGGAAATAACGAATTTCGATTCCTTCATCCATGTATTCATCCAACTGGCTGTGAAGGCGTCGGCAAAATGTGCAGTCAATATCCGTAAATACGGAAACCGAATGACGAACCGTTTCCGGTGTATAGACGATCAGCTCGTCCTGGGAGACCGATGACATCATCTTTACGCGCGCATCGTTACGATTTCGCTCGGTGAGATTCTTCGATTCCTGAAGATCGATCAAATCACCCTGCAGAAGATAGCGACCATCACTCGAAATGTAGGCAATGATTGCGCCTTTTCGAATCGTGTACCAGCCGTCGATCTCACTGGCAAAAACGTCATCCGCTTCGATACCGGAAAACATTCCCGAAACCGTCTTACGGACATGCTGCAGCTCTGCCGAATCATCTGCAGACAACGCGGGCGCAGCAAGACACGTGAGCGCCACTGATGCCAGTAAATGGGTTCGCAGAATGTTCGTTCTCATCGGGTTGTCCTTTTGTCGCGCCGGCCGGCGACCTGATTCAATTGAATGTGGCGTCGGAACTGGTTTGGACAGTCTGCCTGCACGCCGGTTCCGCCGCCTGAAGCGACGCGATTGTACCAAAGGAGACCGCCAAGTATCGCCATATGTTACGCCAGTCGAGCGGGCGTGAGGGAAGTTAGCCCCGGGGATGGTGCTGGCTGTGCAGGTCCTTCAATCGCTCGCGGGCGACATGCGTATAAATCTGGGTTGTCGACAGGTCGCTATGGCCCAACAACAGCTGCACGACACGCAGGTCCGCACCGCGGTTCAAAAGATGAGTCGCAAATGCGTGACGCAGACTATGCGGCGACAGCTTCTTGTCTATCCCGGCCTTGACCGCGTAGCGCTTGATAATGTGCCAGAACGCCTGGCGGGTCATCCGGTCACCGCGTCGTGTCGGGAAAAGGTAATCCGTTTGACGCTCCAGCAGTATCTCCATGCGCGGGCCGTCAATGAAGTCGCGCATCCAGCGCTGGGCTTCTTCGCCCAGCGGAATCAATCTTTCGCGGTCACCTTTACCGACAATCCGCAGCACGCCCTGATTGAAATTTACCTGGGACTGTTTGAGATTGATCAATTCTGAAACCCGCAGGCCTGTTGCGTATAGCAGCTCCAGCATAGCCCGGTCGCGGTGGCCAAGCGGCTCATCCGGGTTAGGTGCCTGGAGCAGCGCATCTACCTCATCCTCCGTCAGCGTTTTCGGTAACGAGCGACCAATACGAGGCATCTCGATATCCGCCGTCGGATCTGTATCACGCAACCCTTCCCTCATGATGTAGCGGAAAAAGCGGCGGAAACTGGATAGCTGGCGTGCCGTCGATCGAGGTTTGGCCCCGCCTTCCACACGACCTGCAATAAATTCAAGGAGGTCAGCTTTCTGCGCGCGTTCTATAGAGATGTCCTGCTCCGACAGGCGCCGCTCCAGCGTCATCAGATCAGCTCGATACGCGCCAAGCGTGTTCGCGGACAGGCCTCGCTCCATCCAGATGGCATCGAGAAAACGGTCGACCAGGTCTTCCGAACCTGCCGCGCGTTTGCCGTTCTTGTCAGTCTGATTGCTAATCATAATGTCCATCGATTGCTGGCCGTCCATGGCTCGCCTGTCAGTCGAAGTGATCGCATTGCGATTCGGGGATGGTAACATAACGGTTCACAACAAAGCCCGGTCGCAATTTGAATCAATCCGATTGCCAAGCAACGGATTTTTCAAGGAATTGAGTATGATGAGCCCTATACCGGATCGGCGTGACCGCTGTCACAGATTCTTCAAGGCATTAACATAAAGTGACCTGTGTCACAGACCAATTGGCCGATTTGTTCGGCGCGAGCCAATCATCGACTCTAAATGACTGACTCACGTGCCAGTTCCCTACAGATTGTCGGCAACCTGCTGTTTGGCATTTATGCCTGGATCGTTTTCGTAATGAGCGTCCTGGCTGCCATTTTTTGCACATTGCTCGTACCAGGACTCACGAGGCGTCGCCAATGTGTATCGTTTTTCGCACGATTGCCACTGCAGCTTGCCGGTGTCCATACTGACATCAATGGATGGGAAAAAATCCCGCCATGCGACTGCATCGTAGTCGCAAATCATGCGAGCTACCTGGACGGCGTGATCCTGCAGGGATTCCTGCCACCGAGGTTTTCGTACGTGATCAAGGGAGAGATGCGGAATTTTCCGGTCGTCAGAATCCTGTTGCGACGAATTGGTTCGAAGTTCGTTGAACGTTTTGAAGCATCGGGAAGCGCTCGAGATGCAAGAGAATTGTTAAGGGCAGCCAGTGCCGGTGAATCACTGGCATTGTTTCCGGAAGGCACTTTCATCAAAGATCGCGGACTTGGGCGATTCCGCTCGGGCGCTTTCGCCGCTGCAATCAAAGCCGGCGTCCCGGTAGTACCGGTCGTAATTTCCGGGTCCCGGCATATCATGCCCGCGGGAAAAGTACTGCCCCGCCACGGCCACATTCGAATCGATATTCTGAATCCGATTGAGCCCTCAGATCGAGCCTTCGCGAGCAGCAAGGCGCTGGCAGAAGAAGCAAGGCAGCGGATCCTCCACGTACTGGACGAACCAGACCTGACCAGCGACGCCAGCCTGTAGCTCTCTCGATATTGCACGATGCGCCAAGATACGGGAAAGTAGCGCACCCGAACCAGCCTCATGCGGAAAAACCATTTTATGAATCAGGACCCAGTTGTAATTGTTGCTGCGCGTCGTACACCTATCGGCGGATTCCAGGGTGCGCTTGGCCCGGCCAGTGCAACTGATTTGTCAGCGGCCGCGTGTCGCGCGGCATTTGGAGACACCGGACTGGACGCCACGGAAATCGACGAGGTTTTGCTGGGGTGTGTGCTGCCCGCCGGTCTCGGTCAGGCACCGGCTCGCCAGGCCGCCCTGGGCGCCGGATTTCCGGAGGGAGTTCAGTGCACAACAATCAACAAGGTCTGTGGTTCCGGCATGAAATCAACGATGATTGGCCACGACCTGATACGGGCGGGTAGTGCGAATGTCGTCCTGACCGGCGGCATGGAATCAATGACCAACTCGCCTTTCCTGATGCCAAAAGCCCGTGGCGGCTATCGAATGGGCCACCAGGAAGTGCTTGACCACATGTTCTTCGATGGTCTGCAGAATCCGTATGACGGCAACATGATGGGACACTTCGCGGAAATCACAGCTGAGAAGTATGGCTTCACGCGAGAAGACCAGGATGCGTTTGCAATTCAGTCAGTCACTCGCGCAAGAGCAGCTATCAACGAGGGCCGATTTGATGATGAGATCGTCGCAGTCGTGGTGAAGACCCGTAAGGGTGAAACAGTTGTTGAGAAAGATGAAGGCCCCGGTCTTGCCAACATCGAAAAAATCTCAGAATTGCGCCCCGCTTTCAAAACCGACGGCACTGTAACGGCAGCGAGTTCGTCATCGATTTCCGACGGCGCTGCCAGCCTTGTACTTATGCGCGAAAGCCATGCGAAATCACGCGGCGTAAGTGTGTTGGCCAGAATCATTGGCCATTCCGGATTCGCACATGAGCCCGAATGGTTTACAACGGCACCGGTTTTCGCAATTAAAGCATTACACAAGAAACTGGCATGGGATTTATCAGATGTGGATCTTTACGAAATTAACGAAGCTTTCGCCTGTGTAACGATGGCTGCGATGAAAGATGTCGGCATTTCACACAATAAAGTGAACGTGAACGGTGGGGCTTGCGCGCTCGGACACCCTATCGGTGCATCAGGCGCACGCATTATCGTGACGCTCGTTCACGCGCTTCGAAATCGTGGGGGTGGCAAGGGCATCGCGTCGCTTTGTATTGGCGGTGGTGAAGCTACTGCCATCGCCATCGAAGTCGACTAAACGATAATCTCGGAGAATCAGATGGAACTCGCTTCAGCTAAAGCAGTGGTTACCGGCGCCGCATCAATACATGGGTTGGGATTTGCAACCGCCAAACGAGTAATAGATGCAGGTGGTTACGCTGCGCTGCTTGACGTGAATGACGACGAAGGCCGGCAAAGCGCGGCAGCCCTTGGTGATCGGGCAATTTACATTCACACCGATGTGTCATCCGAATCCAGCATTCAGGCCGCCATCGCAAAGGCTAGGGAATTCATGGGTGGAATCACACTCGCCGTAAACTGTGCAGGAGTGATCGGCGCCGCACGGGCGCTGGGGCGCGAAGCCCCCATGCCGGGCGAATTTTTTGCCAGGACAATCGCTGTCAACCTGGTCGGTTCGTTCCTGGTAGCCAAGGAAGCCGCCAATGTCATGCAAGGCAACGAGGCTAACGACGACGGAGAGCGCGGGCTGATCATCAGCACAGCATCGGTCGCCGCTTTTGAGGGTCAGATTGGACAGGTCTCATATTCGGCGTCGAAAGGAGGCGTGGTTGCAATGACGTTGCCGCTCGCGCGAGAGTTTGCACGGGTAGGCATACGCGTGAATGTAATTGCACCGGGGATTTTTATGACGCCAATGGTCGCCGGCATGACGCCTGAACTTCAACAGTCGCTCGGCGCGCAGGTTCCTTTTCCGTCTCGCCTTGGCAGACCCGAAGAATACGCCGACCTGGTTGCTTGTATTTACGGCAATGCGATGATCAACGGTGAGACGATTCGGCTCGATGGAGCAATCAGGATGCAACCGAAATAAAATTGGTCATCGGCGCTGTAAATCACATACCCGAATAATTAGGCCCACCCCCACCTTCCGGCACAGTCCACACGATATTTTGTGTGGGATCTTTGATATCGCAGGTTTTGCAGTGCACGCAGTTTCCCGCGTTGATCTGGAAACGCGGCTCACCCCCGTCATCGACGATCTCGTAAACGCCTGCCGGACAATAGCGTTGTGCCGGCTCGTCAAAAATCGGCAGGTTGTGCGAGATTGGAGTGGCCTCATTCTTGAGCCTCAAATGCGACGGCTGGTCTTCTTCGTGAATTGTACTGGACAGGAATACCGACGAAAGACGATCGAACGTAATGACGCCGTCCGGTTTCGCGTAATCGATCGGCCGCGCGTCAATGGCCTTCGTTAACGACGCATGATCCGTTTCCTTGTTGCGCATCGTAAATGGTAATTTGCCACGAAAAATATTCTGATCGATGAATGTAAATGCCGCGCCAAGAAATGTGCCCAACTTGTGCAGTGCTGGTCCGAAGTTCCGGACCCGATGCAGTTCTTTGTAAACCCAGGACTCTCTGACTCGCTGATCGTAGTCACTGAGCGTCTCGCGCTCCTCGCCCTTCGCAAGAGATGCATACACGCTCTCGGCGGCAAGCATGCCGGTCTTGATAGCAGTGTGAGCACCCTTGATTTTCACGCCGTTGAGGAAGCCCGCGCCACAACCGACCAGCATTCCACCCGGGAAGCTCAGTCTCGGCAGTGATTGCAGTCCGCCTTTGTTGACGGCCCGCGCGCCGTAGCCAATTCTTTTACCGCCCTCGAAGTAATGGCGAATTTCCGGATGCAATTTCCAGCGCTGAAATTCCTGAAAGGGTGACAAATAGGGATTGCGGTAATTCAGCGCGACAATAAAACCGGCAAATACCTGGTTGTTGGCGGCGTGGTAAAGAAATCCGCCACCTTCCGTCTTGTTGTCGAGTGGCCAGCCCATCGTGTGCACGACGAGGCCTTCTTGGTGTTTCGAGGAATCTATTTCCCAGATCTCCTTGATGCCAATTCCGTAATGTTGTGGATCGGCATCTTTGCGAAGATCGAATTTCTGCATCAACGACTCGCTAAGGTTGCCCCTGACGCCTTCGGCAAAAATTGTGTATTTGCCAACAAGTTCGTATCCGGCCTGGAAGGAATCCTTGCGGTGGCCGTCCTTGCCGATACCCATGTCACTGGTCGCGACACCTTTGACACTGCCATTGTCGTCGTACAGGACTTCGGACGCCGCAAATCCTGGGAAAACGTTTATACCCGCAGCCTCAGCCTTTTCGCCCATCCATTGGCACAGCCGGCCAAGGCTGATGATGTAGTTGCCCTTATTGTGCATGGGTGCGGGCAGAAATATTCCGGGCACGCGTAACGACTTTTGTTCGCTGATCAGGTAATGAATCGTGTCGCCCGTAACTGCACTCCTGACAGGCGCTCCCTCCTCCTTCCATTTCGGGAACAGTTCGTCGAGCGCCCCTGGTTCAAACACGTTTCCAGACAGGATGTGGGCGCCGATTTCCGAGCCCTTTTCAACGACGACGACGGACAATTCTTTTCCGTCCGCCTCCGCGAGTTGCGTCAGACGACATGCTGCCGCCAGGCCGGCCGGTCCGCCGCCGACGATCACAACGTCAAACTCCATGGATTCACGCTCAGTTGGATCGGACATAATCGTATGCAATTCCTGTGACCAGAAAAGCAGTTTAGCAAAGTGTCAGTTTTTCACGGTACCAATTTCAATGTACGCTGGGTCTCTGCAAGAGGATTCGTATGACCATCAGGCAAGCCTACAAGCTGGCGACGGCAAAACACGGTCTGGTCGCCGACGAAGCGCAGCGCCTGGTCGTGGAACATCTGGATATTCTGCAACGCAGGGTCCTCGAACAGGAATCGGCATTTGCGAAACTACGCCGATGGCTGCCGGGTGTAACACCTGTAGCCGCCCCTCGCGGCGTATATCTGTGGGGTGGCGTCGGTCGGGGCAAGACGTTCCTGATGGATCTTTTCTTTGCGTCTCTCAATGTGAAACGTAAGAAGAGAGTTCACTTTCACCGCATGATGAGCGATGTCCACGCGCGGCTACGAAAGATATCGGGCACTGAGGACCCGTTGATCCAGGTAGCTGCGGATATCGCAGCTGAGACATCGGTCCTTTGCTTCGACGAATTTTTTGTCAGTGACATCGGCGATGCCATGATCCTGGGACGCCTCCTGAAAGGCCTTTTTGATCGGGGAGTCATCCTGATCGCGACGTCAAATGCGAGGCCGGACGATTTGTACAAGGAGGGACTGCAGCGTCAACGTTTTCTACCGGCGATTGAAGCAATCAGGAAACATACGGACGTGATCGAGCTGGACGGCGGTACTGACTACCGCCTGCGATTGTTCGAAGAGGCCGGAACGTATCTGACCCCTCCGGATGAAACCTCAGAGCGCAAGCTAACGCACTACTTTGAGGAGATCGCGTCGGGAGAGAGCGCCAGCGATCACCGGATCGAAATCCTTGGCAGGGAGATCGAAACCCGGCATTGTGCGAAGGGTATTGTCTGGTTCGACTTCATCGAGATCTGCGACGGTCCACGTAGTCAGGAAGACTACATCGAGATCGCACGCTGGTATCCAACTGTCATCATTTCTGACATTCCGATTTTGACCGCCGACCTTGAGAATGCGGCGCGACGATTCGTCGCACTTGTGGATGAATTCTACGACCGCAAAGTGAAACTGATGGTGTCCGCAGCGACCGGGCCAGATCTGCTTTACGCTGGTAAACGTCTCGAATTCGAGTTCCAGCGCACGAGTAGTCGCCTGACCGAAATGCAATCGGTCGAGTACCTGCACGCCCCCCATCTGGCATAACCGGGTCAATGCTGGCGGTTTAACAAGTGACCGCAACCACGTAACATCTGCCAACACAAATACAGACTCCTGGGGGAGCATTCAGAAGTGGAAGGAAAAGCTGATAAACCATTGATTTTAGAGGATTTTCTACCGTACCGCCTCGCAATCCTTTCGCATACGGTGTCCAGCCTGATTGCACGCGTGTATGACAAGCGCTTCGGACTCACTATCCCCGAATGGCGGGTCATCGCTATCGTAGGCCGGTTTCCCGGCCTTTCTGCAGTTGAAGTGGCCGATCGCACCATGCTCGACAAGGTTGCAGTCAGTCGGGCCGTCACAAAGCTGATCAAGGCCGGGCGTATCGACCGGGAGTTTGCTGACGTTGACAGGCGCCGATCGATTCTGACCTTGTCGGAAGACGGCCGTAAAGTACACAACGAGATAGCGCCGCTGGCGCTCGAGATGGAGCAGGATCTGCTTCACGGGCTCAATGATGAACAAATTACCACGCTAAACGTCGTCATCGAGCGGCTGCTGGCCAGGGCCCGCCTGATCAGCTCGCCCTGAACCGGATCTGATTGAATTATCTAAAAATGTACTCTGCCGCCGCCAGCCCTGCCTCTTGCGCATTTAGCTGAGTTAATGCGTGATTTACGGCAATCATGGGTAGCATTGAAGTGGACAGAGGAATAATCTTGCCACCCGAAATCATCAGCAACTTACTGCGCCGTTCAATCTGCGCGTTGGTCCGGTCGGAGTTCCTTTAGTGTCAAAAGAGCAGCATCGCCGCGCAAGCGACATTTCGGACAATCTCGTCGACGCAATTGTCGCGACAAATCCAAATTCGAAATCGTTAAAACCCGGTAAACATACTGAACAGTTTTTACGTCTGTACTACGCCGACGTGCCACATGACGATATGCAGGGTCGCTCGCCGGTCATCATGGGGCAGGCGGCCGTATCTCATCTTGATTTCGCCAGAACGCGGCGTCCGGATGTCGCGCTGCTACGCATATTCAACCCGGAAGAAAAAAAACACGGTTACCAGTCCGCATATACGATTATCGAAATGGTCAACGACAACATGCCATTTTTGGTCGATTCCGTATCTGCGGCAATCAACCGCCAGGAACTTGTCATCCATATGACAGTTCATCCTGTCCTCCGCGTACGTCGTAATGCGAGCGGCAAACTCCTGGGCGTCGCGAATAGAAATGACGATGGTGGGATCGTCGAATCGTACGTGCGTTTTGCAGTCGACCGGGAATCAGATCAGAACCACCTGAATATCCTCGAGCATGAAATATTAAAAGTTCTGTCGGATGTGCGAGCCTCAGTCCGTGACTGGCGCAAAATGCGCGACATAATGCTTGAGGCCGCGTCTAACCTTGACCGTGGGCCCATCGGTGCCGATCCGGCCGTACGTATAGAGACTGACGCGCTGTTGCAGTGGATGGCGGACGATCACTTTACGTTTCTCGGCTATCGTGAATATAAATTGCGCAAAAGTGGAGCGAAGATGTACCTCGCTCCCGTTAAGGGTTCCGGCCTTGGTGTACTGAGCAGCGACGACCGAGGCGGGGGAGCGGTGGAGCTCAACAAGGAGATGCGCCGTCATACGCGATCACGAGACTGGTTAATTATTACGAAAGCGAATTCCCGCTCGACGGTACACCGACATATTTACCTTGATTACGTCGGCGTCAAAATTTTTGATCGCAACGGAAACGCAGTTGGGGAAAAACGGTTTATTGGCCTTTTTACGTCGATTGCCTACAGCGAGAATCCGCGCAACATTCCGCTGTTGCGCCTGAAAGTTCAACGCGTGCTGGAAGCCCTTGCGGTCGATCCGGCGGGTCATCGCGGCAAAGCTTTAGTGCACATTCTCGATTCATTCCCGCGCGACGAGCTGTTTCAGAGCACCATTAAAGACCTCGTCCGAACGACCACGGGTATTTTGAATTTGCAGGATCGCCGCCGCGTAAAATTCTTCCTGCGCCGTGACACATTCAGACGGTTTTTCTCCTGTATCGTTTACGTTCCACGGGAAAAATACACGACGGCGATTCGACGGGCTGTCGAAGAAATACTGCTGGAAGAATTCCAGGGATCATCGGTCGACTCCAGCGTCCAGATCGTTGACTCACCGCTCGCAAGACTACATACGATCGTGCGAGTCGGCGTTGATAGTCGGCCGCGGATCAGTATGCGCCGCATTGAGGAGCGCATAGAGCAGGCGGTCGTTGGTTGGCGCGATCGCCTTCGCGTTCAACTCACAGAAAGGTATGGGCAGGATGAAGGATTTGCCTTGTTTCGCGAGTACGGCGAGAGTTTTTCACCTGCATACGAGGGTGAAACTGATCCGAGAATTGCCTGCCTCGACGTCAAACGAATCGACGGCATCCTGAAGGGAGAACACGACGATTTTCTCCTTCTGCACCAGCCAGGCGACAGTGCGCCGGATCAGGTGCATTTTCGCACTTTCAGAAAAGACGAGCCGCTGCAACTGTCCACAGTGTTGCCGTTACTTGAGGATCTCGGAACAGATGTCCACAGCGAACGGCCGTATGATGTGAAACTGCGATCAGGCGGCCAGTTCTGGATTCAGGATTTTCAGTTGCAATTCAAGAATGCTGGCGATGTCAATATGGCATCAGCCGCCGGACGATTTCAGGAAGGATTTCGCCAGGCATTAAGTGGCGAGTCGGAGAGCGATACTTTTAACACCCTGATACTCGCCGCTGGATTGAATGCCCGGCAGGCATCTCTCATTCGCTGCTACGCGAAATTTATTCTGCAACTTGGAATCCCCTTCAGCCAGAACGCGATGGAAGAGGTGCTCGTTGCAAATGCGGAAATGGCAGCCGCCCTGGTAAATCAGTTCGAATTGCAGTTCGACCCGAAATTGTCGCAGCCAAAAAGGCAGGAGGAACTTAAGACCTGCACGTCGATGATTGCACGAGGCGTAGCGAAAGCGAGGAGCCTCGACGAGGACAGGATTCTCACGGCATTTGCCGGAGCGGTCACTGCAACACTGCGCACGAATTATTTCCAGCGCGACGTTAATGGAAACCCGAAAAACTGTATCTCGATCAAAGTCGACCCGAAAATGATCCCTGAGGCACCTCTGCCGAAGCCAAAATTCGAGATATTTGTCTATTCTCCGCGAGTCGAGGCTGTTCATTTACGCGGTGGTAGCATCGCACGCGGCGGTATTCGGTGGTCAGACCGGCGCGAGGATTTTCGTACCGAAGTGCTCGGCCTGATGAAGGCACAGGTCGTCAAGAATACGGTGATTGTCCCAACCGGTGCCAAAGGCGGCTTTTTTCCAAAACACCTGCCGGAAGGTGATCGCGAAGCGATACTCGCGGAAGGAATCGCCTGCTACCGAATATTTATTTCCGGTTTGCTGGATATAACCGACAACGTAGTCGGCGACGGGATCGTGCCACCAGTCGACGTCGTCAGGCGTGACGGTGACGATCCTTATCTCGTCGTCGCAGCCGACAAGGGCACGGCTACATTTTCCGATATTGCTAACAGTATTTCAGCGGACTACGGTTTCTGGCTGGATGACGCTTTTGCTTCCGGCGGATCTGCTGGTTACGACCACAAGAAGATGGGAATAACGGCACGCGGCGCGTGGGAGGCTGTCAGCAGGCATTTTCGCGAACGAAATATCGACATCCAGAAAACGCCTTTCACGGTTGCCGGCATCGGCGATTTGAGCGGTGACGTATTCGGCAATGGCATGCTTCTGTCACGCAAGATCAGACTTGTCGCCGCATTCAATCATATGCACATTTTTCTCGACCCGAACCCGGACATGGCAGCGAGTTTTCGTGAACGACAAAGGATTTTTCGTTTAAGCAGGTCAAGCTGGGCCGATTACAGTGAGGAACTGATTTCAAAGGGTGGCGGCGTATTCTCGCGGCAGGCGAAGCAGATCAAATTGAGTACGGAAGCCAGGCGAATGCTCGGCACATCCGAAATTACTGTGCGGCCGTTGGATCTCATTCGCCTGATTTTGCGAATGGAAGTTGACCTGTTGTGGAACGGTGGCATCGGCACCTACGTAAAAGCAAGCACCGAGAGTCACGCGGATGTCGGCGATCGAGGCAATGATGGCTTACGCGTAAACGCAAATGAACTGCGTTGCAAAGTTATTGGAGAAGGCGGAAATCTCGGTCTTACTCAACGCGCAAGAATTGAGTACAGCCTCAACGGCGGCAGAATTAACACAGACTTCATCGACAACTCTGCCGGCGTCGACAGTTCGGATCGCGAAGTCAACATAAAGATACTGCTAAGCGCTGCGGCGAAGGAAAATGGTTTGACCCGTGTCAAACGCGACAAGCTGCTCGCAGAAATGACCGACGACGTCGCACAGTTCGTGCTGCGCAACAACTACCTCCAGACTCAGGCCATCAGCATGATGGAAACGCGTGCCCGCGAGCGGCTTTCCGAGACCGCGCGGTTCATTACCGATCTTGAGAAAACCGGCCTTCTGAACCGTGACCTGGAATTCCTTCCCGATGAACTCGAAATCGATGAGCGGCGGCAGCGTGATCAGGGCCTGACACGTCCGGAACTCGCGGTCGTATTGAGTTACGCCAAGATAGATCTCTACAACGGTCTCGAAGGATCAGAGCAGGCACTCGATGATTTCCTCGCTGTCGACCCGCAACGGTATTTCCCGCCAGTCCTTCGCCGACGGTATGCCGAGTTGATTCCAGGCCATCGACTAAGCCGGCAAATCCTGGCGACATTGATCGCCAATAACATTGTCAATCGGATGGGTCCGACCTTCGTGAAGCGCGTTCAGGCCGATACCGGCGCGGACATTGTTACGGTTGCACGAGCGTATGTAGTCGCGAAGGAAATCTGCCAGGCCAGCGAAATCTGGCGAATGATCGAATTGCTGGATAACGAAGTCCCGGCGAATATTCAGCAGACCATGATGTTTGACGTTGCACGCATTCTCCGCCATGCCTGTTACTGGCTTATTGAACGCTACGGCGACAACCTTGACATTGTGAAAGCGGTTAAAGACCTGCAGGAAAATATGGCGACTATTTACGCCCGCGCCTTGAGCATCGTCATCGGTCCGGCCAAAGAGCGGCAAAAGAATGCGGCTCAGGAGTACATACGGCACGGAGTGTCGGAAAAGCTCGCGAAAAACATGGCCTCGCTACTGCTGACCAGGGGTGGCCTTGATATCGCCGACCTGGCCAACCGTCATCGCAAGGATGTGGTAGAAACAGCGAATATGTATTCGGTGATAAGCGACCGGCTCGGCATCGTATGGATGAATCGCTGTGTCGAGAACCTGGTGGTCGAAGGTCGCTGGCAGGCACGTGCTCGCAGTAATTTGCGCGATGACTTCTATCGGATTCGGCGCGATTTTGCGACGGTATTGTTGAGCAAACGTAGCAGAAAAACACCCGAACAATTATTCGCAGCATGGATGCAGAAAAATGCTGCAGCTGTTCGAATGTTTGATTCGATTCTCGCAGAAATGCGACTGAGATCCGACATCGATTTCGCTACGATGACTGTCGCAGCACAAGAATTGCGAAAGCTGACCGACAGTTTATAGAAATCAAATTCTGGAGTTTTCATGGCAGGCCAACTTGTCTTATGCCGTCACGGCCAAAGTGACTGGAATCTGAAAAATCTGTTCACTGGCTGGACCGATGTCGAACTGACCCAACAGGGTGTCGCTGAGGCGGTGGCTGCCGGCCAACTTCTGAAAAGTCTTGGCTACGAATTTGATGTCGCCTATACGTCCGTGTTGAAACGGGCGATTCGCACGTTGTGGATCATGCTGGATGAAATGGATCGCATGTGGATTCCTGTCATCAGGGACTGGCGATTGAACGAGCGCCATTATGGTGCTCTCCAGGGGCTCAACAAAGCGGAAACTGCCGCAAAGTATGGCGATGAACAGGTACACATCTGGCGCCGCAGCTATGCAATATCGCCACCGCCACTTGAACTTGATGATGAACGCCACCCGGCGCATGACAAACGGTATGCCGGCATCTCCAGCCTGCCCGCGACGGAGTCGCTGGCAACGACGCTCGAGCGGGTCATGCCGTGCTGGAACGAAACTATTGCGCCTGACCTGAGAAGCGGAAAAAACGTGCTGATCGCCGCACACGGAAACAGCCTTCGGGCGCTCGTCAAAATGCTGGATGGTGTATCTGAGGAAGAAATCACCGGGTTCAATATTCCTACCGGCGTACCACTTGCCTATGAGCTGGACGAGACGCTAACTCCACTTTCCCGGGAGTTTCTGGGTGACGCAGCATCGATTGCCGCCGCCGCTGCGGCTGTGGCTAACCAGGCGAATGCCAATTAGTCAGACCTGTCGTTTCGGATCGGAACGTATCGACTGACTCTTGTCGTCAGAAAGAACGCGAACCAGACCTTCCTGGGTCGAGGATGCGACCAGCGTGCCGTCCGCTGTGAAAAACTGCCCTCTTGAAAGTCCTCTTGCGCCGGACGAATTCGGACTGTCCATTGAATACAATAGCCAGTCATCCACTTTGAAATCGCGATGGAACCATAGTGCATGGTCCAGGCTCGCCATCATGACGCGACTCCGATCGAACGTCAGCCCATGCGGCAGCGTACTCGTACCCAGCAATTCATAGTCCGACACATATGCGAGCAGGTTCTGGTGTAACGCCTGATTGTCCGGTAACGAATCCACCGCTTTAATCCAAACGTATTTCTGTGGCGGGCGAACCTGTGCCGTCATGAAGTCACTCGGTTCAACCGGTCGAAATTCGAACGGGCGTTTCTCGGTAAGGTACCGTCGCATTTTTTCCGGAATTTTTTCAAGGACCTCGGGCGCAATTTCTGTCAGGTCCTGCAAGCCATCAGGCCCTTGTACCCGGGGCATTTCTGCCTGGTGTTCGAGACCAGGCTCTGGGATCTGAAACGACGCAGCGAGGTTGAATATTGGACGTCCATGCTGGATCGCAACCACCCGCCGTACAGAAAAGCTGCCGCCGTCGCGCGCCCGATCAACATCATAAATAATGGGTGCGTTCATATCGCCCCGGCGCAAAAAATAGGCATGGAGAGAATGCGCACGGCGGCCATCGACGGTGAGGTGCGCTGCAGATAGTGCTTGCCCAAGAACCTGTCCGCCAAAAACCTGCGCGCTTCCAATATCACGACTCGCGCCGCGGAAAATATTGTCTTCGATACGCTCCAGCGTCAGAAGGTCAATCAGGTCTTTAAGGACTGGATGCATTCAGGCACTTAATGAGGAATTCTGTTTTGGAGTGACGCGCAACTGGCGACCAACCGTCGCCGACATTCTCAATGCCAGAATGCGCCCCCTGGATGATTTTCTTAATACGCTGTCATTTGGCTGCGACGCCGCCATCGACCATGATCCCTGTTCCGCTTACGAACACGGAATCATCCGTAGCAAGGAAAAGCGCGACTTTGGCGACGTCAACCGGTTCACCAAGACGCTTCGCCGCCGAACGCTGTATGCAGAAATCTCGCAGCGCCTTGTCGTTATTGAAAACACGACGACTTTCCGGCGTCATGATCGCACCCAGCTGGATGTAATTGACATTGATGCCAAACTCCGCGACTTCCGCCGCAAAGCGTTTTGTCAGGTCGGCAATCGCGGCCTCTGATTTCGCATAGCTGTCCGTCCCGTCCCTGGCGAATACACTTCTGTTAAACCCCAGAAGGACAATCCTGCCTGCCGGACTGCTTTTCATCATCGGCAATAACTGCCGGCAAATACCCTCAACGAGATCATTTTTGCGTGTCAGTAAAACTGAGAGCGCCTCGCCGTCGCTATCACTGATCGGGCCATCGGACCGCGGGCTGACGTTGCAAATCACGATATCGACGACACCGAGTTCCGTTGCAGCTATTTCGCCGACCTTGGTTGCGACGTCCGTCGCATTGATATCGATAGGCGCTCCACGAACTCCACGAACTCCCTTGAAATGCGTTTCTATTCCACTGCTGGCCGAATCAAGGGCGAGTACTTCCGCCCCCTGTTTGACCAATGTCCGGACTATCGCCTCGCCAATGCCACTACCGGCACCGGTCACGACAGCCCTCAACCCAAAAAGACGCAACGCGTCAGCCATAATTCACCCAAACAATTGATTAACGTAAAAATTCTATCAGGACGGTAACTGGTAGTCCTTGAACTGCTTCCGCAATTCTATTTTCTTGATCTTGCCGGTCGCCGTATGCGGAATTTCATCTACAAAGACGACATCGTCGGGAATCCACCATTTCGCGATCTTGCCCTCAAGCCATGCCAGCATTTGAGCTCGGTCGAGGTCGGCACCCTCGGCCCTGATTATGATCAGCAATGGTCGCTCGGTCCATTTGGGATGGGGCACGCCAATGACGGCCGCCTCGGAGACGCCCTCATGACCCATCGCTGTATTCTCGACATCGATTGAACTGATCCACTCGCCGCCAGACTTGATGACGTCCTTGGTTCGATCGGTAATCGCCATGTAACCTTGCTTGTCGATTGTCGCAACATCTCCGGTATCAAACCATCCATCCGCCGTATGCGCCTCGCTTTTGCCTTCGAGCTTGAAATAGCCGCTGCAAATCCACGGTCCGCGCACCTGCAGCGATCCATAGGCGACGCCGTCCCATGGCAACTCAACGCCCTCGTCATTCACGATTCGCATCTCGACACCGTAAATACCGCGACCCGCTTTCGCGCGAACTGCGACCAACTGGTCCGGCGTCAGGGACTCCATGCCGAATTTCGGCGTACTGACCGTGCCAAGGGGACTCATCTCCGTCATACCCCAGCCCTGGATTACGACGACGTCGTGTTTATCGCGAAATGCGCGAATCATCGATTCAGGTACAGCCGCACCGCCGATGACAGTCCTATTGAGTTTGTTCAGCTTCTTGCCAGCCTTGGTCGTATATTGCAGAAGCGCGAGCCACACGGTCGGAACACCGAGCGCCAGCGACACCTCCTCCTGCTCAAGCAGCTGATAGAGCGTTTCGCCATCACCCATTTTCGGGCCCGGAAACACGAGCTTGCTCCCTACCATCAATGCCGCAAACGGAATACCCCACGCGTTGACGTGAAAAAGCGGCACAACCGGCAGCACACAGTCGGTGCTCGAAAGCCTCATCACATCCGGCGCGACTGCGGCGTAAGCATGCAAAACAGTCGAACGATGATCATATAGAACGCCTTTCGGATCGCCGGTTGTACCGGATGTGTAGCACAGTATCGATGCCGACCGCTCATCAAAGACAGGCCAGGCAAATTCGTCACTTTCGCCGCCGATCAGCGCTTCGTAGCAGACCGCGTTCTTGAGGCTCGTCTCAGGCATATGTTTTTCATCGGTCATGATGACGAAGCCCTCTACACCGGAAATCTGGGCCGCGATTTTCTCGAGCAATGGAACCATCAACACGTCCACAAAGATCCACCGGTCTTCGGCATGATTGATGATAAAAACGATCTGTTCCGGGAACAGGCGCGGGTTGACTGTGTGGCAAACATACCCGGAGCCGGTCAATGCATAGTAAGTCTCAAGATGCCGATAGTCGTTCCAGGCCATTGTGGCTACACGATCACCGCGTTCCAGCCCAAGCCTGCGCAACGCGTTGGCGAGCTGGCGGGCCCGCCGGAAGCAGTCTTTGTATGTGTAGCGATGTAGCGGGTTATCCGCCGTCACAGAGACAATTTCCTGGTCGCCGAAATTCCGATCCGCATGCCTGAGAATCGTTGAAATCAGCAGCTCGTCGTGTATCATCAAGCCTTGCATTCGAATCCTCATTTGTTTGACTTAACGCCGCAGGACTCGCAATTTAACAGATCTTGCCGTCCTGACCGAAACAATTGGCATTTGGCCCGGCAGCACTTGGGAACAGTTCTTAACGAGCTGCCCCGCGGGACAATAGATATCGTGCCGCCACGTACAGTTTTCCGTCGTTCCGGGGGACGAATTGAGTGACTGGTTCGTGCTATTCTCAGGCCTTGATTGAACCGCCGTGGATAGCAACGAGATAAGGAAAATCTCGCGTGGATTCAGGGAGGGCGGGACCATCCAGCGATTGGGGCTAGTAGCGTACAGAATACTTTTCCTGGAGGGAGAAAATAGCCATGAACGCCAATTTATCAAAGATTAAATCGGTCGCGCTAATCATTGCCGCCGGTGGAATAAATCTTCCGGCCCTTGCACAAGATAACTCGCTGATCGAAGAGATCATCGTTACTGCGACCAAGATAGAACGAAACATGCAGGACATTCCGGTAGCGGTTACTGCGATCACTGGTCAAAACATCCAGGATGCCGGCATCAAGGACATGTTTGACCTGCAGACAAATGCGCCTGGCCTGATAATGGGGCAGAGCCAGACGACGACGACGTCCAATTTCTCAATACGTGGCATTGGCACCAGCTCGAACAATTTCGGCCTCGAGTCCTCGGTAGGTCTCTATGTGGACGGCGTCTATCGTTCGCGCCAGAACTCAATGATCAACGAATTGGTCGACGTCGAAGCGGTTGAAATCCTGCGCGGACCGCAGGGCACGCTTTTTGGCAAGAACACACCACAAGGCGCGGTGAACCTGCGCACGGTAGCGCCAAGCACGGAAGAAGCAAACGCGTTTGTTGAGCTCTCAGGTGGCGATTACGGCCTGGTAAGGCTCGCCGCCGCATCGAATTTCACACTGTCTGACAGCACAGCCATGCGAGCGACTGTCTTCTCCAGTCAACGAGACGGTTACGTTTCCGACCTAACCGGCGGAAGTGACGTTCTCAACGACAGGGACCGCTTCGGTGCACGATTGCAGCTCGCATACAGCAACGACAACAATTTCGATATGCGCATTATTGCCGAATACTCGGAAATCGATGAGGCATGCTGCGCGGCAGTCTCAAGGGTCGACAGCATTTTTGCGAACGGTTACACCGATCCGCTCTCTGGCGTTCCGGGTGGACTGGTTCCGGGCACGGACTTCCTGATGTTCGGTCTAGGCGGAACGATCTATTCGGCGAATCCTTATGACGCCGCGACAATTGGCCTGGTTACTGCAGTCGCTCAAAGCCTCGGATTGCCGGGCAATGGAACCATCATCGGCAGCACACCATTTGACGAGTATCTAGTGGCCTACAACAGCCTGCCGCACTCAACCAGCGAGGACAGCGGCCTGTCGGTGGAACTCAACTGGGATCTCGCCAACGACATGACAGTCACATCGATCACGGGCTATCGCGCATTCGATTCGACAGACACGATCGATGCTGACTTCACCGACGTGCCATTGCTCAACCGCGCCCAACAGGCACAACAAAGCTCGATAACGCAGGAACTGAGGCTCTCCGGAGCGATTGGCGATCGCGGCTCTTTCGTTACCGGCGTTTATTACTTCGACCAGGATCTGGACAACCAGAAACAGACCAATGGCGAACCGTTCCTCGGCACCTATGTCAACCTCGCAGAGCCAGATCTGGTTGCGCTGGTCAACGGCGTCAACGCCGTCAGTGCAGGATCCGGCGGCGCGCTGCCGATGGCAGCAACCGCTTTCCCGGTAAATTCATTTGCCGACGACGACATGCGCCAGCAACACCAAAGTTGGGCGGTGTTCGGACAGGTCGATCTCCCCATGGGTGAAGACTGGTTGTTGACCGTTGGCGCTCGATATACGGAGGAAGATAAAGACATGGTCGGCACTTTTGTCCAGGCTGCACAGGGCCCGGCACCCGACCTTGATGCGATAGAAACGCATCTGTTTTACGCGCTGACCGGGAACCCGTTATTCAATCCTGCGGTACTGGCGCCCACCTGGCAACCCGGCTGGGGCACGTATCTTTTCGCACCGCTCGCGCCGCGATCCGACTTGAACGAGACACTGAAAGATGACCAGGTGTCCGGGACTATAAAGCTGACCTGGTTCGCTAACGATTCCACAATGTTCTATGCGTCGTACGGTGAAGGTTTCAAATCCGGCGGCACCAACACTGACCGTATTGACGCCTCATTCAATCCAATATTCGGACCAGAAACTTCGGAGACGATCGAGCTCGGTATGAAAGCCGATTTCCCGGATCAAAACGTGCGCGTCAATCTTGCCGTTTACGACACGCAGGTTGACGGCCTGCAGGCGAACTCCTGGACTGGCACGGGTTTCAACCTGCAAAACGCAGGTTCCGCCGATACGTCCGGCTGGGAACTCGAGACCTGGTGGGTGCCAACAGAGACACTCGCATTCCAGGCTTACTGGGTACGCAGCGACGCCAAGTTTGAGAGCTTCGTAAACGGCACGTGCTGGGACGCGTACGTGTTCCATACCGGCATGCTGGATCCGAACAGCGGCGGTGACGTCGACGCAGAACAGTGCCCGCGTACCGGCGGACGTCTGGCGTACAACCCGGAAGATGTGTTCTATTTTTCCTTTACAAAGGACTTTCGTGTCACCGATTCCGCGACGGCGTATGTCCGGGGCGAGTACTCCTACTACTCGGAAATCCTGACAGACGGTGATCTCGATCCGTTTACGTTGCTCGATTCACTGAGCCTGATCAATGCACGACTCGGCGTTCGCTGGGACGACATCGGATCGGAACTGGTTTTCTGGGGCCGAAACTTAAGTGACGAGCGCTACCACGCTGGTTCATTCGACGCTCCAATTCAACCGGGCCGGATGAATTCCTATCCCGCTGAACCGAGAACCTGGGGCGTAACGTTCCGCAAGGATTTTTAGGGCATTCCTCAAACTGACAAAAAACGGGCCTTGCGCCCGTTTTTTTTCATTGCTCGCTTCGTCGCGATATGTATTGATTGGTCGACTTCCAAAACGGCATAAAAACAGGAAAACAGCATATGGGACGTTTATTCGACAACATACTCGAGACTGTCGGCAGAACGCCTGTCGTTCGACTCAACAAGATCGGCCCTGCTGGCGTCAACATTTACGTCAAGATCGAATCTTTCAATCCTATGGGTTCGGTTAAGGACCGGCTTGCTCTGGGTGTCATCGAAGACGCCGAAAAGTCCGGAGCATTGACGCCCGGCCAAACCGTGATCGAGGCCACCAGCGGCAACACCGGTATCGGGCTCGCAATGGTATGTGCTCAAAAAGGCTACCCATTGGTCGTAACGATGGTTGAGAGCTTCAGCATCGAGCGCCGTAAAATGATGCGATTCCTCGGCGCAAAAGTCGTACTGACGCCCGCCTCCCTGAAAGGCAGCGGCATGCTCGCGAAAGCAATCGAACTCTCGAAACAACACGGGTGGTTTCTTTGCAGGCAATTCGAGAACGAATCAAACGCAGACGCACATTCGAGGACTACCGCGCCGGAAATTCTCGATGACTTCGAAGGTGAGCGCCTCGACTACTGGGTGACCGGTTTCGGAACCGGCGGCACACTGAAGGGGGTCTCGCGCATTCTGAAAAAAGCGCGGCCAGAAACGAAGATCATTGTCTGCGAACCCGACAATGTGCAAATTCTTGGCAGCGGTATTGCGCAGCAAAAGCACCCGGACGGCTCGCCAGCTGACAGCCATCCCATGTTTCGTCCACACCTGATGCAGGGCTGGAGCCCCGATTTCATTCCCAAACTGGCCGAGGATACGGTCGCCGCGAAACTGATCGATGAAATTGTGCCGGTCAGCGGTAGCGAAGCCATGCGATTGTCCAAAGCGCTTGCGACAGAGGAAGGGATTTTCGTGGGCATCTCAGCCGGAGCCACGCTGGCTGGCGCGATCGAAATCGCCAAAAGAGCGCCCAAGGGATCCAACATTCTTTGCATGCTGCCCGACACCGGGGAGCGTTATTTATCTACGCCGCTTTTCGACGGTGTTCCTGAAGACATGACGGCGGAGGAAATGGAGATCTCAAAGTCGACTCCAGGATATCGCTTCGACGCCCCTCCCCCGGTGACGGCCGCGGCGGTCAAAGAAGACGAAAACTCCGCGCCGGCACCGGCTGAAGCGGTTCGGTTTCTCGAGGAAACCACGCATGACCAGGATTACCCGGTCATTCTGTTCGCACTGGAGTGGTGCGAGTTTTGCTGGTCTGTCAGAAAGATGCTGGCGAAATACGAAATCCCGTACCGTGCCATCGATCTCGACGCGGTTGAATATCAGAAAGACAACAAGGGCGGGAACATCCGGGCCGCGATTTATGAGCAAACGGGCCTGAAAACGATCCCACAGATCTATATCGGCGGACAACACATCGGTGGTGCGACAGAATTTTTCGATGCGTGTAAAGACGGCTCAATGCAAAAGGCACTGAACGCACACGACGTCAGTTACAACCACCAGGTCGACACGGATCCTTATACGTTTTTGCCAGGGTGGTTACACACGCGCTAGATCCCTGCATCAGGAACGCTCAGGGTTCTCCGGCAGCTGCTACCCTGTGCTGACGGCCCTCTCTTCTGCAACATCGTCCGCAAAGAAGTACATGCCCAGCGTTTCAGCGATGCACGCAGGCTTCCGTTCGCCTTCGACTTCTATTCTGACTTCGGATGACAAGTGCAACGCGCCGGCTCGTTTCCTGGCCTGAATGACTGTGGCCCGGCAACGAACTCGACTGCCAACCGGCACCATCGTGTAAAAACGGACTTTGTTGCAGCCGAAGTTGATAGCGCGCGCCAGATTTTCCATATGCACGAAACCGTCTGTCAGGGCGGGTATCAACGACAGCGTCAGGTAACCGTGAGCGATCGTTTTGCCGTCTGGTAAGTCCCTGGCCGCACGGACCGGATCAACGTGAATCCACTGAAAATCCCCGGTCGCTTCGGCAAATTGGTCAATGCGCTGCTGATCGACGAGGACCCAGTCCGAAACGCCGACTTCATGACCTTCCAGGGCCTTCGCATCCTCGACTGACTTGATCGTGTACAAACCCGTTCCTTTTTGGTGTATTTATGTTGCAGTGCAAGAAAATCACAGAACACACCGGCAGGGCAAGTTTTCTTAAGTGATTTGCTGCGGGTCTTGTGTCTCTAGTTGGTGAAACACTGTCGTCACGCGGTCGCAGGCAATAGCTTATTGCTGCGTTTTCCAGCAGGCTTTGCAGCACGCGCAAGGCCCTTGCGTAATCCACAAACCGCGAATCTTTTACCAAATGCTTATAAAGTCCTGCTGATGCCTGAAAACGCGCTCTATGCAATCGTTCTCGCTGCTGGCCGGGCCAGCCGGTTTGGGTCAACAAAACAACTCGCGATATGCAGCGGCCAGCCTCTTGTCGCCAGTGCAGTTCGACAGGCGGAGCAGGTTTGTGGCTCGCGATCAGTTTTGGTGACTGGCAACGACTGGCGAAATGTTGCGGCTGCATGTGAACCATTAAAGGGATTTTTTTTGATGAATCCCGGTTTCGAAGGCGGCATGGCGACGTCCCTCTCCGCAGGAATCAGAAGCGTTCAGGATATCGCCAACGGCGTGCTGATAATGCTCGCTGACCAGCCATTGATAACAGTCGCCCACCTCTGGTCTTTAGTCGGCACATGGAGCGGCAATCACCATGCTATTTGTGCAAGTGCTTTCGCGGAAACCGCAGGCCCACCAGTGATATTTCCGCGACGGTATTTCCCCGAGCTCGCGAAACTGGAAGGCGATCGCGGTGCCAAAGCAGTGCTGGATTTGTACCGGGACGAGGTTATTACGATTCAGTTTGACGACGCCGCAGTCGATATCGACCGGCCTGACGACCTCGTCGGAATCCAGACGACAGGGTCAATAAAAGGGCTCTGACCCCTTTTTCTAACCGCTTGCGACCGTCGACGAATGTTGGTGCCCGTGCGTTGCGCAACGCTCGCAATTGACCCAACCGGAGTGGCCTTTGGCATAGTGCTCTTTCTTCCAGATCGGCAAGCGCACTTTCACCTGGTCAATAATATAGCGGCAGGCGGCAAACGCTTCGTCGCGATGAGCGGACGTCACTCCGACCCATACCGCACACTCACCGATTTCCAGTAGTCCGGAGCGGTGGACACAATCGGCATGCAGTACAGGAAACTTCTTTTTCGCCTCTTCAATGATCTTTTCGCCATCTTTGATCGCGATCGGTTCATACACCTCGTATTCCAGGCGTACTACTTCCTGTCCCTCATTCTGATTGCGTATCCATCCTTCGAATGAAACAAAAGCGCCTGCGCCGCGATCGACCAGCTCATCGCGCAGTTTGTCCGGCTCGATTCTATCTTTGGATATGCGCACGCCGTTACCCTCCCGCAACCGGCGGGAACAACAGCACGGTGTCGCCGTCGTTTACGTTCGAGCTCCAGTCCGCCATCTCATCATTGATCGCCACTTTGCAATGACCGAGCGGCTCAGTTGAGCCGTGTCGATGCTTTAACAGTGCAAAGACATCTCCGGCAGTGGCGACCTCGATATTGACCTCTTCCTCATCCGTTCCCGCTTTCTCACGGAATCCAGCAAAGTATCGCACTGTAATTCTCTTCGTCATGACGCGAGCTCGATGCCGGTACCAACCAGATCGTCAGGTGAATTGATATTGTGCAAAGCGCCCGGATTCGGCTGCTCCAGCAGACACGTCTTTGAATTGATCAGGATTTTTCGCGGGCAGTGAATTCTATCGCGCACAAAACGATCGATTGTCGCGCGGGATTCCGGACGGTAGATCGCGCACAAAGGTTCCGGCATGCCATCCAGAGTGCTGCGATAGGCAGTCGCGAGGTGATCCGGCGATGCGTTTCCCAGAAGGAAGGCGATCGTATCGTCGTCGACATTGGGCAAGTCGCAAGCAAGGACCAGCCAGCTGACCTCCGGGTCGCTGTCCATCGCGGACAGAATCCCGGCAAGCGGACCAAGATCTGAGTAACGGTCAAGGATTTGTTCATATTTGACGCGAACGGGATCATCGGCCTGGTCCCGCCTCGCAGAAACAAAAACGCGATCAAGATGAGCGCCGAGCAAACTCATCGATCGATCGAGCTGCGTTTCACCACCCTGTTTAAGCGAAGCCTTATCGCTTCCCATCCTGCGACTCTTGCCGCCAGCCAGGACGAGCCCCCAAACTTCCTCAGGCACTGCCACTAACGTAGTCCTTTTTACCGCCGCTCTTGGAAATCAGGCGAGTTTCTTTGATGACAATTTCATGAGACAGCGCCTTGCACATATCGTAGACAGTCAACGCCGCGATACTGGCACCCATTAGCGCTTCCATCTCAACACCGGTTCGATGATGAACTTTGCAATGACAGTCAATAACGACGCGTTGTTGTTCGTCAAGTTCGATCTCGACCTTGCAGTTGCTGAGTCCCAGCGGATGACAAAATGGAATTAACTCGTGTGTACGTTTCGCTGCCATGACACCTGCCACTATCGCCGTCGCGAAAACCGGCCCCTTCGCTGTTTCGATATCACCACCTGAAAACCGCCCTGCAACATCAGTTGGAAATTCGACGATCGCTCGTGCATGCGCCTCGCGATCGCTCGATGTCTTACCACTGACGTCGACCATGGTCGGCCGGTTTTTCGTATCGATGTGACTGAGTTTCTCCATAATTTTTCTAACCGCCCATGCGGTACATTTCAACCTTATTAATAAGAGGTTTTTCGTCTGGCACAGGCCTTCGAGTTTCGCTATATCGATCGTCCCTCAATTTCCAGACCGACGATAGAATAGTTGCAAGCTCCTGATCGTCAGCGCCGTTTCTGAGCGGCTCCCTGAGATTCGTGCCGGTCGACGCAAACAGGCAGGTGTACAGAGTGCCATCCGCAGATATCCGCGCACGGCTGCATGAACCACAAAAAGGTTCTGTTACGGATGAGATAAAGCCCAGCTCGCCCTGTCCGTCCAGGTATTGGTACCGACTGGCAACCTCACCCGGATAGTTCCGACCGACCGGCCTCACCGGCCAGCGTGCGTGAATCTGCTTTAACACTTCTTTCGACGGTACGACCTGTTCCATTGACCAACCGTTGCGATTTCCGACGTCCATAAACTCAATTAATCGAACGATATGACCCGTCCCGCGAAAATGTTCGAGAACGTCCAGTACGGTGTGGTCGTTAATTCCCCGTTGCACAACAACGTTTATCTTGATCGGTGACAGGCCTGCTTGCTCGGCTGCCGCGATTCCTTCGAGAACCTTTGAAATATCCCCGCGATTGCCACTCATGGTACGGAATATGTCTTCGTCCAGACTATCGAGACTGATCGTAACCCGCTGCAATCCCGCGTCAGCCAGCGCCTGTGCGACCGGAGCAAGCAGCACTCCATTGGTTGTCAGCGCAAGATCTTCAACCCCTGCGAGCGTCGCGAGGCGCCCCACCAGGTCGGCGACTTTCTTATCAAGCAATGGTTCGCCACCGGTAATTCTCAGTTTCGTTACGCCCAGGCCGACAGCGATGCCGGCTAAACGAAATATCTCGTCGTGACTAAGTCGGGCAGATTTCGAGAGAAACTGATAATCCTCGGTGTACTCGGCCTCCGGCATACAGTATGGACAGCGAAAGTTACATCGATCCAGAAGGGAAATACGAAGGTCCTGCAGCGGTCTGCCGAGCGTGTCCGCGACCACCAGGTTGCCAGGACTGTCCTTCAAATCTCGTAAGTTACTCATCCACGAATTCTGCCCGAATCCGGGCCGATCCGTAACCACCAGAGATCATTAATGTCATGGATATCATTGAATATGCACGGCGTACTTATGTTTAGCGGCATGGCGTTGGGAATGTTAATCTGCCGCAGAACCGATCATTCCGAGTGGTTTATTGTTGCTGCCGATGGCTCGAACCGGCGCGCTACGGCGCGCTCTGAACGGAAAATGACATGAATATCGACCTTACTCACGAAGAAGTCGCTTTCCGCGACGAAGTCCGACAATTTCTCGACACCGAATATCCCGAGGATATCCGGCGCAAACGTGATGAAAGCGTCCCGCTGACGCGGGACGATATGATTCGCTGGCAAAAAGCGCTGAATAGTCGTGGTTGGTTCGCGGTCAACTGGCCGGTCGAATACGGGGGCACAGGCTGGACGCCGGTTCAGAAATACCTGTTCGCCAACGAGTTGGCCAACGCCAATGCACCGCACGTAGTTCCCTTTGGCGTGAAAATGGTCGCCCCGATAATTTATACCTTTGGCAACGAGGCGCAGAAAAAGCGATTCCTGCCAGACATCCTGTCAAGTGACGTGTGGTGGTGCCAGGGGTACTCCGAACCAGGATCAGGATCTGACCTCGCATCGCTCAGCACACGGGCAATTCGTGACGGCAGCCACTACGTTGTCAACGGCACGAAAACCTGGACAACACTGGGCCAGCACGCAGACTGGATATTTTGCCTTGTCCGAACAAGTTCCGATGTCGCACGCAAACAGGAGGGCATTAGCTTTATCCTGATTGACATGAAAACGCCGGGCGTTTCAGTGAAACCGATCATCACAATTGAAGGCGACCACGAAGTTAACGAAATCCATTTCGAAAATGTTCGCGTGCCGGTCGAAAACCTGGTCGGCGAAGAAGGCAAAGGCTGGACCTACGGCAAAGTCCTATTGCAGCACGAGCGCACGAACATTGCCGGTGTCGCGAACTCGCAGTATCGCCTGAACAAACTGAGAGACCGAGCCGGACAATCACTTCACGGCGGCGAGCCACTGGTCAACGACACGAACTTTGTCCGCAAAATTGCCATGCTGGACATCGAACTCAAGGCGCTCGAATTCACTGAGTTGCGCACACTGGCCTCGGTTGCAGTCGGAAATGCACCAGGTCCCGAATCCTCATTCCTTAAGATTCGCGGAACCGAAGTGCAACAGGCACTGGATGCGCTCCTGGTCGAAGCCGCAGGTTACTACGCCCTGCCTTACGTACCTCAGCAATATGTTCTTGAATACCCTGCCGCAGACCGAATCGGCGAAGGTTCAGAAACCAGCACGTCGCTTCATTATTTCAACAATCGCAAGGCCTCGATTTATGGCGGTTCCAACGAAATACAGAAAAATATCATCGCCAAGCATGTGCTCGGCCTTTAGGACGTAACGCAAATGGACTTTTCTTTCAGCGAAGAGCAGACAATGCTCGCCGATAGCGTTGCCCGTTTTATCGACACCGACTACGACTTCGAGAGCAGACAAAAAACCGCTGCCAGCGAATCCGGATACAGCGAGAAAATGTGGCGTACTTTTGCCGAGCTTGGCTGGACCGCCGTTCCATTTGCAGAAGAAGATGGCGGACTCGGCGGCGGCACTATCGAACAGATGCTGGTGATGGAGCAAATAGGCCGCGGCCTTGTCGTGGAACCTTACCTGGCTACCGTCATCATGGCCGGTGGAATTCTCAGGCGCTTGGCGAGTAATGAACAGAAATTGAAATGGCTCGCACCGATTATTGGGGGAGAGCTGATTGCGACACTTGCATTCGCTGAGCCACAAAGTCGCTTCAACGTCGCCAATATCGCGACCACTGCAAAACGCGACGGCCAGGGTTTTGTGCTCAATGGGCAAAAAACTATCGTACTGAATGGCAACAGTGCGGACCTGATCGTCGTGCCAGCACGCACTTCAGGGAATCAATCCGACAGGTCCGGTATTACGCTGTTTGCCGTTCCCGGTGATGTCAGCGGCCTTAATCGACGAGGATACGCAACGGTCGATGGGTTGCGTGCAGCAGACATTCATCTGGACAACGTTCGGCTCGACGCAGCCGATGTACTTGGTGAAGAGCACAATGGGTTTATGGCGCTCGACCGCGTGATTGGAGAGGCGACGCTCGCCATTTCGGCGGAAGCAATGGGCATCATGCAAAAGATGCACGACAAGACCGTTGAGTACTCGAAAAGCCGCGTTCAGTTCGGTGTGCCGATTGGCAGCTTCCAGGCATTGCAACATCGTATGGTCGATTCATTGATGTCGTGCGAGCAGAGCCGGTCACTGTTGTACTGGTGCGTGATGCTGAATGCAAAAGGACATGCGGACGCAATCAAGGCGATTAGCGCGCTGAAATACCAGGTTGGAACCGCGGGCGTCCGGGTCGCACAGGAAGCGGTCCAGATTCACGGCGGCATGGGTGTTACCTGGGAGCTGGATATCGCACATTACTTCAAGAGAATCACTGCCATCGATCTGATGTTTGGCAATGCCGATCACCATCTCGATCGGTTCATCTCCTTTTCGCAATAGTTCAGGTCCGGTAGTAACCAGTCATGTTTTCGCAAAGTCTCACGCATTTTTTTGCGATGAACCAGGAAGTCCTCTGGATAACCACCTTGCTCCTCGATCTGACTGGAACGGTCCTGATGTATCGGATGTTCGGAAAAGTCGGATTGCAGGTCGCCATCGCCACGGCGATTATTCTTGCCAACTTGCAGGGACCCAAGCTCACATCGATATTTGGATTTGAGACAACTATCGGTGTGATTTTCTACTCCAGTATTTTTCTTGCCACTGACATTTTGAGTGAAAACTACGGTCGGGCAGAGGCCAACAAAGCAGTTCGAATGGGATTCGCAGTCAGCCTAATCGTGCTGCTAATGCTAAGCCTTTCAATGATGTATCTGCCCACACAGAGGCAGTTCGCGATCGACATACACAATGCATTCAGTACGATTCTTAATTTCACCCCTCGTTTCGTGTTGGGCTCGTTGTTCGCGTATATCGTCAGTCAAAGTTTCGACGTCTGGGCGTTTCACCAAATAAAGAAATACACAGGTGAAAAATGGCTATGGTTGCGTAACAACGGATCGACCATGTTGTCGCAGATCATTGACACGACGATATTTTCACTGGTCGTCTGGTGGGGCACGGTCGACCTGGCTACTGCCCTTAAGCTTGGCGCGGCGAAATTCGGCTTCAAAATGGTCATTGCCCTTATCGACACGGGCTTTCTCTACTGGGCAAAAGGAATGTTCCGTAAACACGAGGTTCCGGTCGTACAGGCGAGTTGATATCGGCGCTTTACGGTATGATCAATTCCCATGACTGACTGGCAAGCCTCTGGCGTTATCACTGTTACAACCGACTTCGGACACAAAGGTCCGTTCGCCGCCGTGATGACCGGCGTCATTGTCAAACGATTCCCCCAGGCGAGAGTCATCGATCTTGCCCATGACATTCCTGCACATTGGCCGCCCGAGGCAGGTTTCTGGCTGAGCCGGTCATTTTCGTATTTCCCGACAGGTACGGTACACGTGGCCATCGTTGATCCAGGCGTAGGTACCGAGCGTGAAATTTTGCTGGCGCTGAAAGACGGGCATTTGTTCATGGCACCCGACAACGGTCTGCTGGCGCCGATACTGGAAGTTGCAGACAAAGTCTACAAACTCAATCATGACGCATTAACGGTAATTGGCGCAGGCGTTCCGAGCCTGACTTTTCACGGTAGAGATATTTTCGCACCCATTGCCGCTGAACTGGCGGCCGGTCGTATCGGAATTGACGATATCAGCATCGAAACCCGAGAATGGACGCCGGGCTGGCTCGAAGATCCGGAGTGTAGCAACGGGCGCGTAAGCGGCATTGTCGTCACGGTAGATGCTTTCGGCAACCTCATCAGCAATATCGATGCGTCGCTGATTGACGGAATCAAGAGTCCGCTCGTTCATATCGCGGGACACCACATCGAAATGAAACACACCTACGGCCGGGTCAAACCGGGTGAATATCTTGCGCTCATCAATTCTTTTGGTGTGATCGAAATTGCGCGTTCGGAAGAGAGCGCCGCGGATGGACTTGGATGCGAACGTGGTGCGCCAGTTGTCGTCAGCGACGCTGGCAAAGACCAGGCAACTAGTCTGTAAGTCAGCGATTGAACCCACACAAAACTTTTTTTGACGCGTTCGATTCCTGCGAGTGAAGTTCTATTCGAGTGAGAAGCGAACGCGCGTGGTCGCCGCCTTAGGCGATGTGAATTCAGTGCGTCTCTATTTGACCCAATCCGCCTGGGCTCGTGAAAGTAAATAGTGGATCGGCGCGGATTGACCTTTAGCGCGATTCACAGCAATGACGAATCAATTGCCCGCCAATGCCTGCTTTTCGATTTTTGACCACGAGTCCCGCAGCGTAACGATTCGGTTGAAAACGGGTTTTTCCACCGAATGCTCTACCGAATCCGGGCAAAAATAGCCAAGTCGCTCAAACTGCACCGCCTCGCTCGCCGAGGCGAGCGATGGCTCGAGCCTCGCATTGACGTTTTCGAGCGAATCGGGATTGAGATTATCCATCACGTTATCGTCAGATCCGGGATCTGGAACCGTAAAGAGGCGATCATAGAGCCGTACCTCGGCGCTAACGGCATGTTCCGCCGAAACCCAGTGTATGGTTCCCTTTACTTTTCGATCGCTGTTGTCGCTGCCACTTCGCGTGTCAGCATCGTAGCTGCAATGCAACTCTGTAACTTCACCGTCGTCATTCTTAATCACTTCGTTACACTGAATGATGTAGGCAAAACGAAGGCGCACTTCGCCCCCTGGCTTCAGTCGGAAAAACTTTCGCGGTGCATCCTCCATGAAGTCATCACGTTCGATAAATAACTCCCGACCAAAAGGCAGCTCGCGCGTACCCAGCTCCGGCTTGATCGGGTGATTCATTGCAACCATTTGTTCTGTCTGGCCCTGCGGATAGTTGGTGATTACAACTTTCAGCGGATTGAGAACCGCCATACGCCGTTCCGCTGCATCGCCAAGATTTTCACGTATGCTGTTTTCGAGGACGCCCATTTCGATCATGTTGTCTTTCTTGGTAACGCCGATACGACTGATAAAATCCCGTATCGCCGCCGGTGGATACCCGCGACGACGCATGCCCGCGAGCGTCGCGAGTCGCGGATCATCCCACCCTTTAACGACGCCCATCTCTACCAGCGCGCTGAGCTTGCGTTTGCTGGTGAGCGCGTACGCGAGATTGAGACGAGAAAACTCGATCTGACGCGGACGGTGCTTCGGCACAAGCTGATCGAGAAACCAGTCGTACAACGGTCGATGATCCTCGAATTCCAGCGTACAAAGCGAATGGGTAATTCCCTCGTAGGCGTCGGAAAGGCCATGGGCGAAATCGTACATCGGGTAGACGTTCCATTTGTCGCCGGCATTCTGGTGAGCAATTTTGCGAATTCGATAAAGCGTGGGATCCCGCATATTGATGTTTGGCGATGCCATGTCGATTTTCGCGCGCAGCACGTGCGCACCTTCGTCAAATTCGCCGTCCTGCATGCGTTGAAACAGATCCAGGTTTTCCGCAACTTCGCGATTCCGGTGGGGGCTGTCCTTGCCAGGCGCAGTGAGTGTGCCTCGGTACTCACGAATCTCATCGGCACTAAGACTATCAACGTACGCCTTGCCCATTTCGATAAGCCTGATCGCAGAGTCGTACAGTTCATCGAAGTAGTCTGATGCGTGGGTTAAGCGATCCTCCCAGTCAAACCCGAGCCATCGGACATCTTCCTTGATCGCGCTTACATACTCTTCACTCTCCCTGCCCGGATTCGTGTCATCGAAACGTAAGAAAGTCTTGCCGGAATGCTC
Organism: Pseudomonadota bacterium; assembly: GCA_027621915.1. Taxonomy (GTDB): domain Bacteria; phylum Pseudomonadota; class Gammaproteobacteria; order Steroidobacterales; family Woeseiaceae; genus SZUA-117. Next base: position 44,143 of record JAQCAD010000020.1, read on the forward strand.
GCCAGCAACGCCAAAATTCAGACAGATCGATTTCGCGTGACCGATATGCAGAAAGCCGTTTGGCTCTGGCGGAAAACGGGTAACGACAGCACCGCCATGTTTGCCGCTCGCGACGTCGTCATCAATAATCTGACGGATAAAGTCTTTCGATTCGTTTTCGCTCATAGATCCGTGGGGCGTCCAGTTCAGGCTGCGCAATTGTACGCACAATGCCGATCAATGCTAGTTGCCGGAGGTTGTGCAGCCCTGACAGGTCCCCTGGATTTCTAACGTCTGGTGTACAGCCTTGAATCCCTGCCCAGCTGCACTTGATTCGATCAGGTCACTAATTTTGGAATCATCCAGCTCGGTTACAGAGCGGCAGGATTGGCATATCAGGAACTGCCCGGCGTGAGGAATATTCGGTTCAGGGCAGCCAACAAATGCGTTCAGGGAATCAAGTCGATGAACCAGGTCCGCGTCGATCAGGAACTCCAGCGCCCGATATACAGTCGGCGGAGCTGTTTTATGGCCGTCCCGATTCATGCGATCAAGAATGTCGTACGCACCGACGGGTTTGTGGCTATTCCATACCAGTCTTAGCACCTTTTTTCGCTGCGCGGTAAATCGAAGGCCCCGCTGCCGGCAGATTCGCTCCGCATTTTCCACGGCCAGCTCGACACAATCGTCGTGGTCATGCTCATCGGCTGAAAAACGACTACTGGACACTACTTCGCTCATCGGATCTCCTGGCCTGGGGAACGAAATAGATTGTACCCGCTGGCGGACGATTATGCCGCTGAGGCGCGTTTGGCTCAGACGCAGTATTCTGTACAATAGCGCGCGATGCGATATCCCTCACCAGTGCAGGAAAAAATGCCAAAAATTCAACTACCTGACGGTTCAGAACGCCAGTACGACGGCGTCGTTTCCGGCGTGGACATAGCCGAGTCAATCGGCCGGGGCCTGGCCAGGGATGCTGTCGCAATCCGTGTCGGCGGTGAACTATGGGACCTGACCCGTGCCATTGAGGATGATTCGTCAGTTGAGATCGTTACCCGGGACTCCGCAGACGGACTCGAGCTCCTTCGACACGACGCCGCGCACGTTCTTGCCGAAGCCGTCAAGGAACTCTGGCCCGACACCCAGGTGACCATCGGACCGGCGATAGAAAATGGTTTCTACTACGATTTCGCTCGCGAGGCGCCGTTTACCGAGGAAGACTTGAAGGTAATTGAAGCTCGCATGATAGAGATCGTGGATCGCGACGAGGCGATCGAACGACAGGTATGGGAGCGCGATGACGCGATTCGGTTTTTTCGTGAAATCGGTGAGGAGTACAAGGCCCGGCTTATCGAGGATATTCCAGGCGATGAGACGCTTACGCTCTACCGACAGGGCGAATTTATCGATCTGTGCCGCGGACCACATTTGCCCTCCACCGGGAAACTCGGCAAGTCGTTTCGGCTGACACGAGTCTCCGGCGCTTATTGGCGCGGTGACGCGAAGAACGCGATGTTGCAGCGGATATATGGCACTGCGTGGGCAAACGACAAGCAACTGCGAACTTACCTCACACAGCTTGAAGAGGCGGAGAAACGCGATCATCGCAGGCTGGGCCGAATTATGGATTTATTCCATTTCCAGGAAGAAGCCCCGGGTGCAGTGTTCTGGCATCCCAAAGGCTGGAGTCTGTTTCAGAACCTGGTCGACTACATGCGACAACGCCAGAATGAAGCCGGTTATCAGGAGGTCAATACGCCGGAATTGATGGACCGGTCGCTTTGGGAGGCATCCGGTCACTGGGAATCTTTCCACGACCATATGTTTACGAGTGAAACGGAAGATGGCAGGAACTTCGCTATAAAGCCGATGAATTGCCCCGGGCACGTGCAGATTTTCAAGCAGGGCATTACCAGCTATCGTGACCTGCCCTATCGTCTCGCTGAATTCGGCAAAGTTCATCGCTATGAACCGTCGGGTGCATTGCATGGCATGCTTCGCGTCCGGGCGTTCACGCAGGACGACGCGCACATTTTTTGCACGCCCGAACAGATCACTGCGGAAACGATTGCGGTCTGCGATCTGATTCTCGGCATTTATCGTGACTTCGGTTTTGAAGATGTACTAATAAAATTTGCAGATCGACCAAAGATTCGGGTTGGCGACGATAGTGTTTGGGATCAGGCCGAAGCCGCGCTAAAGTCAGCACTGGATTCCTCTGGCCTTGAGTACTCCTATAATCCGGGCGAAGGCGCGTTCTATGGTCCGAAACTTGAATTTGTATTGAGGGACGCAATCGGCCGCGACTGGCAATGCGGCACACATCAGGTTGACTTGAACCTGGCACGACGCCTCGGTGCGACCTTCATCGGCGAGGATGGTCAAAAGCACACGCCGGTCTTGCTGCATCGCGCAATGTTTGGTTCCCTGGAAAGATTCATTGGCATTCTCTTGGAGCATCACGCCGGAAACCTGCCCTTGTGGCTCGCACCGACCCAGGTAAAGGTCCTGACCATCACATCCGATGCGGATGACTACGCGAAGGATGTCGTTGCGAAACTCCGATCGGCCGGAATAATGGCAGAGGTGGATCTCAGGAATGAAAAGATTTCTTACAAGGTTCGTGAGCACAGCGTCGCGAAAATTCCGGTTCTGTTTGCTGTTGGTCAACGCGAAGTGGAAGAGCAGACAGTAGCCGTGAGACGCCTCGGCTCTAAAGAACAAAATGTGTGCGCGCTCAGCGATGTTATCAGCAGTTTGACGGACGAAATTCGCGACCGGGGAACGGCGGTCCGAATCTGAGTCTGCCGGCGACCTCCGGCAGACTATCGCGCAACTCGAATCACGACCTGCCGAAAGGCTCCGGGCGCCTTGCCCTGTCATGCCCAAACGTGACGGTTCCTGCACTCTGATTGTGCGGCACTTCACAGATTCGATAACAAGTCGGCCAATGGCGACAAAACCCTTTAATAGCGGAGATATACTCACTTCCCGCGAAGGTTCAAGAACACGATTCGACATAAGCCGCCAAGGAGGACGTTAGTGTCATTGGAGCGTTACAAAACCCAAGTTCTTCTGCTGCATAGTCAGCTAAGCACCCTGGACGTCTTGAGCGCCGGTTTTAACGACCGTTACTCTGTCCATTGTGCAACAAGTGGCACTGAAGCGCTGAACACCCTGGGCGACACGCCGATTCATGTATTTGTATCGGCGCAGGATCTGCCAGGCATGAGTGGGTTGGACGCAATTCGAGAAGCAAAAAAACGATCGCCGGAAACTATTGGCATTTTGCTTGCCGGCACCGATATGCAGGATGGACTGGAGGCATTAGTTGGTATTCAGGAAGTTTTTCAGATCGTCCGCGGAAAAATTGAACCTGTTGCATTGCTCGAATTGATTGAAACTGCAACGAAGAGCGTGCGTCTGCTCGCATTGTCTGAATCTGCAAATGATCACAGAGCCAATGTCGATGAGCCGATATCCGAGCACATCGTCATGGAGACGTCGGAGAACGGCTCCACTATCATAAGCGATGGAACAGGCACCCTGCCGGTTCTTCGGCCGAGCAAAGTAGATTTGGCACCGGGTGTCGGCGGTCGCGACGTCGACGTCCTGGTGCTGACCAAAGACGAAGAGTTTCTGGCAACGATCAAAGACTCTGCGCGCGGACTGCACAATGTCTACCACGCGGTAACTCCTACTCAGGCCGAAACCTTCGTTCGCGACCACAAAGTCGGCGTCCTGGTGACGGATGCGGCAATGGTCGGATCTAATATCGAAGGACTAACACAACGCCTGCGCGCGAAGCGAGGAAGAATAGTTGCTATCGTCGCCGGACGACGGGATGACGGCGATTTACTGATGGACCTGATCAATCGCGGTCATGTCTACCGCTTCCTTCTGAAGCCGGTTTCACCGGGACGGGCACGACTGGCCATCGAGGCATCGGTAAAACACCACATGGAAGCGCCGGATGAAGCTTTTACACCGAAGAATCAGCCGTCACAGATCGCGCCAAAGCCAACCCCGGTGGCGAAACCGGCTACTGTTCCAAAAGTCAGCGAGAAACCGAAAGCAAAACCCGCTGCAGCGCAGCCTGCAAAAACAGCGCCTAAGCGTGAACCGCGACCGGCACCGAAGTTGTCGGAAAAGCCGAAGCCAGTAGCAACGACAGGCCAAAAGATCGAACCGACGATCTCGAGCATGTCTTCTGCGGTGACGCTCGACGCCGGTCTTGACGCCGCATTCGGAGAAACCAACAGTTTCACCGATACGATGACCGGCATAGTCACGTCGTTTGGCAAATCAGTTTCTGGTGCCAAAGAATCCGTTGTCGGTGGCGCGAAGGACGTACTCCATTCTGTCGGCAGCACCGACGCGTTCAAGAACACGAAATTTATTGCTATCGGCGGCGGTGTGCTCGCAGTTGCAGTCGTTGCCTGGCTTGTGCTGAGCGGCGGCGAATCATCTGAGGATGCCTCCGGCGGGCAACAAACCAGCAATACAACGGCAGTCAGAGACCTGCCACCGTCGAACAACTCTGACAAGGTGGTTGAAGCGCAGGCAGAGCGACCGATTCAACCCGGCGATGTAAATATCGCTACAGCACCCCCAAGATTTGCAGCCCGTCTCGAGGAAGCACGAGCGGCACGTGATGCCGGTAACCTGATTGCACCTCCCGGAAAGAATGCGCTGGAATTATTTTCTGCGACCGTGGCCCAGGCGGACGGCGACGCAATCGTTGCTGCCGAGTTCAATGCGGTTGTCGGCCAAGTATTGGGAATGGCGGAGAACGCGATCCTTGCACGAAACGCAGTTGATGCCGAATCAGCATTAACCATGGCTCGAAATGCGGATCCGCAAAACCCGCGCCTGGCCTTCCTGAGGGCACAGCTGTCGGAGCTTAAGGTTAGGGACACGGCCGACCGGGCTCGCGTAGCCATACGTGAAGACCGTTTCGACGACGCCACTGCACTTATTTCGGAGGCAAGATCAGTTGCAGGTGCCAACTCCGTCGAAGTCAACCTGCTCACGGCGGAATTGCAATCAGCCCGAACCGGGAAGCAAGTTAGTGAAACAATTGCGATTGCCAATCAGCGCCTGGAGGCAGGCACACTGATCGCGCCGGCAAATGACAATGCTCGCTACTTTTTTCAGCAGGCCCTGATAAACGATCCTGAAAACCAGGCCGCACATCAGGGATTGATAACGATTGCCAGCAAGCTGGTTTTGCAGGCCCGGGATGCAATCGACAACGGCCGGCTGGACAGCGCCGATACTTTACTTGGCGAGGCCAGGTCACTCGATCCAGCCAGCAGTGAGCTCCGCGCCGCAACGACTGCGTTGGCGGGCGCCCGCGAGGCGGTTGCCGAGGCCGCGCGTCAGGCCGAGAAAAATCGGCTGGCCGAATTACAACGACAGCAGGAAGCAGCCAGGCAAGCTGAAGCGGAACGCGTAGCAACGGCACAACGTGCCCAGGAAGCCGCTCAAAAGGCTGAAGCCGACCGAGTGGCCGAAGCGAAACGGCAGCAGGAGGCTGCCCGACAGGCCGAAGCTGATCGTCAGGCCGAAATCGATCGGCAGGCGGAAGCACAGCGTCTTGCCGATGCCCGTCGTGCCGAGCAGGCGAAGCAGGACGAACTCGATCGGATAGCCGCTGTGAAACAGCAGGCAATTGATGCCGAAGTTGCAAGAATCGCAGCCGAAAAGCAGGCTAACCAGGCGGCGACCGCTTCGCCGCTGGGGGTTGGCGCTGCAGCGCCTGTGACAGCAGCCCCGGTCGTACAGAAACCGCAACCCGAAAGTCCGACGCGAAATGCGGTGACAACCTTCAGCTTGCCAGCGCAGGACACATCCCGTGTCGACACGCTCCCGGCTGCGAGCGCAAGACCTGAATCGCAGCAAGGGCAAATTCAGCAGCAGCCTGTACAGGAGCAGCCCGTAGCACAGCAACAACAGCCGGTTTTGCAAAGCCGGGTGCAGGGAGAGCCCGAATTAGTACCAGTCAGTCAATTGACCCGGACGAATTACGTCGGGCCGGAGTACCCGCGCGCTGCGCGTCGTCGCAATCAGACCGGGGCTGTCGAAGTCCAGTTTACTGTCACCACCGATGGCCGGGTGCGCAACATGTCTGTCTTACGTTCTGAGCCAGGCGACACGTTTGACCAGGCCGCGATGGATGCCGTTGAGCAATGGCGATTCGAGCCAGTCATTGAAAATGGAATGGCGGTCGAAAAGCGAACCGCCGTCCGGCTGGCGTTTGACCTGCAATAGCAAGTATTTTCCGCTTGTATAAATAATCCGGGTTGGACCATTTTGTATCCAGCCGGTATTCTTGGGCCCAATGCAACAGTCAGGAGCCCTTGCAGTGAGCGAAAGCCCGGAGAAATTACCGAGAAAACAACAACAACGAAGCACACTGACCAAGCAGAAATTGCTGGATGCGGCGCTTGACGCCTTTTCAGAAAACGGCTTCAAGGGAACGTCGACGCGGGATATCGCCGCTCGCGCGGGCGTACACCATCCGCTGATCACCTACCATTTCAGCAACAAGGATCGGTTGTGGCGTTCTGCCGTCAAACACGTATTCGGCGAGTTTATTGCGGACCTGCAAAAGGCGCAGCAGGAACATGCAGACGATTGCCCGAAAGCTCGCTTTGCCGCAATGATCCGAATTTATGTGCACTATGCTGCTAGACACCCTGCACTACACAAGATCATTCTGCAGGAATCGAGTTTTCCGAGCGACCGGCTTGATTGGCTGAGTGAAAACTTCTTGAGACCATTGTCCGATGTTTCGTCAGGTTACATCGCTGAACTTCAGGAAAAAGGCGTCATCCCCTTGGGCAACCCCGCACTCATTTTGAAGTGGTCAAGTAATTCCGGACACTTTGTTAAGAGCTCTTTCGTAATCCATCGGTGTTGTATAC
>JAQCAD010000021.1 GCA_027621915.1 Pseudomonadota bacterium
AACAAACCATTTCAACCTGATACGCCGCCTTTTTCAATTCAGCCAAACACTACTTTCGAGCATAGCTCGGCTGAACGACGAGCTAAACACGACCTATGTAGCTTTCGGGAAAGACGGTGATGACTACAAAGCCAATCAGGTCGCACAGGATGTGAATGCTGCAGAGATGAGTATGCCGTCTGTTGCGAGTCGAACTGTCGCCAAAGCAGGCCGACTCTATCGCAATTCGGACTGGGATCTTCTGGATGCGCTGGAGTCGGGCGCAGACCTTGGGGAAATGGATCCTGCCGATCTGCCGGAGCCGATGAAATCGTTAAGCGAGGAAGAACGTGAGGAATACGTCGGCCAATTGGCGGCCAAGCGAGAATCCGTCAGCAGGGAAATCGAGGAACTCGGCAAAAAGCGCCAGGTGTTCATCGCCGAAGAGCGAGCCAGGTTGTCGGGTATTGGTGAAACAGGCCTGGACAAGGCGATCCTGAATGGCGTCCGCACACTGGCAGAGCAGAAAGGATTCGAGTTCAGCCAGTAGTTATTCACAAACAAGAGGCCGGGTCAGACGGCCCGGCTTTTTTTTGCGACGTGTATTCGTCATCGTAACTTAATAGGCGCGTGCTTCGAGATTGAGCAATGCCGGCACATCGCTCGCCTTGTACAGGTCGATTTGCGATAGGGCTATCGGTGAATTGGGTTTTGCGGTAATTGTTATCCGTTCCTTTCCATTAAGGAACTGAAGATATGGCGTCAACATGTACTCGTCGAATTCAATTCCGTACATTTCCCCGACGAATTTGAACGTGTCCATCTGTGCTGTGACGATCTCTTCTTCAGACAACCCCATTTGTTTGCAATATTTTCTGACACGATCATTTAACGAGCGGTCGGTGTAATCAATCGTAAGATCACTCAGGCGGGGGCGAGATGCGCTGCCTTTGTACACTTCGGTCATCAAATCGCCAGCCAGAGTGACGTTGGCGTTTATGTCAAACATTTCATCGACGCGCGAGTCCAGCTCGATGGAAAACTTTCCTGCCGTATTGCGAACTGACATCGCCATTGAAAATACCTGCTCTTGGTAGCCGAGCGCGGACAGCGCATCCGGGGAAAAGCCGAACTTTCCGGTGCACGTGGCTGCTGCGTCGCCAGGATCATTTGCACCACGGAACTGAGCGTTAAACTGGTAAATTTCGTCGAAGTAGTCTGCGTCAGTCGGAATGTGCATTCCTTCGACCAGGAATCCAAAGTAATCGGGTACGCCTTTTCCCTGCATCGTCACGAAATCGCTTATTTCCAGAAGCGAGAGAAAAGAAGGCGTATCGATACCGAGTCGATCAATCCTGAGCTCGTCGCGAAAGTCGTGGACCTTCACGCGGATTCCCTCGATAGTTAGCTCGCCGGACATGGTTGAGCGCACGCCATCGTACTCGACGTCAGCATAGGGCGACATCATAAGCACCGCTTTGTCCATCGTGTCCGCAACTTCATGGTGCAAGTAGAACTTTGCACCGCCATAACCCACACCACCCAGAATTAACGCCCAAATAACGAGTTGCTTCATTAGAAATCCTGCCCATTTGGTAAACCACTGATTTAGCTATCAATTGTTGACAGCCTGAACCCGGAATGAAACATAACGTGTCACATTTTCCGCAATCGTCTGGGCCAGAGTGGTGAGTTTCGGGCTTTCGGCGGCCCCTGTAGCTATTTGCACCCATTGCCCGGCGGCGCCGACTAACCGACTATTGCCGTGGTAAGTCCTTATCAGGAGGTGCAATCAATGAACGCAGTTAAAGACATTCTCAGATCCAAAGGCCACGAGATCTGGTTCGTCCATCCTGACAGTACCGTTTTTGACGCAGTAAAAATGATGGCAGAAAAGGGGATCGGCTCTCTCCTGGTTATGGATGATGGCAAACTGGTCGGCATTGTCACCGAGCGCGACTACGCCCGAAAAATGATCTTGGAGGGGAAAGCGTCAAGGGAGACCCCGGTCAAAGACATCATGACAAAACAGGTACTTTGCGTGACGCCGGAGCGGACCCTCGATGAATGTATGGCCCTCATGACGGACAAGCGTGCCAGGCATCTTCCGGTTGTCGAGAACAAGAAAGTTATCGGCGTGATTTCTATCGGCGACCTGGTCAAGGCGGTCATCAGCGAACAGAAGATCCTGATCGACCAGTTGCAAAACTATATCTCCGGGTAATTGTTTGAATCGAAATTGCACCGCGACCGCAATACATGAAAGTACCGGGCTACCCCGATAGCTATTACGCGGCAACTGCGATCGGAGTACATGATCATCCGACGCTGTGCGGCAACCAAAGAGCGGACGTCTGCGTTATTGGCGGCGGATTTACCGGCTTATCTGCTGCACTGAATCTAGCTGAGCAGGGCTTCAGTGTGATTCTGCTGGAGGCGCAGCGAATCGGCTTCGGCGCGTCGGGGCGATGCGGCGGACTGATTGGCAGTGGCCAGCGCAGGGATGTGCTGGAGATGGAAGAACAGTTCGGATTCGATCTATCGCGACAATTCTGGGACTTTGCTGAAGAGGCTAAGGCAGAAATCCGAAAGAGGGTAGCCATGCACGACATCGCATGCGATCTGCAGCGCGGTCAGCTGGTTGGCTTGCATAACAAAAGCTATACGGGTTGGGCGAAGGAACTCGCCGGCGCGCTGCGCGACCGATACGACTATCCGCATGCCAGTGTACTGACTCGGGACGAAACCTACAGCCTGGTATCGACCCATACCTTTCATGGCGGGTTTCTGGATACCGAAGCGGCTCACCTGCATCCATTAAATCTTGCACTTGGCCTCGCTCGGGCAGCACGAGAGGCGGGTGTCCGGATTTTTGAGTACTCGAGAGTGACGAGCTACACCGATAGCGAACCTGCAATCATTCGCACAGCAGATGGCATTGTAGATGCGGAATTTATCGTTCTGGCCTGCAATGGTTATCTTGAAAAACTGGATCGGCGCCTGGCGACCAGGATGATGCCGATCAACAATTTCATGATCGCAACCGAACCGTTAGGCGAAGACCGTGCACGTAGCCTGATCGGGCAGCGAATCGGCATACACGACTCACGATTTGTAGTCGATTACTTCCGTCTTTCGGACGATCACCGGCTGTTGTTCGGTGGTGGTGAAAACTATCGTCGTGGCTACCCACGGGACGTCAAGTCATTTGTCCGGAAATACATGCTCAGGCTATTCCCGCAATTGGCCGATGTGTCCATTGACTACGCCTGGGGTGGCGTCGTTGCTGTAACCGTCAACAGGTTGCCTCATGTCGGTCGTTTGGCGCCAAACCTGTATTTCGCACAGGGATACTCGGGTCACGGCATATCGACAGCAAACTTTGCCGGCAAAGTCATAGCAGAAGCGATCGGCGGCACCGCGAGCCGTTTCGACGTCTTCGGTCGCTTGCCGATTCACAATTTTCCGGGCGGTACGTTGTTACGGTATCCCGGCATGGTGTTGGGAATGTTGTACTACTCGATGAAGGACAGGTTGGGTTGAGTATGTGGCGGGCGGTGCGCTAACCCGTCACCAGGAGAACCACGTCTGCCAGTATCACCGTTGCCCAGCCGAGGCGACGCCCCGATTGCCCCTCGCGCAATAGAACCGACCCCATTATCACGCTTAACAGCACACTGACTTCACGCGTCGGCGCAACATATACGACCGGTGTGAACGTCAGCGCATAGAGCACAAGGATGTAGGCTAATGGATTAAGTACAGCGATAACGATCACAGCCTGGCGATGGCTTTTCCATTGCTCACGAATCAGGTTGCGCCGCCGGTTGGCGTAAGGCGCGAGAAGCAGAGTCCGACCGACGCTCGAAGCGTAATCAAGCAACAGGGGTGGAATCGCCATCACAGTTACGGCATACGCATCCCAGACCGTATAGCTGCCAATCAACGTCCCGACACCCAAACCAAGAAAAAGCGATGCGAGAACGTGCTGCGCACGCCGATTGAAGCCACCGGTAAAGCACGACTGAGACGACTGAAAAGAGCCAGACCAGCTCCGGCCCGCCATTGACTCGTTTAACGAAGAAGTTCCAGGTGGCATGACAAAATGCAGCGGTAAGTACCAACGCCAGGGCAAGCAGTGACAAGACAATCCTAGAGGCCCCTCGACGGGGCGCGATTCAATTCGATCGCATCTTCCCATGCCACGCCACAATTTGTCATTTTCTGGGCGGCGCTTCGACAGAATTCATTGTTACAAATGCTCCCAACCAATAGCGATGGAGCAACTTTGTGCAAAACACGAATACCAACTGGCACAAATGGCAGCAATTTTTCGCGAGCCGGAGCGACCGACAGCTGCCCGATCTTAAATCATCCGATGATTATGAAAGCGTGCCACGTTCAGTCGCCCGGTCTTTGGCGATCTTTCAACTGGGTGAGTCAGGCGGCGGCACTGTCGTGGAGCAGGCAAGGCAAAGCACTATTCCGGGCATTGATGAACACTATGCCGATGCAATGAAACTATTCGTTGCTGAAGAAAACCGGCACGCGGCACTCCTTGCAATATGTGTGAGAAATCTCGGGGGATCACTAATCTCAAGCAACTGGACTGCCCGGCTGTTTGTCTATGCGAGGCGGCTGGTTGGACTTCGCCTGAAAGTGCTCGTGCTTCTGGCTGCCGAAGTCGTGGGTATTTGCTATTACCACCTGATCGCAACCCAACTGCCACAGTCCAGGCTCAGGTCCATACTGACCCAAATCGTTAACGATGAGCGGGCGCACCTGCATTTTCATTGCAGCTTTCTGAGAACTCAGACAAATAGTCAATGGCGTCGGAAAGTGTTCACTGTCATTTGGCGAATCACGATGGTTACCGCGGCGACGGCTGTGCTAATCGATCACCGCTATACGCTGCGGGATCTGAATCTGACCATAGGAATAATGTGGCGGCGCTGGACGATTTACAGCCGCCAAGCTGAAAAACTGGTTACGAATTGCCCGGCCTTGCCGCGCGACGTCTCGCCAGAATCGGAACCCTCAAATGCCAGGAAAACGTCGCACGATGCCATGCGGGGACGCTATCAGACAGCATTCCTTGCTGGGTCAGTGGAGTAGGGCGCTACTGCCTGTTCCTTTCACCGAGCATGCCTACGACACCCTTTCCAATGAAGAAAATGCCCAAGCCATCGAAAAAGAAATTGAACAATGTGAACTCGCCGAGAAAAACCGAACCGCCCATGGCCAGTCCGATACCAATAATTGCGACACCCCAGAAAACGTCCTGCATGATTCACCTCACATATTGTCTCAGAGATTCAAGGACATACATTCTCCGTTAGTCCGTCGCGGCGTGTCCGGGCACGCTTCACGAATTCGCAGGTACTGTGCAGAATCCGGGGCATATATAGTGCAGATTCCCAAAAGCACGAGCATTCCTCGCAAATGACGCCGAAAATCATCGATAAGACCATGTTCCGCGAGATGCCCTGGGCAAATGGCGGCGGCACCACGACAGAACTGATCGCTCACCATTCGGAACAATCCGGCCGCATGCTTTGGCGTTTAAGCATGGCTGGTGTGTCCTCCGACGGGCCGTTTTCACGCTTCTCCGGTTACGACAGAGTTTTGGTACTCATGAGCGGGCAAGGGCTCAGGCTGTGCCATCAAAATGGGACGGAACAGTCCCTGTCCAGCGTTTACGATCTGGTGGTTTTCCCGGGTGATGTCGGGACCCATGCCACGCTCGTCGACGGACCCATTCAGGACTTCAATGTCATTACAGATCGAACCGCATTTGTACCTGCAGTCGTCGCAACCAAGAACGGCGACGGCGGACACGTCAAGGTAAACGGGCATGTCCTGGCGGTATTTGCAGTGGATAACGACCTTTTGATTGTTGATCCCGGCGAGGTCCATCACCGTATCCCGACAGGCGACCTACTCGTGGTCGATTTACCGCAACACGGTGACTGGACTGTCGAAGGCGCAACAGCAATCGTCACTCAGCTTAGGCAGGTCGAAGGCTGAATGAGAGCGCTGTCCCGGTACCCTGTTGCGTGTGATGGGATCAAACTAACTTAATTCGCACCTTGGGACGCCCGCATTTCGCCTGACAGCAACCATAGAATTAAGCAAATCGTTGCGCCATCGGAAAAAGATTCGTTTGCCATCAGGTCGCCGATGTAGATTTCATTGTCCTGCTCGGCGCAGCGGCAGTGTATATGACGCTGGAAGGAGACGATTGTGGTGATTCTCTATGGCAAGAAGCGTGCCCCTACGAATAGGCGGCACCCGGAAAGCGCGGCAGCATTTCGCTACAAGCGGGAGCCGACGGTGAGGGGTATATCGGCAAGATCCCAATGTGCCTATTGCGTCACTGTATGGACGGCGTCCAGCGCCTACAGTGGCGGTAAGAGACTTCTTTGGAGTACGACTTGTCGGACCAAACGCTGGAAAGAATTGAACAGGAATTGAGGTTAATGAATGTCAATATGGCTGACGCGAACGACATCGCAACGCTGGCAGCCTTTCCGACAATGCCCGCCGACCTTGATAATGACAGCAGAAAAGCATTGCAGATGCTTCGTCACAAAGTAATGAAACGAGCGAGAACCAGCGCCGGCAGTTGAATGCTTTGGAATTGGCAGTTGGGCAAACGGCTGACACAAGTGAACATCCTGCGATACGATAATTCGCCGTAGATTTAGGTCGCATTTTGTCTACGACGCGAATATCGTCGACCAACCGTTAACAGATGCTGTAACGATATGATGATTAAAAATATATCCTGTTCCACGAGCGCCGATGACGACGGCAAGGGCAGGGGCTATTTCTACGCGATCATGACTGCTGTTCTCTGTCCCTGCCACTTGCCAGTGGTGGGATTATTTCTCGGTACGGGTGCGGCCGGAGCGTTTTTCGCGGAGAATTTTATTTTTCTCGCAATAGCCTTGGGTGTTTTATCATTGATTTCGTTTGCTGCAGCAGTTCGCCTGCTGCTGTAAATTGAGACTCAAACTTCGCCAATCCCTCAACTGATTCTTTGGTCTAGTTATTCCTGTTTTTTCCCGGCTTGCGTAACGCGCGATCGGTAAGAAAAAAATCGACGAGTCTTGCGTCAGTGGTTCGGGTGTACCCGCGAAACTGTTACGACTCAGACCGACCCGTTGCGTCACGATCGCGGTCGTATCGTCTTGTGAACGGAAACAGCGGCAACCAGGATTCGCGACGGACGATCCAGCTTTCGTAGGTTGGCATCAGTTGATCTGGGGCATCCAGGGATCCCAGGTTCACCTCGATTTCGTTTGCGCTACGTCCGAAAATAGTCGAGCCGCAGCGCGGACAAAAAAACCGCCCGGCGTAGTCGCGAGTTTCGCCATCGATCGTCACCGCATCCTGAGGGAACACCGCGGAAGCGTGAAAAAGGGCCCCATGATGCTTGCGGCAGTCGAGGCAGTGACAAAGGCCGACGCGGTATGGGAGCCAGGCGCCGCAATTCGGACTTTGCCGCACAGACAACCGCCGGCGAATCGGTCCATGCTAAGTCTCCTTTAAAATCAAGCGGTCGGAACGATTACAACAAACAGCACTGTCATTGCTATTGCCCGCTGCGGGCGTAGAGGACCATAGTGATTATCGCTTCTGGGCGAACACAGCCTAACAAATGATACTCCTGCCCGGCAGCGTGATCTGTTTGGTCCGTATCGAACCGAGGTGCGTGATTGTATGCGTATAATGTATATTATGTTAAATTACTTAAATACGTCTGATTGAGCACCGAGGGGCAAGTCCCCCTTTCTTAGTCAGAACGGCCTATCAATAATGTCTCTTTTCGGCGCGTATACGACGGTACGTACGAAACACACCCATTGCGGTATTGAGGACGGCGATTCCTGCATGGGCGATCGTGTCAATTAAACCCCAATTGTGTGGGGCTCGCCATTACTCGTTCCGCCCTCTGCCCATACAAATCCCCAGGTAAAAAAACGCACCAGGAAAGCATCGACTGGTAAGTCACGCCCATTCGGGCTGTCGCGTACGTAGTAGCCGAACCTTTTTGAGCGGGTTACTGATATCAGAAAAAATTCACAGATCGTAAGGTAATTAAGCCGAGGAAGTCCGATTAAACTTGGATTGCAAGCTGACTCATGACCGGGGAAATGAAGGTGGGAAAGCAAAAATTGATTCTGGTTGTAATCGAACCCGACAACAAACCTCATGTCGTAATCGAGCGCGCAACATGGCTCGCGAAATTGATGAATTACAAGATTGAGCTGCTACTTTGCGACCCGATGTCAAACCCGCTATTGATTGGCATAATTCCCTCTGCAAAATCCAGTGAACTCGAAAGGGCCGTTGCTCAGGTCCAGCTCGGATTCGTCAATGAACTTGCGGAAATTGCACGTGATCAGGGAGTTGTCGTTAACACGGAGGTGGCAAACGAACGCCCAATTGCAGAGGCCGTGATGTCACGAGCCCGTGCGTACTGCCCAGCGTTCGTAATGAAGGGAACTCATTACCATAGCGATGCCGAACGTGGAATCATTGTTGATACAGACTGGCAACTTGTGCGCACCTGCCGGTACCCCATCTGGCTGGTCAAAGCGGAAAAGTTCTCCGGCGCGCCGGTGATCGTCGCTTCAGTTGACCCGACACACAGCCACGACAAGCCCGCAGCCCTCGACGATGCGATCGTCCGGATGGCGAAATCGGTGGCCAGCCCGACTGGCGGAGAGGTGCACCTGTTTCATACCTACGAACGATTTTCCGGCGTCGGCGACAAAGCAATGAAAGTGTTCAGGCCAGTCAAGCTGGACGTTGAAAAAATTGAAAAAGCAATTAAGGAAGAACATCGAATGGCATTAGATGCTCTGGCGCTGAAGAACGAGATTGGCGAGAAGTTCGTCCATCAACTTCCTGGGCGGACGCGCGACCTGCTGCCGGCTTTTGTTCGAAGCAAAAAGGCTCAACTTGTTGTGATGGGCGCCCTGGCACGATGGGGTTTCAAACGGATGATTATTGGAAGCACCGCTGAGCGGGTAATGGATCATTTGCCCTGCGATATCATAATCGTGAGGTCGGGCCGATAAAGGGGCAGTTGTTGACTAAATCAGCTTATCGATGCGCAGCTGTCGGACAATCGCATCAGCCTCGTCCAGCAGCACATCAGCGATACTCTCCTTTTCAAAACACGTCGATTGAATTGTCCAGACCCGCTCCCGAGTCCTGGAATCGTATAGATTGGTAATTACGACTACCGTGTGTGCGACTTTGATCGAATCGGGTTCCGCAAGTATTTCACGATCGTAAAGAAAGTAGTCGACCGGACTACCACCGCGACAGGTTGACAAAACTTCTTCCCGACCTTCCTCAAACTCGACCGTCGTAGCAAGGCTCGCAATATGAGTGATAAGAATGCTGTCGGCGCCAGTCTCATCACTCAAACGGTTGATATCATCCTGAAGTATTCCGTTGCTGGCATCGAGGTTGTGGTGACTTGGGATCGCTTCGACACCGACACGGCGCAACCCGGACATTATTTCGTTCTCGAACCGTATCTGCATTTCTCTGTCTGGGGATACGTCGACGACCAGCATTTTCTGGTAAGCCTTTGGCGCCCGCGACAGATCTTCATAAAGTTTGACCGTCTCGTTCTGCTGCAGCGCGCAAGCCGAAGCGATAGCGATGGTCACCGCCGCAACGACAAGCATTCTGATTGATGTCCTCATTTGCCCCACCCGAAAGCTCGCTATCCTTCATTGACAATACTACGACGAATTGCCGAATGGGCCATTGGTAGTTACCCCTAAATACGCCACAAATACGGCTATGGAATGCGGACCAGTCAGTCCGCGAATTGAGACTGTTCGGCATGGGGCCGGAAAACACGCAAGAATGGAAACGTCAGCCTGTTCAGAAAGAGCCTGCACATGCAGTAACTGACGTGGCCTTTACGGTTGGATACGAAACGTCACAGGCGCTGGCCAAGGCCTTGCGCGAACTGACCGGGCGGAGTGCAACCGAGCTTCGTGCCAATCCGTCGCAAATGGACAAAATTATTGCGGCCCTGTCGACACCCAGGCAGCAACCGGAGATCAAACCACTGGAGGTGAAATTGGTAACCATAGAGCCGTTCAAGGTCATCGCATCGCGCCATTCAGGCGCACAAAAAGGATTGTTCGAGGCCTATGGAAAACTTTTCGCGTGGGCGGAAATCGGCGGCATCGCTGAGAACCTGCGTGGAATCTATGGGGTTCCGATAGACGAAGTTGGCCCGGATGCCGACGAGGACTGTCAGTTTGATTGCTGCTTCGACTTCGGCGCCGCGGCGAAACCCGACCACACGCACATTGCGCGCGAACTTGGGGGTGGACTCTATGCGGTCGCCCGGCATATCGGGCACTATGATGGTCTGCACGACGTCTATGACTCGCTGTACGGATCCTGGCTGACATCTACGCGCTACGAACTACGGGATAGCGCGCTGTTCCATCACTATCTCGCCGATCCAGAATCCCTGCCACCCGAAGAATGGGAGACCGATGTCTACCTTCCGGTTATCGCCGGAGCCTGAAGTCGTTTACGAGTTACACGATAGCTTTTCGGTTCAAAGGTTCATCAAGTCAATCACATCGACGCTGACAGGACGCCCAGTCACGTCGAATCGACTTTTGCGTCGCCCAATTGCTATCGGTGTAAAGCTCCGGTATCTTTGCCCTTGATTTCGACTGGTGGATATCCGGATTCTCAAGCTGGATATTAAACGGGAAGACGGTCAGTCAGCGATGACGAACCCGCCACTGCCCCCGCAACGGTATATGAGTATGTCGGTCTATTGAGCCACTGCGTAATTTCGTGGGAAGGCGATCGATGTAGGCACAAATCGTGTCACTCATGAGTCCGGAGACCGGCCCGTCGATTGGTCCACAATTCAATCGCGGCGGGCGATTTAGTGGAGATCCCGGATCTCTATCCCCTCCCCGACTGACTTTACACGTAAAGCGCGGGGAGCTTTGCGGGAGAGATTCACGTGTCTATTCGTCAGCAATACCTGAACCTATTCGTTTGTGCATTTATGTCCGCGCCGTTGCAGGCTCAATCCCTATCGCCAGATGCTGCTATCGATACAATCATTGTGTCGGCCTCCCGATCGCCGCTTGAGCGCGCAGCGGTGGGAAGCGCCACTACCGTCATTTCCCGTGACCAGATCGAAATGCGCCAGTCTCGCTACGTAACAGACGTATTAAGGTCGGTTCCAGGTTTTTCTGTCTCGCAGTCTGGTGCTGTTGGTTCGCAAACTCAGGTAAGAGTTCGCGGCGCCGAAGCCAACCATGTCCTCGTTCTTATAGATGGAATTCGTGCAAACGATCCGGCAACCGGAGATGAATTTCGTTGGGAATACCTGACGACCGGCAACGTTGAGCGCATCGAAATTGTACGCGGCCCGCAAAGTTCATTGTGGGGCAGCGACGCGATTGCCGCGGTCGTCAACGTTATAACTCGAACCGGAAACGGGCCACCCCGCCCTGGTGTGTACGCAGAAGGCGGCTCGAACGAAACGCTGAACGCGGGGCTAAACGGCGGCACTAGAGGCGACAACTGGTCTATGGGATTTGGCGTTGAGCGCCTCAAAACCGCCGGCACAAATATATCGCGAAGCGGAAACGAAGACGACGGCTCCGACGTGTTAACAGCTTCGGTCTCCGGCAGCATCCAGGCATCTGAACGGATGTCATTCAATTTCGGAATGCGTGCAGTTGATGCCCATTCCGAAGTCGACCCAACGGACTACTTCACGACGGGATTGCCCATCGATGCGGATCATGTAAATGAGGGAGCACAAACCTATGCTCAGGTTGGCGCGATGTTGCAGGGCAGATTCACACACCAGCTGAATGCCCGTTACCTGGCGACAAATAGCGACAACTTTGTTGATGATCTCAAGGACTCATCGACAAAGGCCGACAGAATCACTTTTTCGTATCAGGCCGATATCTCATTGGCGGACGACCTGCTCTCACTCGCGGTGGAGCAAGAAGAAACCGATTTCGCACAACGCGGAGCAATAATTTTTGGCGACCCGAATCAGGATCAGAGCATGTCGGTATCAAGCGTTATTGCCGATTATCGGCGCCGCGCGAGCGATGATCTGACCTGGCTTTTCAGCATTCGCTACGACGACAATAGCGATTTCGACAGCGTAACCACCGGCAGGGCTTCGGTTTCATGGCAGGCAACTTCGGCCACCCGATTAAGGGTCAATCTGGGAACCGGCCAAAAAGCCCCTACTTTTGTCGAGCGATTCGGTTATTTCCCCGGACAATTCGTTGGCAACCCCGGCCTGGAGCCGGAGACATCAACATCATTTGATGTCGGCATTGATCATCAATTTGGCAGCGAGATACTGTCCGTAGGACTGACTTTATTTCGCCAGGATTTGCAGAATGAGATTGACGGGTTCGTCTTCGACCCGAATACATTTCTTTCAACAGCCGAAAACAGGACGGAGGATAGCGAGCGAAACGGCATTGAACTGGAAGCCAAATTGACGCCTTCTGACTGGTTCGAATTCAACGCCTCGTACACCTACACCGATTCCAACGAAACCAATCTCGGCATTGACACTAATGAGCTGCGTCGACCGAAACATTCCGGTCACCTGGCCGTCATGTATCGCCTCCCTGCTCACAAAGCCAATGTGATGCTTGCTGCTGACTACGGCGGCACACGATCAGATATATTTTTCCCGCCATTTCCGAATCCGTCTGAAATCGTCACATTGGACAATTTCTGGCTGGTTGACCTGACGACCGCGTACGATCTATCTGCAACGATGAGTATTTTCGCCCGCATCAACAATCTCCTGGACGAAAACTATGAGCAGGTGTTTGGTTTCGCGACGCCTGGCCGATCCGCTTTCGTCGGATTTCGCACTAGCTTCGGACATTAAGGGGAATCGGCATGAAAAATCATCCCTTCGTCCTGGCATCAGCGCTACATCGGGTACCGCATCCTTCGGTTCACAAAAAATGCCACCGGTTAATCGACTAAACCATTACGACAACTGAGTTCAAGTCAGATTCCGGAAAGTCGCCGTGTTGGCTATGATGCACAGCATGCCATTTCGATTTTTGCCACTGGCGACCGGTTTGCTGCCTATTATTGCAATTCATGCCAGCCTGCTGCTCGCCATCGTTGCTGGTGCGATCGCACCTTGTATTCCCTACCTGGATGGATGCGCGTCTATTAGCGCAACCGGGCGCTACGAGCCCGCGGTGTTCCTTTTCAAACCAGCGATGACCGTTGAGGCAGTCCTGATGGTTTGCTACTGGATTTCCAATGCTATCTGGCTCAGAGCTTTGTCCCGCGTCACCGGCCAACATGCAGGGCCCTCGACGGCGTTAATGTCAATTCTGGGCGTCGTCAGCGCGCTTGCACTGATCGTATACGTGACATTCCTTGGCACCCAGACCCCGATTTATGAGTTCATGCGAAAATTCGGCATCTATTTCTATTTTTTGTTTTCAGTGATCGCGCAGATCATGCTTGCAGGAAAAGTACTGGGATTGAGCAAACAACTCGAACTGGTGTCAGTCGCTACGATCTCCCGAATGCAATTGTGGCTTGCCGCCATGCCGCTCGCACTCGGAGCGCTTAATCTGGCGCTCAAGTCGACTTTGGATGACGCAGACTCTGCTGAAAATATGATCGAGTGGGCTTCGGCGTTGTTGATGCACGTCTACTATGTGCTGACGTACTTCAGCTGGCGGGATACAGCGTTCGGCTTCAATTGGACAGTCGAACTGCGACGGGGGTGATTTGTTATCAAAAAAAGCTTATGACGCGTACTTCCGGCCTCAGGTAACGACCTTCATTCTTGAGGAGATCTGTGCCGCATCCTCGTCGTCGGGTGCCATTGAGTAATCGAGAACGCCGGTAGCAATCATATCGGTCGATGCCTGGGCGACCGACAACTCCGTCTCAACTTCGCGTAGTTTGACTTCGGATTTTACACTTTCGGCCGCACGGTTCGACAATTCGGCCCGGAGTTCGCGAGTCTTCAGTACGGACCCCTTCAGATCAGCACGGAGCTCGGAAATCGTCTTTTGGTGACCGACAATCACCGTATCGCGGCTCTCGGTTCGCTCCTTTTCCTCGGCCAGTTCTTCCTTCAGTCTGGCTGCCTCTTCCCTGGATTTCTCTGCTTCGGATTGAGCGATACGCAGCTCGGCATCCAGATTTCTGATTCGATCATCCCTGGGGTCGCGTTTTCGGGCATGGAACTGGCCGCCGAGATACGCACCGAGTTTGCCCACAAACCACCCCAGCAGGAATGCGGCACCTGCTATATAAAGTAGGGTGTTGGGGGTCTCCATAAACATTGCCTGATCCTTAAGCTGGTGCTGGCAACGGCCTAGATTATGCACTTTTGGCATCTATAGAAGGACCGAGTTCTCACTACCAAAGCGTCGCAGCCGTCGGAATTCATCGTTGCAGTTCTGAATCCCTTACATGCAAATTAATTATCACTTTTAAAACAACCCCTTAGAAGTGACTTTTAACGTAATATCGGAATTAGTTACCCGGTCCGAACGGCCTCCAGCGCGATGTCAGGAAAATCGGTGAATACACCGTCAATTTTGATTTCGTCGGCAAACCAGCGAATCATTTCCAGCAGTGACTTGAAGCCTGGAGCCAGTTGATCGGCCCGGAAAGTCCAGGGGTGAACCAGCAAGCCCAGTTCATGGGCCATCGATACCAATCCGGTAGACACGAGTCGCCCGTCAACGCTGGCAGGATTCACGATATGACCAATATTCGGCCCGATGGCATCAACTGATCTCGCAATGTCGACAAGACCGTCGCGTGTTTTGAGCCGTGGGTAATCCGTATCTGACTCCAATGAGTCATTGTCGTCGATCAGTTGAGCGAGTTTTAACTGGCAGCCAAGTTCGTGCCTGATGCGGCGCATTTCCGTGGCGTCGAAACATTCCACAAATATCGGGTCCTTCTTCGAGTGATAGCCGAGGTCATCCAACAGCTGGAGGGTAAGCAGACTGATATCAACTCCATCTCCCTTGTGGAATGCCGGACTTTTGATCTCTGTATAGATACCCACGTCCCTGCCTGTCGATTTGTTCATTCCCTGGATGAACCTGATCTCCTCGCGAAGCGTTGATACGCGAAATTTGCCGACTGTTGTCGGAAATCGATTCGGGAACACAGCCGTTATCCCATCGCTTTGCCGTCGCTCGTGAACATTCAGGGATCTAATCTCGGCGAGATCAAAGTCACGAACGTAATAACGGCCGTTTTCCCGTTGCCGGCCCGTAAAACGCTCCGCGACATCTGTGACACGGTCCAGGTGAATGTCGTGCAGGACGATGAGCTCGTTGTCTCGTGTGGCAACTACGTCCTGCTCGATGTAGTCCGCGCCCAGCGCATGGGCATAGGCTTTCGCCTCCAGCGTATGTTCTGGCAAATAACCGCTGGCCCCGCGGTGTGCAATTACCAGAAAGTCATTACCAGCCATTTCTTAAGCCTTTGTTATTCAAGAGTAAACTCGATAGTTTCCCATCGCGAAGTATCTTCAAGACGAGCATGCTTCTTCAGCGCGTCGACCATTTCCCGCTCGTTCCATTCAATGTTCGCATCGGCCCGTTCCGTCAGGTCTTTCGGCGTTTCAGCGACGCCGCCAAAGGGCCGGATCGCAATCACCGGCTTGTCGTTCGCCTCTGCAACATCTATCTGGTATCGCGTCAGGTCTTTCTGTTCAAGGTAAAGTGATGCGAGCACAATGACGGCCTCACATTCCTTGATCTGCCTGATCAACTCATCCTTGATCGACTCCAGCCCGCCGGTCTCAGGCATGTTTTCCGGCTTACTGCAGTTCAGGTAAAAAAACCGATCCACGCTTTCGAGAAACTCGAACACGCGAAGATAATCATCGTGTTGCTGAAACGTGTGGGTAACAAATACCCGGATCGGATTCTTTTCAGACACTGGTTTCTCCGTCTGCCATCTCGTTGGGTACTAGTGTATCTTAGCGTCCGATCATGAGACTACTCCTGTACAACATTCGATACGGCGTTGGGGATGGCGCCTCGATGCATATGCCACTGCCAGGCGCCGGATATATTCTTGGGAATCAAAATGTTCTCCCCGATATTTCGAAATTCATCAAATCGACCGATCCGGATATCGTGGGTCTGATCGAGGTCGATACCGGGTCGATTCGCAGCAGAAAAATCAATCAGGCGGAGATGATAGCGACTGAGTTGGGAATGAATTCGTCATACGAAATCAAGTACGGCGCAAGGTCGATCAATCAATTGCTACCGATCATTCGCAAACAGGGAAACGCTTTTCTGGCGGCACAGCGAATTCACGGGGAAACGTTTCATTATTTCGATACTGGCATAAAGCGACTGATAATCGAGCTGGAGATGGACGCGTTTTCTGTTTTCCTCGTGCACCTGTCACTCAAATACCGGCATCGCCACCTGCAACTTCGAAAGCTCTACGACCTGATCGAAGTCACGAAAAAACCTGTAATCGTCGCCGGAGACTTCAATACGTTTTGGGGCGAAAACGAAATCTACCTTTTCATGCGTGCTGCGGGACTCAGGAGCGCAAATACAAAAAGCCTGCCCTCTTATCCGAGCCGCTCTCCTCGCAAAGAACTTGATTTTGTCCTCTATCAGGATGGGATAACGGTGACGAATTTCGAAATTCCGCAAGTGAGATATTCCGATCATTTGCCATTGATCTGCGACTTCGAGGTCAGGTAGGACTATGGACAAACTCAAAAACTGGCGTAGAGAGACCGATGCCGACGGAATTATCTGGCTTTGTCTCGATAAAGCCGACAGCAACGTCAACGTATTGTCATCAACGGTGCTTTTGGAGTTTGACGACATCCTGGGTGACATTGAGTCCGACCCGCCTCCTGGTCTTGTTATCTACTCGGGCAAACCAAGCGGATTTGTCATGGGGGCGGATATCAAAGAGTTTACGGAAATCCGATCTGCGGACCAGGGATTCGAACTGATCAGGCTGGGGCAGAAACTGTTCGATCGGCTGGAAGCGCTGCGATGTCCAACGGTTGCCGCGTTGAATGGCTTGTGCCTGGGCGGTGGTTTCGAGCTGGCATTAGCCTGCACCTATCGGGTCGCCCTGGAAAACAAGAAGGCCGTCATTGGCTTTCCGGAAGTTCAGCTTGGACTTCATCCAGGTTTTGGCGGCACGGTGCGATCCGTAAGAATGGGTGGCGTTCGCAACGCGATGCCACTGATGTTAACGGGCAAACCGATAACGGTCGACAAAGCGCGTCATCAGGGCTTCATCGACCGCGTTGCGACACCTGCAAACTGGAAGCAGGCTGCGAAGAAACTGATCGGGTCCGGGAAGCCAAAGTCGTCGGCGCCGCTTCTCGACAAATTGCTGAGTTTTTCATTGTTGCGCCCGATTGTCGTGCGCACATTGAAATCGCAGGTTGCCGGCAAAGCGCGCCAGGAGCACTACCCGTCTCCCTACGCGATGATCGATCTCTGGGCGCGTCACGGCGCGTCGGGAGACGCCGCGTACGAAGCGGAAGCGCGATCATTCGCGGAACTAATGGTTGGCAGTACATCTCGCAACCTCGTTCGTGTGTTTTTTTTGCAAAACAGGCTCAAGTCGCAGGGCAGCAAACCGGCGACAGCCATCGAACGGGTACATGTTGTTGGTGCCGGCGTTATGGGTGGCGATATCGCGGCCTGGTGCGCATTGAGTGGCCTGCACGTTACGTTGCAGGACCGCGCCTTGGAATACGTCGAACCAGCACTGCTACGGGCAGCCAGGCTTTTCAGCAAACGCATACACGATTCAAATGACCGAGCGCGGGCTACTGACCGGTTGGTGCCAGACATCGAAGGCGACGGTGTTGCGAATGCAGATTTGATCATCGAAGCGATATTCGAAGACCGCGAGGCCAAGCAAGCGCTTTACCGAACACTACAAGTGGCGATGAAACCAGGAGCCATCCTTGCTACGAATACATCGAGCATCCGCCTCGAGGAACTGCGAACGGTACTCGACCATCCGGACCGTTTTATAGGGCTGCATTTCTTTAATCCTGTTGCGCAGCTGCCGCTTGTCGAAGTCATTCGATGTGACGACACTCAACAGGATGTTTTGAACGCCGGATTTTCGTTTGTCAAGACCATTGGCAAATTCCCTCTTGAGTGTGCAAGCTCGCCGGGTTTCGTCGTCAACCGGGTGCTGGCACCTTACATGGCTGAAGCGATGCGTTTGGCCGAGTCCGGTGTTCCACTTTCGGCAATTGATCGTGCCGCCGAGGCTTTTGGCATGCCGATGGGCCCGATTGAGCTGATCGATAGCGTCGGAATCGATGTGGCGATGCATGTTTCGCGAGTACTGGGTGCGGCATTCGATCGCGAAGTGCCGACCACACTCTCCGAGATGGTCGAGAAAGGCCTGCTTGGCCGAAAATCCGGCCAGGGCTTTTATGCGTGGCAGAACGGCAAGGCCGTCAAAACCAATGCCGACGAAGCTGGCGTTCCCGAGAATCTGGGCGACATGCTTATTTTGCCAATGGTGAACGAGGCAGTTGCCTGCCTGGTCGAGGGTGTAGTCAAGGATGCCGAGCTCCTCGATGCCGGCGTAATTTTCGGTACCGGGTTTGCCCCATTTCGAGGTGGACCGTTGCAGTACGCCCGTGATCGGGGAGTGGACGATGTCGTTCAGACGCTTCAGAATTTGTCCATCGAGTCAGGCGCCCACTTTCAACCGCATAAGGGTTGGGAAGTGTTTCGCGGGAACAACGAAGAATGACTGTTCAGACCGCACGATCTTGTTAAACTGTGCGCCGCTTCACGCTAGCGCGCTCTAATGGGGTATCGGATATCAACAAATTGAAGTTAGAATAAGGGCTTATGCGTGTTCACAAGTGAAAAATGCGTCCGTGAACTCGCCCCAAAGAGCGATAACTGGATGAACAATGACGGGTGAGCAGCTAAGCATCGATCTGCTCAAGAAATTCTCTCCTCTGAATGGACTGAAGCGGGACAATCTGACTGCCCTTGCCAAAAAGGTGCAGATCCGCGAGCTATCGCCGCAACAACTGTTGTTTAAAGAGGGCGACACCGAAAAACGGACCATTTACATTATTTCGGGCGCGCTGGAACTGCTTGATCAGGGAAAGCTCTCTGAAGTCATTGAGGGTGGCACCGACAGCGCCCGAAATCCCGTATCACCCTTGTTCCCACGACGAGTAACCGCCAGGGCGCACGACAGGGTGCAGTACATCTCTATAGACAGTGACTTGCTCGATGTCATGCTCACCTGGGACCAGACGGGCTCGTATGAAGTCTCCGAGCTTCAAGGCTCAGTTGATGACGGCGGCGGCGATGACTGGATGACGATGCTTCTCCAGGCTAAAGCTTTTCATAAGATTCCTCCCGCCAATATCCAGGCGATTTTCATGCGGATGCAGCAGATCAACTATAAGCGCGGGGATGTTGTCCTGAAGCAAGGATCGGAGGGCGATTATTTTTACGTGCTGACCCGTGGCAAGAGTCTCGTCACTCGGGAAACCCCATTGAATAAGGAAGGGATCAAACTCGCCGAACTGTCCGTTGGTGACACATTCGGTGAGGAAGCCTTGATCTCGGACGCCAAGCGCAATGCCACCGTTACCATGACGTCGGATGGGGCGGTAATGCGTCTGGGCAAAGAAGATTTCAAGCGTTTGCTGAATGAACCCATGCTGGATTGGGTCACGCCGAGCGAAGCGGACGCCATCGTACAAAATGGCGGTCAATGGCTCGATGTTCGACTTCCAAGCGAATTCGAAAATCACCATAAAGATGGCGCAATAAATATTCCGCTCTACTTTATTCGACTGAAGATCAATACGCTCGACAGGAGCAAGAAATATGTCGTCTGCTGCGATACGGGTCGGCGAAGTTCGGCGGGCGCGTATATCCTGAGTGAGCGCGGCTATCCCGCATACGTGCTGAAGGGTGGAATCAATACGATGTAGCGATTGCTACATTGTATGGGTTGGCTTATCTCCACCAAGCGCGCCGGCCAGATAATTCTCAATCTTCTTCTGTGTATTACCCTGATCCTGGTCGCTAAACTGGACGCCAATACCAGCCGTCCGTTTGCCCTGCGCGCCTTTGGGCGTCATCCAGATCACGGTGCCCGCCACCGGGATCTTCTCCTCCTCACCCATCAGGTTCAGGAGCATGAAAACCTCGTCTCCCAAACGATAGGAACTATTGGTGGGAATAAACAATCCGCCATTGACGACAAAAGGCATATACGCGAGATATAGCGCGCTTTTGTCCTTAATCGTCAGCGTTAAGAGTCCGGGTTTTCCCATTATTGCTACTTAGCTCCAAATACAGTCTGCAATCCGCCCGACCAGTCAATCAGCAGGCACTCAAATGTCAATTGAACGTTGAAAGAGCCCGCTGGCTGGGCTCGCAGCCTGTTGATTATGTCTAGATAACAGAACAAATTTCGCCTGTCTATGCGCCCCAGCACAGAATCGCCGAGCACTGCCGAAACTCCCATGGATTCGCCCCCAGCAGCCCTTGTAATGCAGGATTGAACCTGCCGTCCCAGCCAGACCAGAACAAACTCGGGCTCGTACTTGGCCCATTTCGCCGCGACGGCGAGCGGCGCCGCCTGCCCGAGTGCCACCGCCGCGAAATCGCCGGCCATCAGGTTGGTGTCATCAATCCGATCCTGGCCCCTGAGGGCGGCCAGAGGCGCATTTCCCGCCTCCGCCAATACTTTGGACCAGGTAACACCAGGTCGCGCATGGCTTAGCCACGCCAGCCCGTCACTCCGCGACGGCAGGCGAACGCTCATTCGCTGACAGCGACTGTATACCGTTGCCGGCAATCGTCCCGGCCGATCAGCAACCAGAATCAGCAAAGCATCGCCGGGTGGTTCCTCCAGGGTTTTCAGCAAGCTGTTAGCCGCGTTCGTGGTCATGGCGTCCGCCGGTTCGATGACCGCGACTTTGCCGCCGCCCACATAACTGGTCAGGCCAAGATCGCCAACCAGCGCCCTGATTTGGTCGATTCCGATCGACTGTTTACCCTCAGGCGTCGTAATCCACCTCAGATCAGCGTGTTGTGGAATAACCAGAGGAAACTGCGGCAGCGAATCCGATGGAATCAGGTCGAGGTGCTGCCCGGCAAGCCATGCCGCCGCGGAACGTTTGCCGGTACCGGCCGCGCCAGTGATCATCAGCGCGTGTGGCGAGCGCCCCTGAGCCAGGCTCGATTGCCAAGCTTCTCTAACTGATTCTAACCATGGGATATTCATTATAAATAAATAAGTTATGCGCTATATCTAAAGTGATTAATGATTGAAAAACCGGCCGACCGCCGTCGCAATCGACTCCTGGACCTGCGTTAACGGCTGACTCGCATCAACGACCGAGAACCTGCCTGGATGATTGTCCGCCAGTGCGAGGTAACCCTCTCGCACCCGCCGATAGAATGACAATTCCTGACTGTCCATTCGATCAGCGTTACCACGCTTTGCCGCTCGCTGCAGGCCGACCTCTGCCGGCGCATCCAGGAGTATTGTCATGTCGGGCTCGAGGCCCTCCTGAACCCACTCAGCGAGGCGTTCTATTCGATCTGGGGATATTTCCCTGCCACTCCCCTGGTAGGCTCTGCTGGCGTCCGTGAAGCGATCGCAGACCACCCATTTGCCGGCATTGAGCGCCGGCACAATAGTATTTCGCAAATGGAGCGATCTGGCCGCAAAAAAAAGTAACAGTTCTGCGATCTCGGGCAGCGGTTCCTGACCGTGATCAAGCAGCAACTGGCGAATTTTTTCCGCCATTGGCGTGCCACCGGGCTCACGCGTACAGATGACATCAAATCCGTTGGATTTGATCAACAGGGTCAGAAATTCGATATTGGTCGATTTCCCGGTACCCTCGATGCCCTCAACTGTTATGAATTTACCGCGCATCATATAGGGGCCACTACTGAATGCCTGCTTTGCGCCGGCGCGCCAGGAATTCCTGAACCGCAGCATCATGCTCAGCCTTGGTGTCTGAAAATTTGTGACTGCCATCGCCCAGTCCTGTCGCGACAAAATACAACTCCGAGCCGGGTGTCGGATGGAGTGCCGCGCGAATGGCGGCCTGGCCCGGCATCGCAATAGGCGTTGGCGGTAACCCGCCTCGCGTATAGGTGTTGTATGGCGAATCGGTACGCAGATCACGTCGCGTCAGGTTGCCGTCAAAATCAACCCCAATGCCGTAAATGACGGTCGGGTCCGTCTGTAATCTCATACGCTGTTGCAAGCGGCGCACAAAGACTCCGGAGATACGGGGTCGTTCTGACGCCAGCGCTGTTTCTTTCTCGATTATGGACGCCAGAATCAGCGCCTCGTACGGGGTCGTAAGCGGCAAACTTTCATCACGATCACTCCATTCACTTGCGAGCGTTGCCTGCATTAGTTCATTGGCCTGGCGAAGCACATCGACATCACGGGTTCCTTTTGGGAATCGGTATGTCTCGGGAAAAAAGAGACCTTCAGGGTGAGTCGCATCAGACTGCAAAGACTCAAGAAGCGCGGGCCAGTCCTCGAATTCCATGCTCTTTTCAACGACCGGGTCTTTTGCAAGTGCCGTGACTAGTTCACGAAAAGTCCAGCCTTCAATAATTGTGAACGAGTAAAGCTGCACCGAGCCCTTGACGAAGACATCAAGCAGTTCGCGGGGCGTGATACCCGCCTGAATCTCATATTCACCGGCCTGAATGTTGCCCGCTTTCCCGACAAGCCTTGCATAAGCTCGAAAGAAAGTCGGGCTATCGATAACACGCCTGGCGGCCAGCTCATCGCTGACCTGTCGAAAAGCCATGCCTGGCCGAATCTCGAAGGACGATCCTGAATCCTGCACGGAGACCGGGGTCTTTAAAAACTGATTAAATTGCACTACCAACAACAGCCCGACAATACCTGCCAAAGCTGTTAAAGCGAGAATGCATCTGAGGAGACGGCTCATTCGCCAAGTATATGGTAGTGATCTGAAATCAGTCGAACGCCTTGAATATCAGACTGGCGTTAGTTCCACCGAAACCGAAGGAATTCGACATGACGGTCTTTATTTTTGCCTTGCGCGCGACATGTGGCACGTAGTCCAGATCACAGCCTTCGTCCGGGTTGTCGAGGTTGATTGTTGGCGGAATCACCGAATCGCGTATAGCGAGGATTGAAAAAATCGCCTCAACGACACCCGCCGCTCCCAGCAGGTGCCCGGTGCAAGATTTCGTGGAACTCACAGCGAGCTGATTAACGGCGTCACCGAAGGTTCGCTTGATCGCAATCGTCTCACCCTTGTCCCCCACCGGGGTCGAGGTGCCGTGCGCGTTCAAATAGTCGATATCGGCGGGATCGAGCCCGGCATCCCTCATTGCTGCGCTCATGCACTTTCGGGCCCCCTCGCCGTCTTCCGGCGGCGACGTGATGTGGTGTGCATCTGCGCTCATGCCAAAACCGATCAGCTCCGCATAAATAGTGGCGCCGCGGGCCTTGGCGTGCACAAGCTCCTCAAGAACAAGGCAACCTGACCCATTGCTTAAAACGAAACCGTCGCGGTCCCTGTCGAACGGCCTGCTGGCTCGCTGGGGATCGTCGTTTCGGGTCGACATCGCCCGGGCCGAGCAAAATCCGCCCATGGCAAGCGGTGTCGTCGCATACTCGGATCCCCCGGCCAGCATCACGTCGGCATCTCCGTGCATGACACTGCGCGCGGCAATTCCTATGCTATGAGTCGACGTGGCGCACGCCGTAACAATGGACAGGTTAGGCCCGGTCATCCCGTACATGATGCTCACGTTTCCTGACGTCATGTTGATAATGCTGCCAGGTATAAAAAACGGTGAGACCTTACGTGCCCCGCCAGCCAGATATTTGTTGTGATTGTCCTCGATCGTGGCCAGTCCACCGATACCTGCGCCCATTGCGACGCCAATCCGATGGCCATTCTCTTCGGTGACTTCCAGACCCGAGTCCTTAAACGCATCAACGCACGAAGCAATACCGTAATGCATGAACACGTCCATCCGCCGGGCATCCCGAGCCGGAATATAGTCCGCAATATCGAAATTCTTGATCGTCCCCGCAATTTGGGTCGAGAATGCGGTGACGTCGAAATCCTCTAAACGGTCGATGCCAGACCGTCCTTCGCAGACGCTTGTCCAGGCCGTACAGACACTGTTGCCAACAGGGGACAACAATCCCATGCCAGTCACTACGACGCGTCGCATGCTCAAAGAATTATCCGGAAAAGTACGGCAGAACTGCCAATCGTAATATTCAGGCGATGATGGAAAGCGCGATGGCTATCCATCGCGCCCATCGCGCCTACTTTGCGCTTTTGCGAGCGTTTATAAAGTCGATCGCTTGCTGGACCGTCGTTATTTTTTCGGCGTCTTCATCAGGAATCTCTGTTTCGAATTCCTCTTCAAGTGCCATAACCAACTCAACGGTATCCAGCGAGTCAGCACCAAGATCGTCCACAAAAGATGCATCGTTTGTGACTTCGTCTTCTTTGACACCGAGTTGCTCGGCAACGATGGCCTTTACCTGTTCTTCAATACTGCTCATTGTTATCACTTCTCCCTAAGAAGAGACTTCGAAAATCTGCCCGGTATGAATCAGCAGGTGCCCAGTGGCGTCTCTTGTCACTGCTATTTGTAACTAATTAAGGTCAGAATTGCCTGCCTTGTGACGGCTATCGGCGCCTAAGTTATTGATATTTCAAGCCCGCCCTGCTCCGGGACGGTATTGTATGTGAATCCGAATTCGCAATCTACCGCCAATTGAGACCCCGTTAGTCCATCAGCATGCCACCGTTGACATGCAATGTTTCACCCGTG
The DNA here is from genome assembly GCA_027621915.1 of Pseudomonadota bacterium. GTDB lineage: Bacteria > Pseudomonadota > Gammaproteobacteria > Steroidobacterales > Woeseiaceae > SZUA-117. The sequence continues at coordinate 24,903 of JAQCAD010000021.1, forward strand.
ATGTAGCCGCCGGCGTCCGACGCCAGAAACGCTACGGCAGACGCGATATCCTGCGCTTCGCCCAGCCTGCCAAGCGGGATCTGCGTCATCAGGGACGCACGCTGCTCCGCTGGAAGTACGCGTGTCATATCCGTATCGATAAATCCCGGGGCAACCACATTTACCGTTATGTTTCGTGAGCCAATTTCCTTCGCAAGTGACTTGGAGAAGCCGATCAACCCGGCTTTGGCAGCAGCATAGTTGGCTTGCCCGGCGTTGCCGGTTAGACCGATCACTGATGCGATATTGATTATCCGCCCGTGTTTCACTTTCATCATGCCGCGCAATACCGCTTTGCAGACACGAAACGCACCCGACAGATTCGTCGAGAGCACCTCGTCCCATTCATCCTCTTTCATTCGCATCAACAGGTTGTCCCTGGTAATGCCTGCATTATTGACAACAATAGTCGGCGCGCCCTCCCGATCCTGGATATTTTTAATGGCTGTCTGAACGGACTCATCGCTCGCCACATCCAACACGATGCCTCGCCCCTTTTCGCCAAGTGCTGCTGATATTCCAGCGGCACCCGTTTCACTTGTGGCAGTACCGACAACCGTCGCGCCCGCGTCGGCCAGGGTCTTCGCGATTGCTGCACCTATGCCACGCGATGCGCCGGTAACCAGTGCAACCTGCCCATTCAGACTGTCGTTCGATGTCATTCCACTCATCCATTCGCTCCAGCTAACAATGAAGATATTGCTTCCGGTGAATCGATGCATGTCGTAGCAAGATCGCGATTAATTCGCCGATTCAGCGCGGTTAATACTTTCCCTGGTCCACATTCAGCAACGGTTGTGACGCCACGCCGAGTGAAATAGTTTATGACGTCGACCCATCGGACGGGACTAGAAACCTGCCTGGTCAATTGCCCACGGATATCGTCTTCGCCACCGTAGGCCGCCGCATTCGACGCATTGACAACCGGAATTTCCGGGCTGGAGAATGTTGCTTCGGATAATGCTTCGGCCAGCGCGTCCCCAACCGGACGCATCAAAGACGAATGTGCCGGAACGCTGACTGGCAACATGATGGCGCGTTTGGCTCCCGCTGCCTTGGCGAGCTCCATCACCTTTTCGACCGCAGCCCGGTTCCCCGCGACAACTACCTGTCCCGGCGAATTAAAGTTCACCGGCTCGACAACCCCAGTACCGGACGCCCGCTTGCATACCTCAATGATTGCCTGATCTTCGAGACCGAGCACAGCGGCCATCGCACCCTCGCCCGCAGGGACTGCGTTTTGCATCAGTTCCGCCCGGCGGCGAACCAGGCGAAGGGCGTCGTCAAACGCCAGGGAACCCGCGCACACCAACGCAGAATATTCCCCCAGACTATGACCGGCCATCATTGCCGGCAGAGCGCCGCCTGCGATCTTCCACGCGCGCCACGCTGCCACACCTGCAGTCACCATCACCGGCTGAGTATTGATAGTCTCGTTCAACCTATCCTCGGGGCCACTTTGAATGAGCTCACGTACGTCGAAGCCAAGAACGTCACTGGCTTCGGCGTAGGTTTCCAGTACTTGTGGAAATGCGGTAACAATGTCGGCCTGCATACCGACTGACTGAGACCCCTGACCGGGAAAAACAAATGCGAGTGTCAAAATTGGTCTCCATCGACCAGCTATTCAATGGGCCGGAATTATATAGGGCTGCCAGTCCCGACTCTACGCCAAAAAAAGCCCGCAGAAATTAAGCCGCCAATCGCCCCGAAAAAATGTGCGTTGACCACCACGTCACCGCCAGAGGTTGATTCGGATCCTGGTAACGGCCCTACCAACTGCTCATAGGTCAGCTTGCCGATCACCAGTACGCATATCACCACGGATTCCGCTGGAAGACTTTTCAGGCCTTCAATAGCGCCGGCCAGGAGCAGTCCGTGAAGTACCCCGGATAGTCCAACATACCAGAGCAAATTTTTGTCCACGAACCAGAATCCCGCCGAAATTATCAGCACGGAAATCAGAAAAACCACGAGCCACCGTGATATCGAATAATTTCGCCCGACGAGAAGCCATGTCAGCACCAGGCCTGCGAGATTCAGCGTCAGATGACTGAATCCCAGGTGTGCTAAATGTCCGGTAAACAGCCGCCAGTACTCTCCATGAGAGATCGCCAGGCGATCGTATTTCAATACCTCTCGACCGCCATCCCCGAATGCTGCAATCGTTGCACAAATGAGGATCAGGACGAGCGCTACATACCAATGGTCGACCCTCTCAGGCCTGCCGCCCTTGCCAGAATCATGCCGTTTGAGTAACCCCATGTTTGATATACTGACGTTTAATCAGATTGACAGTCAACGCGTTAATTTAATTGCGCAGTTTACTGTCAAACGACGAACAGAAAACGGAGCAGAACCAGTGGGCAGCAAAACCAGCGTAAACCAGCACGGATTCACACTCATAGAGATAATGGTGGTCGTGATAATCCTCGGCATTCTGGCTGCGATCGTGGCTCCCAATGTCATTGGCCGAATCGACGACGCCCAGATCAGTCGGGTGCAACAGGACTTGCGCGGAATTGAAAATGCGCTCAAGTTTTATCGCCTCGATAATTTCGCATACCCCTCAAGCGAACAGGGCCTGGAAGCGTTGGTTTCCAAACCAGCAGACCCGAACATTCGGAACTGGAAAGCCGGCGGGTACCTTGATCGATTGCCGAAGGATCCCTGGGGCAATAACTATGAATACCTGAACCCCGGCCAAAATGGTGAGATCGACATTTTTTCCTATGGCCGGGACGGCCGACCAGGCGGCGAAGGTCTGGATGCCGATATGGGAAACTGGACACTCTGAAATTCGAGAGTCTGACCCGGGCGGTTCATTAAGTGTCAATTCGCACCGACCACAATAGTGAGAATGATATTTCGGACCAGCTGGGGTTTACGCTGGTCGAGATACTTGTAGTCGTCGTTATCGTAGGGATTATCAGCGCAGTTGCGCTGCTGTCATTCGGCCTTCTTGGCGGTAATGATCGAGATCTCGAGCGCGACGCACGCCGACTTTCGTCATTGATCGAGGTTGTGAATGATGATGCGGTCATCCAGGGAAGAGACTTTGGCCTGGAGGTAATGCGCTCGGGTTACCGATGGGTTGAATACGATCCTTTTCTGGATCAGTGGTTCGAAGTAACCGATGACGATGTCATGCGCGGGCGACAGCTCGCAGACGGCACGGAATTCGAGCTCTATATCGAAGAACACCGTGTCTTGCTGCAAGACGAAGCCAAAAATACCAAAGACGATGAGGAGCAATCGGGTCGGAACCTGACCGAAGATTATTTGCCACACATCCTGGTGCTTTCGAGTGGTGATATCACACCATTTGAATTGCGACTGTTCAGAATTTCGGATCGAGCCGAGCTCACTTTAACCATGTCGCTTACAGGCGAAATGAAGATTGAGGATGATGATCCGACAACCTTCTAATACCTGCGCAGGGTTTACGCTGATCGAAGTGATGGTTGCGATGGCGATCGCAGTTCTGGCATTGACAGGTGTTTTGGCGGCTGTGTCGCAGATGGTCGATTCCGGATTCGCCATGCGCGAGCGCACCTATGCCAGCTGGATCGCCCAGAACAAAATAACCGAACTGCGACTCGCAAACGTGGTTCCGGAAGTTAGTGTGACCAACGGCGAAATTGAATATGCCGGCCTGGAATGGGCATGGTCCGCAACAATTTCGGAAACCGGAGTGGAAAATTTGTTTCGGGTTGACGTCGTCGTACGGCACGCAGGCAGTGCCGACAGTATTCGCAGCGTTACTGGCTTCATCGGCGAGCCTGGTATTCCCGGAGAGAGTAATCGCGCCTGGCAACAAAGCGGACAGGCTCTTGGTGAAGAGCAATGATCAGGCGAAACGCACAAAAAGGATTCACGCTGATCGAAGTGCTCGTTGCAATGGCAATTTTTGCCATTCTCTCTGCACTTGCTTACGGCACACTCAACCAGACTCTGTTAAGCGCCGATATACTCAGTAGCCGCATGGACAGGTTGCAGGCATTGCAGCGAACTATGCGTATGCTAACTGATGATCTGTATCAGCTTTCCCCACGACCGGTGCGTGACGAGCTCGGCGACAATTATGCGCCCGCGCTTTCGACCGGATTTCAATCCGGCTTTGCCATTGAGCTGACGCGCAGTGGCTGGAACAATCCGATGGTTCTGCCGCGCAGCACAATGCAACGTGCCGCGTATCGCATCGAAGATGAGGAACTGGTCCGATATCACTGGATGGTGCTTGATCGAACATTAAGCAATGATCCCGTATCCGTTGTGCTTCTCGACGGTATAGAAAGCATTCAATTTCGGTTTGTTCAGGCGAACGGCGAATTCACCGACCAGTGGCCACCCTTGTCCCAGTCCGGACCCACTAATTTACGGATGCGACCTCGTGCCGTTGAAATAACGCTGCGTCTTGCTGACGAAGGTGAAATTGTCCGGCTCGTCGAGGTGGCCCCGTGAGAAAATTGCTGAACGATCGGGGCGTGGCGTTGATTACCGCAATGCTTATTTCTGCGCTGGCAGCGATGGTCGCCGCAAATCTCGCGTGGGACAACGCACTGGACGTAAGGCGCACGATTGTGCTCCTGAATCGGGACCAGGCGGTACAGGTCGCTTTGGGCGCAGAGAGCTGGATTATCAATATTCTCCACCAGGACCTGGAAGAGAGCCAGTCAGACCACCTGGCCGAGTTGTGGGCATCTGATCTGCCGCCGTTACCGATCGACAATGGCGAGGTGTTCGGCGCGATTGAAGACCTCCAGGGACGATTCAACGTAAATAATCTGATCGATTCCGATGGACAGATTGATCAGGAATCACTCGAACAATTCAGGCGTCTGCTCAACGCCCTCGGTCTGGATCCGAGATTTGCCGGAATTACCGCCGACTGGATTGACTCTGATCAGGATGCATCTTTTCCCGACGGCGCGGAGGACTCGATTTACACCGGCTTCATCCCGCCATACCGAAGCCCGAATCAGGCAATTAATGCCGTGAGCGAGCTGGCGGCTATCGAGGCTATGGACAGGGCAACATTTACCCTATTGGAACCTCATATCACGGCATTACCCGGAAGAACCGCCATAAATGCAAATACCGCGACTCCGGCTGTATTGTTGTCCCTTGACGAAAATATGACCACGGCCGATGTCGAGAGTCTCGTCACAGAGCGTGAATCCGGAGGATTCGCGGACATAGAGACCTCGTTCGCGTCACTTGTGACACCGGATGTGTTAAACAGGCTCGATGAATCCACTCAATTTTTTCGTTTGAAGGTCATCGTCCGGATTGATACCGTTCGGATTACCTTATACAGCATTTTACAACGTGGCCCTCGTGGTGATGTGACACCAATTTTGCGGAGCCTGGGAACAACCTGATATGTCGGAATACCTGGTCATACGTCTTGGCGACGAGCCCCACAAACCGGCGCAGTGGATCGCGGTCGATTCGACTGGCGCGCGACTCGGCCAGCCCATCACCGGCACACTGCAAGAAGCCAGCACGGAGGCAGATCATCGCGAGGTAATAGCGCTGGTACCGAGCTCGGAAGTGCTGACCACCAGCGTGGATATACCGGTCAAGGGCAGCAAGCTGCTCGCAGCTTTACCGTACGCGCTGGAGGAGTTTCTGGCTGAGGATGTGGAGGCTTTGCATTTTGCGGCCGGTACCAAGCGATCCAGCGGCAGGACACCTGTCAGCGTGGTGAGCCGCGAGAAAATGGATGAATGGCTCAGCCAACTTGGCGATGCAGGTATCAAGGTAACTTCTGTTATCCCTGACAGTTATGGGCTTGCACGAATTCCGGGCACAATCAGCATGCTTCTCACCGACGACCATGTCTATGTCAACGACGGGGGAGAAATCGAGCTCGTCATGCAAGGCGTCAGTCCAGGAGATGCCCTGACCGCGATAGGTGCGCTGGACGATGGCTCCGATCGAGGAGACGAAGAAGCGTCCGAGGCCGGCATGTCTCATCATGTACTCATCTATTGCAGTACCGAAGACGACGAACGGTATCAGCACGATTGGGTTGCCATGCGCCATGAGCTGGACAGCCTCGACGTAAAATTATTGCCCGATGGGGCGATGCCGCGCCTGGCGGTCACGGTCGCGACAGGGGCCGGTATAAATCTTTTACAGAACACGTACGCGCCCAGAAAAGAGTATTCGGGCCTGTTTCGACCATGGAAATATGCGGCGATTCTTCTGATTTCATTTTGTCTCATTGGCCTGATGGCGAAAACTGCCGATGTCTACACATTGTCGAGGCAGGAAGCCGAACTGCACCGGTTGTTCAACACCGAGTATCAACAGGTTTCCCCGGGAGCTCCGGAAACGGACAACCCTGTTGCAGTTATCGAATCGCTAAGACGACTCATCGGAAACGTTGAATCGCCACCCATTTTCCTGCAATCCATGGAACAGCTGAGTCGTGCAATTCAACAGAACGCAAACGCCCAAATTCAAGCGATCAGCTTCCGCGCCGGAGTTGTAGATCTGAGAGTTTCGGCTCCGGATGTAGCGACGCTTGATGGCGTCCAGCGAGCGATTGCACAGAGCGGGCAATTTCGGGCAGCAATTCAGTCGACGGATCAGGATGGCGAAAAGGTCAGTAGTCGAATTCAAATACAGGCGGCCGGCACATGAGAAGCTGGTTCATGTCACTGGAAGCGCGCGAACGGGTGTTCGTATTAACTGCAGCCGTATTCAGCCTATCTGCGTTGGGTTGGGTTGGCATCTGGACTCCGCTCGATTCGAAACACAAAGCATCGGTTGAAAAAGTAGAAGCCTGGCGGCTTTCGTTGTCGGCACTGCGGCCGCTACGCGGCCAGGTTCAGGCGTTAGCAAACTCGGCGCCGATAGACCCCGCATCTAATTTGTCGCTTGTTGTGATTGTAGACAACAGTTTGCGACAAAGAGGGCTGTATAACTCCCTGCAACGCAGTCAACCGACGCCTGCGGGAAATGGCATTCGAGTGGAATTCGAAGCGGCGGTGTTTGATGACCTGGTGTTGTGGCTCGGGGATCTGCATCGGCAGTACGGACTTCGAGTCGAAGCTGGCAGTTTTTCGCTTGCGTCCGGCAATATTCCGGGTCGAGTAAATTCCAGCGTTACGCTGGAACGTTGACCGACAAAAATCTGACGGCACTATTGAATCAATTGCTATGAAACGTTATATCCTTGCCGGCCTTTTGGTTTTCCTTGGTGTTTTGGTTAGCACCTTTCCCGCCAGGGTCGCTTACAACTGGTTCGCGCCTGCAGATATGCATTTGACCGGCATTTCGGGATCCATATGGAACGGAAACGCTGTCGAAGCTCTTGCTGCCGGTGCGTATATCGAGGACATTTCCTGGCGGCTGAAGCCAGCGTCGATTTTCTCGGGCCAACTCGAATTTTCAACATCCGCCAAGCCGGCGGCGGGTACGGTGACCACCGACGTTGGCGTTTCGCTCAGCGGCGTCATAACGCTTTCCATGTTATCCGGCAGATTGCCTTTAAACCTGGTACATCCGGCGATTCAGCAGAACGGAATCAGTGGCGACGTGAATTTGGACTTTAACAGGCTCGTAATCAGGGATGGCCTGCCAATCGATGCGAACGGCACGATCACAGTTTCCAATTTCTTCATGCCGGACCTGTCGTCTGCGCGCCTCGGCGACTACACGCTCAAATTTTCGCGTACGGATGCAGGCATCGTGGCCAACCTTGATGACGTCTCCGGCGTCCTGGATGTATCTGGCACGATTACGCTCTCGGCAGAGAAAGATTACCAGTTGATCGGGGAAGTCGCGGCGCGTACGGATGCCCCGCCTTCAGTTCAGCAGCAGCTCCAGTTTCTTGGCACACCCGATGAACGCGGCTTCAGGGCATTCCGTTTCGAGGGCAGCCTCTAGCTGCCAATTATCGCGAAACTTCATGGAACACCTGTAGTAGCGGGAAATATAGCGCAGTACGAACACGTTCCCCTGACAGACTTTCGTACAATGACGCGTATTTATCGAGTTGCGGGCGGTATCGATCTGCCTCCTGACGCAGGAAACCATCGAGGTCGCCGCCTTCATGAGTGCTGGTCTTGTAGTCCACGATCCAGTGCAACCCGTCCTCATCGATACGCACGCGGTCAATGACGACGGACTCTTTACACCCACCAACCAAACCGGTCACCGCGAGTTCTGTATCCCCTTCACCATACAAAATCCATCGACCTTTTTCGTCATTCAGGATTCCGGCTAGGGCAGATTGTGTCCGATGACATACCTCGTCAATTTCATTGCCACTGACGCCCAAATCAATTGCCCAACGCCGCGTGATCGGCTGCAATTCGTCCAGGTGGCCCGCGTCGGGTGTGACCTGTCGATCGCTTATTTTCTGCAGCCACCGATGCACAATCGTACCCGCGTGCCGCGCGGCACTTCCGACCCAATAGAAATCGACTTTTTTCTCGCCCGGTTGGGCGCCGCCACCGCTATCCGCAACGATCGGGGGCAACGCTGCAGGGACCGGTGCTTCCCAGGGTTCGCCGAATCGCCGCAATACCGGATTCACAAGAAAGTCCTTGTTACCAGAAAACGAATCAGTCTCTGATGCATCATGCCACTCAAGGAACGCGCGATCGAAATCAGTTCCTATTGCCGGCCATAATCGATGTAGCAATGACCCGCTGTTCGGGCTGCGAAAGGCATCACCTTCCGCTGTCACTGCGACATTACCAATCAGGTGTAGTGACTTGATCGCCCTGGTGCAGGCCACATACAGCAGTCGATCAAGCTCCATTTTGCTTTTTTCTTTCTCCGTCGCTTCGATGAACTGATGAAGCGGATCATGTTCCATCTCCGATTTTGGACCGACGGGGCTGATTAACATTTCGCCACCACCCTGCTCGGACGGAACAGTAAGCCAGCTCAATACGTCTTTATCCCCCCGCCTTGTTGCTCGCCCAAGCCCCGGCAGCACGACGTGGTCAAACTGCAATCCTTTCGCTTTGTGCATAGTCATGACCTGGACACGGCATGAAGGACTGGCCGGACTGGAAACTCGCTCATCATCAAGCCTTTGCTCGAGTTCTCGCGCATCCTGTAACGATCCGGCAACTTCGATCTTTTCAAGTGCCGAAAAATACCGATAAACATTGTCAACTTCGGCCGCGTCTCGCAGCACCGAAGGCCCGCCAAATGCAAACCATGCCAGCTCAACACGATCGCGCAACGATAGTGTTCCGGCGCGCCTTGTGAACGGCTGAATTGTTCTCACGAAACGCCGAACTCGTTCGACGCCATCTACCGATAGGTCCGCAACCCGATTTGAATCAGCACACAGCTCCAAAACCGCTCGATTAGAGTCATTTCGAACCAAAGCGTGCAGATCGCACCACGTAAGTCCGACGCACGGTCCGCGAAGAAGAGCGAGCCAGGCGACACGGTCACCGAAGTGAACGAGTGCACGCGTGAGCGCAAGGACGTCGATAATTTCAGGCAAATCCGTCAGCCGATCAATTTCGATCGCCTGATATTCAACCGCTGCATGGCGTAATGCGGCGAGTAGTTCGCCCAGTTGCGTACGACTACGAACGAGTACCGCTACATTTCCAGCGCCAGACAAGCACCGCTGTATGACAGCGAGGGTCCGCGCCGCCTCCGCCGATTCATCGGCATCGAACAGCGGGTGGATTTCGATTTCCCCTCGCCCGGCAAGTTGAGCGACGGGCGCAGAATCGGAATAGGATATCGCTCCGACAGACAGGTCGTCTTGTATAGGCATTACTTGCGAAAACACGGTATTGAACCAGTGCACAAGATTCTCACCCGACCGAAAATTTTGCCGAAGCAGCAGCGACTCAAGCTCGACGCCTCCGATGCCGTATTTTCTTGCCAGGAGAAACTCGCCTACTTCGGCGTCTCTGAATCGGTAAATTGACTGCATTGGGTCCCCAACGCAAAATACAGTTCGACCGTCGCCGGGAATCCAACCTGCCGTAATCTTCTTAATCAACTGGTATTGAGCAATCGATGTGTCTTGCATTTCGTCGACAAGCAAGTGCCGAATCTTGTAGTCAAGCGTCATGGCAATATCACCAGGATTTTCGGGATCGCCAAACGCGCGATCGGCAGCTTGCGCGACTTCGCTGTGATCGGTAACGCCTCGTTCACCAAACAGGCGGCGCAACTCCCCGGCTGCACGCGGCAGGAGATTGAAAAGGGCGAGTAACACTTTCCACTGCACGTCTGTGTATTCCGGGGCCGGCAACGACATGATTTTTGCTACGTTGTCCCGCGAAACGCCCCGCTTCTGCAATTCCTCAATGAGATCATAAAGTCGTTGTTTTTGGATCGCCTGCCCGGCAGGGAAACCGTCATTTTTATTGACGCTCTTTCGCCAGTCGCCGGACTTTACGAGGAGCAGACTAACTATCGCCTGCCAGGAGTTTCGTTCACGAGCGACCGGTGCAGGCAGATCTTTGCAATCGACGAAAATGGCTAATGGATGATCCACGTTTTCGTCGTTCCTCAGGTTAGCCGCCGCGTATTTCAATAGTTCGATCAACTCCCGACGGCATTCCTCGGGAAATTGCGAATGCAACGCGGTCAGCTGCCTGTCGATTACGCCACCGATATTGCGTTCGAGTCGCCTGCGCATGGCGATCGCATCAACGCCGCCCCCAAGCCCCGACCCGGTGATGGAGAGCCACTGTTCCCTGGAAGACAGCATGCGAGACAAATAGGCAATGTAGAGCGCTATATTGTTATCAAGATGGTCCAAAACACACTCTACTGACGTGCCTGCCTCGTCATTGGCAGTCAGGTAGTCCAGAGTCGCTGCCGCGGCATCTCGATAAATCGACTTCATTCCAGCGTCCGCGAGCGTCGCACCAGCGCCGCCAAGACCGGAACTCAGTGGCAAGGACCTTGCTATGCCGGCACCGAACGCGTCAACCGTTTGAATTCGCATACGACTCGGTGAATCGATCAAGCACCAGTTATGTTCGGCATCTCTTGCCAGGACTTCGGCTGCAATTGCACTAGTCAAAATCTCGTGACCCGATTCCGAATTCGCACCGTCCCGCGCCAGTTTGAGTGCCCTGATCACGCGAAATTGCATTTCAGTTGCCGCTTTGTTGGTGAAGGTAATCGCCAGAATCTCTTCAGGTTGATGGACGATCGTCAGCAGGCGTAAATATCGCTGAATCAAAAGTTCGGTTTTCCCGGATCCAGCTGGTGCCTGCACAATAAAGGATTTCGAGATATCGAGCGCACGCGCACGCGCGTGTTCATCCGCCTGAATCAGTTCAGCGTCGGTAGTCACGCTTCTGCTCTTCTTTGCGACTCAGGAGATTGAGTGGCCGCCCTTCACTTGCGGAATGCAAGAGATTAATACGCACGTCGCCTTCAGCAATTTCCCGCATTGCGCTGCGAACACGAGATACCCAGGAGCCCAACGCGATTTTCCAGTCTTGCGCGTCTCTGACTTTCCAGGGTCCGCCCTCTACACCCGCGCCCTTGTAGCTGATGATCCGGCTATCGACGTTGACCAGAGCAAGACCACCGATGTCCGCATTCAGCGCATCTGCATAGACGACGAGTTGCAAGTCAGTTGGCTCATTATTTCGACCGAGAAAAGATTTCGAAAGTCCGGTCTTGTAGTCGATCACCAACAATTTTCCGTCGGTTAATAGATCTACCCTGTCGATTCGGAGACCGAGGCGCAATCCGAACAACTCATAGTCGATTCTTTTTTCCACATCCAGCACGGCGAAACGTTGCCGCACCGATTCCGCCTCAATAAACGTGACCAATAATCTCCGTAACCGCCGCCGCTCAAGACCAATAATGTGGCTAGTCACCTGATCCGCGTTAATCACGTGTTCCGCCAGCGCAATGTCAATCGCACTGCCGATGCGTTGCTCGCGACTTTCAGTTGTCCACTCCAATATATCTGTCTGGCTCGGCTTAGCGGACAGAAGATTGTGCAGTGCGTTATGAATAATATTCCCGCGAACACCTGGCGATAAACCGACCATGATCGGATCCGGCAACCGCACTCCCAGCCGGCCATGGACGAAGGCACCGAAAGGCTCGACGGCCTGCCGCTGTACCGTATAGGCGCCACCACGTACGTGTTCATCAGCCATTACTGGCGGCGCCCCGTCTTTGTCAGGCGTCTCGAAAGACACTCGCCCGACCAGTTCGTCGGCGTACCAGCCAGGATCAACCGCAGCCACTCGCCCGCTGCCGCCAAATGCATCCAGCAGGCTACTGGCAGTGAGTTCAGCTCCGTCGCGTGTTGTGGCCCAGCTGAGCACGCAATTTTTGGCCGATGATGTCAGTCGACCCAGTACGTCTCGAGCAAATTCGAATGTCTCTGCCGGCGTCGCATCTGGCATTCCAAGTTCCCGCTGCAGGGAATTCGAAATGAATAGTGCAGGACGCGAAGATGGCGGCCATTGAGACGAGTCGAGCCCACCAATCCAGACGTTGTCGAATTCCAGTCCAGCCGCTTCGAGCGTACCGAGTACCTGCACAAAACCACGGCCGGATTCAACCTGATAGAGCGTCTCCGCCGCCAGGGTAGTCAGATGCTGGCAGGCAATCTGGAGATCGACCCGCGGCTTGACGACCTCGATGCCCGCGAACTCATTAAGCAATTCCCTCCAACGATTGATAAGCTGAAACTCACTGCTGTCCAGCGCCTCGTCACCAGGCCAGTTCGCCGACATCAACGCCGCATCAATTCTTTTCGCCCACTCCGCAGGACTCGTCAATTCATGCTGTGACTTACGGATCATCGCAATTGCGGAAACACTATCCAGAAAGACAATGGAATCATGACTCTTGTCACTGCCAGCAAAGAATCGCAGGAAGTCCTCCGGTGACCAGACGCGGTCGGGGCATTTCCTCAACTTCAACTCGACGCGACTTCGACCGCTACTCTCCGACCCCCCAATACAGCGACTTCGCAACAGCAAACTGATCTCTCGACTGGTCAATCCCTGATGCGCCCATCGAAGCAGCAATAATGCAATCGCGATTGCCGGATACTCCGCAAGCTTGCGCCCATAGGACACGTCCACCGAGGCCGCATAAGCGTCCCGCCCGTACTGCCAACCCGGTACAAGACCTTCACGAACCAGTCGCGCGATCCTCGGTGCGTTCATTTCAAGTGTTGGGCTGACTATTGCAATTATTGCGCGTGGGTTTTCATGCAGCCTTTCTCTCGCCCACGCACCGGCTGCACGCCACTCGGATTCCATATCTGGAAACGTCATGACGTCAGGATCTGTGATTCGATCTTTCATTCCAGCGGTCGTGATCGCGCAGCCGGCACCTTCAAGCGCCCGCAAAATACTTCGCACGGCAGGACTTTTCCGGTCAAATCCGGCCAGAACCATTTTTCCCGGGACGTCGATTGCCTTTTTCGCGATCAGGTCGGCGACCAGATCCGCCATGCCAGCGCCGTCGACCCAATCCTGGGCGTTCAGCGCTCGCGCGTAATCAGCTACCGCAAGAGCATAAACCCGTTCATCCTGGCTTCCTGCTGATGAATGAAGATCTTCGAGTGAAACCTGCCAGTCTCTTACCCGCTGCCATGAATGAATCGATTGGCGCACGATTCCCGCCACGCCCGGCGTGCTCTCCGGCAGAAACTTTCGCAGGCTGCGCTCCATTATCAAGGCGGCGGAGAGGCCGTTGAGGCGTTTTGGAACGGTGTTCGGGTCGTAGACGCCTGACGACTGCCGATTCAACCAGTCTCTCCACGACTGGATGGTCGGAGTCAGCCAGGAGCTTCGTCCGGAAGCGAGCTGTTGTTGGTCGAATGCAAGGCGCAATTCTCGGGCAAGTCGCCTGTTAGCCGTTACAACTACCGCATTGTCAGCGATCGCTTCTTGTAACCATGAGTACATTAAGTCAGACAATCTGCTCAAGTAGTGTGTTGACGCCCTCGAACACGTTGCTCATAACATCCTGGATTGGCGCAATCATATGGCACCCGAACTGAACAGGTCTTCGATCTCGTCGTCCGAGTAGCCGAGTTCGGCTGACAGAATATCCGCAGTATGTTGGCCCAGTCGAGGCGGCGCATTTCGGTAACTGACAGGTGTCGATGAGAACCTGACAGGATTGGCGACCGTAGGAATATCACCGGCATCCTCTCGGTAAACCTGCCTCACCAGTTGTCTTTCTTTGGCGTAGTTTTCAGAAAAGATATCTTCAATCGTGTTAATAGGGCCCACCGGCACGTTTTCACCTTGAAGTTTGTCCAGCCACTCGGCCGTGGACAACTCTTTGAATTTTTCAGCCAGCAAAGGCACAAGTACATGTCGGTTCGCAACACGTGACGCATTGCTCGCAAATCTTGCATCGGCAGCCAATTCCACAAGTCCAAGGCACGTCAGGCAAGCGCCGAATTGCCGATCATTCCCCACTGCAAGCGAGATGTGACCGTCGACGGTCGCAAAAGTCTGATAAGGGACGATATTTGGGTGAGCGGTTCCCTGTCGCTCCGGCACCTTGCCTCCGATCAGGTAATTCATATTTTGATTGGCTAGCCACGCCACCTGGGTGTCGTAAAGCGGGACGTCAATGTGCTGACCTTCGCCTGTCTCATTACGTGCGATCAGGGCAGCCAGGATAGCCGTCGTGGCATACATGCCAGCCATGATGTCAGCGATCGCTACACCGGCCTTTTGCGGCGTGCCACCCTCCGCGTCTGACGCGCCGGTAATGCTCATCAGACCGCCCGACGCCTGGATCATGGCGTCATAGCCAGGCCGATCAGCTCTTGACCCAGTTTGTCCGTAAGCCGTAATGGAGCAGTAGACAAGCGCTGGATTGATTTCGCGAAGACTTATGTAGTCCAATCCGTAGCGTTTTAACGTACCTACCCTGAAATTCTCAACGAGCACGTCGGAGGCCCGGGCCAACTCCTGAACGACGCGGCGCCCGTCTGGATGGCCAAGATTCGCCAACAAAGAGCGCTTGTTTCTGTTTGTCGACAGAAAATAGGCAGAATCGTCAGTGTCGTTTTGATCCCGGTCCTTCAGCCATGGTGGGCCCCACGAGCGAGTATCGTCGCCTGAACCAGGCCTTTCGACTTTGATAACCTCGGCGCCATAATCAGCAAGAAGCTGGGTCGCCCACGGCCCGGCCAGAACCCGACTCAGGTCCAACACTTTGATACCTTTCAGCGCCGGCCACTGCTCGTGTGAGGAAGCGTCTTTCATAGGCGGACGATTGTCGAGCGCGAAACCCCGCACAGCAAGCAAAATAAAACCCGACCATCCCTTAGGATGGTCGGGCGGGTCCGCACGGAGATTGCGGATTGCGTGGCTGTGCCGGAGTCTTTCGGTCGTTAAACCGGAAACTATCCGATCTGGCCTAGCTCTTCGACGTCAGCACCTTTCAATTCCGGCGGCACTGCGTCCTGTTGTTCTTCCGGCTCTTTAATGCCGTAGCGTATGAGTAACTCATCTGCCTGCTCGGGAGTCACTCTACTAATGCCCCTGATCGTTCCGTAATCCGGAGAAATTCCGCCAAAAATAATGCGGTCGCCACCAAACGGACATAGCCAGTCATCCCTTGACGAAAAACTCAGGCGGAATGAAGACCTGAGCTCCATGGATGGAGAAACGAGGGTCACCAGGTAATTTCGCTTCCCGCTGCCCTCCATGAGAAGGGTGCTCCTGTCCAACGGGGTATAGTCTCGGATAGTCCGGATCGAGATGCAATCTGAACCATTGAAGTCAATATCACGGCCGAGCTCAGAATTAGGTTCGACTGACGCACATCCTGTTAACATTAAGGATGAACTAAGTACTATAACCAGTTGTTTAATATATTTTTTCATCATCCACAAATCCATCTAATTCCCGCAATTTCGAGTCCCTGATAATGGCTGAGCTTATTGTGTTTGACCGCCGGATTTCGCGTTAAGTTCACCTCAAATCCGCAGCCCCAGCTGCCGCTGACCGGCCTATTTTCCAGTGGCCAGGGGTCGCCTGGCGTCCCTGATCCACTCACTCCAGGAGCCGACATACAATCTGGGCTCAGGACGTCCTGACAGCCGGGCTGATATCAGTAGATGGCATGCGGTAACACCAGAGCCACACATCGCGATCACCGGCTTGTCAGGGCGATCTGCCAGCAGGTTCGCCCATGCACGGCGATGGTCGTCTGCGCTGCGCCAGGTTCCGTCGAAATTGACGCCGCTCTGAAAGGGTAAGTTCATCGCACCAGGAATGTGTCCGGCGACGGCGTCAATGGGTTCAGTTTCGCCGCTGAAACGCGCCGCATCGCGCGCATCGACCAGATTTATGACCTCTCCCCTAGCTACGGCGGCCACAATTTCCTCGGTCGTTGCAATCATGCTCTCGTCAGGCGAAGGAGAAAAAGTTACTCGCGAAATTTTTGGCACTTCTTTTTCGAGTCGTTGTCCGGCAGCAATCCAGGCCGAAATTCCGCCATCAAGAACTGCGACCTTGCTATGGCCAAGCCACCTCAGCATCCACCATAGACGTGCTGCCACCGAGCCGTTCGCGTGGTCATACGCGATGACCTGTGTGTCATTGTCGATTCCCCAGTCACCGAGCGCCCGCACAAAGTTTTCCAGCTCCGGTAACGGATGCCGCCCGCTTCCTGGGTCAATCGGGCCCGCTAGATCGTCATCGAGGTGCGCGTACGTCGCGCCTGGAATATGTGCCTCGAAATACTCCCGTCTCCCATAGTCAGGCTGCATCAAATTAAAGCGGCAGTCGACGATTCTGCATCTGCCAGACTCCATGGTCGACTTTAGCTCCGGCACACTGATGAGATTGGTGAAGGTTTTCATTGTCGCAATATCACAACGCATAACGGGTAATTTCAGTTATCAGCCTTGTACACGGGAAAAGTGTCGGACACAATAAGCGCCGGCGGCGTTGCCCGCCTGCCTAATACTCAATGAAACTACATCGGGAGTCGGTTCGTGGACAAAATCCTTGTGGGCCTGAAGCGTGTCGTCGACTACAACGTTAGGGTCCGCGTCAAGTCGGATGGAAGTGGCGTCGAAACAGACGGCGTAAAGATGAGCATCAACCCATTCGATGAAATCGCCCTCGAGGAAGCCTTGCGAATCAAGGAGCGCGGCGATGCGAACGAGGTCATCGTAGTCTCAATCGGGAACAACGATGCCCAACAGCAACTCCGAACAGGACTGGCAATGGGCGCTGATCGGGCAATACTGGTCGAGACCGCTAATCATGTTGATTCGCTGACAGGCGCCCGAGTTTTCAAGGCACTAATTGATCGGGAAAACCCCGATCTGGTAATTCTTGGCAAACAAGCCATAGACGACGACAACAGTCAGACTGGCCAAATGCTAGCCGCTCTTTGGAACAGGCCACAGGCGACGTTCGCCTCCAATCTTTCTATCGTTGGACAAAAAGCAACGGTGACCCGTGAGGTTGACGTTGGACTCGAAATTGTCGAAGTCGATCTACCGGCTGTAATAACGGTCGATCTTCGCATGAACGAACCAAGGTACGTCAAACTGCCGGATATCATGAAAGCAAAGAAAAAGCCGCTAGATCAAGTGCTGCTTGGCGACTTGAACATCGAAGAGGCAACGGGAATCAAGCAAGTTGTTTTCGAGCCGCCTTCGGAACGGCAGAAAGGCGCAATGGTTGACGATGTTGCCGGCTTGGTAGCAGCATTAAAAGACAAGGGGCTGATCTGATGTCGAAAATTCTTCTCATCGCCGAGCATGCTAACGGTGAGCTTAATTCCAGCACGGCGAAGTGCGTCGCATGTGCCGCCGATTTGCCGGATGCTGAGATTCACGTGGTCGTATTCGCCGAAAATGGCGAGTCCGTCGCTGCTCAGGCCGCTGCTCTGGCGTCTGTAGTAAGTGTTATTCGAATTGACAATCCTGCCAACGCACACCAGCTGGCAGTGATTGTCGCGCCGCAAATTGTGGCGATTGCCGATGGATATACGCACATTTTCGGGCCGTCCACTACGTTCGGCAGGGACCTGATGCCGCGAGTCGCTGCGCTGCTAGGCGTTAACCAGATCAGTGACATCATGGAGGTTCAGAACGAGTATCGCTTTAAACGCCTGATATACGCAGGCAATGCCGTCGTGACGGTCGAAGCGCCCGCTGATAAAGTCGTTATTGCGACTGTCAGGGTGGCCTCCTATCGCGTCGTAACGGGTGACGGCTCTGCAACCATTCAGACACTGGCACCGGAATTTATGATGCCAGAACACACTCGATTTATTGAGCTAAAAGCGGGCAAGTCCGATCGACCGGATCTGCAAACAGCGGCGAAAGTAGTGTCGGGCGGGCGCGCGCTGGGCAGCGCCGAGAATTTCAAGATTATTTTCAGTCTCGCCGATGTACTTGGCGCCGGTGTCGGCGCTTCCCGGGCAGCGGTAGATGCCGGCTATGTATCGAACGAGATGCAGGTCGGTCAAACAGGCAAGATTATCGCGCCCGAACTGTACATCGCCATCGGAATATCCGGAGCGATCCAGCACCTGACCGGGATCAAGGACGCGGGCACAATTGTGGCCATCAATAAAGACCCGGATGCTCCGATATTCGAGGTCGCCGATATCGGGCTCGTAGGAGACTTGTTTACGCTTGTTCCGGAGTTCCAGGCTGCTCTAAGTAACTGAACTTGTTTGGGTCAGATCGCCGAGAGAACGGATTCCGCCTTGCTGACCTCAAACTTGCCAGGGTCTTCGACCGCGACATGTGTAGCTACGCCATCGTCAATGACGATCGCAAAACGCTTGCCCCGTTTACCCATACCGAAGGCCGTACCATCCATTACGAGGCCGAGGGCTTCTGCGTACTCGCCATTGCCGTCTGCGAGCATCATTATCTGATCGCCGACACCCTGATCTTTGCCCCATGCGTGCATCACATGCACGTCGTTTACGGCCATACATGCAATTGAATCAATACCTTTCGCACGAATCGCGCCTGCATTTTCAAGAAATCCTGGCAGGTGCTTCGCTGAACAGGTTGGCGTAAATGCTCCCGGCACAGAAACCAGCACAACTTTCTTACCGGCAAACAATTCGTCAGTCGAGATCGCTCCTGGACCCGCTTCGGTCATGACACCAAACACGCCTGATGGCATTTTTTCTCCTGTCTTAATCGACATATGTTATTTCTCCCGATCAGTATTCATTTTCCGCGACATGGATGACGAGACCGTCCCATTCGTCGTTCATTTCCAGTTGGCATGTAAGCCGACTATTATCCTTTCGATCATACGCAGCGTCGAGCATGCTATCTTCCATGTCGTCCATCGGCGGCATTTTGGCAAGCCACTCATCGTCGACGTACGAATGGCAGGTCGCGCAAGCGCAGGCTCCACCACATTCGGCAACAATTCCGTCAATGTTATTGTTAATAGCGGCTTCCATCACGGAATAGCCATTTTCAACCTGAACTTCGCGACGTTCGCCGTTGGGCGACACGAATATTACTTTTGGCATTTTTCATACCTTGCCGAAAATTTTCAGCGCGATTGTAAGGACGCCAACCGTCCAGGGTCAATTTAAAAAATTGCCGGTTGACTGACATAAAAAACGGGCGCATTTCGGCGCCCGCTACCTAATCATTTATTAGCTTCTAAATTCGCTCAGCGGCTTTACGTCGTTCTTCCAGCTCGCGTATTTGTCGTTGAGCCGCAACCTCAGCCAGGCGAATTTGCTCGTTTCTCTCAATGTCACTTTCAATAACACTGATCCATTGATTTGAAATCCTGCGTGATCGCTGCGTTTCGGCAGCCTTACGGAACGACGCGATAGCATCCCGGTAATCTGCTTCGTTATACTGACACATGCCCATCGAGATATGTGCGTTGTCCGGACTCTTGATCTTCCCTTTCTCAATGCCCTTTTTAATCGCAGACACGCACTCACCGTACTTTCCAAGATTCAAATAAGCATTTCCCAGCCGCAGGTCAAGCTCGCCCTCATCGCTCAGTCTCGCGGCTTCCTGTAGCGCGGGAATGGCCATTTCGTCTTCGGCGGCCAACGTCAATGCTTGCGACAACATTCGATAGTTCTTGTCATTCTTGGCCATCCGACCGCCTTTCATCTCCGCGTCCAGCAACGTCGCCGCCTTCCAGGGCACCTCGTGCTGCATATATAGCTGGGCCATCGTCGAGAGCTCGGATTCTTTCTCCAGGAGGCCCTGCGTGTGAGCGGCTTCATAAGCAGCCATCAGGTTGTCGTCTTCCCCAAGTTCCGTATAGGCCCCTGCCAGCGAGAACCAGTAAGCTTTCTTGGGCCAGCTGGCCAACAATATTTTTTGGATGTCGCGGACTTTCTTGTAATTCTCCTGCTGAAAATAGGCAAAATTCAACAATACATACCAGTCTTCCTTGATCGCCGTGTCCCGAGATGTGGCAATTCCCATTGCCGTCTCAATCGGTTTAATCATGTCAGGATAGCGGTTCACCTGATACAGATTCTGTGCATAGAGGATGTATGGCTCCGGACCAGGATTACTCTCCAATGCAAACCATTGATCAAGGAGACCCAGCGCTTTCGTGTAATTTTCTTGCATTGTCGTCAGCTGCGCCATCGTATAAAGCGTCTGTTTACGAATTTGCTCTTCAACGCTCGGTATTCTGAGCAATTCTTCGTAGGCCTGCAGAGCCCCGTTAACGTTATCCATATTGTAGTGAACGAAGCCGATATAGTTGAGAACGTTCTGCAACTCATACTCAGTAAGACCTTTCTTGGTCTTAAGTCCGTTCAGAACGTCCAGCGCTTCTTTCTGACGGTCGGCATCGATCAGCTCCTGCGCACTTTGAATTCGATCATAGACTTCTTTGCTAACCGCCTGAGCCTGTTTGGTCTTCTGGTTATCGCGCTCGTCTCGCTCATCCTCGCGGTCCTGAGCATGAATCGTAACGCTAGCAAATACGCTGCAAATCATTAGAAGGCCAAGCTTAGCCAAAGACAGGTTTTTCATTTTCATAACCAAAATCCCTCAGTTGAGTCCTGCTCTACCGCCTATTCTTCAAGTTCGAACCGGATGCGTGTCGTGACGCCCGCCACTTCCACGGGTACGCCGTCGACAACACGTGGTTTGTATTTAAATTTCAACACTGCCTGCGTCGCCGAACGGTCAAACAGACTACTGGTCGAAAATGTCACGATCGGATCCTTGACCGTGCCGGTGGTGGTCACCGTGAACGACATATCCACATAGCCCTCAACGCCGCGGGAAAGTGCTCTTGCCGGATAGACGGGAGCAACCCTCACGATTGGAAGATAATCGCCTTCCGCAATGTTCATGCCACCTGGACCTCCAATGTCCATATTCGTACTCACGTCGGGCGCAGGAATATTGATTGTAGGTGCGTTCGGATCCACTACATCCGAATCCTGTGGCGGCGTCACCGGCGGAATCTCGGGTGGTTTCGGCGGTTTCTCAGGCGTGTAGTCCTCTGTATTGAGCGTCTCATTTTTCTTAATGCGCACGAAGTCCAGCTGATGCTTAGTGCCTTCCTTACTAATTGCGTCCTCGGCGTGCTCGATCAGCAGATGCATGACGAATATAAGTGACAACGTGATGATCGAACCGACAACGATCGAGAAAATGTAACGACCTATCATGGTTAGCGCTCCTGTGCGGCGCTCGTCCGCTTCGCTAAAGCTTCCGAAAATCGGAGCCAGTCAAATAACTGACTCCGGCTTTCTCGTTCCGTTCCCGACTACTACTGATTTGCCGCCAAAGAAACGTTAAAGACTCCGGCTTGACGGGCAGCGTCCATCACAGTAACCAGCATTTCATTGGTTGATTTTTTGTCGGCCTGAATCACAACGGACCCTTTCGGATTCTCCGCGTGCAATCGCTCGATATTCGGGCGAACTGCCCGTGGATCAACCATACGCTTATCAATCCAGATCTCATCGTTCGCGCTGATGGCGATCAAAATGTTGGCATCAGCAATCGATTCAGAGGTCGGCGCGTCCGGGCGATTCACATCGATTCCGGCTTCTTTAATAAAAGAGGCCGTCACAATGAAAAAAATCAGCATAATAAATACTACATCGAGCATCGGCGTGAGGTTGATTTCATTGTCTTCCTCTTCGCCGCCCATTCCTGCTTGCGCTCTACGCATTTTAGAGTCCTTTTAGTGATCCATCGTGAGCGAGTCCTCAAGAAACTCGACCTCACGTCCCGCACGGCGGCTAAGCAATGTAACAAGGAGCACTCCAGAGAGGGCCCCCACCATTCCCGCCATAGTCGGCACAGTTGCCTGAGAAACGCCAGCGGCCATTGCGCGAACGTTGCCCGAGCCAGAGACAGCCATGACCTCGAATACCTTGATCATGCCCGTTACGGTACCCATTAGACCAAGCAGCGGACACAGTGCCACCATGGTCTGAATCATTGGAATGGAGCCGCTGATTGACTGAGAGAATTGCGAGATCATCCCTTCGCGAATCATATGTGCATTCCACGAGCGGCGCTCCGGTCGCGCTTCCCATCGATCATGAATATTCTCTAACATCTGTTTCATCGTTGAGCGGAAATACAGTAACCGCTCGATGATCAAAACCCACATCAGAAAAATTGTGATCGCAATCCAGGTCAATACAGAACCGCCCAACTCCATAAAGTCGCGAATGGCTTCAATACTGTCAAATAACCAATGCATCGCCTCTCCTCAGCCGTGCTTTAGCCGTGCTTTTCAGAATGCGTGGCGACAATACCAGCACTCTGAGACTGAAGAATATTGATGATCTTGCGGCTCTGCCCACTAACCAATGTGTGAATCAATACCATTGGAATAGCTACGACCAGACCCAACACGGTCGTCATTAGTGCTTGCGAGATACCGCCGGCCATCATCTTCGGATCACCAGCACCAAACAGCGTAATTACCTGGAAGGTTTTGATCATACCGGTAACCGTACCGAGCAACCCCATAAGTGGTGCAACTACAGAGATCACCTTGATAAACAACAACCCTTTCGTCAGGTCAGGCATCTCTTTCAATGCTGCTTCACTTAGTTTGAGTTCGATCGTTTCGGTATCAGCATTTGTGTTGGCTTCGTACGCTGCCAGCACTCTGCCAAGCGGATTATCTGTGCTCGCCGTGTCACTCTTAAGCTGTGCACTCACCTTTCGAGCCGCTGACGACAGTCCGATCCAACGAACGAATGCAATCAACAATCCGAATATTCCGAGACCAATAATGCAGTAACCGACAATGCCGCCCTGGTGAATTCGATCCATAACGGTTGGTGATTCGACCAGTAATGCAAGAATACCGCCGCGCGTTCCGTCAATTCCGAAAGTCACCGGACTGCTGGTCGCGTTCACCATGTCCCCGGCAGAGTTCGTATATCGGCCCTGCTCAGGCTGGCGCTGCAGTTCTGCAACGGTTCCGGAATCCGTAACTCGCAGATACCCACCGTCGAAAACAAGATTGAACGTGCCAACACGCACGATATCTGTCGTAACAACCTCACCATCGGCTTTGGTTATTTCGAAAGGTAACTTGACGATCTTGCCGGACTCAGAAACTTCGCGCTGAAGTTCGGCCCAAAGCTGCTCGATTTCTGCAATCGAGGCCAGAGAACTTGCCCCCGCCATTTTGGCACCGAGTTTTGCGAGAAACGCTTCACGATCCGGAAACTGGATGTTGGTCAGCGACGTATTGAACCGACCCTGCGCGTCGCCGGATACTGTCTGCAAAACCCCGAACAATTCCTTCAAAGCGCCAAGGCGCTCATCCAGTTGCCCACGGGCCAGAACAATCTGCTCCTGATTGGAATTGAACAAAGCCTCCAATCGTTCAGAATTTCGTTCCTGTCGCGTCCGCTCGGCGCGGGCCTCATTTACCATCGACTGCTGTTCAGTACGTGACTGCGCGAATCTAGCTTCACGCTGTTGCGCCTCGGCGTTGTCTCGTGCCTGCCCACGCTGAATCTGATTCAGGAGTTCGTCCATTGTGCTGGCGTTATCCTGTGCTTGCACAGCGCCCACAGTGATAAATACGCTGGCGATAAGTATAGCTATACGTTTCATGGATCAAGCTCCCCCAACGGATTTTGGTGCAGGCATCGGCAGCAGCATCAGCTCCGGCGCAATTAGCTGCCGTGCTACGCGAATGCCCTTGCGGACTTCACTACGATACTCACTGCCGAGCAGTTCATAGCCGCCCGTTTCAGCATTCCACCAGCCCGTAATGTTTGTATCGTCTGACTGAAAAAACAGACCAATCCGTCCGACTCGCAACATGTTGTACTCACGAACGGCTCCGTCAACATTTAGCGATTCGGTATACCACTCGTTAGAAGTGCCGTAGTCCATTTCAATCTGGTAGGCCTCCATCACCTTGCGGAATTTTTCAGCAACACTGACGTCCGACCGCTCCATGATATCCTTCAGATCAGAAATTCGATTCGAACGCTCCGTCATCAGAAAAGGTATATCAAGACCGATGGACTGTTCGAGCGCATCGATCATCTTCTCCATGAGCGGAAAAATCTGCCGGTTTATGACGTCGACCTGCTCCATCGACAGCGCGATATCATCGAGCGTTGCCTTCTGGCCGTCGGTCTGTGCCGTCATCAAACGGTTGTAGACCTTGAGTCCGTCAATTTCTTTATTAATTGCACGGAAATCGTTAGCAAGAGTACGTGTCCCCTCGACTACCCTGTTAATGCGTTCCTGCGACTCTTGTGCGAGGGCAAGTCGTCGCATATCCGCCGCAAGAACCTGGTCTACGCTCGCGGACTGGGCGAAGACGCTGCCAGCGGCAACGACAACTACTGCAATCACTGCACTTGCTGCGCCTGTCATCTGCCGGCTGCTGTATTTGCACCGTTTCATTGATACTCCTTACTACAACGAGTTTTTAGTAATTATTGGATGTCGGGAGAGGGATGCGTAGCAATCACTTGACGACTCGCATAAACAAAAGGATGGACTGCACCGACATGCAACAATCCCCCCTGCGCTCGCGACCCTCTCCACTACCGCCGCGGCGTTTAATTTTAGTTTTAACCCTTCGTGCTTAATTTACTGGACCGCCCGACCGGTTTTACACCTCGCGCCACCAGTCTACTTAAAGGGTCCCGCCTTGTAGGGCGACAAGAATACCATAAGCATCATAGATCGCCAGCCTTTGAACAACATAACATCATCCGGCCTCTGATACGTCTGAAACGTGTCGTATGGCGAGCCTCAGCTGGCCTGACAGTCGCGGTACTCGTCCTGTCAACGGAAACACCACGTAGCTTACAGACCGTAACGACCATCAAGCGAATTGGGGATGTAGCGCGTTGTATCGAACCGGATTCGGCCTACGTTCACGAATGCAATGAAGCGTCATTGACGAATCGTCAAAGACTGCCGCCATCACTAATACATCGCGATATGTTAAGACCTTTTAAATCATATATTTGCTGACGTAAGCTAAACCATTTTCATATCGACCGGAGTGAGCTTCTTGATGGTCAGGACCAAATGGTCGTCCCACTCATGTGACCGACAAATCGGTTTCCCGGGATCAAATGATCAATTAATTTGAGCTATGGTCAAATCTGGTGTATGCCGATGAAATCAAGCGGCGACCTGGTTGGGTTGTTCGATCTCT
>JAQCAD010000022.1 GCA_027621915.1 Pseudomonadota bacterium
GCGGTCGAGCTCCGCCTGGGCAAAAAACGCTGACGCCGTCTTCAGGATCTCATTGGCTCGCTTCAGCTCCCTGTTCTCGCGCTTCAGCGCCTTGAGCTCTTCAAACTCGGTGGACGTTCGACCGGGACGCTGGCCGTCGTCGATCTCCGCCCGCTGAACCCACTTGCGTAACGTCTCCGCCGTACAGCCAATCTTCCCGGCAATCGACGTCAACGCCGCCCACCTGGACTCATAGGATGGTTCTTGCTCGTGCAGCATGCGAACCGCTCGTTCCCGAACTTCCGGGGAATATCTGTTTGCTTTTGTCATCGGAGTATCCTCTCAACATAAAAGGTCTCCGGCAATCCCGGGGCGGTTCAGCCGATGGTCTGCAGCGACACAGTGTGAAGGCACCTGACATGGGCATCAGCGACGAGGATCTGCTGGATCTGGCCGGGGCCGGCCCCTTTGATCGTGGCTACGATTATTATCGCGACGGTCGTGTTATCGATATCGAAACGCGCGGCAACACCACGACTGCGTTGGTTGGAGGGACACAAGTTTATCGTGTGGAGCTGCATCACGATCGATCCGAACTGGACGGTGGCTGCGACTGCCCGGCTTCCGAGGGCCTCGTTTTTTGCAAGCACTGCGTCGCGACCGCCCTGGAGCTTCGTGATCGTCTGGCGGAAACTGGTTTGTCCGCCGCGGCCGACGACGATGGTCTGGAATCGTATCTCGGCAAGCAGGACGCAAAGGTATTGGCATCGTACCTGGTGCAGGTTATTCACAAGGCGCCTTCGCTGCATGATCGGCTCCGGCAACAGGCCGGAATCGTCGCGGACCCGGTGGATCCCAAGCAACTCAAACAGTCCATCACTCGGGTAACTCCGCTGCAGGAAATCGTTGAGCCGGGGAAGGCAAGGGCCTATTTCCGTCGGCTGGAAACGACGCTCCAGAACATTTTGAGAATAGCCGAGGGTTTGCCGCCTGATGAGCTGCTCGAGGCCGCGGTGCATGGCATCGATCGCCTGAACAAAGCGCTGGAACGCATCGACGATTCCGCGGGCTACCGCGAAAGCGCTCAATCGACGCTTCGAGACCTCCATATTTGGTCGCTGCAGAGGATCGGCTGGTCCCCGGAGCGCCGTGCACAACATCTCCTGGCAATCGCGCTCAAGGACCCGTGGGATCAGTTTATTGGTGTCCCAAACGACTATGCTGAGGTCCTCGGCGCGTCAGGGTTGACCGCGTTTTACGCCGCAGTCGAGAGACGGCTGGACGCCATGCCGAGCCTTCCGAACGGCGCCAATCATGAGGACAAGTATCCCTATTTCCGCCTGGCGAACTACTTGATGGCCCGTGCCTCAGAACGGGAGGACTACGATGAAATGATTCGGCTTGAAATACTCATGGCCACCACGGAAATTGGCTACGAGCGGATCGCCAGGCTGTACCTGAAGAAAGGAGATGCAAATGAAGCGGCCAGGTGGCTGTCCAAAGCCGATGCCCTGGATAAACACGAGCGAAGCAGCCGAAAATTACTTTGGTCTTCCGTGCATGCCGAGCGGGGCGATTGGGCCGCCGCCGTTGAGGCAAATGAATCGGCGTTTCGCCGGGACGTGAGCTACGAGAACTATCAGCAACTCGTCGAACTTGCGGGACGGGCAGGCGACGCACGTAAAGTGCGAGACTCGGTTGTCGCGTTCCTGCAATCCCCCGTCCAGCGGAGTTTCTGGAGGGACGAACGCCACGCTTTGACGCTGGCACAGATCTTTCGTGCCGAACAGGACTGGCTTGCCCTCAAAGCGATTGCCGTGGAACGCATGCAGGACCCAGATCGTCTATTGCAGGTAGCTCGATGGCTGTCGAAACCCGAATTGGCGCTAGCCCAGCCGGTCTTTGAAAAAGCCGTCGATGCATTCATTCTCAGAAAAACAAACTTCAGTTATCAGGTTGCGGTCAGGACACTTATGGAAGCAAGACCCGCGTTCCAGGCGGTGAGCGCTACTGCCTTTGACGATTACTTGGCCCGTCTCATGGAAACCCATAAACGAAAGCGCAACTTCATGGCGTTGCTCACGCAGGAAACTCTCGCTGGTGCGAAGGCAGGTTGAATATGCGAGCCTGTTTGGCAAACGAGATATGACCGAACTGACACGCGCCCAAGACAGGTGGATTGCCTGTAGAATTGCCGGCCAAAAATTCAACAGAAAAACTGCCTCTTATTCTTAACTGCAACTCAAGAAAAACAGGTACTTATCAGCTCTAAGGACGGAAAATAAGAGGCACAAAAAAGCACTGTAAATGATTGAAAATAAAGAGAAAATAGGTGTTTTATTTGTCTGCATGGGCAATATTTGCCGATCCCCGACGGCGGAGGGTGTATTTCGCAAACTGGTCAGTGACGCGGGTCTTGACGACAGAATCTATACGGACTCGGCCGGAACACACGCATACCATAGCGGCGAGCCGCCGGATCACCGGGCGATTGCGGCAGCCGAGCGACGCGGCTTTTCACTTGAGGACATTAGCGCGCGGCGCGTGACAGATGCCGATTTCGAAGATTTCAACTATATCCTCGCGATGGATGAGGACAACATGCTCGCATTGCGAGAGTCGTCAAAGGCCGAACACCACAGCAAAGTCAGGCTCCTTCTTGAATTCTCAGAATTCGCGCCGGAAACTGAGGTGCCGGATCCTTACTATGGCGGCCCCGCTGGATTCGAGAGAGTTCTCGATCTGGTGGAAGTGGCCTCAAGGGCGCTCCTCGAAACAATAAGAAAAGAGCTATGACCCGATCGCCACTCTAGGTACGGCGATCGGATCATAAATTTAACTAATCTTTGTCGGCTGCCTGCGTGGAGTCGGCCGCTGGTTCCCATGGTAGCAGGCGAGCTGCCGGTTTCTCGCCAGCGGTCGGTATGGGTGTCTCTGCCACTAGTTCAGGCCTGACGGAGGCTTGTGATTCTCCATTGCCGGATTCCACAGATTTGGCCGGCTCAGATTTTTCCGGAACGGGTGACGATGCCTGTTGTACAACTGGCTTCGATACCGGTTTTTCCTGATCCCGGCCAGAAATCGAACTCAACACCGGTAACTCAGGCTGGGTGTCCTCATAACCTGGCAGTCGTGCAGACTCCCGTGAATCGGGCGTTGCCGCACGCGTCGCGGTATTGCCTGGTTCGGATTCTCGTCCGGGCGGCTGTTCCAGCTTCGCGGCTGGCACCATCGTTTGCGTATTTGCGGCAATGTTTCTTTCCGGGTCCGATTGGTCCTGCCGTGGGCCAGAATCATCATTGCCTCTGACGGATTCCGTGCCGTGACCGTTTTCCGCGGACTTCTCTGATCGTTCTATCGATTCACCACTTTTCGCATCATTCGGTGTGGGCGCCGTACTCGCCGCTGCACCATTTGATGCTCTGGCACGTCGCGGTTTTCGTTCCGGTCTCTTTTCAGCAGAATTTTCGGCAGATGGCTGCTCGGTATTCTGGTCCGCCGTTGCCAGATTATCTGCGTTTTCCACCACATCGGCGTTGCGACGCCTGCGGCGGCCTCCGCGGCTACGCCGCTTGCTAGCGGCCGGGCGGTTTTCACCCTGAGCTTCCTGACGAGTTTCGTCAGCCTGTTCCTGTTTTTCACTTACCTGCGCGTCATTGCGCCGGTTCGCCTGCTGTCCTGTCCGGTCAACATCTTTATCGCCGGTTTTTTTGCCGCGTTTCTTTTTACCCTGCTGACCGGTCCTCTGCTGGCTCTTGCCGCCGGTTGGCTGACTTCCGGTCTGACGGGGTGCCTCGCCGCGTTTCTTGACTCGTTGGCCACCTCGTTGGTTCCCGTCGGCGCTCTTGCGATTCTGACGCTGTGACGGTTTCCTGGCCTTGTCGTCAGAATCCTCAGAACTGCTGAAAAAACTGGCGATACGCGAAAACAGACCCGGCCCGGTCTTCTTTGGCGGTGCCTTCCGCTGAGGTGCTGGAGTAGTTGCAACCATTGTCGTAACTGCGGCGATTTCGGCCGGTTTCTTGTCCTGCATCGCCTTCGGGATTTCTGGTTCGTCCTGTGTATCAACCAACGTGAAGCTGATCCCGATGTTTTCCGGCAAGTCAACCTGATCGTCGCGTACTCTGCGAACCTGGTAATGCGGCGTTTCCAGAAGTGGATTTGCGACCAGGATGACCTGAGTGTTGTGACGCGTTTCGAGACTTTGTACCCAATCCCGTTTTTCGTTCAAGAGATAGGTTGCAACTTCGGCCGGTAACTGCGCGATCACCTTTGCAGTGCGTTCCTTCCTGGCTTCCTCCCCGATTATTCGAAGAATCGCGAGTGCAAGTGATTCGACGCTCCGGATGTTACCGATGCCCGAACATCTAGGGCAGACAAGATTACTTGACTCGCCCAGCGACGGTCGCATGCGCTGACGGGACATTTCCAGGAGACCAAAGCGACTGATTTTGCCCAGTTGCACCCGCGCCCGGTCCTGACGAACTGCATCACGAAGCCGGTTTTCGACATCGCGCTGGTTGCGTTGTGGGCCCATATCGATGAAGTCAATAACCACAAGACCGCCGAGGTCACGCAGTCGAAGTTGACGCGCAATTTCATCCGCAGCTTCCAGATTAGTGTTCAGGGCGGTTGCCTCGATGTCTCCGCCTTTGGTGGCGCGTGCAGAGTTGACGTCGATCGACACCAGCGCTTCAGTGTGATCGATCACCACACTTCCCCCCGAAGGAAGGTCGACAGAATGCGAGAAAGCTGACTCGATCTGTGATTCGATCTGGTAGCGTGTGAATAGCGGTACGGAATCTTCGTAAAGTTTCAGCTTGCGCAGGTTCTGCGGCATGACCTGCTCGACGAATTCCCGCGCCTCTTTGTAAGTGGCTTCGTCGTCGATCAGTATCTCGCCTATCTCATTGGTCAGGTAATCGCGCAGTGCGCGAACTACAGAATCGCTTTCGCGATAAATGAGAAACGGAGCCGAATGTTCGACGACGACCTTCTTGATGGCTTCCCAGACCGCGAGCAGGTTTTCGACGTCCCAGCTCAGTTCCTCTTCGCTGCGATCGATCCCGGCTGTTCGCAGAATGACACTCATGCCATCAGGCACTTCGACATCACGCATCGATTGACGAGCGAGATCCCGATCTTCACCAATGATTCGTCTGGAAACACCACCCGATTTCTGTTTATTGGGTTTCAGCACAATAAACCGGCCGGCCAGGCTGACAAAAGTGGTTAGCGCTGCACCCTTGTTGCCACGCTCTTCCTTGTCAATCTGCACGACAATGTCCTGTCCTTCGCGCAGGACGTCTTTGATATTAACTTTCTTGCCGGGTTCCGTAGTAGTAACAAAGTATTCGCTGGAAATCTCTTTCAACGGCAGGAAGCCGTGGCGGTCTGCGCCGTAATTCACGAAGGCCGCTTCGAGACTGGGCTCGATGCGCGTTATCTGACCTTTGTAGATATTGGCTTTTTTGCGTTCGCTTGCAGGTAGTTCAATGTTCAGGTCGTAAAGTTGCTGGCCGTCGACCATCGCCACGCGCAACTCTTCGTGCTGAGTTGCATTGATTAACATTCTTTTCATAATGCCCTTCTTGTTGATGTATCTCGGGCGGCAAGCCAGGACGGCTTAATGAGAGCGATGCGGCGGTGCAGAGGCAATAGAATTGATACGCGCGGTGAAAGTCACCGGCGATTGGTTTCACTAACTGTAGATGGCCCTGATTTGCACACAGGCCCAGTAGAAAACTGACCATTTTTACCCTGCGGCCTTGCCGCGTCGGCGCTCGCCGGATTACCGTGCTTACTGCCGAGGAGTCTGGTCTCGACAAAGGCGAGGCCAGGAATGAAATAAAAACTCTTAAATTGCCCGATTGATTGACTAGCAAGAGACGGGCGGATAAGCCATTCGTGCGGTGGGTAAAAAGACCCAAATGCCGTCACGGGCAGGTAATATAGCATAGCTGCCGGTCCCGGCAACGCCTGACAGTACCTAATAAGTCATTGAGCCCACTAAAATAAGTCAGATTCTATGAAAACCAGCCCGGCCCCAGAGAAAAGCACGCGGCAATCCGGCGTACGCAAGATTTCGGTTAACGAAGATTTCGCCGGGCAACGCATCGACAATTTCCTCAGAAGGGAGCTGCCGGGCCTGCCGAAGAGCCGCCTGTATCGCATCATTCGGCGGGGTGAGGTGCGGGTCAATGGCGGACGCGTCAAGGCTGAATATCGTCTGGCGGTTGGTGATGAAGTCCGGATTCCGCCCGCGCGTGTTAATGACGGGCCGGGTGATGCCGCGCCGGGCCAGATCGCGAGTCTTGAAAGTCACATCATATTTGAAGACAAACGGATCCTGGTGGTCAACAAGCCGAGCGGCCTGGCCGTGCACGGCGGCAGTGGTGTCAGTCACGGTGCCATCGAGATTCTGCGTGCATCCCGTCCGGAGTTGACTGATCTTTCGCTGGTGCATCGACTGGATCGCGAAACGTCCGGATGTCTGGTCATGGCAAAACGACGCAGTGCGCTGCGCGAATTGCACGAGAGGTTCCGTCAAGGCACGGTTGAAAAAAATTATCTTGCGCTGGTCGTCGGTGACTGGCAATTCGGTGAGCACCTGGTCGATGCACCATTGCACGTGGAACATCGCCGAAACGGGGAGCGGCATGTGGTCGTCAGCGGTGCCGGTAAACCGGCACAAACGCTGATGACACTGTCACGGACTTTCGGTCAGTACAGTTTGATGCAGTGTCAGCCGAGGACCGGCCGGACTCACCAGATTCGTGTACATGCTTTGCATACGGGTCACCCAATTGCCGGCGATGAACGGTATGGGGACCCGGAGGCGAACGCTTCGGCGAAGAAATTGGGATTGAAGCGCTTGTTCCTGCATGCTCAATCCATCGCTTTTCCGGACGACAGCGGTAACGAGCTGCACTTCACGGCACCGTTGCCGGATGAACTGGACAGGTTTCTGGGAAAGGTTCACGGCGGAAAAAGAAGACAGCAAAAATAAATGAAAATCGAGTCGAATCGCAGCGTTCTACCAAATATGAGTAATTTGTAACATATTCAGCTGTATTCTGGGTTTTCCTGATGTTTGATACCGAAAAATGGTTGGGGTGCGATGGCCGTAGAACGGCTCCTGCGGCAAGTGGATATCTGCTATGGAAGCAGGCAGCCCAGTTCGCGTAGTGTGCCGGCCAGCCAGATCATCGGTAATCCGACCAGGGCGGTTGGATCATCAGTGCTTACTGACTCAAAAAGTACGAAGCCTGCACCCTCGATTTTGAAGCTGCCGGCGCAGTCGTAGGGCTCATCGTGCTTGAGATAGGCGTCCGCCAGGCGCCTGTCAAAACGTCGGAAACGGACAGTAGTTTGGTCGACATGCTCATAACGTTTTCGACTGGCGGGGTCGAGGACACAAACGGCGGTCAGGAAAGTGACGGACTTGCCGGACGCGCCAAGCAATTGCTCAACGGCCCTTTGATGGTCGCCGGGTTTGCCAAGCACCGTGTTGTCAAGGACGGCGAGCTGGTCGGCGCCGATGATCAGTGCATCCCGACTGGACCGGGATGCGGCTTCGGCCTTCGACCTTGCTAACCTGCCCGCCAGGGACAAAGGGTCCTCACCGGGTTCGGCCGACTCATCTATGTCCGGCGTGACGGTCTCATAATCATTCAGGAACCGGTCGAGCAGACCTTGCCGATAGCGTGACGCTGACGCCAGCAGAATCTGGGGTGCCGAAGGATTTTGCATATGTAATCAGTATGTTGTGATTCCCAGCTGAGTTAACCCCATAGCACAGGCGCAAATCAACCGATGTTCATGCGGTTTCGCCGAACTATTTTTGACACAATCCTGCGACCTCCCTATCATGCGCCCGCCATGACCAACCCTCTCTTTAATCCTGTCTCGCCGAAGGAATTGGCGGAGGTTGGTCAAGTTATTGATATTAAAGAAAATATTGAGAATTTCGAACGACTTGTGGAATTCGTCGAAGCGGATCTCGAAACAGATTCTGCCGAGTCGCGACCACGGAGATGGCGGGCAGCGCCGGTTGATATTAGACTCGAATTCGCCTGGTCAGACAGCTTGCAGAAAATTCCGGTCGTGAGAGGACAAATTTCGGCGTCCATTGTGTCGGTATGCCAGCGTTGTCTGGAAGTGTTTCCGCTGCAAATTAATGCGTCGCTCAAGTGGCTGCTGTTGGAGCCAGGTGAGGAGCCCGGCGAGATGACGGATTTGGCGAGTCACGAAGTATGGGAACTTGAGCAGGAATTTGTCCGGCTGGTGGACATTGTCGAGGAGTCGCTGTTGATGGCAATGCCACTGGCACCGAAGCATGAATCTGTGGATTCCTGTGCGACGCCGGTGAAAGAATTCGAGGTAGTCGGGGTGGAGACATCCCGTCCATTTTCCGACCTGAAGTCGCAAATGGAGAAATCGGAAAAATAAGCGCCGGGTAAAACCTGGCATTTTTTGAAATTTGATGATGACCGGATGGATCATCGTTACTGGAGATCGGCATGGCAGTTCAAAAAAGTCGCAGGACCCCGTCAACTCGTGGAATGCGGCGTTCGCACGATAAATTAAAAGGCCCGACTTTGTCGGTTGATCCCACCTCGGGAGAGACCCATCTGCGGCACTGTGTGACACCTGATGGCTTCTATCGTGGCAAGCAGGTTATTGCACCGCCCGAAGTAGCGGACGACGAGTAAGCCTTCTCGGTCCTGGTTGGGCGATCTGGATAACCAGGTTGTCTGACAAAAGATTTCGTGGGATCAAAATCCGTCATATCACTGGATGCAATGAGCGGCGACCTTGGAGCCGACATTGTCGTGCGCGCGGCAAAGACATGCCTCGACAGACATTCGAATCTCGAGTTGATACTGGTTGGTAATGAGGATGAGCTTATAGGTCACGTTACGCGCATTGTTGGCGACGACGCACGGCTGAAAGTCAAGAACGCGACTGAAGTCGTCGGCATGTCGGAATCGCCCGCCGACGCTCTTCGAAAGAAAAAAGATTCCTCGATGCGAATTGCGATCGACCTCGTAAAGGATGGTGTCGCACATGCCGTCGTGAGCGCCGGCAACACCGGTGCCCTAATGGCGACCGCAAAATTCGTTCTCAAGATGCTGCCGGGAATTGACCGTCCGGCGATTCTGGCGGAGTTGCCCGCCATCGGCGGAACCGTGCACATGTTGGATCTCGGAGCCAATATCGCGAGCAGTCCTGAACAATTGTTTCAGTTTGCTGTGATGGGCTCCATCGTAACCTCTGATATTCGTCGCATTGAGCGACCACGAGTTGCGCTTCTTAATATTGGCGTAGAAGACACCAAGGGACATGGTTCTGTTCGAGAGGCTGCGTCATTGCTCAGTGAAAGTAGTTTGAATTACGTAGGTTTCATCGAAGGTAACGAGATTTTTTCGGGCAAGGCGGATGTTGTCGTTACCGACGGCTTCACCGGGAATGTCGCCCTGAAGACGATGGAGGGCACGGTTGGTCTTGCATCGCATTATCTTCGTCGCGCATTTACGCGTAACGTTTTTGCAAAACTTCAGGCCCTGATTGCGAGACCGGTGCTTAGAAGCCTCGCGATCGAAATGGATTCACGAAACTACAATGGTGCGTCTTTAGTAGGTCTTAATGGTATTGTAATCAAAAGCCATGGCAGTGCAGATTCTCACGCATTTCAGCACGCGATTGAGACCGCGCTCGTCGAAGTCAGGAATCAGGTGCCGCAGAAAATCGGAATAATGCTGCAAAGGGAGGCTGCATGATTTATTCGCGGATTGCCGGAACCGGCCGATATCTGCCCGAGCGTATCCTGACGAATGCTGACCTGGAAAAGATGGTGGATACCAGCGATGAATGGATTCGTTCGCGAACAGGCATAGAGCAACGGCACGTCGCTGGTGAAAATGAACTGACGTCTGATCTCTGCGTCAACGCCGCAAAGGTTGCCATTGAAGAAGCGGGTATCACGGTTGAAGACATCGACCTGATCGTCGTAGGTACAACCAGCCCCGATCTGATTTTTCCAAATATAGCAACAATAATTCAACACAAAATGGGGATTCCGGCGTGCGCGGCCTTCAGCATCGAGGCTGCCTGCACGGGTTTTATTTATGCATTGAGTTCTGCCGATAAATTCATTCGATCGGGAGATACCAAGTGCGCGCTGGTCATCGGCGCGGAAATTATTACAAAACTGATCGACTGGGATGATCGCAGTACTTGTGTGCTGTTTGGCGATGGAGCCGGTGCCGTGGTGTTACAGCCGTCTGACGAGCAAGGTATTATTTCCACGCACCTGGGCGCAGACGGGCAATACAAAGATCTTCTCTACTACCCGGTCGGCGTATCCAGCAATCTTGCTGCGGCCGGTACAGGTGATTCAAGAATCATGATGAGTGGCAACGAGGTTTTCAAAGTTGCCGTAAAAACGCTTAGCGCAGTTGCGCAGGAGGCACTGGATGCCAACGGCCTGAGCCTCGAAGACGTAGACTGGTTGATTCCTCATCAGGCTAATCTTCGCATCATTCAGGCAACCGCGAAGCGACTTGATATGCCGATGGAAAAAATTATTCAGACCGTTCAGATTCACGGCAACACGTCGGCGGCATCAGTGCCAATGGCGCTGGATGTTGGAATTCGCGACGGCCGGATTCGGCGTGGTCAAACATTATTGCTGGAAGCATTTGGTGGTGGATTTACGTGGGGATCTGTCTTACTAAAATATTAAATTACCAGAGCGCCGTCGACTTCTTCGCGCGACGGTCTTTCAGTAACCGCCGCTTCATCCTCTGATGTAACTGCTGACGTTTCCTGTCGATTCGGTCCCGCCTCACCGCGCTGTCCTGTTTAACATCCGTGTTATTGTCGTATGCAGCACGAAAATTGCAGAAATCATCATATGCCTCACGAGCGTGCTGTAATTCAAAAATAACCAGTTCAATCATGATTATGTCGTCAAGATATCCAATGACCGGAATATGGTCCGGGACGATATCTTCCGGATCAGCGAAATATATGAAGGCCGCCAGCAGCCGTTCACGCGCATCGTTCGGTAGCCGCCACTCATCGTCCTGCAGCATTCGAATCATTGATTCCAATTGCGGAATTCGTTTGGCGACAAAATCAGGCAGCGGCTCCTCGGTCTTTATTTCGGCAAGTACGTCTCCGATTGCCTCGATAATCTCCGGTTCTTCGGCATGGCGCACAGCCTCACGGGATTTTTTTAAAGCCTCCCGAAAAAATATGAGGTCTCGATTACTCAGCTCGATCGTAAACTTCATGTGGGTCACGAGTGTGAAGGTTGGCCGGCTAGGCTACCGGCACCGGGTAGGGCGGTCAACGAGGAATACCTGATTTTCCGACCGCCAGGACAGCACAGTTGATGAATCATTTGTGAAATAATAGGCGCAAATGTCAGTAAGAAGCGAACGGCCCGTGAAACTTGTAATCGGCAACAAAAACTACTCAAGCTGGTCCCTCCGGTCATGGCTACTCCTTGCGGAGGCCGGTATTGAATTCGAGGAACAGCGAGTCCTGTTGGACACCGAATCCACCGCCGCTGAACTTGCCGCAATTTCACCGGGCTGTCGGGTGCCTGTATTGATCCTTGATGACCACGTAATCTGGGATACGCTTGCTATCGCCGAGACGGTTGCAGAGCGTTGGCCGGAGAAATCGTTGTGGCCTGCTGATGCTGTGGCGCGCGCTCACGCCCGCTCAGTCTGTGCCGAAATGCACTCCGGTTTTTTTGCGTTGCGTGAATCAATGCCTATGAATTGCCGTGCGATGGGGCGTAAAGTATCGCTCCCTGATGAGTTAACCGCCGATATCGACAGGATCTTCGAAATCTGGACGGATTGTCATCGTCGGTATTCAACATTGGGTCGCTGGCTATTTGGCGAGTTCAGCGTTGCCGACGCGATGTTTGCGCCGGTTGTGTTGCGTTTCAGAACTTATGGAATCAACCTGCCGGAATCGGCCAGCACCTACCCGGCCCGATTGCTGGAAAGCGAGTCAATGCAGGATTGGCTGGCAGAAAGCGAATCAGAGACTGAAGTTATTGAGAGTGACGAGAAAGGTCAGTGAAAGAAATGAATCGACAAGTTGTAATTTTTTGTGTGCTGGCAGTGATGCCTGTCTGTGCACGTACAGAAGTCTATGATCTGCCACCGGACGGCAACGATGTTGTCGGTGCCTTGATGACTGTGATCGCGCGTGCTGACGACACTCTCCTCGATATTGCACGCCGTCACGGGCTTGGTTACGAAGATATTGTTCGTGCGAATCCGAATGTTGATACCTGGTTGCCGGGCGAGGGCACAGCAGTCACATTACCGACGCGCTACGTGCTGCCCCGTGGTCCTCGGAAGGGTGTGGTACTCAATCTCGCTGAGTATCGCCTCTATTATTATCCGACGCCCGAAGAAGGTCAGCCTGCCGTGGTTATGACTTATCCGATCAGCATCGGTCGCATGGATTGGGAGACTCCTCTCGGCCTCACAAAAGTCGTAGCCAAGGTTCGAAACCCCGCCTGGTATCCGCCAGATTCCGTTCGTGCAGAACATTTAGCCGATGGTGATCCCCTGCCGCGCGTTGTGCCGCCAGGTCCGCAAAATCCATTGGGTGATTACGCGATGCGACTCGGGATTCCTGGTTACCTGATTCATGGCACCAATCGACCTGACGGCGTTGGAATGCGTGTAACCCATGGTTGTATTCGCATGTTCCCTGAGGACATCGACTATCTGTTTGACAAGATCGACGTGAGTACATCGGTACGCATCGTCAATGAGCCAGTGAAAATGGGTTGGAACGGTGATGAGCTGCTGGTTGAAGTTCATCCGACACTGGAAGTGGCTCTGGCGGAGTCAGAGGTCGGGTCAGAATCTGGCTCTGATTCACAAATAACGGAAGTTGCACCGCCAGTTCGCGATGCAATGACGGCATTAACCGCGCAGTTTGTTCTGGCAACTAATGATCGATCGGGAGAACTGGATTGGGACGTCGCAGAAGTGCATCTCAAGCTCTCGAACGGTATTCCTGCAGTTGCCGGGCGCAGAATAAAAGACGCCGCGACAAGCGCGGCGTCTGAGTAAGCCTTCTGTAGATTGTTCCTACTTGGCTTGTGATCTCTGGAACATGCGTTCCAGGCGGTCACGGTTTGCGTCACAGCAAGCCTGAGCTTCAGTCGCTGCTGATAAAGCCTGATCTGCAGTACTTTGAGCACTTCGAGCTGCCTGAGCGGCACTGTCAGCGGCTGCACGTGCTGCTTCGGCGGTAGATTTTGCTGCTGCTGCATCTCTTGCTGCGTTGTCTGCAGTGGCCTGTGCAGCATCAATGGCTGCCTGACTCGCGCAACCAGAGGCTACACTCAGGACGAGCACAATGGCGCCCACTTTCAATACATTCTTAATCATTGTCCAAATTTCCTCTGTTGGGATAAAACTGCCCGCGCATTATTTCCTAAAGTGATCAGAGTCGCAATGAAATTCCTTGTTTTTCGCAGGTTTGTCGTCCTCCGGCGACATGCATCGGGCACGTTTTCGCTTTTGCGCGGCCGGGTATGGAGATTCGGACAGTGCAGGTTTCGCACTAACGATCAATTTTCTCCAGCCAGATACGGAGCGTGGCGTGGCAGGTAAATAGGGTCACTGTATTTACAAATAAAGCCAGCTGTATATAATACCACTACTGTTTATCCATACAGGTATGCTCGAATGCACCAACTGACCCCCAGGCAAAAGCAAATACTTGAATTGGTTCAAGACTTTATCAATGAATTTGGCATGCCTCCCACGCGTGCAGAGATCGCCAAAGAGCTTGGTTTCAAGTCAGCCAATGCTGCTGAAGAGCACCTTCGTGCCCTGCAAAAGAAAGGCGTTTTAGACCTTAAGCCTGGCGCTTCCAGGGGTATTCAGTTGAAAGACTCGCTGCGCGAACAACTGGGCCTGCCACTGGTTGGCAGAGTCGCTGCCGGCAGCCCGATTCTTGCTGAGGAACATATCGAAACACATTACCGGATCGATCCGGCGTTTTTTAATCCCAAGCCGCACTATCTCCTGCGGGTGCAGGGTATGAGTATGAAAAATGCGGGCATTCTTGATGGCGACCTGGTCGCCGTACATCGAACGCCTGAAGTACGTAGTCGGCAGATTGTCGTTGCCCGCGTCGATGATGAGGTGACTGTCAAGCGTTACCAGCAGAAAGGGTCTGTGGTCTGGTTGCTGCCGGAGAACGAGGATTTTGAACCAATACAGGTTGATCTGAAAATACAGACGATGGTCATCGAGGGCGTCGTTGTCGGCGTTATCCGCGATGGCATGCCGCTTCACTAGCCCGAGCCTGACTTCAGATGTCCGACGCACTTCTGAACCTGCTTAAAAACCCGCACATCTGGCGGGGGCAGGCTCGGGCGGAAGACCCAAGTTGGCAGGGACTCGCCAGTGGTTACCCGAAACTTGATCAGCATCTGCCAGGCGGCGGCTGGCCGCGGCATGCCCTGACCGAAATCCTGATGGATCACTATGGCACCGGCGAATTACAGCTCCTGATGCCGGCGCTGGCCCGTTTAAGCCAACTACGAGAGAGCAGCGAAGCTGGCTGGATTGCCTGGATAGCGCCACCTTTCGAACCCTACCCACCCGCGCTGGTACAGTGGGGCGTCAATCTTTCCCGAATATTGATCGTGCGGCCAAGGCAAGCGAAAGAGGTCTTGTGGGCAGCCGAGCAGGCGTTGTCATCAGGTAATTGTGCAGCGGTTCTTTTGTGGCCCGATGCATTCGATGATGCGGCCAGTCGACGGTTGCAGCTGGCTGCAGAAGCAGGGCAGAGCTGGGCAATTGCTTTTCGTTCCTTAAAGGCGCTGACGCAGTCGTCGGCTGCGGCTTTGCGCATTCGGTTGAGTGCAGGTGATAAAGGGACGGATCTGGGTATTCTGAAAAGTCGTGGTGGCAGGCCTGCCGTGGTACGCGACTATGCGGGTTAGCAGCCTGTTGAAAAAAGTCTCATGCGGCACGATACGGCGTCAAAAGCGACCTCAAAAGCCGGGGCGCGCATTGTTTGGCAGTCACTATCAGATCTGTGCGATGCCAATTGAAACCCGGATGGCGAGAGCGGCGCTCGGCTCGTTTATTTCTTGCTTGGCGCTAAAGATCAATCCGCACCAGTCCTTGTACTGTTTTCGCGATGTCGGGCGGATTGCGCACTCGCCTGAGACTTTTTCAACAGGCTGCTAGGTTGCTTTCGTCGTGCCCGCTTCGGATAAACCACCTGCCCGCCCTCGGGAAGCCCCCCCGACTCCCTCTGTAAGAAGCGGGCAAAGCAGGACACGCGGGCGTAAAGCGCCTGAACAGCTGTCGCTGGCACCGGCAGAGTTTACCCATCTGTCTCCAGTGCCATTTCCGGTAAGCCCACAGCGCCAGCTATGGCTTTGTATTTACCTGCCGGCATTACCGCTGGAGGCAATGGTGAGTATGGATGAAGCTGCCGCCGTTTTTGAGGAGCGGCAGGGTATTCGCAAGATTCTGCTGGCAAACGTAAAAGCCCGTGCGACAGGTATCGGACCTGGGCTGACGGTAAATGCAGCACTGGCATTGTTGCCAACATTAAAGCTGGAGGAACGCAATCCAGCCAGAGAAGCAAGGGTTTTAAGGAGCCTGGCCAACTGGTCTGAGAAGTTCACGGCGTTCACTTCCATCGATGCACCTTCATTGCTGCTGTTGGAAATTGCAGGTAGCCAGAGGCTTTTTGGCGGCATAAAACCATTACGTGAGCGCATCATCAGGGGACTTCAAAGCCAGGGTTTTTATGTCGAGGTGGCCATTGCACCGACACCACTTGCGGCCACCTGGCTGGCCCGCGCCGGGAAAAAGGTTTGTGTCCGTGACGCGCGAAACCTGGTTGGGAGGCTCGCCCCCTTACCCATTCATTGTCTCCGCTGGCCGGAAGCTATTTGTCATGCTCTAAAAGGTATGGGCATTACTACAGTGGGCGAAGCCTTACGTTTACCAAGACAGGGTTTTGCCAAACGTTTTAGTGCGGCTCGTTTGCTGGAACTCGATCGTGCCTTGGGTCGATTGCCGGATCCGCGCGTCAGTTACCGGTCGCCGGAGCGGTTTGTGGCGGATTTCGACCTGAACGAAGAAGAGAGCGACAGCGCTTTGCTCCTGAATGTTTGCCAGGAATTGCTGGTGAAACTCGAACGTTTTCTCTTAAGCCGGCAAATGGCAGTGCAACAGGTCGAATTTGTTTTTTTTCACCTGCAGGCACCGGCAACGCACCTGGCGCTGGGCTGTGTGCGGGCAGATCGGGCGGTTCAACACTGGTTTGACTTAGCCGAAATCAAGCTCGATCGACTGATGTTTTCGGCACCGGTTATCGCCATCCAATTGCGTGGTGGAGAAGGACAGCGGTTTGCCGCAGAGACGGATCCACTGCCATTTTGCAAGCAGGAAAGGCCACAACGTAACACGTCGATTGTGCACCTCGCCGAGCGTTTGTCAGCTCGTATCGGTGATGAAGCCGTACATGGGGTCATGACGGTTGCTGAGCACCGACCGCAATATGCCTGGCAGCGGCGAAACGCATTCGATGACGTGCCGCATTGTGCAAATGTGCCGGGCTATCAGGATCATCCTGATGTATCCGGATTGCTGGAAGGCATCCGGCGTACTAACAGCATCGTATTGCAGAGGCCACTATGGATGTTGCAAGACCCTGAAAAGCTTGTAACGGAGCAGGGTATACCTTGCTACCAGGGCAGACTGAAATTGCTGGATGGGCCGGAACGCCTTGAGACGGGCTGGTGGGATGGTGACGGCATTGCCAGAGATTATTTTGTCGCTTGCAATGCCCGGGGTGCGCACCTCTGGATTTACCGCAATCGTGGCAAGGACCGGGATTGTCGCTCGTGGTATTTACACGGGATGTTCGGATGAGTATGCACCCCGAATTAAGTGGGTATTTGGGTAGTGCTTTCAAGTGAATCTCTGCATTAGTGAATTGAGTACGTTCGTAGTGGGGATGTTCGGATGACGGCTTATGCCGAGCTGCATGCCCTCAGCAACTTCACATTCCTGCGGGGTGCTTCTCACCCGGAAGAGCTTGTCGAAACAGCGACGAAACTTGGTTACGAAGCGCTGGCTATTACTGACGAGTGTTCCGTATCGGGAATTGTCCGCGCACATATGGCTGCAAAGGAAAGCGGCCTTAAAAAACTGATCATCGGCTCAGAATTTCGTCTTGAGAGTGCATTGAAACTTGTTGTACTTGCACAAAACCGGTCGGGGTATGCAGCGTTATGCCGGCTGATCACCCGGGGCAGGCGCGCGGCAAAGAAAGGCAGCTACAAACTGAATGCAGAGGATTTTCGTGACGGGCTGAATGATTGCCTTGTGCTGTGGGTTCCTGGCAATCAGTTGCTGCTGGGCGCAGAAGACGCGTGGATTACCGAGGTCTTTCGTGATCGTTTGTGGATAGCAGTTGAGTTGCTGGCAGATGGCCTCGAACGGTTGCGCCTCGAACGTTTGCAGCATTTGGGCCAGGCACTGAATCTCCCGCTGGTCGCCAGTGGTGACGTGCACATGCACTGTCGTGAGCGTCGTGCCTTGCAGGATACGCTGACGGCCATTCGCGAAGGTGTGACGCTGGACCGGGCCGGTTTCGCGCTCTATCCCAACGGCGAGCGATATCTAAGGTCTCAAGAGACCCTCTGCAAGAGCTATCCTCAGGAGCTGTTGCAGGAAACCATTCGCATC
Source organism: Pseudomonadota bacterium (assembly GCA_027621915.1). GTDB lineage: Bacteria > Pseudomonadota > Gammaproteobacteria > Steroidobacterales > Woeseiaceae > SZUA-117. The sequence goes on from JAQCAD010000022.1 coordinate 17,754, forward strand.
GCCGATTCAATCCAGTTTTCGCTCGACGAATTACATTATGAGTATCCCGATGAACTGGTGCCAAAAGGTGAAACACCGACAACCTGGTTGCGGTATCTCACTGAAACGGGCATGCGTAAACGCTGGCCGGCTGGCACACCGGATAAAGTAGCAAAGCTGGTTGAACATGAACTCGAACTGATTCGCGAGCTGAAGTACGAACCATTTTTTCTGACGGTTTATGACATCGTTTCGTTTGCCAGGAGCCAGAAAATTCTTTGCCAGGGGCGTGGTTCCGCTGCAAATTCGGCAGTCTGTTTCTGCCTTGGAATTACGGAGGTAGACCCTGATCGTATGGCGACACTGGTCGAACGTTTTATTTCCAGGGAGCGTAACGAACCGCCGGATATTGATGTCGACTTCGAACATGAGCGACGTGAAGAAGTTATCCAGTACCTCTATCAGAAGTACGGCAGGGAAAGAGCGGCGTTGGCCGCAACGGTCATTACTTACCGCCCGCGAAGCGCGCTGCGTGATATCGGCAAAGCGCTGGGGTTAAGTGGCCTGCAGGTCGACAGGCTGGCCAGATCGATGCAATGGTGGGATGGTCAGGAAGTCGATGACAGTCGCGTCCTCGAAGCGGGGCTGGATCCGGCGAGCCCGCTAATCAGGCGTCTGTTGTATCTCGTCCGCCAGGCGATGGGTTTCCCACGACATCTCTCACAACATGTAGGCGGCTTCGTCATCTCGAACGGACCTCTGTCTGAACTGGTGCCGGTCGAGAATGCCACGATGGCAGATCGAACGGTCATTCAGTGGGAGAAAAATGACCTGGAAGATCTGGGTTTGCTCAAGGTGGATGTACTCGGTCTTGGCATGCTCACTGCCATTCGGCGAAGTTTTGACCTGATACGGGATTACGATGGACGCGAATACACGCTGGCTACGGTACCGGCCGAGGACCCACTTGTTTACGACATGATTTGTGACGGAGACACGATGGGTGTTTTCCAGATCGAATCACGAGCACAGATGGCCATGTTGCCGCGATTGAAACCACGCTGTTATTACGATCTGGTGATCGAGGTTGCGATCATACGGCCAGGACCGATACAGGGTGACATGGTGCACCCCTATCTTCGCCGCCGGAGTGGCGAAGAAGCCGTCGAATACCCGAGTGATGAAGTCAGAGACGTTCTGCAGCGAACCCTGGGTGTCCCCATCTTTCAGGAGCAGGTGATGCAACTGGCGGTTGTTGCAGCCGGGTTTACGCCGGGTGAAGCGGATCGCCTGCGGAGGGCGATGGCTGCCTGGAAGCGTCGTGGCGGGCTGGGTCCGTTCGAGGAAAAGCTCATCCGGGGGATGCGGGAGCGGGGCTACGAGGAAGGGTTTGCCCGGCAGATCTTTCAGCAGATCCTGGGTTTCGGCGAATACGGTTTTCCTGAGTCTCATTCCGCCAGTTTCGCGTTACTCGTTTACGTGTCGTGCTGGCTTAAGCGCCATGAGCCGGCGGCGTTTACCTGTGCATTGCTCAATAGCCAGCCAATGGGTTTTTATTCGGCATCGCAGTTAACACAGGATGCCCGGCGTCATGGTGTTCCGGTGCGGCCTGCCGATGTGAACGAAAGTGAATGGGATTCGAGCCTTGAGCGCACACAAAATGGTAAGCCGGCACTGAGGCTTGGATTGCGACAGGTCAAGGGACTGTCTGAGGCAGCCGGGCAGGTCATCGTCGTAAAGAGAGAACGTCCGTACACAAGCATTCAGCAATTGCTCGAACGGACAGCGCTCGATCGACGTGAGCTGAGTGCGCTGGCGGCTGCGGGTGCGCTGAAGTCCCTTGCGGGGCACCGGCACAAGGTTCGATGGACGGTGGCAGGTGTAGAGGAACCCACACCGCTTTTCCCGTCGCTGGACCGATATGAGGCCACGCCAATGCTCAGGCGACCGACAGAGGGCCAGGACATTGTCGCCGACTACCAAAGCCTTGGTTTGACGTTGGGGCGTCATCCTGTGGCACTCATTCGCGAATACCTGGATGCCTGGCGGTATGTTAGGGCTGCAGATCTTGCGAAACTCTCTTCAGGAAAGCTGATTCACATTGCTGGACTGGTCATTACAAAACAACGACCCGGGACCGCAAGTGGCGTCACTTTTGTCACGCTTGAAGACGAAACCGGCTGTAGCAACCTGGTTGTCTGGAAAAAGACCGCAGAAGAGCAACGTGATGTTCTGTTGAATGCTCGCCTGATGGGTGTGCAGGGAGAGTTACAAAAAGAAGGGAAGGTGATCCACGTGATTGCGAGAAAGCTGCTGGATCACAGTGCGTTGTTGGGAGAATTGACCGTAAAGTCGAGAAATTTCCACTGAAAACCGGTAGGTGCGGCGCCAAAATGAACCTGGTGGAGAACGGCAAACCCGTCCGGGCTGTTAATCGAAATCGATGGCGTAAGTATCTTCAAACGACTTTTCTTCGGCCAACTCCTCCAGCCGACGGCGGATTTCCTTTCTACGTGCCGCGTCCTGGCTGTCAGTTTTTTCCAGCTCCGCCATCAGTCGTTCGACGTTGACTTCTGCAGTAGACCCATCTTCGTCATCGTCATCATCATCGCTATCGCTGTCCGACAGAATGACGGTATCGGTAAAGTCATCACCACCTTCGGCCTCGATGTCTTCGCTGTCATCAGCCTCGATTGGATCATCATCCGGAATCGCTTTGTCAGCTTTGTCGCTCATAGTCATAAACCTCAGATATGACAATTACAAGATCCCTCTCAACGCAGTCATCCGTAACTCGTTTTGCCTGTATACCGCGAAAAAAAACAGGGTGCAAGGAGTTGATCGACACATTTCGTGGCTTTCAAAAGTAAGGAATACCAACGAGTTGCACTGGCACTGCTCAGCGAATCAGATTATTGATTTCGAAAATAGGCAAGAGAATGGCCAGAACGATCAGTAGCACGATACATGCCATCACGATGACCAGCAGTGGCTGCATGATGCCAAGCAGTGTCGCAACCAGTCCATCGACTTCTCTTTCCTGGTTGGTCGCTGCGCGGGCGAGCATTTCCTCGAGCTTGCCGCTGGCCTCGCCACTGGAAATAAGATGAGTAGTCATTGGAGGAAAAAGTTTGCTGGAAGCCAGTGAGCGGCTGATCATTGCGCCTTCACGAATGCGAAGCGACGCTTCTTCAACCGCTTCTCGCATTGGCATGTTAACGACCACCTGTGACGCGATCTTCAGGGATTCAAGGATAGGAACGCCGCTACCTGCCAAAATACTCAGAGTTTGCGTGAAGCGTGCTGTATTGATGCCGCGTGTCAGTTTCGAGACCACCGGGATCCTCAACAGCATTCGGTGGTAGCGGCGCCGTGGACCATCCTTTTTCAGAAGATATCGGATGCCGGCGACTACCATTATGACGACCGCAATGATCGCAAACCAATAACCGCGGATGAATTCGCTCGACGCGATCATGATCCGCGTGAGCAGGGGTAGTTGCTGATCGTAGTTTTCGAAAATGTACACAACCTTTGGCACAACATAGGCGAGCATAAAACTGATAATTGCAACTGCGGTCACAACAAGTGCAATAGGGTAAATCATCGCGTTGCGAATCTGTTGCTGCAAGATTTGCCGGGATTCGGTGAAATCGGCGAGACGGTCGAGCACCGCATCCAGGTGTCCGGATTGCTCTCCCGCTGATACTGTCGCCCTGTAAAGTTCTGGAAAGGCCTGCGGAAAATCTCCCAATCCGTCTGCCAGGGAGTGACCTTCCATTACCCGTGATCTGACTCCAAGCAATATGCTTTGCGCCCGAGGATTTTCGTTTTGCTGGCTAACCGCAAGGAGCGCCTCTTCAAGTGGTAATCCGGCTTCCGCCAGGGTCGCAAGCTGTCGCGTCAGGAGCGCGAGTTCACTGGCTGAGAGTCCCCGACGCATCGAGAAACCGGACTGGCGGCGGGATTCCTTGCGGGCGACTTCGGTTACTTTTACCGGGAGTAAATCGCGTTCGCGCAGGATCTGACGAACATGCTTGGGCGTGTCGCCTTCAAGCAGACCCTTGGATTCTTTTCCGGATTTATCGAGTGCAACGAATTCAAAAGCGCCCATTAATATATCTCAGCGATTGCGAAACAATGGCCGGTCAATCGGCACGAGTGACCCGGAGAACCTCATCAATAGTAGTATCGCCTTCGAGGATTCTTCGTCGACCGTCGTCCCTGATACTTGGTGTCAGCGTCCGGGCATACTTTTCGAAATTCTGCTCACTCGCCCCATCATGGATCATCGTACGCATCGTGTCATTGATCGCAATCAACTCATAAATGCCGGTGCGACCGCGGAATCCGTTGGCGTCGTCATCGACAGGCCTGTATAGCGTCGGCGGATTTGCGGAATCGAAGTCAAAAGTCTGGCACTCGGGCTCGCTCGCAACATAGGGAACCTTGGTCTTGTTATCCAGCACGCGGACAAGTCGCTGTGCCAATACGCCTATCAGGCTCGAAGAAAGCAGAAAGGGCTCAACGCCCATATCCCTTAATCTGGTAACGGCACCCGAAGCCGTATTGGTGTGCAGGGTGGAGAGAACCAGGTGGCCCGTCAGGCTTGCCTGAATGGCGATTTCGGCCGTTTCGAGGTCTCTGATCTCACCTACCATCACGACGTCTGGGTCCTGTCGCAAGATCGCTCGTAATCCACGGGCAAAAGTCATCTCAACTTTGGTGTTTACCTGTGTCTGACCAACACCGTCCATGAAATACTCGATCGGATCCTCCACGGTCATGATGTTACGACTATTGTCGTTAATCCTTTCCAGGGCAGCATACAAAGTCGTAGTTTTGCCGGAGCCAGTAGGTCCGGTGACCAGTATGATTCCATGCGGCTTGTGAATCAGGTCATCCATCAATGCCTGCGAGTCTTCATCCATGCCGAGCGACGAAAGGCTCAATCGGCCTGCCTGTTTGTCGAGCAAGCGCAATACAACTCTTTCGCCGTGCCCGGATGGCATCGTCGAGACTCGTACGTCGACCGCCCGGCCGGCAATTTTTAATGATATTCTGCCGTCCTGCGGCAATCTCTTTTCCGCTATATCCAGTTTCGACATGACTTTAATGCGTGACACAACCAGCGGAGCGAGCGCCCTGCGTGTCTGTAAAATTTCCTGGAGTATGCCGTCAATGCGAAATCTGACGCCGAGTCTGTTTTCGTAAGGTTCAATGTGAACGTCAGAGGCGTTGTCTTTTATCGCCTCAGTCAATATCGCGTTAATAAATCGAATGATCGGCGCGTCGTCAACGCTCTCCAGCAAGTCAGAGGGCTCTGGTAATTCCTGGGCAACCTGCAATAGGTCGGTACGTTCGTCCAGATCGCCGACCATTTGCATGGCCATTTGACTACCTTGTTCATAGGATTGCTGCAGCATGCTGTCGAACATGTCTGAAGTCACTCGCGTGAACTTGAGCGGGACGCCCGCGAAACGACGTGCTTCGGCGAGGCTCAGTGGCGATGCCCCTGTTCGATAGATCGCGTGGGCGACTCCATCGACAACGTCTCGTATCAGAACCCCGTGTCGCTTGGCGAAGGAAAAGGGGAGGGACCTGGTTGCGCGTTCAGTGATCTTGGAATGATCGATCGGCGCGTCTGATTCCAGTTCCAGCATTATTTCCGTATTGCTTTCCATCAAACGGCGTCAGCAGTACGGCTACTGATCATTTTCACTGATTTCTTCCGTTTCAGGGACAGGTGTGTATTTGTAGTCCTCAAGAGGTGGCAACACCGGACGGTCTGCATCCCGCATCAGGTTAACCCGACCGCCTTGTTGCGATTGACGAATCATATTGTATTTCGAGTCAGTCTCCATTGCAGTTTGTGAGGAGTCGCGCAGGATCTTCGGTCGAATAAAGACCATCAGATTGGTCTTGACCAGGTCTGATGAGCGGCTGCGAAACAGACCGCCGAGGATTGGGATGCTGCCAAGGATGGGAACACGCTGTTCGCTTTCCCTGAGCGTGTCTTCGATTAATCCGCCAAGGACCAGGATTCCGCCATCTTCAACAATCACCGTTGTCTCAATTGTCCTTTCATTCGTAATCAGGTCCGCCGCGCCTTCAGAAGACGCCGCGATGCTGGAAACCTCCTGCGATATTTTCAAAAGGAGGGAGTCGCCGCGGTTGATCTGCGGAGTAATGGTCAGTTTGACGCCAACCTGTTCGCGTTGAATCGTCTGAAAGGGGTTGATCGCGCCGCCTACGCTACCTGTGTTGGAAAACGACCCGGAGAGGAACGGGACCTCCTGACCAACGTTGAGACTGGCTTCTTCATTGTCCGTCGTCACGATCGTCGGCGTCGAAATAATGTTGGTATTTGCGTCGCCCTGGAGTGCGCTCAGAATCGCGGCGAAACTCGTTCCTGAATCAGTGATTCGACCGACCCCAAGCGTAATGCCCTGGCCAATCAGTCCGGCCGGGTTCCCGGCCCCACCACTACCGATTGCCGTCCCCAGATCCAGAACGGATGTGCCAACACCGGAAAAGTCCGTTATTCCGATCGCACTGTTTGATCCGCTGCCGTCCGTAGCCCACGTGACGCCGAAGTCGGCCGATCGATCTGCTACCACTTCAACGATGATTGCTTCGACCAGCACCTGCGCCCGGCGAATATCGAGTTTATCGACGATGCTCATTAGCGAGCGCATCATTTTCGGCGGTGCGCTGACGATGATCGCGTTATTCTGAGTATCGGCCCAGACACTGACCTGATTGGTGGAATTTGCCGACGGTGCGCCGGCTTCGCCGGCGGCCTGCTGCGCAAAGTGTTGCTGTAATTTTGTAGATAGCTCTTCAGCGTCTGCATAGCTCAGGTAACGAACCTGGGTGTCTCCCCCATCTTCCAGCGGCGTATCCAGATGCGTCACGAGCGCCCGTATCCGCAGCCTCTCGCTCTTGTCACCGCCGATCAAAATGCTGTTGGTTCGCGAATCGGCGACGAGTGTCGTCGTAACAGGAACGCCGTCGGCGCGAGGCGTTTGCGTTAACGCTGTCATAACCCGAACGACCTCTGACGCAGACGCATGTTCCAACCGGATGACTTCAATCTCTTCGTCGTTTGCCTGGTCGATTCTGCGAACAATCCGGAGCATTCGGTCGACGTTCGATGCCCGATCCGAAATGATCAACATATTCGACCCAGGGTGTGCAGCGAGATGGCCGTACTGCGGAATCAATGGTCTCAAAATGGGCACGAGCTGCGCTGCACCCACGTTGTCGACTCGCACGACCTGCGTCACGATATCGTCGGCCGCTGCATTTTCAGTGGTCAGCAGCCCTGAGTACTGCCTTGCGCTGGCATCCGGCACGATCTTGATAATGTCGCCGGCCGTCATCGCAATAAAACCGTTAACCTGAAGTATCGACAGAAAGGCTTCGTAAAATGCGTCCGGGGTCATCGGTGTCGACGACAACATTGTTACTTTGGCATTCACTCGCGGATCAAGAATGAAATTTCGGCCGGTAACTTCGCCGACCGCTTCAACGATCTGGCGAATATCCGCCTCCCGATAATTGGGAGTAATTGTTGGCTCCTGACTTTTTGCCATCGGGAGCACAAAAAATACAATTAGAGCGGCCAGCCCGATCCGTCGGCTGTTCTTGCGATGCGGTCTCTGCACGGAATACATTTCCTTTATTGCGTACTATCGAGCTCGAGCTGACTCGTGCTCAATATAAGAACTTCAGGCTGGCCGTCACGCTCAACGGTGACCGATACCTGATCTTTGTCACCAAGCCCCTGAAAAATTTCAGTGGCCTGCGCCGGGTTGGTTAGTGCGGCGCCGTCGATGTCTTTCACCAGATCGCCCGGCCTTAATCCCAACGCCGCAAATTGTTTTCGATCTCTGCCAGGATAAACGCGAAATCCCTGCATTTCTCCGGACACGTAATATGGCGTAGGGCGGATGACATCAGCGAGTTTTGACACGTTCTCTGTGATGACACTCTGGATGCTTTGAGGATCGTCCGCGGTACGGGCCACTGTGGTTGTGTCTCGACGGATAGACGCCGCGGATTGCGGAAACTCCTTCGGTAGTTTCAGTACTTCGAGAGTGCCGCCAAGATTGAGGACCACCCGGTCCGCATAGATTGCATGCAGTGTTGCGCCCGGTGCGACTGTATCCCGGATACCGTATATTTTTTCATCTTTTCGACTGTCCGAAATAATGGCTATTGACGTGTTCTCCTCCGGCGAGGCTATTGTGCCTTTGAGGGTCAGGCTGAGCCGGGTCTCCGCAAGATTTTCATGGTCTTCCTGTGGTACGACAACGATGTCCGCGACATCCGCCTCACCGAACAGGTGCGTATTGGCAACCATTTGAACATCTATTGAGCCCGCCGCAGATCCAGGCGATCGGGCAATCTGTACAGGCGGGGATATTGTTCGGTCGTCAACGTCAGATCCGAGCATGAGTGTGCGGATGATGAGCGCGAGTTGCCACGCGATTCCAACAACCAATGCAAGAGCCACCCATCTGGGCAGCATCCGGTTTGCTGCGGATAACGTTCGATCCACATCTAAGTTATTGAAATAAGACAAATTTACGTCGGTTATCATGTACGATCGAACCCTCGCCTGCGACCACTACCCGATGCCAGAGAGATCGGGCTTACAGCATTTAACGCGGCAGACGGATGATAAGGTCTCACTGCAGTCAGCAACAAGCCCGATTCGGAAAAAAACCTATATGTGGCAAGGATATACCTATTTTTTCTAATGCATGGTTTTAGTTTGGGCCCGAATACCGACTATAGATTAGGGAATTAATGCCTCAGGGCTTGGAGATTGGTGCCAAGTGCCCATATATAATGCACTGGCGGATCCGGTATTTGTACCGTGAACTGAATTTACCAAACGCAAAGTACAGACAACCATGAGCAATCAAGATTCAACCAAAAATACGTCGGGCCCGGGTATGGACGATCACGAGCTGGCCGTAAAAGAAGCGAAACCCAAACTCAAGCGCCCGTCGTTGTATCGTGTCGTGCTTATTAATGACGACTTCACGCCGATGGAATTCGTCGTCGAAGTCCTCGAGAGCATATTCGGAATGGAGCGCAGCCAGGCAACGCGTGTCATGCTTGAGGTTCATACCAAGGGAAAAGGAATTTGCGGAACCTACGGCTTCGAAATTGCAGAAACGAAAGTAGCTCAGGTAGTCAGCATTGCTCAGCAGCAACAGCACCCGCTTATGTGTACGATGGAGGAATATTGACGCAACTTCTCAAGGGAATTGTGTCTGATGAATTTGACGCAATATCAACTTACGATCAATTTACTAATGGTAAGAGCTCAACGACATGTTAAGTAGCGAACTCGACTTTTGTTTGAAAGAGGCATTTCAAAATGCCCGCGATCGCCGTCATGAATTCATGACCGTTGAACATTTGCTGCTCGCTTTGCTCGATATTCCACGCGTTTACGAAATATTGAAAGCTTGCGAATCCGACTTGAGTCATCTGCGTCGTGAGTTGATCGAATTTATCGAGGATGCGACGCCCTTGATGCCAATAGGCGAAGAGGGAGAGGTTCAACCTACGCTCGGTTTCCAGCGGGTACTCCAGCGCGCGGTCTACCACGTACAATCCAGTGGTAAGAAAGAGGTTACCGGGGCGAACGTACTGGTTGCCATTTTTAGCGAAAAACAATCGCAGGCGGTTTACTTTCTCGGTATGCAGGATATATCGCGGCTGGACGTCGTTAACTACATATCCCATGGAATGCCACAGGTTCCCGGCGACAGGTCTTCCGACGAGCAGGACGGGTCTGTTGAGACCGAAGGGGAAGCCGACACCAGCGCACTCGACAAATATACGACCAATTTAAATCGACGCGCGATTGACGGCAAAATCGATCCGCTGATAGGCCGCGAAATCGAGATCGAGCGTACGGTGCAAATACTTTGCCGCCGCCGCAAGAACAATCCGTTGTACGTTGGAGATGCCGGCGTCGGCAAGACAGCACTGGCTGAAGGTCTTGCGCGAATGATCACAGAGGAGCGCGTCCCCGACGTATTGCAGGACGCCACAATTTATGCTCTGGACATGGGTACGTTGATTGCCGGTACGAAGTACCGCGGTGATTTTGAAAAACGATTGAAGGCAGTTATTCGAGAAATTCAGAACGATCCGGGCGCCATTCTTTTTATTGATGAAATTCATACAGTTATAGGTGCCGGTGCTGCTTCGGGTGGCGTGATGGATGCGTCAAATCTGATCAAGCCTGTGTTGGCAAACGGTGAGATTCGTTGCATTGGATCGACGACTTATTCTGAATACCGCAGTGTTTTTGAAAAAGATCACGCGTTGGCACGCCGTTTTCAGAAAATTGATGTGCCGGAACCGAGTCTTGAGCAGACCATCGAAATATTACGGGGATTGAAGACGCGCTTCGAAGAACATCATGGTGTTATTTACGATAACGATGCTCTAGAATCTGCTGCGACACTCGCGGCCAAGCACATCAACGACCGGCGCCTGCCCGACAAAGCCATCGACGTGATAGATGAAGCCGGGGCAAGCCTGCGTCTCCAGCCTCCCGAAAAGCGTGAAGATCGGGTGACTGTCGAAATGGTTGAGAACGTTGTCGCCAAGATGGCGCGAATTCCGCCGAAGAGTGTGTCCTCATCGGACAGGGATGTGTTGCGCACGCTCGAGCGCGACCTCAAGTTGTCGATCTTTGGGCAGGACACCGCGATTGCGGCACTGAGTTCCGCAATCAAGATGGCGCGTTCCGGATTAAACGAGGACGAAAAGCCTGTTGGATCATTTCTTTTCTCCGGACCGACTGGTGTCGGCAAAACCGAAGTCACTCGCCAGCTTGCGATGGTAATGGGTGTTGAGTTGATCCGGTTTGATATGTCCGAATATATGGAGAGACATACTGTTTCCAGACTGATTGGAGCGCCACCGGGATACGTAGGCTTTGACCAGGGTGGGCTGCTCACCGAGGCTATTACCAAGAATCCTCACGCAGTTGTTCTGCTCGACGAAATCGAGAAGGCCCATCCGGAGGTGTTTAATATACTTTTGCAGGTGATGGATCATGGAACCTTGACCGACAACAACGGGCGCAAGGCTGACTTCCGAAACATCGTGCTGGTCATGACCACGAACGCCGGCGCACAGGAAATGAGTCGTGCGTCCATTGGTTTTACCACGCAGGATCACAGCACGGACGGCATGGCAATTATCAAGAAGGCCTTTTCTCCGGAATTTCGCAATCGGCTGGACGCTATAATTCAATTTGCACCACTTGATGCACATTCAATAGCGTGTGTCGTCGACAAACTGGTGGTCGAACTGGAGAGCAAACTGGGCGGTAGCAATGTCACGCTCGAACTGGACGATGCTGCCCGCGACTGGATAGCCGACCGTGGCTACGACCCGAAGATGGGTGCAAGGCCAATGGCACGGGTGATTCAGGAGTTTATCAAGCGACCGCTGGCTGAAGAGCTACTATTCGGGAGCCTCGCTGACGGCGGACACGTGCGAATTTCAGTCGGAGAGGACGGCGGCCTGGCATTGCACGCCGAGCCCATTCAAAAAGAACTGGCTCACCTGCCAAAAGACTAAGCAGCTGCTAACGGCCGCGATAGACGATGCGGCCCTTGCTCAGATCGTAGGGCGTTAATTCCACGGTGACGGTATCACCGGTGAGTATTCGGATGTAGTTTTTCCGCATCTTTCCCGAGATATGCGCAGTCACGACATGACCGTTTTCCAATTCGACCCGAAAGGTCGTGTTTGGAAGTGTGTCGGTCACGACGCCATCCATCTGCAGCGCTTCTTCTTTAGCCAATTTCCTGATATCCCCGGTATGTACAGCGAGCCGAATTGTGCAGAAAGGATGTCGCTATTGCAACGTATCAGGCCGATTTCAATCCAGTAAATCACTGATTTTCAGGGCTTCTGACGGCCAATTCGCGAATGGCGAACAACTATCGCAGGCAATGTGCAATGCTGATGAAAACTGTGGTCGGGAAATCAGGCTCGCCCCGAGGCGCATCAGGTGGGGTGACTCGACCTGGCAGTCGAGGAAATGAACGTTGTTTTCCTGCAACATGTTGCAGAGCGCAAGCATCGCTGCCTTGGACGCATTACTCTTTCGGCTGAACATGGATTCGCCGAAAAATACTTTTCCGATGAAAAGACCGTAGAGCCCGCCGACAAGGGTTCCTGCCGACCAGACCTCGATTGAATGCGCCCAGCCCTGCTCGTGCAATTTTCGATATGCCGCTGCCATGTCTTCGGTAATCCAGGTGCCGTCCTGGTCGTTCCTGGGTGCAGCACAACAAGCGACGACCTCATCGAACGCGGTGTTGATTCGGATTCTGAAGTCGGTTTTCTTCAGGGAGCGCCGCGTCCTCTTTGAAAGGCGAAGCGCTGTCGGAAGGAGCACGCATCGTGGGTCAGGCGACCACCAGAGAATGGGCTGGTCTTCGTTGAACCATGGAAATATTCCGTGGCGATAGGCGTACAGCAAACGTTCCGGTGACAGATCTCCGCCAGCCGCGAGCAGGCCGTCTGGAACGGCACAGGCGAATTCAACGTCAGGAAAGGCCTCCGGTGGATCGTCGCTCCTGATCCACGCAATTGGCTGACTATTCAATGGTCCGATCCTGATACGGGTTGAATTTTATACGGACTGTGTGAATTGACAGCGTCTATGTATTGCTCGATATGGCGTGCTTCGAGTCTGAGATAGCTCTCAACAGCAGAGAAAAATTCGGGTCTGGCCAGCCAGTGTGCGGACCAGGTGGTGACCGGTACGAACCCACGACTGATTTTGTGCTCTCCCTGTGTGCCAGGTTCAAAAATTCGCCGCTTGTGTTCGATGCAATACTCAATGCCCTGGTAGTAGCAGGTTTCAAAATGCAGCGCATCGTAGTGGTCGTCGGCACCCCAGTATCTGCCATACAGGGTATTTTCCGTATCGAAGAACACCGCAGCGGCGACAGGGGTCCGATCCTTTTCTGCGACGATGACAAGAATATTGTCAGGAAGCCGTTTTGATACCTCGATGAAGAAATCGTAACTGAAGTACGGCATTCCACCCCGGCGCAAAAACGTGATGCTGATCAGTTCATAAACATCGTTCCACAATGCAGCATCGGTTTCATGGCCTTTGAAACGTCGAAACGTGATGCCTTGCTCGCGAACCCGCCGACGATCGCGACAGGCTTTCTTTCGTTTTGCTGAACTGAATGTGCGCAGAAAATCGTCGAAACTGACGTATTGCCGATTGTGCCAGTGAAACTGGCAATCCTTACGCACTTGCAGGCCACCGTCACGCAGATACTGCAGTTCCGATTCTTCAGGGAAAAGCACGTGCAGTGATGAAAATCCTTCGTCTGCGGCAAATTTTCCTGCAGCGTCGACCAATTCAGCTTTGTGTTGCTCTTCGGAGGCCAGTAGGCGAGTGCTGGGTGCCGGTGTAAAGGGAATCGCAGATACCAGTTTGGGATAATAGGCGAGGCCAGCCTTCTCGTAGGCTTGCGCCCAACTCCAGTCAAAGACGAATTCACCCCAGGAATGCCGCTTCTCATACAGCGGCATGGCAGCCTGCAACTTGCCGGCCTTGTCACGAAGCCCCAGGTGGCGTGGTATCCACCCCGTTTCCGCGGATGCCGATCCCGAGGACTCGGCAGCATAAAGAAATTCGTATCTGAGAAACGGGAATTGATTTCCGACCAGCCTGTTCCATTCCGCCGCTGAGAAATCACTGAGTTTATTGGCGACTTCTATGCGCATGTATCCGGCCGACGACTACGCAAACAGTTTCAGCCGCCCTCGGCATCCAGATATTTCTCGGCATCCAGCGCCGCCATACATCCAGCGCCGGCCGACGTGATTGCCTGTCGGTAAACCTGGTCGGCCACATCGCCTGCGGCAAATACGCCCCGAGCGCTTGTCGCAGTAGCGTTGCCGGTAAGCCCGGTATTGACAACGATGTATCCGTTTTTCATTTCCAATTGCCCGTCAAACAATCCCGTATTCGGTTTGTGTCCAATAGCGATGAACACGCCGGACAACAGGAGGTCAGTCGACATTGAATCGTCTTTAGTGCTGCGTATTCGCAATCCGGTAACGCCAGATTCGTCACCAAGTATTTCGTCGACCACATGATCCCAGCGTATTTCGATCTTACCTTCCGATTCTTTCTGGAATAGTTGGTCTTGTAGAATTTTTTCTGAACGGAGCGCGTTTCGACGGTGCACCAAGCTTACCTTTGACGCGATATTGCTCAGGTACAGTGCTTCCTCAACAGCGGTATTGCCGCCACCGATTACGGCAACTTCTTTATCCCTGTAGAAGAACCCGTCGCAGGTCGCGCAAGCCGACACGCCGCGACCTTTGTACAACTCCTCAGATGGCAAGCCGAGGTACATTGCTGTGGCCCCTGTTGCAATGATTAACGCATCACACGTGTAAGTCCCGTAGTCCCCTGTCAGGGTAATGGGCGTCGAGGTCACATCAGCCTTGTTGATATGATCATTGACAATTTCGACGTTGTAGCGCTGTACATGCCTGAGCATGCGTTCCATCAATTCCGGGCCCTGCAATCCTTCAACATCGCCGGGCCAATTGTCGACGTCGGTCGTCGTCATCAATTGACCACCTTGCTCGATGCCGGTAACAATGACGGGCTTGAGATTCGCTCTCGCCGCGTAAACGCCGGCCGCGTAACCCGCCGGCCCTGAGCCGAGGATAAGAACGCGGCAATGTTTCGGATTGCTCATGTATAATTTGCCTTCAGGATTTTCGTTGAACTATTTATCGGGTTGATTCCAACCTCCACAGTCCAGGTCAGTCTATCTGCGTCCGGAAAGGTCGTTTGCAAGATCAGAAGAAATGCGAAGAGAGATGAAGCCACGGGCAAGTGTAGGGAAAACTCGTTGTGCGCGTAAAGGGCGCGTTCGCCGTTGACTTGGCGAACGCCACGTGATCGACCGAGATCGTGGGCCAGGGAGGCCAATGTAACTTTAGCGGGACCTCGATTGCCGACATGCAGTAGAATCAGTATGTTAGCTCCGAAACATTTCAGACCACATTAATATGGCAAGAGCGCGACAAGCACAAAAACAACCCTCGCGGCGGCACCGACTGTCGGAACAGCTCGTCGAGAACCTGCGGGAAAGTGCGCTGTGGGTGTTCGTTGCGCTCGCACTGCTTTTACTGGTCGCGCTCACTACATACGATGCTGCAGATCCGGGTTTCACGCTCGCCAATGGGGGCGGTGAAGTTCAAAACGGCATCGGCCGTATGGGCGCGATGATTGCCGATCTGCTGTTCAATCTATTCGGTCGACCGGCATATCTTTTCGTTGCGATGGTCCTTTATTTCGGCTGGATGCTTTATCGTGAGCAGAGCACCAAGGAACACTTCACCCGAGCCGATTATGTAATCAGGTTCGGTGGATTTGTCGCTACGCTGATCACAAGTTGTGCCCTGGCGACCCTGCATTTTTCTACCGAAGGTTTTCGTGAGACCGCCGGCGGCATCATCGGCCAGGTATTTGGCGAAAACCTGGCGGGAGTAATGAAGTTGCTGGGCGCGAGCGTACTGTTGTTCTTTGTATGGGTGGCAGCTATCTCGATATTTCTGGGAATCTCCTGGCTGACGATAATGGACCGTCTCGGTAAGTGGTGTCTTGCCGGGTATGAGAAGGCAGTTGAGAAGTTCGGTGAATTCCGTGATCGCGCCGAGGGCAAGCGACAACTCGCCGCACGGCAGGGCGTCTTCGAAAAAGAGAAGAAGAGAACGGCAGGTCGCGCGCCGCCGAAAATCGAACCGACCATGGCGCCGCTGGAGCCGAGTGAACGGGCGGAGAAAGAGCGGCAAGTGCCTTTGTTCGATCCACCATCAGCAGGCGAATTGCCACCACTTTCACTCCTTGACGATCCCCCGAAGCAGAATAGCGGTTACTCGGAAGAATCGCTTGAGGCAATGTCACGACTGGTTGAGCTCAAGCTGCGGGATTTCAACATCGAAGTCGAGGTCGTATCCGTTTCACCGGGCCCCATTATTACGCGGTTCGAGCTCGATCCTGCGCCGGGTGTCAAGGTCAGTCAGATCTCGAACCTGTCCAAAGACCTGGCGCGTTCTTTATCGGTTGTCAGCGTGCGTGTCGTTGAAGTCATTCCCGGCCGGTCGTATGTAGGCCTTGAAATTCCCAACGAAAATCGCGAACTGGTGACACTCGGTGAAATACTTAAAAGTAAAGCGTACGACGAGATGGCTTCGCCGCTGACACTGGCGTTGGGTAAGGACATAGGCGGAAAATCGGTGGTCGCAGACCTGTCCCGAATGCCGCACTTGCTGATTGCAGGAACAACCGGCTCCGGAAAGTCGGTGGCGATCAACGCAATGGTCTTGAGTCTTCTTTACAAAGCGAAACCGGAACATGTCCGCCTCATAATGATCGATCCGAAAATGCTGGAACTCTCGGTCTACGAGGGCATTCCGCATCTCTTGACTCCGGTCGTCACTGACATGAAAGAGGCGGCTAATGCGCTACGCTGGTGCGTCGGCGAGATGGACAGGCGTTACCGGCTGATGGCGTCGTTAGGTGTTCGTAACATCGGTGGCTATAACCGCAAAGTGAAGGATGCCATTGAAGCAGGCAAACCGATCCCGGATCCAACCTGGAGGCCGCCAGAGTTCGACGACCCCGAAAAAATGGTAGAACATCCCACGCTCAAGACACTGCCATTTATCGTTGTCATCATCGACGAACTTGCTGACATGATGATGATCGTTGGTAAGAAAGTGGAAGAACTGATAGCAAGACTGGCACAGAAGGCGCGCGCGTCGGGCATTCACATGTTGCTCGCAACGCAACGGCCTTCCGTTGATGTGATAACGGGCTTGATCAAAGCCAACATACCGACCCGTATCGCCTTCCAGGTATCAGCCAAGGTCGATTCGCGAACGATTCTCGACCAGATGGGTGCGGAGAACTTGTTGGGACACGGCGATATGCTTTACCTGCCACCGGGAACTTCGTTGCCCACTCGCGTTCACGGTGCATTTGTTGCCGATCACGAGGTTCATGCTGTTGTACGCAATCTGAAGAAAGCCGGCGCACCGCGTTACATAAATGAAATTCTTGAAGCGCCGACAAGTCCAACACCAGGTCTGGTCGGTTTGGAGCCGATGCCGGGCGACGAATTCGATGCGGAACAGGATCCGCTTTACGATCAGGCGGTCAAAATAGTGATGGATACACGAAAAGCCTCAATATCCGGCGTGCAGCGCCGCCTGAAGATCGGTTACAACCGGGCTGCCCGCATGGTAGAGACGATGGAGCAGGCAGGCCTGGTCGGCCCGCTCGAGGCCAACGGATCGCGCGAGATTCTTGTTCCTTCGCCGGCGAAGGAGTAGTTGATGGGTCGAATGTGCCTACCAATAGGACTGGTCGCGTGCCTTGCTGGTGCCGCTGCCTCAGGGCAGGGCGCCATTTCAGATCATCAGGACGCTGACGGCCGCAAGCTGGTCGAGAACTTCCTGAACGACGTTGTCACGATTTCCGCCCGATTTGAGCAGCAGCTGGTTGACGCTGACGATCTGGTTGTGGAGACGTCCTCTGGGACTCTCGACGTCCGGCGTCCCGGCCAGTTTCGTTGGTCCTATTTTGACCCGTACCAGCAGGTGCTCGTAGCGGACGGTCTGAATATCTGGAGTTACGATGTCGATCTCGAGCAGGTCACTGTCAAATCTCAGCACGAAGCTCTCGGAAGCACACCGGCGATATTGCTTGGCGGGTCAAGCGACGTTCTTGATGATTTCGACTATATCGGCAGTTTCGAAGAACGCGGGACAGTTTGGGTAAGACTCAGGCCACGTGATACGGACAACGGCTTTAACAAGGTCGAACTCGGATTTACCGAACGTAAATTGTCGCGAATGTTATTTGTGGACAATCTTGAACAAACCACGCTCGTGGCACTTTTCGACGTCGCATACAATGAATCTGTTGATGACGCGCAGTTTGAATTCATACCCCCGCCTGGCGTCGATGTGGTGGGCACTCCGATCAGGGCATCTGCCGACAATCTTTAGAATGCTGCCGTTAATTTATCCTTCACGTTGGCGACTGGCCGGCGCTCTCCTGTTGACAGCAGTACTCTGCGGCGCGATGGCGCCCGAAATCTGGCCGTGGCTGAATAAATTTGGTTCCGGTGGCCCGCGGTTCGACAAATGGCTGCATGGATTCACCTTCGCCATGCTGGCGATATGGTACTCCGGCCAGTACGCTCGTCATTCGTACTGGTGGATTGCATCAGGACTGTTGTCGTTTGGTGTCCTGATTGAGGTATGCCAATCGATGGTCACATACAGATCGGCGAAACTGGGCGATATTACCGCTGACGTCGTGGGCATCGTTGCCGGCTTCCTGATCGCGTTGATCGGCGTCGGCGGTTGGAGTTTACGAGCAGAAGCCTGGCTGACGAAACGTCTTGGACGATCTGTTTAAAAAACTGGAAGGCAAGGCGAATGCGGACAACGATCTGAATCGCCCGCTTGCAGATCGTATTCGGCCCAGGTCGCTTGAGAGTTTTTTTGGGCAGGAACATTTGCTGGCGGCCGGAAAGCCCCTTCGCGTGGCGATCGAGCAAGGCCGCGCTCACTCGATGATTTTTTGGGGGCCACCTGGCACTGGAAAGACGACGCTCGCGCGCATGATTGCCGCAACAACGGACGCACACTTCATATCTCTGTCGGCGGTGATGGCTGGCA
This sequence comes from Pseudomonadota bacterium, assembly GCA_027621915.1. GTDB lineage: Bacteria > Pseudomonadota > Gammaproteobacteria > Steroidobacterales > Woeseiaceae > SZUA-117. Next base: position 36,525 of record JAQCAD010000022.1, read on the forward strand.
TCAAGGAAGTCAGGGCTGCTGTTGCGGAAGCGAAGCAATATCGCGAAGCGTACGATCGTCGCACGGTACTGTTCCTGGACGAAGTACATCGGTTCAACAAGGCACAGCAGGATGCATTTTTGCCGTTCGTTGAGGACGGCACGCTTACTTTCATCGGTGCCACGACAGAAAACCCTTCGTTCGAGCTGAATAACGCATTGTTGTCCAGAGCGCGCGTGTACGTTTTGAAGTCACTGGATGCGAATGCCTTGAGCGAGGTGCTGCGCCGTGCGCTGAGGGAGACCGACCTGGGTCTTGGCGGCGAAAACATAAGCCTTGATGACGATGCGGCTGAATTGATTGTGATGGCGGCGGATGGCGACGCGCGCCGTGCATTAAATCTGCTCGAGCTTGCAGCCGATCTCACGCCGGTTACGAATGGCAAGCGCATCATTGATTGCGGCATTGCGAAGGACATTGTGCAAGGCAGTCGGCGTCGCTTCGACAAACAAGGCGAGTATTTCTATGATCAGATTTCCGCGCTTCATAAGTCGATTCGCGGCTCCGACCCTGATGCGTCGCTTTATTGGCTGATGCGCATGCTCGATGGCGGCTGCGATCCCTTGTATGTCGCGCGGCGAATGATCCGGGTCGCATCGGAGGATATCGGCAACGCCGATCCCCGAGCGTTACGCCTGTGCCTTGATGCCGCGGAAACCTTTGAACGACTGGGCAGCCCTGAAGGCGAACTGGCCATTGCACAGGCGGTTGTGTTTCTTGCCTGTGCGGCCAAGAGCAATGCCGTGTACGAAGCCTCGAAAAGTGCCGCCGCAGACGCCATAGAGTTCGGCACTCTGGAAGTACCGCTGCACCTTCGAAACGCTCCAACCCGGCTGATGAAGGAATTGGGCTATGGTGAAAAATATCGCTACGCTCACAATGAAGAAGGCGGTTTCGCGGCGGGTGAGAACTACTTTCCCGAGGACATGCCGGCGCGTAAGTATTATCATCCCGTCCCGCGCGGTCTGGAGTTGCAGATTGGTGAGAAGCTGGCCGAGATCGCCAGGCTAAACGAGCGAAAAAAAGACAATGATTGACCCGAAACTTCTAAGGACGTCAGCGGACGAAGTTGCGAGTAACCTCGCGCGTCGCAATTTTCAATTCGATGGTGAAGGTTACGCGAACCTCGATTGTCGACGGAAGGCTTTGCAAGTCGAAGTTGAGAATCTTCGATCGGAACGCAACGCGAGTGCGAAGCGCATTGGCAAGGCGAAGTCACAAGGCGAAGACATCGCGCCTTTGCTCGCTGCTGTCGAAGATCTTGGTGCGAAGCTCGAGGACGCTGACAAGAATCTCGGTATCCTGCAATCGGAATTGCGCAATATTGAACTCGGCTTGCCAAATTTGTTGCACGATGATGTGCCCGTCGGTACGAATGAAGATGACAACCGGGAGATTCTGCGTTGGGGTGAACCTCGAAAATTCGATTTCGAGCCCCTTGACCATGTAGATATAGGTGTCGGCCTTGGAACGCTGGATTTCGATGCAGCAGCAAGAATTTCCGGGTCGCGTTTTTCGGTGATGCAGGGCTCGCTTGCGAGGCTTCAGCGGGCGCTGATTCAGTTTATGCTTGATACACATGCGGGCGAGCATGGATACGAGGAAGTCTACGTTCCTTATCTCGTACAGTCGGAAGCACTTTTCGGTACTGGCCAGTTACCTAAATTCGAAAACGATCAATTCAAGACGATTGATGATCCACCGTTTTACCTGATACCGACAGCAGAAGTGCCCGTCACGAATCTTGTTCGAGACAGTATCATCGAAGCGACTGAATTACCGATGAAGTTTGTCGCACACACGCCCTGTTTTCGTTCTGAGGCGGGATCGTACGGCAGAGATACCCGGGGGATGATACGGCAGCACCAGTTCGAAAAAGTCGAGTTGGTGCAAATGGTGGAACCGGCTAATTCAAATGCGGCGCTCGAAGAGCTAACCGGTCACGCGGAAGTTATTCTGCAAAAGCTCGGATTGCCGTACCGCAAGATAATCTTGTGCTCAGGTGACATCGGTTTTGGATCACACAAGACCTATGATCTTGAGGTGTGGTTGCCGGGGCAGCAGGCGTATCGCGAAATTTCGTCCTGCAGCAACTATGTAGATTTTCAGGCGCGGCGAATGCAGGCACGATGGAGAAATCCGGAAACCGGCAAGCCGGAATTGCTACATACGCTGAATGGATCAGGTGTTGCGGCAGGTCGTGCGCTTGTCGCGATTCTGGAGAATTACCAGGAAGCAGACGGTAGCGTCACTGTACCGGCAGCGCTTCTGCCGTATATGGGTGGCGCTGAAAAGCTGATGCGAAAAACCTGATTGCAAAAAAAACCGGCCAAGGCCGGTTTTTTTATCCTGTCGCGCGGAAACTAGTCTCTGTTCATGAACATTCGAAGGATGTACCAGAACATCAGAGCTATCGAGGAGAAAAGCTGCATCGACGCAGCGACATACTTATCCTGCGGGTAGTGATGCATGATGTTCGAAGTGTCATATAGCACCGCAGCGCCTGCAAAGCCGATCATGGCAACTGAAAACCAGGTACCCATCTGGAAGCCGAAGATCATACTGGCGACGATGCCACCCATTGCAAGCATCCCGCCCCACACCAGCATACCGCGCAGGAAAGAAAAATCCCGTCCGGTGATCATTGCTGTGGCAACGAGCCCGACACAACCCAGCACTGTCACACCTGCTGCACTGTCGATCATGCCCGGTTCGATCCTGTATGCCATGTAGAGCATTGGAGCGAATATGAGGGATTCAAATACGACAAATACGGCGAGCGCTGCGTATTGGGCACTAATCGATTGCACGCGGTGAGCGACGTGAGTTGCGCCGAAACCGGCAAGAACGAATGCGCCCAGTACCAGGTACCAGTTGTTGAGCATAGGTGCTGCGATAGCCGCGGAAACACCTGATTGGAACAAGTAAACCTCAATTGCCGCGAAAGCGAGGATTGCACCGACAACGTGGGCGTAGCACTTCCAGATAAAACTCGAGCGATCTGTTGCAGATAACGCTGCGACGGGCGCCAAATAGTTTACTTGGTCATTCATTCCGACAACTCCTGCATTGATAATGGGGCCGATTCTACCAGTTTTGACCGCGCCGCAAGCCGTCTTGTTCCGAAATCGGCGTGATTTCTGAGCGTTTCTTTGCCGGTTTCCTTAGCGGCGGGGGGGTAGCCGGTGGCCGAGAGCCGTTGTCGGGCTCAATCAACCCGCGAGACAATGCGGTTTCTCAGTATCCCGACGCCCTCGACTTCGATCTCTACGACATCGCCGGGTTTCATCGCGCTTGTGGCGCCGGGTGTGCCCGTGTAGATGATGTCGCCCGGGTAGAGTGTTACGTACTGGCTGATGTAACTCACTACCGCATGTATGTTGTGAATCTGGTCCTTTGAACTCTGGTTCTGCATTGTTTCGCCGTTCAGGCGCGTTTGCACCCGCAGGTCCAGGTAATTCAATCCGGTAACGATCGCCGGACCCAGCGGGCCAAACTTGTCGGTGCCTTTTGCGCGAAACCATTGCAGATCGTTCGCCTGCCAGGATCGTTCGCTTATGTCGTTGCCTGCTGTGACGCCAAAAATATATTCCGCCGCGTCGGCCGCTGCAACGTTACGAGCTGTTTTGCCGATGATGACAACGAGCTCGCCCTCGAAATGTAAATCGGTGGCGTCGGCCGGGTAGGGCACTTCTGTGTCCGGACCGGTAATGGTTGTCGGCAGTTTCAGGAATATCGGCGGGTACTCGGGGATTGGACGGTTTTCCTCATGCGTCATTTCTTCCCGATGACTGATGTAGTTGTAGCCAACAGCGATTACCTTGGACGGCTCGGCCGGAGCCAGCAAGGTGACATCGGATGCGGCGACACTTATTCCGGTTCGACTGCCCTTCGCCCAGGGCGCCCCATCGAGCTGGTGAACTTCGTCGCCGTCCTCGATGCCATAGTGAATCTCATTGTCAAAACTGTAACGAACATATCTTGAGATTTCGGCCGCCATCGCTACTGCCCCGCTAAATGCAAACAAGGAAAGTGCCATCACCGTGGCTGCCAGTCCTTTACTCATAATTATTCCCCGAATCCCGCTGCGATCAAGCCATGATGGCATCCCGCAGCACGTTCAAATTTGACCGGGAGTCTCCGTCGGTCGGCGTCATATTGCAAGTCATGTTTCCTCGTCAGCCGCCGTTGTATTCGTCACGGAAAAACTGCATCGTTGCCGGTACCTGGATGTCGGAGCAGCTTGTATGGAAGCGTTTCACTGGGGCATGTGGTCGCTGTCGCCGCTGCTGGCAACCCTCGTTCTCGCGTTCATAACCCGATCGGCATTGATCGCTATGCTTGCTGGCACGTTCGTCGGTACGCTGATGATGGGGAGCGTTCCGGGCGTTGGATTGAACCAATTATTCCAATCGTCATTAGGTAATGGCGACTTCATCTGGATCTGTGAAATCGTTGTACTGATTGGGATTCTTTTCGAGTTGTTCAAACGTGCAGGGGTACTCGGAACGCTCGCGCGACGATTTGCCGGTGGTTCCGGAAAGCGAAGAGCGGTCGAACTATCGGCCTGGGGTATGGGCTTCGTTATCGTCGACGACTACTTCAGCCCGCTATTAACGGGTGCGGTAATGCGGCCATTGTCTGATCGCGTCGGAATCCCGCGTGAAAAGCTGGCCTTCATTCTGGATTCGACAACGGCTTCTGTTTGCATCCTGGTTCCATTTACTGCGTGGGGTGCATACATGGCCAGTCTAATTGCCGCCCAGGGCGGTGCGGTTGGATCGGTCGAAGAGGGCCTCGCCGTTTTTATCGGTGCAATCAAATACAACTTTTATCCGATGCTGATGTTGCTTTTCACTTTCCTGGTGTGTGCCGGAGTGATTCCTGATTTCGGTCCCATGCGAAAAGCGGAACGGCGGGCGGCGCAAACCGGTGAGTTGATTCGCCCAGGAGGGAAACCGCTCGTGTCGGATGACGGCGAGGATGTATTCACGGACGTTGGCGGGCAAAAGCCGTCGTTGCTCCTGGAGCTGTTGACGCCAATACTGTTGCTAATCGGCGTCGGCACCTGGTCGCTGATAGCGGCAGGCGAAGTTAAAATCGTCGAAGCTTTTATGCTCGCCAACGTCTGGATGTTTGCGGCCCTGGCGGTGAAGGGACGGTTTTCAGGCGTCGGTGACGTTGGTGACATCATCGTCGCCGGCACCAGGAATGTGATGGCTGCACTGCTGATTATTGCGCTGGCCTACTCGTTGAACGCCGTTACCACCGAGCTCGGAGCAGGGCGATTTATCGTTGATCAATTTACATCAGGTTTATCTCCTAACTCGCTGGTTGTTATATGTTTTTTACTGACTGCCGCCATTTCTTTTTCGACCGGCACCTCGTGGGGCGCGTACGCAATGATGATGCCCGTCGCACTGCCGGTGACGTTTGAGGTCAGCGGTGGCGAAATTACGCCGCTGGTCTATCAGGCCATTGCGGCAATCGCCGGCGGGGGAATTTTCGGTGATCACGCGTCGCCGGTGTCCGACACCACCGTTCTATCGTCAGTTGGGGCAGGTAGCGATCACATCGACCACGTGGTTACGCAACTTCCCTATGCGCTGCTGATAGCTGCTGTTACCACCGGCATCTACGCATGGATCTGACATTCGATTTCGACCAGCGAATCGATCGTCGCGGGTCGGGTTCTTACAAGTGGGATGCGAATGAGCGCCTGTTCGGGCGCGCGGATGTGCTGCCATTCTGGGTGGCCGACATGGATTTCGCGACACCCAAACCCATCCTTGATGCGATCGGCATTCGGGTCGAGCACCCTGTTTTGGGATATGAGTTCAGATCGGAATCGTATTTTTCGGTAATACAGAATTGGCTGCGGACGCGGCACCAATGGGATGTTCCTCGCGAATGGCTTATGTTTTGTCCGCCTGGATCGATACCGGGTATCCAGGCGATGGTGGATGTTCTATCCGAACCGGGTGACTCGATCGTTGCACCGACGCCGACTTACGGTCCGCTGCTACGTTCGGCGGGTCAAAACGGGCGACGATTAATACGAAACCCGCTTCGTGAGGTCGATGGCAGGTTCGAGCTCGATCTCGACGATCTTGAAGCCAAGCTTGAACCCAGTACGCGACTGGTGATGCTGTGCAGCCCAAACAATCCCGTTGGAAAAGTATTTACCAGCAGTGAACTGCGAGGACTGGCGAAACTTGCTGAATCTCACGACCTGATCGTCGTATCTGACGAGGTTCATTGCGACCTTGCGTTGCCGGGGCACAAACACAAACCCTATGGACAAGTTGGTGGCGAGCGTTCGATCACAATTATTTCTCCAAACAAGACCTTCAACACAGCAGGCATTCCCCAGGCAACGCTGGTCATTCCCAGCGCAGAGATTCGGGCGGAATTTCAAAAGTATCTTGATCTCATGCAACTGAACCACGACACGACTTTTGGGGCGCTCGGGATGATCGCTGCCTACAGTGAATGCGGTCCGTGGCTGGATGCGCTCATTTCTTATATGGATGCAAACCATCGGCAGGCTGCGACGTATTTCTCAGAAAATTGCCAGTCTGTCAGTAAGGTTCCAGCGGAGGCGACTTACCTGGCGTGGCTGGACTTTCGGCGGACCGGATTCAAGCAGAATGAAATCATGGATCGGCTCGTCAACCTGGGTGGCGTCGGCCTCTACAGCGGAACTGATTTTGGCGAAGAGGGCGACGGGTTTTTTCGTATGAACCTGGCTTGTCCGAGTGCGATGCTTCAGGAAGGCCTTGAAGGGATTGCGAAAGCATTGAAATAGCAGTGATGCATCGTGTTGAGAGGCGTCGAATGGACGTACTTACGAAAAAACGGGCCACCAGGGCCCGTTTAATTGTGTTGGCGGAGAGGGTGGGATTTGAACCCACGAAGGGCTACTAACCCTTGCTGGTTTTCAAGACCAGTGCATTCAACCGCTCTGCCACCTCTCCAATTTATGCCCTCGATCCAACGGACCAGTGCATTGACTCGCTGCGTCCCTGCAGCTCGCCCTTCGGGCGCACTCACTGCGTTCCTGCGTCCCAAATCGCTCCCGGCGAATTGGTCACCCGATCTGCCACCTGTCCATAGATGTGCGGATTACAGAGCGGCGCATTCTGCGTGGTGGCGGCAAGCATTTCAAGAAAAAGCATTGCTGTCATTGATAGTCAGCTCTGCAGGCACTACATCTCCTCGAACGATTGCAGCAATTTTCGGTCTGAAGTCACACGATTGGTTTTTGAGAACTTGGTGAGATGACCAAAAATAATATTAAAAACAATAGTTTACGATTGTTCCTGGCAACGCTGTCGCTAGCGGCCTGTTCCGTTGCACCGGTTGGCCAGTTATCCGCAGACGTATTTGATGATGTAGTGGCCGAGTTCGCCATGCTCGAAAAGAACGGCAGCAAGGCGGGACAGGACTGGTTCAATCTCGCGCAGAAAGCACGGACCTCGGGTAACTTCGAGATCGCCGCCCTGGCACTCGACCGGGCCGCCAACAATGGTGTTTCCCCGGTCGGGATCGGCATTGAGAAGTCCCGGTTGAAAATTGCTGACGATAATTCCGATGGGGCGATTGAGGAGCTTAAGATCCTGGCAGGTCAGGGATTTACGTCTGTCGGGGCTCTGACAAGCGATGCCGTAATTGATTCGCTGGCCGGTAATGCTGAGTACGATGCGCTGATCGAATCGATGACGGTGCAGGCGTATCCGTGTCGGCATCAGCCTGGTTTCAGCGATTTCGATTTCTGGATCGGCGAGTGGGATGTGGCGGTGGCCAACGGCGTTCCCGCCGGTACTAACAGCATTCAGCCCGCAGAGCGCGGTTGTCTGCTGATTGAAAACTGGGCGAACCTCGGCGGTGGCACTGGGATGAGTATTAATTATCTCGACAAATCGACGGATCAATGGGTGCAGATATGGAATTCGGAGGGCGGTAGTCAAATCAATATTCGCGGCGGTCTGACGGACGAGGGAATGCGTATGGAGGGTTTTTTGCACACTGTCGGTAATGGAATTACAGTACCGTTTCGTGCATTGTGGACACCGCTTCCCGATGGTCGTGTGCGACAATTTTTCGAGCAGTCAAATGATGGTGGTGAAAGCTGGACACCGTGGTTTGAGGGCTTCTATACACGCAAGAATTAATTGGGTGAATCTTTCTTGAACCAGTATTTTCGAAACAGACAACTTCCGGCTGGCAATCCGCTTGCAAATGCAATCGTCGTCATCGTCGGCATAGTCGTTATCTCGCTGTCGTTGGCATTGGGCTTCGTCGTATTCCTGGCAATCGCCGGATTTATGCTGGTCATGGCGGCGATCGTCAGCGTACGTACCTGGTGGTTAAAAAGGAGATTCGGCGCTCAGTCTCAAAGTGAACCCGTTCCAAAACGTGACCGGCGGGAGACTCACCACGTGATCGAAGGCGAATATCGTGAAGTGACGTACCGCGAATCAGACGGTGACGATCGCTAGAGATTGTAGTCAAAACAGCTAAAAACTCGTAAGCTCGCCCACCATGGGAAAAGGGAAATCAGATCTGGAGCGCCGCCAGAAGCGCCATCGCCGCCGTATTCAGGCAATCATCATTTACACCGCAATCGCGCTCGGGCTTGCCTGGTTCTTCGAGTCTCAGGCAACCACGACGATGATCTTTGTTCGTCATGCGGAAAGAGTATTAACGCCAGTTGATAATCCTTCTTTGTCGCCGGCGGGGCAGGATCGAGCTGCAGAGCTCGCCCGACAGCTCGTTGACGCAGATGTGGTGGCGGGTGTAGATGCGATTTACTCAACCAACTACCGACGTACAGTAGAAACGGCAGAGCCCGTCGCCAGATTACTTGACCTGGAAATACAGCTTTATGATCCCGGTGATGGTGAGGCGGAGCTGGAGCGCATCCTCAAAAAGCACAAAGGCAAGATAATTCTGATCGTCGGGCACAGCAATACAGTGCCGGAACTGATCGCGCAACTGGGTGCTAGCAAGGTTGTGCCGGCAATCGCTGAATTCGAGTACGACAATATATACCTCGTTTCCATTCCGTGGTTTGGAAAAACCAAAACTATTCGACTTCGTTATGGTGCGCCCTACACGGGTGAGCCGGCCGAAGAAGAATATCCTGGTTTATCAATGACGCAATGAACGTCCGGTTGGCATCTGAATGATCAGGCAGGAAGAGCTCCATGTTTCGACGTCAGGACGCGGAACTTACGATCTTAGCGATCGGATTCAACAACTGGTGGCTTCATCGGGCATTGTGACCGGCCTTTGTCACATCTTTATTCGCCATACGAGTGCGTCGTTGATGCTGTGCGAGAACGCTGACCCGTCTGTGATGGTTGACCTCGAAAGCTTTATGCAACGCCAGGTGCCGGACGGCGATTCAATGTTCACCCACACAGCGGAAGGTCCTGATGACATGTCTGCGCATGTCCGCAGCATCCTGACTCAGTCGGACCTGAATATTCCTGTTACGAATGGACGTTGTGCGCTCGGTACGTGGCAAGGTGTTTATCTGTGGGAGCATCGTCTCGCGTCGCATGAACGGAAAGTGACGGTGACGATGACCGGCGAGTAAGGCTAGTCGCTTGCAGATCGTACTTTTATGCCCGCGGTCTCGCGAAGCATGACGGCCTTTTTGATGAATTCTGTGTGTTGACCGATAAGCAAATTTGCCTGCGTGGCCGCTTGAATTTTCTGACCCTGATTAACAAGGTAGGTTATGCGACGAACGCCGAAACCGAGTGGTCCGTCCGCATCGTACATCCGAATCGCGACTTTCTCGGTGTCGCAAACAAGCGTAAATGGTAAATCGTGCTCGTCCTTAAAGCGCCGGTGGCTTTCCCCATCCTGTGGACTGACTCCAATGACGCTAAGGCCCACCGACAAGATTTCATCATGCATATCGCGTATTGCGCAGGCTTCTTTCGTGCATCCAGGTGTGAAATCGGCGGGGTAGAAATAAAGAATTACAGCGCTTTCGTGCAATAATTTGGTCAGGGAAATGTCGTTTCCATTCTCATCCGGCAGAATAAATTCAGGTGCTACGTCACCTACCTTAAGCATTGTTCCCCCTCACTTGCCAGGCAAGATTGATTCCATCACTTCGTAGCCTGGTTTGATCATACCCAGGTTCCGATACGTATCCTGCGCGTGAAGGTTACTTTTTTCAACGTACAAGCGTATTCCGCAAGCGTCTTTGTCTGCCCTGACCAGGGATGCTACATGTTCATACATTGCGGAAAAAACACCTCTTCGCCTGAATTTTGCAGGCACGTAGACGCTCTGAATCCACCAGAGCATGCCGTTGCGCCAGTCACTCCATTCATAGGTCACCATCATTTGTCCGGCGATTTGTCCGTCAATGTCTGCCAGCCAGTAACGGCCTTTCGTCCGATCGGCCAGAAGCGCCGCTACACCGTGTCCTATGAGTTCCTCATCCAATATTTTGCCCTCGGTTTCCGCCGCCAATCGTGAATTGAAGCTGGCAATAACGGGTTGGTCCGCAGGGGTTGCGTCACGTATATGAATGTCCAAAATCTGATCTGCTCCCGATTTGTGCCCAACTGGTTTACGAATCAGGCATCGACGTGCGCCTGAAGTGCATTTTATAATCGACAATCGGACGAAAATCCCGATGACCGCAAGTCCAAAAAATTAATCCGGTAAGCAACCGGTTCACTGTATTACTCCCAGAGGCTTAAGCTATGCATAACATCAGACCAGTTATTTTGCTCGCCGTGTCATGCGCGTTCCTGACATCCTGCGCGAAAAGTCCTGAGCCAAAGTCTGTTCCTAAGTATAGCGCTGAAACTTTTTTTGCGACGACAAGCTATGGTCTGGTTGGCTCCACGGCACATGCATTTTCCCCGGACGGAATGTCCTTGCTGATTTCGTCCGACTCGACTGGCGTTTTCAATGCTTATGCACTGCCGTTGAGCGGTGGTGACCCGAAGCCATTGACTACCTCAGATGACAACGCCGTATTTGCGGTCAGCTGGTTTCCGCATGATGAAAGAATTCTTTATACCTACGATGGCGGCGGCGATGAATTGAATCATATTGTCGTCCGCGAGACAGACGGTACCAATAGGGATATCACGCCGGGCGATGCGCTAAAGGCCAGCTTTGTTGGCTGGGCGTCGGATGGCAGCAGTTTTTATCTGACGACAACTGAACGCAATCAGCAAAGCTTCGATCTCTATCGATACTCGTCGGAGGACTACACCCGGGAACTTGTTTTCGAGAACCCTGGTTTTGAAATCAACGGTGTTAGTCCGGATGGTCGCTGGATGGCATTGGATAAGCCCCGAACCAGTGCGGACTCCGATGTCTATGTTGTCGACTTAACGACTGTTGAAAAAGATCCAATATTAATTACGCAGCACGTTGGTAACATTTCGTATGGAACCTATGGGTTCACGCCTGACAGTAAATCGTTGGTTTATGCTACCGATGAGTACGGTGAGTTCAATCAGGCATGGACGCATAACCTGGAATCGGGTGAGAAAGCGCTATTAGTCGATGCTGCCTGGGACGTCAGTTATGTATCTTATTCCAGACCTGGCCGTTACCAGGTGATTGGAATCAACGCTGACGCACGCACCGAAGTCACTGTAAGAGATTTGAAGGCGGGTGAATCCGTTGAGTTGCCGACGTTGCCTGAAGGCGACCTTGGGAGCGTTCGATTTTCGGCCAACGAGGGTCACATCGCTCTGATTATCGATGCAGACAACTCGCCGTCGAACATACATATCATTGATCTTGCAGCCGGAACCGCCCGGCAAATGACAGACGCGCTCAATCCGGAGATCGATCAAAGTCATCTTGTCGTCAGCGAAGTGATTCGATACAAGAGTTTTGACGGGCTGGAAATTCCATCAATTCTTTACAAGCCCCACGGTGCGAGCGCCGAGAGACCGGTACCGGGCCTGGTGTTGGTTCATGGCGGCCCGGGTGGTCAGACGCGAACCGGTTATCGGGCGATGGTGCAGCACCTCGTCAATCATGGTTACGCGGTGCTCGGCGCGAATAATCGCGGTTCATCAGGCTATGGAAAAACTTTCTTTCATCTCGACGACAGGCGTCACGGAGAGGAAGATTTGCAGGACATCGTTTATGGAAGAAAATATCTTGAATCGCTCGACTGGATTGATGGTGAGAAGGTCGGGGTCATTGGTGGCTCGTACGGTGGATATATGGTTGCGGCAGCACTGGCGTTTGAGCCTGAGGCGTTTGATGTCGGGATCGATATTTTCGGCGTAACGAACTGGGTTCGTACGCTTGAAAGCATTCCGCCGTGGTGGGAATCCTTCAAGGAGTCGTTGTACGATGAGATGGGTGATCCGGCGATCGATGCACAACGGCATCGCAGAATTTCGCCGCTGTTTCACACCGAGAGTATTGTAAAGCCGACTTTGGTTATTCAGGGTGCGAACGATCCGCGCGTTTTGCAGATTGAAAGCGATGAGTTGGTGGCCGCAATCCAAGCGAATGAAGTGCCAGTCGAGTACATCGTGTTTCCGGATGAAGGTCATGGGTTTCGAAAGAAGATAAACCAGGTATCGGCTTCGAACGCTTACGTCAAATTCCTGGATACCTATCTAAAAGGCGATGGGACACACCGTTAGCAATTCAACACGCTGGCGCGCGACGTGGAATACGAAGCCGGGCTTAATTCAAATCCAAGCGCGCCTGATTCGAGTTGGGCTCAGGATACGTATCGTACAGGATGGAATTCTGGCCGCTGTTTTTAACTTCGTACATCAGTTTATCGGCCATAGCCACGAGGGAGTCAGTCGACAATGGCGCATCTGTACATGTCAAGACACCAACGCTAAACGTAACTGGCCAACTACTGCTCAGCATTTCTTCGCTTAGCTCCGAACGAATCAATGGCAACACTACGCGAGCGGTTGGATGGTCCGTTTCGGGCAAGAGCAGGGCAAATTCGTCGCCGCCCAGGCGGGCGATCTGATCAGTACTGCGAATGTGCTATCTTAAAACGTTGACGACACTCCTTAGAACCTGGTCCCCAACGATGTGCCCGAAGTTATCGTTAATAAACTTGAAGTTGTCGATGTCGATATAAGCAAGTGTGAAAGGATGCCTATATCGCTGACAACGATCCATTTCGGAATGCGCGAGATAGCTGAAGAATCGCTTATTGACAGCACCAGTCAGATGATCAGTCTGAGCCAACGCGGTCTCGCGCCGCATCGCGCGTCGCAACGCTGTTAACAGCACCGTAATGATCACGAAAAACGTCAGCCTGATGGCCGCATTCCACACGGGAATCAGCGAGTGCGAGTAAGGCTCGCGCATCGCGATGTCTGCAGAAAACCAGACAACCGCGCTCCCGATGGATGCCCCTATGCCGTGCCGCCAGCCGACACGCCATGTGTCCGTCTTCAAACAAATGGGACAGATGTGTTGTCAGGTTAAGCGAGTGTTTTGCTCATCATTTTCATATTA
>JAQCAD010000068.1 GCA_027621915.1 Pseudomonadota bacterium
AACACAAGTCGCGTGGACGGTCCGCGCAGCCGCCTCAATATCGAAAAGGCCTTTTGAAACTCCTGTCTATTGACGCAAGACCAGACCGGCTAGTTGGCGTTGGCCGCCTGTACCGTTTTCCAGGCCGGCCGCGCCGCGACAGTGTTGTAGATGGCGAGAATCCTGGGAAACTTTTTGCCGAGGGCCGTCATATCCGGCTCGTACCAGCTCGCCAGCATCGTGAGATAGACATCGGCAGCGCTGATTTGTTTGCCACAGAGGTAGGGACCTTTTTGGGCTAACTCGGTTTCCATCACGCCATAAAGCCGATCGATTTCTTCGCTGGCCCTGGACTTCACGCTGACGGCCTCGCCGTAACGCTCCGAGTAGAAATAACGCAGGATGGATTCATAAGTGCCGGCCGAGAGCAGTACCAGCCACTGCAGCATCAGCGCGTGTTCGGCTGTGCCAATTTTAGGTGTCATCCCGGCGGCGGGCAGCGCCTCGGCGAGGAACGCCATCATGGCTGCCGACTCGTACATGATCTGGCCACCGGGCAGTTGCAGCGCGGGTACCTTGCCGTTGGGATTGACCTGCAAAAATTCGGGCGCCTTCACGTCCTCGACCCAAACCATCTTGTAAGACACGCCGGCCTCTTCCAGCAGAAACTGCACGGAAACAGACCCGGCTCCCTTGCGACCATACAATGTGTACATAGACACCTCTTTAGTTGATTTCCAATAAGCCGTTGCTGGCCATCAGGCTTTGATGCGCGCCATGTCGGGGTCGTAGAAAGGCCGCAGTGATACTTCGGCGGCATAAATTCGACCGGCAATATCCACTTGCCACGTCCCTTCCCTGAGGTATGCCGCATCAACCGAACCGCCGTCACCGGCACTGATCATGGCCAGACCCACCGAAGCTCCCAAAGTGTGGCCATACGATGCCGATCGTACACTACCTGCCGGCTTGCCATCGCGCAGCACGATTTCATGGTGAATCATCAGGGGCTCGGGGTCTTGCAACAGGATGTTCACCAGCCGTTCCGGGTAGCGGCCATCGGCCTTGCGCCGGATGCAGGCCTGTTTGCCGATAAAGTCGCTTTGCTTATCCACTCGCACTGCAAAGCCAAGGCCCACCGAGTAGGGGTTATCCATGTTGTCGATATCGTGACCGTAATCGCGATAGCCTTTCTCCAGGCGCAGACTGGCCAGCGATTTCAATCCGGCAAGCGTTAAGCCGAAACTCCTGCCGGCCTCGACAATGCGGTCATAAACATGGATGGCTTGTTCGGAAGGAATGTTCAGTTCATAGCCCAGTTCGCCCGCATAGGTAATGCGCACGCACATCACTCGCCCGAGGCCGATATCGATTTCGTTTACCGCACGAAACGGAAAAGCCTCGTTGGACATATCGGCATGGGTGATGGATTGCAGCAGTTCGCGTGAGCGCGGCCCCTGGATATTCAGCTGGCCATAACTTGAGGTAACGTCGGTGATGAACACATGCTGGTCATCGGTCAGATGACGCTTCATCCAGGTTTCGGTGTGGCGATGAGCGATATCGGATGTCACGACCATGAACTTCTCATCATTGAGCTTGATGACAGTCAGGTCCGCTTCCAGGTTGCCGGCATCGTTCAGCCACTGGGTGTAAGTGATCTGCCCGGGGTTTTCATTCACGGCATTGGCTGAGATGTAATCAAGGAAAGCGCCGGCGTCGCGTCCCTGTACCAGGAATTTGCCCATGAAGGACATGTCCATGGCAATCACCGCTTCGCGGCAGGCCCGGTGTTCAGCTGCCCACCAGGGAAACCAGTTGGCGCGTCCCCAGGTGAGGCGATCGGCCACCGGTACATGGCCTTCCGGTGCGTACCAGCCGGGGCATTCCCAACCACTGACGTCACGGAAATGCGCACGCTGTGCCGCCAGTCTTTCGTGGAACGGCGTTTGCCGTGCACCGCGCGCCGTCTTTGGCGAGCGATCCGGGTAATGACAGGCATACACCAGGCCCAGTGATTCCAGGGCCCGCTGACGGCGGTATTCCGGGTTGCACTGGTACGGATGGAAGCGGTCGATGTTGATAGCGGTAACGTCCACGTCGGGTTTGCCGGTGAGTATCCAGTTCGCCACCACCCGGCCGACCCCTCCGCCAGTGATGATGCCAACCGAGTTCAGACCGGCAGCGACAAAATAATTCCGCAGCTCCGGTGCTTCTCCGATGATGGGTGCAAGATCGGGTGTGAAGCTTTCCGGCCCGCAGAAAAATTTGCGGATGCCGGCTTCCATGGAAATCGGCACGCGCTCCATGGCTTTTTCCAGGAATGGCATCAGGCGGTCCCAATCCGGCGGTAATTCACCATAAGAGAAATCGTTCGGTATGCCTTCCACTTTCCAGGGCGCACAGTCGGGTTCGAACATGCCCACCATCAGGCCGCCGGTTTCTTCGCGGTAGTAGGCGTGCACCGATGGATCTTCCAGCACCGGCAGGTCGGCGGTGATGCCATCGATCGGTTCCGTGATCAGGTAGTAGTGCTCGGCCGCCTGGTTGGGTATCACCACCCCGGATTGTTCGCCCAGCTGGCGGGCCCACATGCCGGCACAGTTCACCACGAATTCCGAGCGGATTTCGCCCTGCCCGGTGCGCACTCCGGTGACGGTACCGTTGCGCGTGAGCACACCGGTCACTGGTGTGTTCTGTATGATGCGGGCGCCTTTCATGCGCGCGCCTTTGGCCAGCGCCATGGTGACGTCAACCGGGTTGATGCGGCCGTCATTCTCGGCGTAAAAGCCGCCGCTGATGTTGTCGGTCATCGCAAAGGGAAACAGGGCTTTGATTTCGGCAGGCGAAAGTTCGTGGATATCCATGCCGTGCAGGCGATTGAAATTGGAAATGCGCCGGTACTCTTCCATACGATCGGCATCCGCCGCCAGTTCGATAAAGCCACAACCATTGAAGCCCGTCTGCTGGCCGGTTTCCTTTTCCAGCCGTTTGTAAAGCTCCATGGAGTGTTTACGAATGCTGATAGTGGTTTCCGAGCCGGAACCAAAAGTTGTCATCAAGCCGGCTGCATGCCAGGTGGTGCCAGAGGTGAGTTGATCACGCTCCAGCAGTACGACGTCCTTGCAGCCCATTTCGGCCAGGTGATAGGCCACTGAGCAGCCGATGATGCCGCCGCCGATGATGACCACACGTGCGTGTTGCGGTAGTTCTTTTTCTGTCATGATTTTTCTGCCCTGAATTTGTCTGGCCAGTTCGTGCAAGTATTTCACGTAATGATACTGACAAATCAATTCTCCCAGGTCCGTGAAATCAAGGACGCGGGATAAAAGGGGTCGAACCGAAATTATGAAATTGCAGTTCGACCCCAAATTTTAGCTATGCCTATTTCGACGCAAAGCGTCGATTAATTCGGTTCGACCCCTATTTTCTGCCCCGAGACCACGCCTACAATTAGAAGAATCGGTCACGGGAAAACAACCATGAAAAGATCCGACCGGCAACTGGGCATGCACCGCGACATCACGCGTCGCGACTTTCTGAACGGCATTAACGTCGCGGTCACCGGATCGTTGCTGTCGACGCCACTCGCACAGGCACTCGCCGCGACAGATGGCGATCCGAGCGCACAGATGCTGGCCGGCTATTACCCGCCGACCCGTGACGGTCTTCGCGGCAGCCACCCGGGTTCGTTCGAGGTAGCACACAGGATGCGCGATGGCGAGCGTTTCGACGATCCTCGCGACTCGATCGAGACCGGCGAAGACTATGATCTCATCGTCGTCGGCGGCGGCATCAGCGGTCTCGCGGCGGCGTGGTTCTTCCGCAAGGAAGCAGGCCCGGACGCGCGCATACTCATAGTCGAAAACCACGACGACTTCGGCGGCCACGCCAAGCGCAACGAATTTCACATCGACGGCCGCATGCTGGTGGATCTTGGCGGCACCGAGTACATCGAGGCGCCGTGGAGTTACCCGGCTGCGGCAAAGTCTTTGCTCGACGATCTCGGTATCGACGTAAGCCAGGCCAGGAAAGTCTTCGACCACGAGCTGTATCCCTCACTCGGCTTGCGCGGCGGGATTTTCTTCGACAAGAAAACCTTTGGCGCCAACCGCTTGGTGGCGGGCAATCCGGATCTCCAGCAGGGCGAACAGCAAACAGCCTACGTGACGCTGCCCGCCGAACTCGAATACGGGATCGGCGATCGGGACGCCGTTACCGCGTTTCTCAGGCAAACGCCGCTGTCCGCCGCGACGCAGGAGAAAATCATCGAGTTGTTCTGCGGCGATCGCGAATACCTTGCCAATTATTCGACAGAGGAGAAGCTCAATTTCCTGCAGTCCATCAGCTACATCGAGTTTCTGACCGACATCGCCGGCGCTAGCCAGGAAGTTGCCGATTTCTTCTGGATGTGGCGAGGCAGTTACATGGGCAATGGCGTTGACCTGACGCCGGCTGTCGCCGCGATGCGCTACGGCTTGCCCGGCGAGGCAGGGCTCAAACTCGACCTGATGGCACGGCGCTCGCCGGAATGGCAGAAACACAGTTACAAGGAAGATTTTCACTTTCCGGATGGCAATGCGTCCGTCGCGCGCATGCTTGTGCGCGCGATGATCCCACGCGTCGCTCCCGGCAATTCAATGCACGACATTATCTCCGCGAAGTTCGATTACAGCCAACTCGACCAGGACGACTCGCCGGTCAGGCTGCGCCTGAATTCAACCGTTGTGCATGCCCGGCATGTCGGCGATCCGGACAACGCGAAACAGGTCGAAGTAACTTACGTGCAGGATGGCCAGTCGAGGCGCGTACGGGCAGGCTTTTGCGTCATGGCCTGCTACAACTCGGTTATTCCGCACCTGTGCCCGGAGATCCCGGCGGACCAGCGAAAAGCGCTGCGGCAGTCGCTCAGGGAACCGCTGGTATCGACCAACGTGCTGTTCCGCAACTGGACGGCATTCCAGAAGATCGGGATTTTTGCGGCTTACTGCCCCGGTAGTTTTTTTTCCGATATCCGGCTCACTTACCCGCTGCAATTCGGGGATTATCAATCGGCCAGGACGCCCGCTGAGCCGATTACGGTCAAGATGTATCGCATTCCGGTGTCCGGCAAAGGCCATGCAGCGGACCAGTTTCGCGAAGGCCGCCACGAGTTGCTCGGTACCACTTTCGAAACTTTCGAACGCAATATCCGCGAACAGCTCGGCACCATGCTGGCGGAAGGCGGGTTCGATCCGGCGCGGGACATCCGGGCGATCACCGTCAACCGCTGGCCGCACGGCTACGCGCTCGGCTACAACCACGAAAAAAACGAGATGAGCTACTACAGATCGGAAGACTGGACGGATGCAGACCGGCACTGGCTGAAAGGCAGGCAGCGCTTCGGTCGAATAGCCATCGCCAATTCCGACGCCGACGCCCGTGCAATGACCGAGGCGGCCATCGAACAGGGCTACCGCGCAACGCGCGAGTTGCTCGGCGAATCGTGAGCGACTAAGGGAATATAGGGGTCGAACCGAAATTATGAAATTGCGGTTCGACCCCAAATTTGATTAATTCGGTTCGACCCCTATTTTGCGAAGCGTCGATTAATTCGGTTCGACCCCTATTTTGCACCCTATTTTGCGACCCCTATTTTGGACCAGCGCCTGCCGGCCACTCGATGGGAACCCATATTTCATTGCGACGCATGAACCAGGGCTTAAAAGGACTGTCGTAACGCGCCCACTCGAAATCACCGCTGACATTGATATTGTCGGTGGCCAGCGCGTCCAGAAGGTAACGCGTGTTTTCGGCGAACTTCGATTCGCTCCAGCCTCCGGAATACTTGCGAACAGCAAGAACGCGCGCCGGTCTCTCGAGCAAGCGAATTCGTTCGTCATTCGGGCGGGGCAGCATTTCCAGCGTGTACTTGCGCTCCATGACGAATGCAAAGGTAGTCGTGCTCTGATCGTTACGTGTGCCCGATATTACGGGTGCCGTCATCGCCATCTTTTCGCTGGGTGGATTTGCTCGAGCTTCTACAGGCGCCGTCATCTGCATCTTTTCGCTTTCCTGATTATCACCGAAGATATAGCCAGCGAGTATGCGGAATGCTTGACCGTCCGACCCCTCACCTGCCACATCTACTTCCGCGACGAGGTAAGGCGCATAGCGGCGAACTTCGTATGCATCAAATTCGGCCAGAACATCGAACTCCGGCTCTTCAATCGCCATAGCTAATGGTCCCAGGGTTAGCAGAAAAAACGCGGATAGCAGGATTCTAGTTTTCAATTCGTTTACCGTCCCAGGCGAAGACTCCACCGCTGTCCTCCTGACAGACGTTGTCGAGCACTGTAACAAGATGGCCGGCGGATGTTTCGGGAGAGAAGAGTTTTTCCGCCGGTGTGCTTTTCGAGTAAGGCCGCGACAGCCCGGTGTCGACGGTTCCCGGATGCAGGCCGACAACAATGGATTGCGGCAACGATCGAGCTTGTTCAATCGATAGCGTTTTCAGCAGCATGTTCAGCGCCGCCTTTGACGCTCGATACGAATACCAGCCACCGAGCCGGTTGTCGCCTATGCTTCCAACACGAGCGGACAACGCGGCAAGTACCGTTTTCGAGTTTTTGCGCAGCTTCGGCAGGAAGTGTTTTGCGACCATTGCGGGCCCTACTGCATTGATGGCAAGAACCTGGGAAAGCTTTTCAGCGTCAAATTCTCGCATGCTCTTCTCCGGCCTGAGCGTCTCGCCCGACCAGAGTATTCCGGTCGCGATAACGACGATATCGAGCGGCGACTTAGACGAGGCCATCGCCGCGCAGCTCGCTATCGATTCTTCGTCGGCCATGTCCAGTTTGCCGTGCGTGACCTTGGGTGACACTGCAGAACAAGGCGTTCGCGATAGCGCATAGACCATGGCGACCCTGGGATGCTGCGAAAAGAGTTCGACCAAGGCCGTCCCAATGCCGCCGCTTGCGCCCACCACAGCGATGCGAATGCCGGGTGTAAATGATTCAAGTGTGTTCATAGTCAGGAGCGCGGCACGTCCTTGTGCCAGCACGGGGGACAGCTACTAGTTGGGAAGAATAACGGCATCGATGACGTGGATGACACCGTTGCTCGCTGCTATGTCCGTTGTTACAACATTGGCATTGTCGATTCGTACGCCGCCGTCTACGACTGCGATCGTTACATTAGAGCCGTTTACGGTTGTAGCACCGGTCAGCTTGACAACATCCGCGGCGTACACTTTTCCAGGTACGACGTGGTAGGTCAGAACTGCGACCAGCTGATCGCGATTTTCGGGCTTCAGCAGGTTCTCGACCGTACCTTCGGGCAGCTTGGCGAACGCCGCATCCGTCGGGGCAAAAACGGTAAAAGGACCGTCGCCCTTCAGGGTGTCAACGAGACCGGCGGCTGTCAGTGCGGCAGCCAGCGTGTTGAACTGCCCTGCTCCGACAGCCGTATCAACGATGTCGAGTGTCTTTGTTTCACTTGTTTCGTGGTGCTCGGCGTTGGCGACAACGGCGATCAGACACAACGATAATACAGCCCAGAATGAAACGCGATTGGAGATTAAGAGTGTCATTTGCTTATCCTTTTGATTCAGTTGATTTGTTGTAGGGCGCCATCCTACGGATAAGCCATCGCGCAATGGTGTCGATTCTGTATGCATCTGTAACCAGATGTTTCAGCTTACTTGTCGAGGTACTCCAGGCTCGCGACGGAGAATGCAGTCGGCTCTCTGCCAATAAGCGATCTCAGGACTGCCACATCGGCGACGTTGCCCTCTTCCAGCATGCTCAGTTGGTCGCGCGTCACTGGAAATAGGGGCAACCAGTCGAAAAGCGCCGCGCCGATACGCATCAATGCGATCGGCATTGGCAGAAACCACTTGCGACGGCCTGTCGCCGCGGCAATTCGCGAGACCATTTCCTTCCACGTCAGGATCTCCGGTCCTCCCAGCGCATAGGTTTTTCCGACACACTCGTTGTTCTGAAGCGCGGCGAGGAATGCGCTCGCCACGTCATTGACATGGACGGGCGACATGACAACCGCGCCTTGCTTCAAATCCTTACCCGAAAAAAAGCTTAAAGCAGGAATTGGCGGCCGAACCATTTCGTTGAACAGTTGCGTTGCAAACTCCATTGAACCCTGAGGGTCACCGAAAATTACGGACGGCCGGAACACGGTGACGTTCAGTCCACTGTTGAGAGCGTACTCTTCGGCGTGTAGTTTAGTTTCCTGATACCGCGTCCCCGGCAATTTGACGCCATTGGCACTCATGAGCAGGAGTCGTGGCACGCCGACCGCTAGTGCGGCATCGACTGTACTAACCAGGCCGTGATATTGCGTCGACTCAAAGGTGATGCCCTTTCGCGGCACCTCACGCAGAATTCCGACGTTGTAGATCGCCGCATCGCATCCTTCGAGCACACGGAGAATCGACTCATTGTTGCTCAGGTCACCGTGAACAAGATGAACTTTTTCTGGTTGCTGCAATTTGCTCTCGCTACCTTGCCGCACCAGGAGCGAAATCGAGTGCCCGGAGTCCAATAGCGCGTCGACGAGATAGCGACCCACAAATCCGGTTCCGCCGATGATAGCAACTCGCATGTGCTTCAGTTCCTGTGGTTAGTTACATGCTGAACAACTTGAAACAGCCAACACGTTAAAGGGGTCGAACCGCTTTTATTCGCGGATAAAAGGGGTCGAACCGAAATTATGAATTGCGGTTCGACCCCAAATTTTAGCTATGCCTATTTCGACGCAAAGCGTCGATTAATTCGGTTCGACCCCTATTTTCGATACAAATGGTTACATGTATACCCTGCCTTTCACACTGCGGAACAGGCAAGATAGGGTCATCTAAACGCACTGACGCGGAAACCGCAACATCGAAAGTCTGCGCTACTTTCCAGAATGTTTATTTCTTCTTTTCTTTAAATCCGAATACTTGCAGGAACGTTAAATGATCAAATCACTCGATAAGGTCCTTCAGGGTCCCAAACTGAATATCCACGCTCTGAAAGCACTGGTGGAAAACAGTTTTGACTCCATACTGATAACAGACGCGACGAATAGAACCAAAATTCTTTATGCGAACAAAGCTTTCAAGAAACTGACCGGGTACAGCCCCGCTGAGGTTCTGGGGAAATCGCCAAAGATATTGCAGGGGGCAGCTACCGACAAGACAGTGATTGCCCGACTGAGCAAAACACTTAGCGCCGGCGGTCGATTTGAGGGTAAGGCGATCAACTACAGAAAAGACGGCACGCCATTTCTGATGCATTGGCGAGTTGTGCCAGTAAAGCTGGGCAAAGATACCAGTGTATGGCTCGCGATCCAGCGCGAGACTTCCAGCATCTAGGGATAAAAGGGGTCGAACCGAAATTATGAAATTGCGGTTCGACCCCAAATTTTTTCAAATTTTAGCTATGCCTATTTCGACGCAAAGCGTCGATTAATTCGG